>NZ_JBVKAK010000003.1:21733-622158 GCF_055639435.1 Streptomyces sp. NPDC039430 | reverse complement strand
CCGCCTGCCTGGGCTGGCTGCACATCGTGGTCGTACGCCCGCTGCGCGAACTGGCCAAGCAGGCCGAGACGCTCGCCGACGGCGACCGCCGCACCATCCTCTACCCGCGCCACCACGACGAGGTCGGGGCCATCGCACGCTCCCTGGAACTGCTGCGCCAGCAGCTCCAGCAGCAGCGCAGGCGCGAAAGCGCGCCGCCGGCCCTCGCCGGAAGCGCGCCAGGACCACCGGCGCGGTCGCACGCACGGCCTGTGCCGTCCTGACCGCGGACATCCTGCTCGGCGGGGGCCCCGTCCTCCGCCAAACCCCCCACACACGGAGCAGAATCCTCATGAGTGCCAAGTCCAAGCGCGGCCGCCCCGTCCTGCACGGCGCGACCGTACTCGCGCTGCTGGCCGGCAGCGCGTATCTCACCGTCGAACTCCGCAAGGACGAGCAGGCGAAGCTGCCCGCCGTCCAGGCCATCACCGACATCCCTCACCTCAGGTCGGGGTCCGCCAGGACCGCTGCGGAACAGCACTGGGAGCGGCTGAGGAACCCGGACCGCTCGGTGCTGCGGATCGGCGTCGGCGGCATACTCGCCACCTTCACCGACGGCGCGCGTACGGCCACTCTCACCGGCCCCAGCCGTACCTTCGACGAGCCGGGCAACACCTCGGCCCGGGTGGTCACCGAGAACTGGGTACGCCTGATGCCGGAGGTCTGGGCGAAGGGCGCCGAGAAGGAACAGTGGTTCAAGGACTGGTTCAAGGAGTACTACGGCAGCGAGCGGGACGACCTCTTCGCGATCGCGTTCCAGTACGTCGAGGGCGCGCCGGTCAGGAAGGACGACGAGGACGTCCCGTACGCGGGGGACGCCGACTACGGTCCGCTCGCCCCGGACGCCGGCCAAGGCGGCGGCCCGCGCCTCGAAGAGTCCGACTTCTACGACTACCTGGGCATCCCGTACACCTTCCGAGACGGCACCACGAAGAAGCCGGAGGCCGTGCGGTACCGCGCGATCGACTGCTCGGGTTTCATCCGGATCGTGTTCGGCTACCGGGGCCACTATCCGCTGGCGGCGGCCGACGGCACCGGCGACGGACTGCCGCGCACCGCCAACGCGATGGCGCGCTCCGCGGCGGGGGTGGACATCATCCAGCTGTCGGGCCCCGCGCCGCGCTACGAGCGCCCGGCGTCCATCAGCGAGCTCCAACCCGGCGACCTGGTCTTTTTCAAGACCGACGCGCGGACGGAGTCCCGTCTGGACCACACCGGTATGTACCTGGGCCCGGACACGGACGGGAACCAGATGTTCATATCGAGCAGGAAGGAGGTGAACGGTCCGACGATGGGCGACGAGGGAGGCACCTCCCGCCTGGACGGCCACGGCTATTACGCGAGCGCGCTCCGCAGCGCGAAACGCCTCTGAGACGGCGGTCGGCCAGGCGTGGAGTGTGCCCACAGTAGAGGACACACCCTGTCCTCCATCTCTGTCATGGTGGCATTCGAGCCGTTCGGGAGATCGCTCGTGGTCACGGCAGCCGCTACCCCGTACAACGGCTGAACCGGCCCGACAGACCCGCGCCGTTCGGTCCGCCGCGGTCACCGGGGCGGTCCGGACGGCGCGGGCACCGGACGGCGCGGGCACCGGACACCGCGGGCACCGGACACACAGAGAAGCGGAAGGAAAGGTTCACCGTGCGGATGCGGAAGCCGGGACGGACCATGACTGTCCTCGACGCGCGTGCCCTCAACCGCGCCACCCTCGCCCGCCAGCACCTGCTCAAGCGCGGCGACATGCCCGTGGCGGAAGCGGTGGCCCACCTGTGCGGCCTGCAGGCGCAGGAACCCCAGGAACCCTTCACCGGGCTGTGGTCCCGCCTGTCCGGCTTCAAGCCCGGACAACTGGACGACGCGCTGACCGGCCGCACGGTGGTGCGCACCCACCTGATGCGCCGCACCGTCCACCTCGTCACCGCCGACGACGCGCTCGCCTGGCGGGCCCGCCACGACGCCATGCTGCGCCAGCGAGTGCTGGGAACCTACCGGAGCGAACTGGCAGGCATCGACATGGACGAGGTCGCCGCCGCCGGCCGCGCGGTCATGGCCGACCAGCGGCCCCGCACCATGACCGAGCTGGTACAGGCTCTCGAAGACCGCTGGCCCGGCCCACCACGCCGCGTCCTGGGCGAACTGCTCGTCGCGGCCCTCGTCCCCATGGCCCAACTCCCGCCCCGCGGCCTGTGGCAGCGGACCGCCGGCGTACGCAACCTGCCGCTGAGCGCCTGGCTGGCACGGGACATCGATCCCCTGCCCGCCGACGACACCGACCCCGTCGGGCAGCAGTTGCTGCGCCGTTACCTCGCCGCCTACGGACCCGCCGCCACCGCTGACCTCCGTGCCTGGTGCGGACTCGCCGGGCTCCCCGCCGCCGTCAAAGCCGCCAGGGAAGAACTCGTCGCGTTCCGCGACGAACGCGGCCGCGAACTGCTCGACCTCCCCGACGCACCCCGCCCCGACCCCGACACCCCCGCCCCTGTCCGGTTCCTCCCGGCCTTCGACAACGCCATCCTCGGCTACCACGACCGCGGCCGCATCATCGACGCCCCCCACCTCGGCCTGTCCGTCGCAGGCCACCGCACCGTCCTGGTCGACGGACGCGTCACCGCCACGTGGACCACGCGCGACCACCAACTCCGCATCACCCCTCTGCGCCCCCTGACCCCCCTGGAACGAGAAGCCGTTCACACCGAAGCCGAGAGCCTGATCGCCTTTCTGGACAACGACATCGAGCGCACCCGACTCGACACCGGGAACTGACGATGGCGAACGTGCCGTGGCCGAGGGCCGTAAGCCCTCGGTGTGCGGCGAGCGGGACGCGGGTGCGGCAGGTGGCGCCCACGCCGCGTGCCCGGATGACCATGTGGACGGCGTCGGGCCGGCGGGAAAACGCCGGGCTACCCAGAGGCGGCCTTGGCGACCAGCCGCCCGCGCCACTCCCGCAAATGCGCCATCGCGTAGTCGCCCCGGAACTCGTCGACGCCGTAGACCGTCCCCGACTCCTCGGCGATCTCCTCGTCCAGCAGATCGAGGGCCTCCTGGAACTCACCCTTGGACTCCAGCGCCAGGACCAGTTGGTGGCGGATGGAACGGGACTCTTCCCGCCGCTCCGGACCGAAGGCCCGGGACTCCGTGTACAGGGCGCGCAGCAGGCGTACTCCCTCGGCCGGTTCCCCGTTCTCGGCGAGGTACTGGGCGAGGTCCACCCAGCCGCGACGGGTATCAGCGTGGCCGGAGCCCAGCACCCGGACGGAGTCCTCCACGAGGGCCCGCGTCTCGGCGACGGCTCCGTCCAGGTCACCGGCCCCGCGGAGGGCGGAGCTGAGCAACCGGCGCGACCTGAGGGTTTCGGGGTCGTCGGCCCCGAACTCCGCGGTCCTGTCCGCCACTTCCGCCTCGGCCAGTCTCAGGACGTCGGCGTGTTGGCCTTCGCTGCCGAGCCACATGGACACCAGTGAGCGGGCAAGAAGCGTATCGGGATGCCAGCGGCCCAACTTCCGCGTGAGGTAGGCGACATCCTTGTGCACGTCCGGCCAGTCCCGCGACGTCGGCTGCCGCCAGTTACGGAAGCGCCGGCCGGCCCGCCAGGTACCGAAGGTACGCCGCGGCCGGCTCATATCCCACCACCGCAGCCGCCACCGCAGCCGCCGCCGCACGAACTGGACGCGCCGACACCGCCGTCGTTGGCCCAGCCAGAGGTACGGGTACGGTCCGAATCGGCAGCCCGCTCCGGTCTACGGACGCGGACCCGCGCCCGGACGACGCAGCGCTCGCAGAGCGCCTCGAACTCCGGCCACTGGTCCTGTCTCGTCCTGTCGTCCGCGATGACGAGCCAGACCGCCGCGGGCACGTGCACGGCCAGAGCGATCACGAACCAGAGCCCGTTCGCGTCCTGCTGACGGATGTAGAACCCGATGCCGTGGACGAGGACGGCGAACAGACCGGACACCGCCGCCCACGCTTCCCTCTCGCCGGGCACGCCGCGCTTCCGACGTGCGGGGAGGTCGCGCCGCGCCGCCTGCCGCAGTCGGGCGCTGAAGGCCGGGAAGCGGGGTGATGCCATCGCCTCCTCCACGGAGCCGCTCCCTCCGGTGTCATGAACGGCCGTGTGGAGTGCCGCCAGCAGGGGGTCCGATTCCGGTCGTGTGTCCCGCGCCTTCCGTCGTCGGCCGCCGGAGGGGCGGTGCCCGGGGGACAGCAGCAGGATCCCGGCCTGTGTCGCCGCCCGCTCCCCCTCAAGGTGGTACATGGCGAGAACGGGCTTGGCGGCCCCGGTCTCGACGAAGCGTCCGATGGCCTGCCGGTCACGCCGGAGCACGTAGCGGAGGCGGACCAGCGAATACGCCATGAACGTCGTGAAAGCGCCGGCCCAGACGACCGCGAAGGCCCAGAAGGTCGGTAAGTCCGTCAGGAAGCCTGCCATCAGTTGTCCCCCCTCCGATCCCGCCCGGTCTGTCAGGGCCGGCCGGGAAGCGGTATCCCCTCGCTTTCAGGGTGGCAGGAACGGCTCCTGCCGCACAGGTGCCCGACAGATCTCGGGGTCACCGGGTCGATGGGCGGGCCGGGACCGCGGCGGCTCGGGACGCGTCCCGATGAACGTCCGCCACGTCCCCGCCCTTCATCCCGCGGCCCTCACCGGACTCATTGACAGCGGACTGCCCCCCTGCCACTGTCTCGTCTGACAGCGGCAATTCCCCGGAGAGAGCCCCGAGGGGACCGCCGCTCGATCCTCCCCCCACCCGCGTCTCCCTCGCAGCTGAGTCACCGCCGATGTGGGAGCGCTCCCAGAGAGGGCTGCACTCATGAGAAAGATGATGCGTACGCTCGTCACGTCGGCGCTGGCGTGCCTGCTCCTGCCCCTCGGCACCGGGCAGGCCGACGCCGGCGCCCTGGCCGATCCGATCGGCATGACCAGCGGGTTCTACACGGACCCGAACTCGAATCCGGCCGCATGGGTGGCGGCGAACCCCGGCGACGGACGGGCTCCGGCGATCCGGGACAACATCGCCTCGCGCCCCATGGCCCGGTGGTTCGGTTCCTGGAGCGGTGACATCGGGGCCGCGGTGGGCTCCTACGTGGGAGCGGCGGACGCCGCCGACAAGCTCCCCGTCCTGATCGCCTACAACATCCCCGGCCGCGACGCCTGTGGCGGCCACTCCGGCGGCGGGGCGGGTTCTCCGGCGGCGTACCGCACCTGGATATCCGCCTTCGCCTCGGCCATCGGCGGGCGACCGGCGCTGGTGGTGATCGAGCCCGACTCCCTCGGTGATTACAGCTGTCTGACCCAGCAGCAGATCGATGAGCGCAACGCCATGCTCAAAGACGCCCTGGCGAAGTTCTCCGCGCACGCGCCCAACACGTGGACGTACCTGGACGCAGGAAACCCCGCCTGGATCGACGCGGCCACCATGGCCCGGCATCTCGACGGCGCCGGGGCCCGGCAGGCGCACGGCTTCTCGTCGAACGTCTCGAACTACTACGGCAACAGCCGGAACATCAGCTACGGCAACGCCATCAACTCGGTGCTGTCGGCGTCCTACGGTTACACGAAGCCCTTCGTCATCGACACCAGCCGCAACGGCAACGATTCCAACGGCGAGTGGTGCAACCCCGGCGGGCGGCGGATCGGGGCCGTCAGCCAGACGGGCGGCGGAGCCGAGATGCTGCTGTGGCTGAAGACCCCCGGCGAGTCCGACGGCAACTGCGGAGTCGGCGCCGGCTCCGTGGCCGGTCAGTTCCTCCCGGAAGTCGCGTACAAGATGATCTACGGATACTGAGACCGGCCGATAGGTCACTGTGGGCTTCTTCCTCCTGGTCGCAGCCCACAGCCATCGGTCCCGTCCGCTCGGCGTTGTGTGGTGGGCACGTTCCCCCAGGGCATTCCAGGAGGGCCGGGTTCCGCGGTTCCGCGCCGCGCCACGAACACGAACTCGGCGCCCGGCCGGTCGGGTGCGTCGCGCACGTCCTCGACGACGAAGCCGTGCTCCAGCAAGTCCCGCTCGATCTCCGTACGTTCACGGAAACGAAGTGTCGATTCCGAGGTCAGTACCTCTCCGTCCGCAGCGAACACGTGGGTACCCCGGAAGCTCACCAGCGGCAGGCTCACGTCCGTCAGCTCGGCCCAGGTCTCGACGTGGCCGACGCCCGGGATGCCGGTCACGCGGTACGTGGTCTCGCGCGTCCACTCCGCCCACTCCTCCCACACGCGCCGCGCCGGGTCGCGCGTCTCGAAGACAAGCCGCCCGCCGGGCCGCAACGCCTCGTACGCGCCACGCAGCGTCGTACGCCACGCCTGCGGATCGGCGATCGCCTGGGCGACGTTCCCGGTCATCGTCACCAGGTCGGCCCGCATGGGCGGCAGGTCCCCCGCGTCGCCGTCGAGCCAGCGCACCCGCTCCGCCCCCGGCTTGCCACGCGCGACGTCGACGGACGCCCGCGCGGGATCGATCCCGGTGACCGTGATCCCGCGCTCGGCGAGCAGCAGCGCGAACACGCCCGTACCGCACCCGATATCCAGCACGGACCGCGCCCCGAACTCCTCCGCCATCGCGAGATACGCGTCGAGATCGCCGCGGTCCGGATCGAGTGGGTCGTAGATGGCGGCGAGGCGCGGATGCCCGAACGTTGCGTCAACCATGGAGGCGAACGTACGGGGCCCCGAGCCCGCGCGGCCACCGCGTTTTCGGGTCACGGCGCCAGGCGGGCACGGCGAAGTGCGCCGCCGACCCCGCCGCCCCTACCGGGCGGGGCTCGTCGGCCCGCCTCTGCCGGAGAGGATCCCGAACACACGAGGAACTCCCAGCCCGGACGAATCCGAACTGGGAGTCCCTGAAACCAACACAGGCAATTACGTGAACTACCCCTGGTGTCCGAGGGGGGACTTGAACCCCCACGCCCGATAAAGGGCACTAGCACCTCAAGCTAGCGCGTCTGCCATTCCGCCACCCGGACGAGTGGTCTGACCGCGGTGTGCACCGGCGGCGACAAGGACAACGATACCAGGGGATCGAGGTGGCTCTCACCCGTATATCCGGTGGTCAGGGGTCCGTGGCCGGACGCCTTCCGGGGTCCGGGCGCCCCGCGCGAGGCGTCCCGGGGCGGTCGGTACGGAACGTCGCCGAACCGGTACGGACCGTCGTCGCGCCGTCGTGTCCGGGAGCCGTGCGCGGAAGGCGCGCGGACGGGGAGGTGCCGAGCGCTCCCCGCCGGGGGACGGGGAGCGCTCGGTGTCGGAGGGGTCAGGGGTCAGAGGGTCAGGGCATCAGGTGGTAGTCCGGGAAGTTGCCCGGCGGGCGCTCTCCCGTCGGGCCGTCGGTCACCGCTCGTACGAGCAGTTCACCGCCGACGAACGCGCCGCGCCAGGAGTGGCCGAAGCCGCCGAAGAGTTCGTCGCGGTCCCCGCGCGAGCGGGGTTTGCCGTGGCCGGTCTTGAAGGCGCGGATCTGCGGGGAGAGCCGCTCGTAGGTGGCCGGGTCGTCGGTGGAGAGGGTCGCGACGAGGGCGCCGTTCGAGGCGTTCATCGCGGCCAGCAGTTCCGCCTCCGTATCGACCAGGACGATGGTGTCGACCGGGCCGAAGGGTTCCGCGTGGTGCAGCGGGGAGGACGGGGGCGGGTTGAGCAGTGTGACGGGCGGGAGGTAGGCGCTGGTGTCCTGGCCGGGCAGGAACAGTCCCTGTTCCAGCGCTCCCTGGTGCAGCGGGACGGCGCCGCGGCTGATCGCCTCTGAGACCTGGTCGTTCAGTTCCTTGGCCTTGGCGGCGTTGATGAGCGGTCCGAAGTCCAGTTCCGGCAGCGGGTCGCCGGGGTGCTCGACCGCGAGGGGGTGACCCAGGCGGATGGAGCGTACGGCGGGCAGGTAGGCGGCCAGGAAGTCCGCGAAGAGCGAGCGCTGGACCACGAAGCGCGGGTACGCCGTGCAGCGCTGCTTGCCGTAGTCGAAGAGTTTGGGGATGACTCCGGTCAGTGAGGACCAGTCGCTGAAGTTCCAGATGCCCCAGGTGTTCAGGCCCTCCTGTTCGAGGATATGCCGTTTGCCCAGGTCAGCGACCGCGGTGGCGATTCTGGCGCCGGTGTCGCGGCCTCCGACGAAGGAGACGCAGCCGATCTCCGGCGCACGCACGAGCGCCTCGGAGAGTTCGCCGCCGCTGCCGCTGACCAGCGTGAGGGGGATGCCCTCGCGGACGGCGAGCGCACAGGCCAGGGTCAGACAGGCCACTCCCCCGTCGGTCGGCGCCTTGGCGATCACCGCGTTGCCGGCCAGGGCCTGCACCAGCATCGCGTGGATCAGGACGGACATCGGATAGTTCCAGCTGGCGATGTTGGAGACGGGGCCCGCCAGCGGGGTCCTGTCCGCCAGCATCGGTTCGACACCATCCACGTACCAGCGCACACCGTCGATCGCGCGGTCGACGTCGGCCTGGGCGAGCCGCCACGGCTTGCCGATCTCCCAGACGAGGAGGAGGGCGAGCAGTTCACGGTGTTCGGTGAGCGCGTCGAGCGTGGCCGTCACACGGGCCTTGCGCTCGGCCAGCGGGACATCGCGCCAGGCGCGGTGGGCGTCCAGGCAGGCGCGCACCGCCCGCTGGGCGGTTTCGGAGTCGAGTCGGGGCGGGCCCGCGATGGGGCTGCCGTCCACCGGGCTGGTGGCGGGCACCGCACGGCCGTCGGACTGCCAGGTGGCGGCCCAGAGGTTACGCACACGGTCGTCCTCGAACGCCTCGGGGGCCACCGCGAGGCAGCGCTCCCAGGCGTCCGACCAGGCTGTGCCCGGCTTGAGTATCAGGTGGGATGTGGTGAGGGTGGGTGCCATTGAGGGTCTCCGCTCTAGAGGGGCGGGAGTTGCATGGCTCGGCTCTCGTCCGAAGTGAATCGTGAACCGGATGGGGGGAGGCACACACTCCCTTCAATTATGAGCGACGTCACGTGACGCCGCGAGGCGGTCGAGCACCAGCCGCGCGGTCTCCGAGGGGGTCGAGCCGACCCGCACGCCGACCGCCTCCAATGCCTTCTTCTTGGCCTCCGCGGTGCCGGAGGAACCGGAGACGATCGCGCCGGCGTGTCCCATCGTCTTGCCTTCCGGCGCGGTGAATCCGGCGATGTAGCCGATGACCGGCTTGGTGACGCGCTCGGCTATGTAGGCCGCCGCGCGTTCCTCCGCGTCGCCGCCGATCTCCCCGATGAGAACGATCAGTTCTGTGTCCGGGTCGTCCTCGAAGGCGGCGAGGCAGTCGATATGGGTGGTGCCCACGACGGGGTCGCCGCCGATGCCGACCGCCGAGGAGAAGCCGGTCTCCCGCAGCTCGTACATGAGCTGATAGGTCAGGGTGCCGGACTTGGAGACGAGTCCGATCCGGCCGGGCTTGGCGGCGATGTCCGCCGGGATGATGCCGGCGTTGGACTGCCCGGGGCTGATCAGTCCTGGACAGTTGGGGCCGACGATCCTGGTGCCCCGCTCCCTGGCGTACGCCTGGAAGGCGACGGCGTCGTGGACGGGGATGCCCTCGGTGATCACGACCGCGAGCCCGATTCCGGCGTCCGCGGCCTCGATGACCGCGGCCTTGGCGAACGGCGGCGGTACGAAGACGACGGTGACGTCCGCGCCCGTCGCCGCCATGCCCTCGGCCACCGAGCCGAAGACGGGGACGGCCCGGGGGGCGCCTCCCTGGCCCTCAGGGCCGTGGGAGACCTCGAAGCCGACGGTGCGACCCGCCTTGCGCGGGTTGACGCCGCCGACGATGTCGGTCCCGGCGGCGAGCATCCGCCGGGTGTGTTTCATGCCCTCGCCGCCGGTCATGCCCTGGACGAGGACCTTGCTCTCCTTGGTCAGGAAGATCGCCACGGTCTGTCGCTCCCTTGTCCGGCGCCGGTCCGGCGCCTATCCGACATTCGCCAGTACGGCGGCCTGCCGGGCCGCCCCGTCCATGGTGGTGACCTGTTCCACGAGCGGATGCGCGCGGTCCGCGAGGATCGCGCGGCCACGGGCCGCGTTGTTGCCGTCGAGGCGCACCACGAGCGGCTTGGTCAGCCGTACGGAGTCCAGGGCCTGGACGATGCCCTCGGCGACGGCGTCGCAGGCCGTGATGCCGCCGAAGACGTTCACGAACACGGACGTGACCGCCGGGTCGGAGAGGATGACGGACAGACCGTCCGCCATCACCTGGGCGGACGCCCCTCCCCCGATGTCAAGGAAGTTGGCGGGGCGCGCGCCGCAGCCCGCGACCACGTCGAGGGTGGACATGACGAGGCCGGCGCCGTTGCCGATGATGCCCACCTCGCCGTCGAGCTTCACGTAGTTGAGCCCCTTGGCCGCCGCGGTGGCTTCCAGCGGGTCGCCGTGTTCGTCGTCCGCACGGTCACCCCAACGCGATTGGCGGAAGCGGGCGTTGTCGTCAAGTGTGATTTTGCCGTCGAGGGCGAGAATCAGCCCATCTTCGGTACGGACCAATGGGTTGACTTCGACCAGAAGGGCGTCCTCCCGGACCATCACCCGCCAGAGCGACTGGAGTACGGGGACGGTCTCGGGCGGTAGCTGAGCGGCCTTCGCGATCTCCGCCGCCTTTGCTTCCGTGACCCCTTCCGCGGGGTCCACGGGGATCCGCGCCACCGCCTCCGGGCGGCTGCGCGCGATCTCCTCTATCTCCATGCCGCCCTCGGCCGAGGCGATCGCGAGGAAGGTGCCCGCGGCCCGGTCGAGTACGTAGGAGACGTAGAACTCCGATGCGATATGCACTGGTTGAGCGAGCATCACCTTCCTGACGACGTGGCCCTTGATGGTCATGCCGATGATCTGACGGGCTGTCAATTCGGCCGCCGCCGGGTCGATCGCGAGCTTCACCCCGCCCGCTTTGCCCCGGCCTCCGGTCTTCACCTGGGCCTTGACGACCACGCGGCCGCCGAGCCGTTCCGCGGCGAACCGGGCCTCCCTCGCCAGCTCCACCACTTCGGCCTCCGGCACCGCGATGCCATGGTCCGCGAAGAGTTCCCTCGCTTGGTGCTCGTACAGATCCATGTCGGCTCCCTTTTGACGAAAGTGCCGCACGCCCCCTGGACACCATCCACTGGATGCGGGATAACAAGCTTCATACAGTATTCGTCGACTGTATGCAATGTACCGAGAGGGCGACAGCCCTCCCCTACGCGAAGGGACAGGGGCCTCCTCATGCCGACCGAAGCGCACGCCCCCGTACCCATGGACCAGACCAGGTACAAGAAGAGGAGCCCCTCCATGCCCCAGGCTCTTGAGACCCCTCGGACCACCGCGCCGGCCAAGGCACTGTCCGGCGTACGGGTACTGGACATGACGCATGTTCAGTCCGGCCCCTCCGCCACCCAGTTGCTCGGCTGGCTCGGCGCGGACGTGCTGAAGGTCGAGGCTCCGACCGGCGACATCACCCGTAAGCAGCTGCGCGACATCCCCGATGCCGACTCGCTGTACTTCACGATGCTCAACTGCAACAAGCGGTCCGTCACCCTCAACACCAAGACCGAGCGCGGCAAGGAGATCCTCACCGAGCTGATCCGCCGCTCCGATGTCATGGTGGAGAACTTCGGCCCCGGCGCCGTGGACCGCATGGGGTTTACCTGGGAACGCATCCAGGAGATCAACCCGCGGATCATCTACGCCTCCATCAAGGGCTTCGGCGAGGGTCCGTACACCAACTTCAAGGCGTACGAGGTCGTCGCGCAGGCCATGGGCGGCTCGATGTCCACCACGGGCTTCGAGGACGGGCCCCCGCTCGCCACCGGCGCGCAGATCGGCGACTCCGGCACCGGCATCCACGCCGTCGCCGGCATACTCGCCGCGCTCTTCCAGCGTGAACACACCGGACGCGGCCAGCGTGTCAACGTCGCGATGCAGCACGCCGTGCTCAACCTCTGCCGCGTCAAGCTCCGCGACCAGCAGCGGCTGGCGCACGGACCGCTCGCGGAGTACCCCAACGAGGACTTCGGCGACGACGTGCCGCGCAGCGGCAACGCGAGCGGCGGCGGACAGCCCGGCTGGGCCGTCAGATGCGCGCCCGGCGGCCCCAACGACTATGTGTATGTGATCGTCCAGCCGGTCGGCTGGCGGCCGGTCACCGAGCTGATGGGCCGGCCCGAGCTGGCCGACGACCCCGAGTGGTCGACCCCGGAGGCCCGGCTGCCCAAGCTCGGCAAGATGTTCCAGCTCATCGAGGAGTGGACGAGCACGATCCCCAAGTGGGAGGTGCTGGAGAAGCTCAACGCCCACAACATCCCGTGCGGCCCGATCCTCTCCACCAAGGAGATCATCGAGGACGCCTCGCTGGCGGCCAACGAGATGGTCGTCGAGGTCCCGCACCCCCAGCGCGGCTCGTTCACCACGGTCGGCAATCCGCTGAAGCTCTCCGACTCCCCTGTCGACGTGGTCACTTCACCCCTTCTCGGTGAGCACAACGAAGAGGTGTACGCCGGCGAGCTGGGGATCGGCGTCGAGGAACTGCGCCTGCTCAAAACGGACGGAGTCATCTAGCGGTGGACACCACTGAGGAGTGTCAGAAGGCCGTACGCGCCGTCCTGGACGCCGCGCTGGCCGAGGGACGTACGGCACTGACCGCGCCCGAGGGCAAGACCGTCACCGACGCGTACGCCATCCCCACCCCGGCGGAGGGGCTGGCCGAGTGCGCCGACGAGGCGGTGGCACTCGCCGACCGGATCGGCTTCCCGGTCGCGCTGAAGATCGTCTCGCCGCAGATCACGCACAAGACGGAGGCGGGCGGCGTACGGACCGGTCTGCGCTCGACCGCGGAGGTGCGCGGCGCGTTCACCGGGATCGTCTCCAACGTGCGGGCGTACGACCCGCGGGCGCGGATCCTCGGCGTACAGGTGCAGCAGATGGTTCCGTCCGGCACGGAGGTGCTCGTCGGGACGGTCACCGACCCGACCTTCGGTCCGATCGTGGCGTTCGGTCTCGGCGGTGTCCTGGTGGAGGTCCTCAAGGACGTCACGTTCCGGCTGGCGCCGGCGTCCAGGGACGAGGCGCTGTCGATGCTCGACGGGATCCGCGCGGCGGAGATCCTGCGCGGGGTGCGCGGCGGCGCGGCCGTGGACCGGGACGCGCTCGCCGGTCTGGTGGTCAAGGTGTCACGGCTGGCGGCCGACTTCCCGGAGATCGCGGAGGTCGATCTCAACCCGGTGTTCGCCTCGGCGAGCGGGGTGATGGCGGCGGACGTGCGGATCCTGCTGGCGAACGAGCCACCGGTCAGGCGTCGTACGTACACCCGCGAGGAGATCCTCGTCTCGATGCGGCGGCTCATGAAGCCCGCCTCGGTGACGGTCATCGGGGCCTCGGGAGAGCCGGGCAAGATCGGCCACTCGGTCATGCGGAACCTGCTCGACGGGGGATTTCCGGGAGAGATCCATCCGGTGAACCCCAAGGCCGATGACATACTCGGCCGTAAGGCGTACAAGAGCGTGATGGACGTTCCGGGCCAGCCCGATGTGGCGGTCTTCGCGATCCCGGCGGAGTCGGTGCCGGCGGCCCTGGAGGAGGTCGGCCGCCGGGGAATCCCGAACGCCGTCCTGATCCCCTCCGGCTTCGCCGAGACCGGCGAGCACGAACTCCAGGCGCGGATCGTGGCGATCGGCGAGGAGTACGGCGTACGGCTGCTGGGGCCGAACATCTACGGCTACTACTCCACCTGGCAGGACCTCTGCGCCACGTTCTGCACCCCGTACGACGTCCGCGGCGGCGTGGCGCTGACCTCGCAGTCCGGCGGCATCGGGATGGCGATCCTCGGCTTCGCCCGGAGCACCGGGACGGGTGTCTCGGCGATCGTCGGACTCGGCAACAAGTCGGACCTCGACGAGGACGATCTGCTGACCTGGTTCGGCGAGGACCCGAACACCGAGTGTGTCGCCATGCACCTGGAGGACCTGAAGGACGGCCGGGCGTTCGTGGCGGCGGCGCGGGCGACCGTGCCGAAGAAGCCGGTCGTGGTCCTCAAGGCCGGGCGCACGGCGGCCGGCGCCAGGGCGGCGGGCTCGCACACCGGCGCGCTCGCGGGTGACGACGCCGTGTACGACGATGTGCTGCGGCAGGCGGGCGTCATCCGGGCGCCGGGCCTGAACGAGATGCTGGAGTACGCGCGGGCGCTGCCCGTGCTCCCCACTCCGCTGGGCGACAACGTCGTCATCATCACCGGCGCGGGCGGCTCGGGCGTACTGCTCTCCGACGCCGTCGTGGACAACGGCATGCGGCTGATGGAGATCCCGCCGGATCTCGACAAGGCGTTCCGCGCGTACATCCCTCCCTTCGGCGCGGCGGGCAATCCGGTGGACATCACCGGGGGCGAACCGCCGGCCACGTACGAGGCGACGATCAGGCTCGGCCTTGAGGACCCGCGGATCCACGCGCTGGTGCTGGGCTACTGGCACACGATCGTCACTCCGCCGATGGCGTTCGCCGAACTGACGGCCCGGGTGGTCGCGGAGTTCCGGGCGAAGGGCATCCGGAAACCGGTGGTGGCGTCCCTCGCGGGCGACATCGAGGTCGAGGAGGCGTGTCAGTACCTCTTCGAGCACGGAGTGGTGGCCTATCCGTACACCACCGAGAAGCCGGTCGCGGCGCTCGGCGCGAAGTACACCTGGGCACGGGCGGCGGGGCTGCTGTGACCCACTCACCAGACTTCCACCGGCGGGTCCCGGGGTCGTACCCCGGACATGACACCGCCGTGTGGATCCGAGCGGCGGGGCAGTTGACCGCGGCTCACCCGAAATTAGTGACGCATCGTCAGAATGATGCGGAGTTAACCCCGTTGGGAGGAAGTCGATGACCTGACCAAGTCGGGTGGCGCGAAAGTTTGGACAGGGGGCGCTGGCCAGTTCTTTCGATGCAAGGGGTGTTCACACCGCATGACAACCACTCAAGTCTCCAGCACTGTCGCCTTCAAGGAGGTGACGGACGGCAACGGCCGTGTGTACCGGATCGGCGAGACCGACCGGAGCATCATGGGCCGTCCGCGATGGACGATGGTCCTCTTCCCGTGGATCGGGATGATGGGCATCAGTTCGTCGGAGTACGCGTTCACCTCGGCGGAGGACACTCTGCACGAGGCCCATCTATGGAGCAGCGGGCACATATTCTGGCTGATGGGCGTCTGGATATTCTTCCAGGCGGCCGTGGCCTTCCCCGCGGGGCAGCTCCGAGAGAGCGGCAAGCTGCCCGCCCGGTACGCCATGATGCTCGGCGCGCTGGGTACTCTGCTCGGCTATCTCTCACTGGCCTACGCGCCGCATGTGATCGTGGCGTACATCGGCTTCGGCATGTTCAGCGGCATCGGCGCGGGTCTCGTCTATGCCACCTGTGTGAACATGGTCGGCAAGTGGTACCCGGAGCGCAAGGGAGGCAAGACCGGCCTCGTCAACGGCGGTTTCGCCTACGGCTCGGTGCCCTTCGTCTTCCTCTTCACCTCGTACATGGACCTGAGCAACTACCAGACGGTGCTCGTGGCCGTCGGTGTCATCTGCTGTGCCGTGGTCGCGGTCGCGGGCTGGTTCTTCAAGGACCCGCCGAAGTACTGGTGGCCCACCGGCGCCGACCCGCTGAAGGTGTCGGAGGACCCGAGGATCCGCCGCGCCCTGGAGAAGAACCCGCCCGCGGTGAAGCAGTACACACCGAGGGAAGCGGCACGGACGCCCGTGCTGTGGATGATGTGGTTCTGCCTGCTCTGCACGGCCGGCATCAACATCTTCGGTATCGCGTTCCAGGTGCCCTTCGGCAAGGACATGGGGTTCGCGGGCGGGATCGTGGCCACCGCGATGTCGCTGAAGGCGATCGTGAACGGTACGGGGCGCGGTGTCATCGGCTGGATCTCCGACCGGTACGGACGCCGTAACACACTGATCTTCGTCTGCCTGGTCCTGGGCAGCGCGCAGTTCGGAGTGCTCGTCTCCGGCTCCATGGGCAGTATGCCGTTCTTCCTCTTCTGCTCGATGGTCTCCGGCTTCGGCGGCGGCGCGATCTTCCCGCTGTTCGCGGCGATGACGGCGGACTACTTCGGGGAGAACAACAACGCTTCCAACTACGGAATGGTCTACAGCTCCAAGCTCATCTCCGGTCTGGTCGGATCCGGTATGGGAGCCGTCGTGGTGGCCGCCTGGGACTACGAGGGCGCTTTCATCATCGCCGGCAGCATCGGACTTCTCTCAGCGATCCTGGCCTTCTTCCTCAAGGCGCCAGGAAGGCCGGACAGCAAGAAAATCGAACCAAACCCGAACCCGATTGGCCGTGAAATCGCTTAATGTCAGCAGAACCTCTTTCCGGTAGGTCCGCGTCGGCTACGGCCGACGCGGGCTACCGCGAGATCACAGACGAACGTGGCCGTATCTACCGCATCGGCGAGACCGACCGACAGATACTGGGTCACTCCCGAAAGTTCATGGTGTACCTGCCATGGGCGGCCATGATGGCCATCAGCGTCTTCGAGTACGCCTTCGGTTCGGCCGAAAGCGTCCTCTCGGCGGCGCATGGCTGGTCCCAGAGCAACACCTTCTGGATCCTCAGTATCTGGGTGTTCTTCCAGGCGGGTGTCGCTTTCCCGGCAGGCTGGCTGCGGGAGAAGGGGATTCTGACAGCTCGCGCCGCCACATTGATCGGCGCCGCTCTCTCCTTCGTGGGATTCCTCTCCATCTCACACTTCAACAACGTGTCGGCCGCGGTCCTCGGATTCGGGCTGCTCGGCGGTGTCGGCTCCGGCCTCATCTACGCCACCTGCATCAATATGGTGGGCAAGTGGTTCCCGGAACGTCGTGGTGGGAAGACGGGCTTCGTCAACGGCGGATTCGCCTATGGCGCGGTGCCGTTCATCTTCATCTTCAACTACGCGTTCAACATCGGTAACTACCGGACGGTGCTGGACCTGATCGGCGTCTACGTCCTGGTCATCGTCGCCGTCTGCGCCCTGTTCTTCCGGGATCCCCCCAAGAACTGGTGGCCGGCGGACATCGATCCGCTGAAGATCGAGGCGGGCAGCAGGAACGCGAGGACCCTGGCCAAGAACCCTCCGGCGGCCAAGCAGTACCGGCCCATGGAGGCCATCAGGACGGGCATGCTCCCGCTGATCTGGGTGCTGCTGGTGATCACCGCGGGTGTGTCCATCTTCGGTATCTCCTTCCAGGTGCCGTTCGCCAAGGACGTCGGGTTCGGACCGCTCGTCGCCGCCTCCTCGGCCGGTGTGCTGTCCGTCGTCAACGGTGTCGGGCGGGGAGTCGTCGGCTGGCTCTCCGACCTCTGGGGCCGCAAGATCACACTGATCTTCGTGATCACGGTGCTGGGGCTGGCGCAGTTCGGCGTCCTGTGGGCGGGCACCACGAAGAACGAGATCCTGTTCCTGGTGTTCGCCTTCATCTCCGGCTTCGGCGGCGGGGCGTTCTTCCCGCTGTTCGCGGCGCTCACGCCGGACTACTTCGGTGAGAACTACAACGCCACCAACTACGGTCTCGCCTACAGCGGCAAGCTGATCAGCGGGCTGTTCGGTGGCGGGCTCGGGGCGATGGCGGTGAACTCGTGGGGCTACAGCGGCGCGTACATCCTCGCCGGTGGGCTCTCGCTCGTAGCCGCGGCCATGGCCATGCTGTTGCGCAACCCCGGACAACCGCGGGACGGGAGTGCTCTCCCCGTTCCGCAGCCGGCCGGGGGGTGACCCAGCACGGACGGGCGGCCCTCCCCGCGACTCGTGATGAGCCGCGGGGAGGGCCGCCTTCGTGTGGTCGCACCGTCGTGCCGTCACACCGCCGTGCCGTCACACCACCGTGCCGTCACACCGGCAGGCGTTCCCTGTGGACTACCGGCGTTCGCGCAGCGAGTGCAGATGCGCCGCCGACTTCTTGGCGAAGAGGATGGAGTCCACCGGCTGGTCGTGCTCCACCTGCCAGTGGTGGTCACGGCGGCCGCCGCGCGTCTTGTTCACGGCCGATATGAAGCGCTTGTAGTCGATGTCGCCGTCACCGACGTCCACCATCCGGTAGCCGTCGCGGGCGGCGATGTCCTCGATGCCGTCCTTCACATGGAAGAGCGGGTACCGGTGGGGCTGCTTGAGCACGTAACGCAGCGGGTCGAAGGGCGCGGGCTTGCCCTCGGGGGTCTTGCTGAAGCGGAACTGCCCGGCGAACGCCCAGTAGATGTCCATCTCCAGATAGACCAGGCTGGGGTCGGTCTCGGCCAGCAGGACGTCGTAGAGCCGGACGTTGGGCTGGTCGGTGGCGAAGGAGAACTCCTCCGCGTGGTTGTGCTGGTAGAACTTCATGCCGCGCCGCTTGGCCGCGGCGCCATAGGCGTTGAAGTCCGCGGCGGCCCGCTTCCAGGCGTCCACGGTCGATCCGTAGCGGAACGGGCCCGAGGCCGTGCCGACGTGGTCCAGGCCCAGTTCCTGGGCGTCGTCCAGGACCTTGGTGAGGTTCTGGGCGAAGCTGTAGGCGTTGGGGTTGTTGTTGTCGTAGTAGTTGACATGGCTGCCGATGCCCTTGAGACCGTGGTCCCTGGCCAGCCGCTTGAGCTGGGGCAGGGTGATCGCGCCCGCGGACCCCTGGGTGTACCCGGCGTACTCGATCTCGTCGTAGCCGAAGCGCTCCAGCTCCTCGAAGACCTTGGCGAAGCCGATCGTGGAGACCTTGTCACGCAGTGAGTAGAGCTGGACGCCGAGCCGTCCTGCGGGCAGCACGGGCTGGCCGTGTCCATGGCCGTTGCCGTGCCCGTGTCCCGTCCCGTGGGCGGCGGCGGGGGTCGCCGAGGCGCCGAGGACGGCGGCGGCGGTCGCGCCCGCGGCCACGCCGAGCATATTGCGTCTGCTCAGCTTCTGGGCGAGCTCTGGGTCGGCTGACTTCTTGCGGCTCATTGCGGAACTCCTTCTTTCAGTGCAGTCCGGCAAGCTGGAGGAGCAGGGATTTGACGTCGGTGGCCGCGACCCGGTCACCGACGGCGCGGGGGGTGGAGCACAGGATGAGCGGACCTTCGTCGTCGCTCTGCGGCAGCCGGCCGTGGCTGCCGCGGATGGGCGAGGCGTCCAGCGGGACGACCGCGAGTCGGTAGCGCATACCGAGCTTCTTGCGGGCGATCGCCTTGGCCGCCTTGAGGCGTACGTACGGATCGAGGGGGTCCATGAACAACTCGACCGGGTCATAGCCCGGTTTGCGGTGGATCTCCACCAACTGGGCGAAGTCCGGGGCCCGTTCGTCGTCGAGCCAGTAGTAGTACGTGAACCACGCGTCGGGCTCGGCGATGGCCACCAGCTCACCGGAGCGGGGGTGGTCCAGGCCGTGCGCCTTCTTGCCCTCGTCGTCCAGGAGTTCGTCGATTCCGGGGAGATCCTTCAGTGCCTCGCGCGTGGCGTCAAGGTCCTCGGGGCGGCGAACGTAGACATGGGCGAGCTGATGGTCCGAGACGGCGAACGCCCGGGAGGCCATCGGGTCGAGATACTCCATGCCGTCCTGGGTGTGCACCTCCAGCAGGCCGGCACGGCGCAGCGCCCGGTTGATGTCGACGGGCCGGGAGACCCGGGTGATGCCGTACTCGGAGAGCGCGACGACCGTACGGCCCTCCGACCTGGCGTCGTCCAGCAGCGGGGCCATGGCGGCGTCGAGATCCGTCGCGGCCCGGTGCGAGCGCGGGTCGTCCGGGCCGTAGCGCTGGAGGTCGTAGTCGAGATGCGGCAGATAGCAGAGGGCCAGATCGGGCCGCCGGGTGCGGACGATATGGCGGGTGGCGTCCACGATCCACTGCGAGGAGACGAGGTCGGCGCCGGGGCCCCAGAAGTGGAAGAGGGGGAACGTGCCGAGCTTCTCGGTGAGTTCGTCGTGCAGCGCGGGCGGACGGGTGTAGCAGTCCGGTTCCTTGCGGCCGTCCGCGTAGTAGACGGGGCGCGGTGTGACCGTGTAGTCGGTGTCCGCGCCCATCGCGTACCACCAGCAGATGTTGGCCACCGTGTAGCCGGGGTGCGCGCGCCGGGCGGCGTCCCACAGCTTGTCGCCGGAGACGAGGCCGTTGTGCTGGCGCCACAGCAGCACATCGCCCAGCTCGCGGAAGTACCAGCCGTTGCCGACGATGCCGTGCTCGGCGGGGAGCGTACCGGTGAGGAAGGTGGACTGCGCGCTGCAGGTGACGGCGGGCAGCACCGTGGAGAGCGGGGCCTGCGAGCCGGACGCCGCCAGCTTGCGCAGGTTCGGCATATGGGCGAGCAGCTGGGGGGTGAGCCCGACGACGTCGAGGACCAGCAGCGGGGTCGGGGCCGGGGTCCCGGCCTGGGTCTCGGTCACGGCAGCTCCTTCAGGCCGAGATCGGTCAGCAGATCACGGGCCAGGGTGAGTTCGGCGGCGATTCCGTCGGCGAGCTGTCCGCGTGAGCGGGGACGCAGCTCCGGCGGAAGCGCCTGCCAGGTGTAGGTCTCGACCTCCAGATGGCGGGTGCGCGGCTGCGCGACGCCGACGAGCCGGGCCAGGGTGTCCCGGAGCACCGGGAGGGTGGAGGTGAGCGGCGGGGCGGGCGGCGCGTGCAGGGGCACATGGAAGTGTGCGCGCCAGGGGGCTCCGTCGGGCAGCACATCCCCGGCCAGGGCCTCGTCCAGGTCGTCCGTGCCGCGCAGCCCGGCGGCGGTGCGGGTACGGGTCTGGTGCAGGAAGCGGGGTTCGGCGAAGGAGGCGAGCGCGTCCCGTACCTCCGGCAGATGCGGGTGCTCGGCGTGCAGGGCCGCGGAGAGCTGGGCCTTGGGGATGGAGATGTGCGCGGCCTCCAGCGCGCCGAGCGCGGCGCCGGGGTCCTCGAAGGAGGTGGCGAGATGGCAGGTGTCGATACAGATGCCGATCCGGCCGCTGGCGATGTCGGTGAGCGGGCCGATCGCGTCGGCGGTGGTCTCGACGGTGCAGCCTGGCTCCGGTTCCAGGGCGATCCTGATGGACTTGCCGGTCAGCTCCTCCAGCGCGTCCAGCCGTTCGGCGAGCGTGGTCAGCGCCTGGTGCGCGGTGCGGGCCGCGGCGGCGTCCCAGGGGGTGCGCCAGCCGAGCGGGAGGGTGGAGACGGAGCCTTCGGTGACATCGTCGGGCAGCAGTGCCGCCAGCAGCCGGGCCAGATCGCTGGTGTGGGCGAGCCGCTCGGGGTCGCGCCAGTCGGGCTTGTACACACGGTACTTGACCTCTTCGGCGCCGAAGCCCTCGTACGGGAAGCCATTGAGTGTGATGACCTCAAGGCCGCGCCGGTCCAGTTCGGCGCGGAGCCCGCGCAGCACCGCCGGGTCGTTGATCAGGGCCTGGGCGGCGTCCTTGGCGAGCCAGAGTCCGATGCCGAGGCGGTCCCGGCCGAGGCGTTTGCGTACGGGCTCGCAGTGGTCGCGCAGCTGGGCCAGTACGCCGTCGAGGGTCTCGGCGGGGTGCACATTGGTGCAGTACGAGAGGTGGACGGTGGAGCCGTCGGGGTGGCGGAAGCGCATGGGCTCACTCCCCTCCGCGCAGGATGGAGTTGCCCTCGTGCAGGGCCTCCGGCGCGGGCACGTCCAGCTGGAGTCTGCCGCTGAGCCCGTAGAAGGCGACGGGGTTGCGCCACAGGACCTGGTCGACGTCGTCCTCGTCGAACCCGGCGGCGAGCATCGCGTCGCCGACCTTGCGGGTCTTGAGCGGGTCGCTGTTGCCCCAGTCGGCGGCCGAGTTGACGAGCACCCTCTCGGTGCCGTGCTCCTTGAGGACGGCGACCATCCGGTCCTCGTCCATCTTGGTGTCGGGGTAGATCGAGAAGCCGAGCCAACTGCCGCTCTGCGCCGCGTCCTTGACGGTCGTCTCGTTGAGGTGGTCGAGCAGCACCCGGTCCGGCGCGAGCGCGGACTCCCGTACGACGTCGATGGTGCGGCGCAGCCCCGACAGCTTGTCGCGGTGGGGAGTGTGGACGAGCGCGGGCAGGCCGTGGTCGGCGGCGAGCTGGAGCTGCGCGGCCAGAGCGGTGTCCTCGGCCGGGGTCATCGAGTCGTATCCGATCTCGCCGACGGCGACGACGCCGTCCTTGACCAGATAGCGCGGCAGTTCGTCCAGGACGGGGGTGCAGCGCGGGTCGTTCGCCTCTTTGGGGTTGAGGGCGAGTGTGCAGTGGTGGGCGATGCCGTACTGGGCGGCGCGGAACGGCTCCCAGCCGAGGAGAGCGTCGAAGTAGTCGAAGAAGCTCTCGGGTGAGGTGCGGGGCTGGCCGAGCCAGAACGACGGCTCGACGAGGGCGCGGACACCGGAGTCGTACATCGCCCGGTAGTCGTCCGTGGTGCGGGAGGTCATATGGATGTGGGGGTCGAAGATGCGCATCAGGACTCCTCGCCGGTCAGGGTCAACGCACGGTGCAGGTCGGCGGGTACGGGACGGCCGGCGGCGGTGCGCTCTGCCGCGAAGTCGGCGAGCATCCTCGCCAGTTCGGCGTCTCCGTGGGCGCGTCTCTCCAGGCTGTCGACGGCGTCGACCGGCACACCGGTGAAGAGGCACTTGAGGATGGCGTGCCGCCAGGCGTGGGGGTCGAGGTGGGCGGCGGCGTACGGGCCGACGGCGGCGGCAACCAGCCGGGTGTCATTGGTCCGCAGGGCGTCCTCGACCAGGGGCAGCGCGCCGGGTCCCGTGACGCGGTCGGGCAGGGCGAGCAGGACGGCGCGCCGCTCGGCGGCGGTGCCCCGCTGGTAGAGCCGGGTCAGGGTGGTGAGCCCGGCGCCGGCCTCGCCGAGCAGGAGGGTGCGTACGGCGTCGGCGTGATCCTGGCCGCAGTGGCGGCCGGCGGCGGCGAAACGCAGCTCCCAGCGGGCGGCGGCAACGTTGTCGTCGGCACGGCCGGCGGTCGCTTCGGCCAGGGCGTCGTCGAGCCAGGCTCTGGCGGGCGCGTCGAGCCTGGGGAGCAGTTCCTCGCGGGTCGGGGTCATCAGGACACCCCCTGCGCGCGGAGGAAGTCCAGGGACGTGCGGGCCAGTTCGGGCCCGGCGTGGGAGTGGCGGGGCAGTTCCACGACGGTCAGGCCCTCGTACCCGGTCGCCGCCAGCGCGGCGAGCACGGGCGGGAAGTCGATCTCGCCGTCCCCGAACGGGAGATGCTCATGGACACCGCGCCGCATGTCCTCGATCTGCACATGCCGCAGCCAGGGGGCGGCGTCCCGTACGCAGTCCGCGGGCGACGCGGCCTCCAGGCACTGGCAGTGGCCGATGTCGAGGGTCAGCCCGAGCGCGTCCGGGTCGCCGAGCAGATGTCTGAGCCGGTGGAATCCCGCGATGTCCGAGACGAGATGGCCGGGTTCGGGTTCGACGGCGAGGGGGATGTCGGCCGCCACCGCCGCGTCGAGGACCGGGCCTATCGCCTCTTCGAGCCGCTTCCAGGCGGTGTCGGTGTCGGTGGGGCCGGGGACGATGCCGCTGAAGCAGTGGACGGCGTGCGCGCCGAGGTCGGCGGCGACCTGAACGGCCTTGACCAGCAGCCTCGTTCGGGCGGCGCGGTCGTCGGGGTCCGGGTCGAGCAGCGTGGGTCCGTGCTTGCGGCGCGGGTCGAGTACGTAACGGGCGCCGGTCTCGACGGTGACCCCGAGGCCCAGCTCGGCCAGCCGGCGGGCGACCCGCTGGGTGCGGGCGGTGAGATCGGGGGCCATGGGGTCGAGATGCATATGGTCGAGGGTCAGCCCGACGCCGTCGTAGCCGAGGTCGGCGAGCAGCCCGAGGGCGTCGTCGAGGCGCAGATCGGTGAGCCCGTTGGTGCCGTAGCCGAAACGCAGACTCATGTGGGGCTCACTTTCCGTGCGAACGTGCGGGCCAGCGGTACGAGCCCCATGACGCCGAGCGCGATCCCGGCGGCCCCGCCGCGCGCGGCCAGCGCGGCCTGGAGCGGGATCATCGCCCGGATGCCGCCGCCGACGGCGCGCTGGGTCAGCGGCGGCGACGGATTGAGCGCGGCGTGCAGGAGGGGCTTCCCGGCGGTCCCCGCGTAGAGGAGGGCGAGCGCCCCGGCGAGCGCGGGGGCGGCGGCGAGGACGGCGGCGACGGGCCGGCCGGCACCGGTGACGCGGTGCGGGACGTCGCGGAGTCCGCCGCGCGCCACGGATCCGTCCGGTGGCCGGCCCGCCAGTGTGCCCAGCACGCCGGTGGCCACGAGCGCGGCGAGCGGCGCGGCCGTGGAACCGCCCTGCGCCTCGCGGCGCGAGACGGTGGTGACGGCGACGGTGTGCGCGCCGAGGAGTGCGGCCGAGGGCAGTGCGGTACGGAGACCGGCCCAGGGGCCGGTGCCGCCGGCGGCTCCGGCGCCCGTGCCGATGCCGGGCGACGGCGTACGGGGCGCTGCCGGGGGCGAGGTGCGCGCGGCGGCGGCGACTCCGGCCTGCGCGGACGCGGTGTTCCCGGGCTTCCGGGCCGCCACGACCGCGCGGCCGCCCGTACCGGGCCCGGCCGGCGCCGGCTTCGCGCGCTCGCGCACGTCCGCCGTAGCCGTAGCCGTAGCTGTCGCCGTAGCGCCCAGCAGCACGTCCAGCGCCCTGGCCGCGCCCATCGCCGCGGGGCCCGCCGCCGTGTGTTTCAGGCGCAGGTCGTACGCCCAGACCGTGGCCGCCAGGGCCGTGCCCACGGCCAGCGACGACCGGCCCGCGCGGGCCGCGAGGGCGAGGCCCGCGGCCGTCAGCGCACCCGCGGCCGCGAGGGCCGCCGGCGGGGAGATCCGGCCCGACGGGATGGGGCGGTGCGGGCGGTCGATCGCGTCCTCCTCGCGGTCCGCCCAGTCGTTGAGCGCCATGCCCGCCTCGTACAGGCAGAGCGAGGCGCCCACGGCCAGCGCGGTGGAGCGGTTGGGGCGTACGCCGAGGGCCGCGGCCCCGGCCAGCGCGTCACCCGGGACCGTGAACAGGGCCGAGACGCGGAGCAGTTCGGCCCAGGCCCGCATACGTCCGCGCAGGCTCACCTGGTCTCCTTCAGCCGCTCGGCGAAGGCGAGCAGCTCGTCGAACTGTTCGGCGAGCGCGGCGGGGCCGCCGTCCGGATCCTTGAAGTAGAAGCCGAGGCCGGGCAGGGGCCCGCTCAGCCCCGCCTCGTGCGCGCGGGCCACCAGCCGGGCCAGGTCGAGTACGAGCGGCGCCGCGAGCGCCGAGTCGCATCCCTGCCAGATGGTCTGGAGGATCATCCGCGAGCCGAGGAAGCCGTCGAACGCGATGTGGTCCCAGGCGGTCTTCCAGTCGCCGAGCGCCGGGACGTCGTCGATGTGGACCTCGCCCTCGGGGGCCGTGCCGAGGGTGTCGGCCAGTACGCGTTCCTTGCCCGCGTTCTTGGCCGCCGCGGCGGCCGGGTCGGCCAGCGCCGCTCCGTCCCCGCCGCCCAGCAGGTTCGTGCCCGACCAGGCCCGTACGGTCAGCGCGCGCTGGACGAACATCGGGGCGAGCACGGAACGGAGCAGCGTCTGGCCTGTCTTGCCGTCGCGGCCGGCGTGGGGAAGTCCGCCGGCCTCGGCGGCCGCCGTGAGGGCCTCGGTGCGCAGCCCGGTGGAGGGCGTGAAGTTGACGTACGAGCAGCCTGCCCGGATCGCGGCCGCCGCGTAGAGCGAGCTGGCGGGCAGACGCGGATCGTCCGGCGCGGGCTGGGGTTCGGTGGAGGAGACGTTGACGACGACGGTGCGGGCGACGCCGGTGCGGCGCGCGAAGTCCCTGAGGTCGTCGGCGAACGAGGCGATGAGCTCCTCGTCGCTCCTGGTGTCGCCCGGCTGGGGGCCGCCGGCCCGTATCTCCTGGTCGGCGGCGGCCAGTTCGGCGTGGATCGCGGCGGGCAGGCCGTGCGGCAGCACACCCGCCGCGGTCAGCGCCTCCGCGCGTTTGGGCAGCGGACAGCTCGCCGTGTCGTGTCCGCCGAAGACGAGCGAGGAGAGTGCGGGGAGGCCCGTGTCCGCGAAGGGCGCGGTCTCGGTGACCATGCCCGTCGCGGGGTGGAGCCCGGCGGTGACCGCCGCGCATCCGGCGACGGCCGTCGTGGCGACGGAGCCGCGCGCTCCGACGAACCAGACTCCGGTGCGTGCTGCAGTCGATTCTGTACGGGCCGTCGTCGCGGGACTGGTCGTCGTCACGGGGCTGCCTCCCTGCCGGTGGTGTGGTGGTTGGTGGACGGCGGGCGGGGGGTACGGCGCCTCCCCGCCCGCCGCCGGCTGACGGGCCGCCCCGTCCCGGAGACCTCTGGCTACGAGAGGTCTCTAGGCGGAGGGCAGTTCCTTGAGCTGGATGTCACGGAAGGACACCTGGTCGTCCGCTCCGTGGTTCTGCAGGCCGATGTAGCCGTCCCGCAGACTGCGCTCGGGGTCCTTGTTGGTGAAGTCGTTGATCTTCACGCCGTTGAGGAAGATCTGCAGACGCTCTCCCTGGACCTTGATCTCGTAGTTGTTCCACTGGCCCGGGGGCCGCAGAACCTGGTCCCTGGCCTTGATGTTGGCCGACTTGAAGCCGTAGACGGAGCCGGTGGTGCGGTCGGCCGCGTCGGTGGCGTCGATCTGTATCTCGTACCCCTTGTTGACCGCGGACCACGGGTCGTCGGAGGCCGGGAAGCCCACGAAGACACCGGAGTTGTCGTCCCCGTCCATCTTCCAGTCGAGCTTCAGGGAGTACGACTTCAGTTCCTTGGCCTGGTACCACAGCAGGCCCATGCCGCCCTCGGAGCGCAGTTCACCGTCCACGACGTTGAACTTGCCCGGTCCCGCCTGCTTCCAGCCCTCCTGCGTCTTGCCGTTGAAGAGGTCCCGGTAGCCGGTCTTCGGCTTGCAGTCCGCCTTCACCTGGCCGGCCGCGTACCGCAGTCCGCCGAGCAGGTGCTGGCGGAAGGCGTCGTCCGCGTACGACTCCTTGGTGTGGCCGCCGCCGGTGTAGAAGGCACGGCCGCCCTCGTAGGTCTGGCACCAGGCGATCGGGTGGTCGCCCTTCATGTTGCCGCCCTGGTAGGTGGTCTCGTCCAGGGTGGCGAGGACCCGGGCCTGATCCCGCGGGTTGGTGCGGTAGTTGTACCACTCGTCGGTGCGCTGCCACTCGTCGCCCAGGTGGGCGGTCGACGGGTGGTCGTGGTCCTCGACGCGTACGGTGGCCGGCTGGATCTGCGGGTGGGAGTCGAAGTAGGCCCCCACCAGACCGCCGTAGAAGGACCAGTCGTACTCGGTGTCGGCCGCGGCGTGGACGCCCATGTAGCCGCCGCCGGTGGCGACGTAGTTCTCGAACGCCTTCTGCTGGTCGGCGTTGAGGACGTCACCGGTGGTGGAGAGGAAGACCACCGCGTCGTACCTGGCCAGGTTGTTGGTGGTGAACTGGCCGGCCGCCTCGGTGGCGTCGACGGTGATCCCGGTGGTCTTGCCGAGCTCCTTGAGCGCGGCGATGCCCGCGGGGATCGAGTCGTGGCGGAAGCCGCCGGTCTTGGAGAAGACCAGGACCCGCTTCTCGGTCTTGCCGGGCACGGCCGTGGAGAGCTGGAAGTCGTCCAGGTCGTACAGCGCGCCGGCACCGCCCTTGAAGACCAGGAACAGCTCGGTGGTCTGCTTGGGTACGGCACGGAGCGGTACGTCGATGTCCTGGAAGGTCTCCCAGCCGCCGGTGACCGGGATCGGCGCGGAGCCGAGCAGGTTGCCGTTGGCCGAGCCGGTGCGTACCTCCAGGAATCCGCCGGCGCCGCCGGAGGAGATCCGGGCGGTGAGCGTCTTGGACCCGGTCAGGTTGTACGGCGAGAAGGAGATCCAGTCGCCGTTGTCGATGTCGCCGACGGTCTTGCCGCCGTTGGCCGGTGCCTTGTCGTAGACCTTGATGCCGGAGGAGTTGTTGAAGTGCTCCGCCTGCCGGTGGCGCGGCTGCAGCTGCGACTGGTCGTGCGTGGTGAGCGCCGCCTGGCCGCCGCCTCCGCCGTCGGTGTACTCGGCGTCGATGACACCGAAGATGTTGGCGTTGGGATCGTGCTCGGTGTCGGCGGGCGCGGTGATGGTGCCCTCACAGCCGTTGGCCGAGGTGATCGGGTGGCCGTGGCTGTCGTGGCCGAGGATGTAGCGGACGACGACCTTGGAGCAGTCGATCACCCCGTCCTCCGGGTCCGTGACCTTCACCTTGAAGGGGATGGTGTCCCCGAAGTTGAAGAGGTGCCCGTCGTTGGGGAGTTCGAGCGTCACCTTGGGCGCGGTGTTGCCGACGACGATCCGTACGGACGCGGTCGCGGTGCGCTCGGTCGGGTCGGTGACGGTGAGCCGCGCGGTGTAGGTGCCGTTCTTCTTGTACGTGTACGAGGGGTTGGCCTCGGTCGAGGTGCCGCCGTCGCCGAAGTCCCACGCGTAGGTGAGGGCGTCGCCGTCGGGGTCCTCGGTGCCCGCGGAGGAGAAGGTGACCTTCAGCGGGGACTTGCCCGACGTCTTGGTCGCGGCCGCCTCGGCGATCGGTGACTTGCCGCCCGTGGAGTTCTCGATGCGGTAGAGCGCGGAGTGCTCGTCGCCGCCGAACCAGGACAGGCCGTAGTCGAGTACGTAGAGCGCGCCGTCAGGGCCGAACTCCATGTCCATGGGCTGGGTGCCGGACCACGGGAACGGGTTGATCTTGCTGACGGTGCCGTCCTCGCCCTGCTCGATCCGCTTGATCCACTGGCGGCCGAACTCACCGGCGAAGAAGTCCCCGTCGTACTCCTCGGGGAACTTGACCGGGGAGTCGAGGTCGGCGTCGTACCGGTAGACCGGTCCGCCCATCGGGGATTCGGAGCCGCTGCCGAACTCGGGCAGGCTGCCGCCGTCGTACGGGATCCAGGCCGGCTGGGCCGGCGGGAGGTCCGTCAGGCCCGTGTTGTGCGGCGAGGTGTTCTTGGGTGCCGCGCAGTCGAAGGCCGCGCCGGACGCCTTGGTGGCGAAGTCGTAGTCGATGAAGGGGTCGTTGTCCCCCGTGCAGTACGGCCATCCGAAGTTGCCCGCCTCGGTGACCCGGGCGAACTCCACCTGGCCGGCCGGACCCCGGGTCGGGGACGCGGCGCCGGCGTCGGGGCCGTAGTCACCGACGTAGACGATGCCCGTCTTCTTGTCGACGGAGATACGGAAGGGGTTGCGGAAGCCCATGGCGTAGATCTCGGGCCGGGTCTTCTCGGTGCCCGGGGCGAAGAGGTTGCCCTCGGGGATGGTGTAGGAGCCGTCCTCGGCGACCTTGATACGCAGGACCTTGCCGCGCAGGTCATTGGTGTTGCCGGAGGAACGCTGGGCGTCGAACGCCGGGTTGCGGTCGGCTCGCTCGTCGATCGGCGTGTAGCCGTCGGAGGCGAACGGGTTGGTGTCGTCGCCGGTCGACAGATACAGGTTGCCGTCCGCGTCGAAGGCGATGTCGCCGCCCACGTGGCAGCAGGTGCCGCGCGAGGTGGTGACGTCGAGGACCTTCTTCTCGCTGGCCTTGTCGAGCGTGCCGTCCTCGTTGAGCGTGAAGCGCGAGAGCCGGTTGTATCCGTCGAACGGGGCGAAGTCGGCCGCCGTGCCGTTCTCGGGGGCGTCGCCCGCCGGGGTGTCCAGCTTGGGCGCGTAGAAGAGGTAGATGGCCCGGTTCTCGGCGAAGTCGGGGTCGACCCCGACGCCCTGGAGGCCCTCCTCGTCGTGGTTGTAGACATCCAGCGTGCCGGAGACCGTGGTGTCGCCGCCGGCGTCGGTGATGCGCAGTGTGCCGTCACGCGAGGTGTGCAGCACCCGGCGGTCGGGCAGGACGGCGAGCGACATGGGCTCGCCGACCGCGTCGGCGCCCTTCGCGAGGGTCACCTGCTGGAAGCTCTCCTCCGCGGCCGGCTCGTCCGGATGCGCGGCGGCGGGTACGGCGCTGAGGCTCGATCCTGCGAGCAGAGCGCCCGTCAGGAGTGCGAGGAGGGTTCTGGCTCTGGGGCGTTTTCTGTGCACGAAAGTCCTCCACAATGGGCTGTTCGTACGTGCGGGTTGCCAAGGGAGCGCGGAGGAGCGCTCTCGCCTCCCGGGGACGGTGCTCGTCCTGCACCGGATCCCCGGAGAGAGGTGGCTGCGTCGCCGACGTGCGCCGTCACATCGGAGACCACCTGTGTCCTGTACTTATGCGGTGTACCTATGTCCTGTACATCTCAGTGGACGGTAGCTGTGTTCGTCCGTGTCCGAAAGACCTTGCGCAGAGGAGAAGTTGCCTTTTTCCTCCCTCAGGACAAAGCACTTTCCGGGCAGGCCTGACCGCCCGGCGGCGCTTTCCGCCGCCGGGCTGCCGGCCCTCTCCCCGGAGCCCGATCCGAGGAGAAAGAGCTACTCGCCTCCGCCGAAGGCCGCGTCGAAGGACGCGGTCGGCGGGTCGAAGTCGAAGCGCTTCAGGTCCGCGAGGGCTTCGGGGGCGCCGGCCAGCCGGTCCATGCCCGCGTCCTCCCACTCGACCGAGATGGGACCCTCGTACTTGATCGACCGCAGCATCCGGAAGACGTCCTCCCACGGGACATCGCCGTGGCCCGCCGAGACGAAGTCCCAGCCGCGCCGCGGGTCGCCCCAGGGCAGATGCGAACCGAGCCGCCCGTTGCGGCCGTCGAGGCGTTTACGGGCCTCCTTGCAGTCGACGTGGTAGATCCGGTCCCGGAAGTCGTAGAGGAAGTTGACCGGGTCCAGGTCCTGCCAGACGAAGTGGCTCGGGTCGAAGTTCAGCCCGAACGCGGGCCGGTGGCCGACCGCCTCCAGGGCCTGCTGCGTCGTCCAGTAGTCGTACGCGATCTCGCCCGGGTGCACCTCGTGGGCGTAGCGCACGCCCTCGGCGTCGAAGACGTCGAGGATCGGGTTCCAGCGCTCCGCGAAGTCCTCGTACCCGCGCTCGATCATGCCGGGCGGCACCGGCGGGAACATCGCCAGCAGGTGCCAGATGGACGAGCCGGTGAAACCGATGACCGTATTGACCCCGAAGGCCGCCGCGGCCCGCGCGGTGTCCTTGATCTCGGCGGCGGCGCGCTGCCTGACGCCCTCGGGATCGCCGTCACCGAAGATCCGGGACGGCAGGATGCCCTGGTGGCGTTCGTCGATGATGCTGTCGCAGACGGCCTGGCTCACCAAGTGGTTGGAGATCGCCCAGCACTTGAGCCCGTACTTGTCGAGCAGCTGGTGACGGCCGTCCAGATAGCCGGGATCGGAGAGTGCTTTGTCTACTTCGAAGTGATCTCCCCAGCAGGCGAGTTCCAGCCCGTCGTAACCGAAGTCACGGGCGAGCCGGCACACCTCCTCCAGGGGCAGATCGGCCCACTGGCCGGTGAACAGCGTGAACGGACGTGGCATTCGGACCTCCTCCTCGATGTGATGGACCTAGAAACGAAAGACCCTAAGGCTGCGGCACGGGCGTGTACACGGCGTTCTTCGCCGCGCTGTCCTCCACCGCGGCGAGCACCCGCTGCACCTGGAGCCCGTCCGCGAAGGACGGCACCGGATCGGTCCCGGCGGCTACCGCCTCGACCAGATCGCGGGCCTGGTGCACGAAGGTGTGCTCGTAGCCGAGCGCGTGGCCGGGCGGCCACCACGCCTCCAGATAGGGATGCTCCGGCTCCGTGACCAGGATCCGGCGGAAGCCGGAGGAGGGAGCGGGCTCGGTGTGGTCGTGGAACGACAGCTCGTTGAGGCGCTCCAGATCGAAGGCGAGCGAGCCGCGCTCGCCGTTGATCTCCAGATGGAGCGCGTTCTTGCGCCCCGAGGCCATCCGGGTGGCCTCGAAGGAGGCCAGGGCGCCCGAGGCGAGCCGTCCGGTGAACAGCGCCGCGTCGTCCACGGTCACCGGGCCCGTCTCGGTGCCCGCGGTCCCCGAGAGGCCGGCGCTCGCCCCGCTGAGTACGGGCCGTTCCTTGACGAAGGTCTCCGCGAGCGCCGAGACCCCGACCAGCGGCTCCCCCGTCAGGAACTGCGCCAGGTCGACGATGTGCGCTCCCAGGTCGCCGAGCGCCCCCGACCCCGCGCGCTCACGCTTGAGCCGCCAGGTGAGGGGGGCCGCCGGATCGGCCAGCCAGTCCTGGAGATAGGTGACCCGGACATGCCGCAGGGTGCCGAGCCGGCCCTCCGCGATCAGCTTCCTGGCGTACGAGATCGCGGGCACCCGGCGGTAGTTGAAGCCGACCATGGCCAGCTGACCGCGCGACCTGGCGTCGGCCGCGGCCCTGACCATGGCCTCGGCCTCGGCCACCGAGTTGGCGAGGGGCTTCTCGCACAGGACGTGCTTGCCCGCCTCCAGCGCGGCGATGGCGATCTCCGCGTGGCTGTCCCCCGGGGTGCAGATGTCCACGACCTGCACGTCGTCGCGCGCGATGAGCCGCCGCCAGTCGGTCTCGGCCGCGGCCCAGCCGTGCCGGTCCGCCGCGGCGCGGACCGCGTCCGCGTCACGGCCGCAGACAGCGGCGAGCACGGGGCGCATCGGCAGGTCGAAGACGTGTCCCGCCGTGCGCCACCCCTGTGAGTGTGCGGCGCCCATGAACGCGTATCCGACCATGCCGATGCCGAGTGTCGGTGGTGCACCGGCTTCTTTCTCCGACGCTTCCCTGAGGGTCATACGGAGTACTCCTCGTCTCTCGCTGGTGGGGGCGGCCTTGACTGGACCGGTCAGCTGAAGCCCTGAGGCAGGTAGTCATCGATGTTCGTCTTGTCGACCACGGCCGAGAAGAGCGTGACCTGGGCCGGGATCTCCAGCCCTGAAAGGCCGCTGACGCCCTTGCTCTGCCCGAGGGCGCGGGCCAGGTCGATGGCGGACGCGGCCATGATCGGCGGGTAGAGGACGGTGGCCTTGAGCACACCGTTGTCCGCCTTGATCGCGTCCATCGCGGCCTTGGCACCGGCCCCGCCGACCATCAGGAAGCCGTCCCGGCCCGCCTGGTCGATGGCGCGCAGGGCGCCGACGCCCTGGTCGTCGTCGTGGTTCCAGAGCGCGTCGAAGCTGGACTGCGCCTGGAGCAGCTGGGCCATCTTGGCCTGGCCGGACTCGACGGTGAAGTCGGCGGCCTGGCGCGCGACCTTCTTGATGTTCGGGTAGTTCTTGAGGGCGTCGTCGAAGCCCTGGGTGCGCTGCTGGGTCAGCTCCAGGCTGTCGGGCCCGGACAGCTCGATGACCTTCGCGTCGGGCTTGTCCTTGAGCTTCTCGCCGATGTAGTTGCCGGCGTTGAGGCCCATGCCGTAGTTGTCGCCGCCGACCCAGCAGCGGTACGCCTGCGGGGAGGCGAAGATCCGGTCCAGGTTGATGACCGGGATCCCGGCGCGCATGGCCTTCAGCCCGACCTGGGTGAGCGCCTTGCCGTCGGCCGGCAGGATCACCAGGACGTCGACCTTCTTGTTGATGAGGGTCTCGACCTGGCCGATCTGGGCGGCGGTGTCGTTGGAGCCCTCGGTGATGTCGAGCGTCACATCGGAGTAGGTCTCCGCCCGCGACTTGGCGTTCTCGTTGATGGCGTTGAGCCAGCCGTGGTCGGCCTGGGGGCCGGCGAAGCCGATGGTGACGGGCTTGCCCGGCTTGTCGTCGGCGGCGGGCTGGTCGTTGGCCGCGGGCTCCTTCTTCGCCGGCTCGTTGCTGGTGCAGGCGGTGAGGAAAGCACCCGCGCCGATGGCGGCGGTGCCGAAGAGCATTCCTCTGCGGCTGGTTTCTGGCATGACGGTTCAACCCTTCAGGTAGGGCGGTACGACAGTAAGCGGGTGCGAGACCGGAAGTCAGGACTCGCCGTTGCGCACGGTGCGGCGCTGGACCAGTACGGCGGCGACGATGATCGCGCCCTTGGCGATCTGCTGGACGTCGCTCTGCAGGTTGTTGAGGGCGAAGATGTTGGTGATCGTGGTGAAGACCAGAACACCGAGTACGGAGCCGACGATCGTGCCGCGGCCGCCGCTGAGGAGGGTGCCGCCGATGATCGCCGCGGCGATGGCGTCCAGCTCGTACAGATTCCCGTTGGTGTTCTGTCCCGAGCCGGCCAGGACGATCAGCAGGAACGCCGCGATACCGCAGCAGAGGCCGGAGAGCAGATACAGGTAGAGCCGCTGCCTGCGTACGTCGATGCCGGCGAGCCGCGCGGCTTCCGCGTTGCCGCCGACGGCGACGGTGCGCCGGCCGAAGGTCGTACGGTTGAGGATCAGCCAGCCGATGACCGTGACGGCCGCGAAGACCAGCACGAGCGGCGGGATGCCCAGGATGTACGAGTCACGGACCCCGAGGTCGAGGACCGAGTCGACGGTGACGATCTGGGTCTTGCCGTCGGTGATCTGGAGGGCCAGACCACGGGCGGAGGCGAGCATCGCGAGGGTGGCGATGAACGGCACCATCCCGCCGTAGGCGATCAGTACGCCGTTGACCAGTCCGCAGGCCAGACCCACGATCACCGCGGTGAAGAGGATGCCGGCGAACCCGTATTCCTGGGTGGCCAGTGTGGTCGCCCAGACCGACGCCAGCGCCACGATCGCGCCGACCGACAGATCGATCCCGCCGCTGGTGATCACGAACGTCATACCGACGGTGACCACGCCGATGACGGACGCCTGGGTGAGCACCAGCTGGAGGTTGTTGGTGTCCAGGAACTGATCGGGCTTGGTGATGCCGCCGACGATGATCAGTGCGGCGAGCACCCCGAGCAGGGAGAGGTTACGGACGTCGAGACGCAGCCCGAGGGCGCGCCAACCGCCCTTCTCCTCCGTGGACTTGGCGGACGCGTGGGACGTGGCGGGCGGCGTGGGCGGCTCGGGCGCGGCCGCCGCGTCGGGCCCGCCCTGCTGCGCCTCGGAGGCAGGCTGTTTCATGACGTCGGGCTCCCTTCCATCACAAGGTCGAGTACACGGTGCTCGTCGAGCTCCTGGGCGGGCGCCCGGTGGACGACCTGGCCCTCACGGAGCACCAGCACCCGGTCGGCGAGGCCCAGGACTTCGGGAACCTCGCTGGAGACGAGCAGTACGGCGAGGCCCTCGTCGGCCAGCCGGCGGATCACGGCGTACAGCTCGGCGCGGGCGCCGACATCGACGCCGCGCGTCGGCTCGTCGAGCAGCAGTACCCGGCAGCCGCGCAGCAGCCAGCGGGCGAGGACCGCCTTCTGCTGGTTGCCGCCGGAGAGGGTACGGATACGGGCGTCCGGGTTGTCGGGGCGCAGGGAGAGTTCCCTGGTGGCCTCCCTGGCCGCGGTCCGCTCCGCCGTGTGGTCGAGCCAGCCGGCCCGCGCGAAGCGGGACAGCGACGACACCGACACGTTGCGGGTGACGGATTCGAGCATCAGCAGGCCCTGTGCCTTGCGCTCCTCGGGGGCGAGGCCGAGCCCCGCGCGGACGGCGGCGCGTACGCTGCCGGGCCGCAGCGGGGTGCCGTTGACGAGCACCCGGCCCGCGGTGGCCTTGCGCGCGCCGTAGATCGTCTCCAGGATCTCGGAGCGGCCGGAGCCGACGAGTCCCGCGAGTCCGACGATCTCGCCGGGCCGCAGTTCGAGGTCGACGGGGGCGAACTCCCCGTCCCTGGCCAGCCCTTCGACCTTCAGTACGGGCTCGGCGCGCGCCGCCGCGGCCGTGGCCGTGGGCCGCTCGGGGAAGACGTACTCGACGTTCCGGCCGGTCATCAGCGCGACGACCTCGCGGGTCGGGGTCTCCTTCGCGGGCAGGGCGACGGCCACGGTCCTGCCGTCCTTGATGACGGTGACGCGGTCGCCGATGCGCCGGATCTCCTCCAGCCGGTGGGAGATGTAGATGACGGCCACGCCGTCGGCGGTGAGCGTGGAGACGATACGGAAGAGGTTGTCGACCTCGTCGGGGTCGAGGGCAGCGGACGGCTCGTCCATCACGATGAGCCGTACGTCGTGCGAGAGGGCGCGGGCCATCGACACGATCTGCTGCTGTGCGGCGGAGAGCGAGCCGACGGGCCGGTGCGCCTGGATCTCGGGGTGGCCGAGCCGCTTGAGCAGCGCGGTCGCACGCGTCCTCGCCTCCCGGCCCCTGACCACGAAGCCGGCGGTGGTGGGTTCGTGCCCGAGGAAGATGTTCTCGGCGACCGTCAGCCCTTCGACCAGGTCGAGTTCCTGGTAAATGGTCGCGATACCGAGCCGCATGGCGGCGATGGGTGATTTCAGTGTGACGGCCTCGCCGCGCCAGGTGATCACACCGCCGTCGGGCTGATGGGCCCCGGCGAGCACCTTGATGAGGGTGGATTTGCCGGCGCCGTTCTGGCCGAGCAGGCAGTGGACCTCGCCCGCCTCGACCTCCAGGTCCACACCGTCGAGGGCGCGGACACCGGGGAACAGCTTGGTGATGCCGGACATGGTGAGCAGAAGTCGTTCCGGTGGTGCGGGTGTTGGTGCCATGGCGTATCCCCTCGGCGGATGCGGCCGTAGAGCGGGCAGGGCAGAAAATGGGCAAAAGGAAGAAAGCAGGGCGGAGTTGGGCAGGGCGGAACCAGGTGCGGCGGAGCGGTGTCGGTACGTGGTGCGGATGCGGCTCGTGCGGGTGACGCGGCTCGTACGGGTGCTGCGGCTCGCGCCTGTTGCGGTGATGACGGCGGTGCGGCTCGTGCGTGCTGCTGGTGTGACGGTGCTGCGGCTCGTGCGTACTGCTGGTGTGACGGGTGGTGCGGCTCGTGCGTACTGCTGGTGTGACCGATGGAGCTGTGGTGTTACGGATGGAGCGGTGGTGTCCGGTGGTGCGCCGCCGGCCCCTGACGGGCGTCAGGCCGGCGAGAACAGGTGGTCGCTGATGAGCCGGGCCGCGCCGGTGACTCCGGCGGTCGGGCCCAACTCCCCCAGGACTATGGGGAGATTGCCGGTGGCCAGCGGCAGGGACTGCCGGTAGACCTGGGTACGTACGCTGGCCAGCAGCGTGTGGCCGAGACCGGTCACCCCGCCGCCGATCACCACGAGGCCCGGGTTGAAGAAGCTGACGAGCCCGGCGATGACCTGGCCCACGCGGTTGCCGCCGGCCCGGATGAGATCGAGGGCGGTGGGGTCACCGGCGGCGGCGGCCGCGGCGACATCCACGGCGGAGAGCCGGTCCGTGGCCTCCAGCCGGGCGGCCAGTTCGGGCGAGCGGCCGGAGCGCGCGGCCTCCTCGGCGTCCCGGGCGAGGGCGGCGCCGCTGAAGTAGGCCTCCAGACAGCCCTTGTTGCCACAGGCGCAGGCGCGTCCGTCCGACTCGACCTGGATATGTCCGATGTCGCCGGCGCTGCCGGTCGTACCGCGGTAGACCTCGCCGCCGACGACGATCCCGCAGCCGATACCGGTACCGATCTTGACGCAGAGGAAGTCACCGACCGAGCGTGCGACGCCCGCGTGCTGCTCCCCCATCGCCATCAGGTTCACATCGTTGTCGACCATGACCGGGCAGCCGAGTTCCTGGCTGAGCGCCTCCCGTACGGGGAAGCCGTCCCAGCCCGGCATGATCGGCGGCGCGACCGGGACACCCTCGGGGAAGCGGACGGGTCCCGGCACGCCGATACCGGCGCCGTCGAACTCGTCGGCGAGTCCGGAGACCTTGAGCTTGGCCGCCATGACGAGCACCTGCTCGAAGACGGCGACGGGGCCCTCGCGGACGTCCATGGGGTGGTTGAGATGTCCCAGCACCTCCAGCTCCGCGTTGGTCACGGCGACATCGATGGAGGTGGCGCCGATGTCGACACCGAGGAAGCGCAGAGCGGGCGCCAGCCGGATGTTGTGGGAGCGCCGGCCGCCGCGCGAGGCGGCGAGTCCGTCGGCGACCACCAGGCCGGTCTCCAGCAGCCGGTCCACCTCGACGGCGAGCTTGGAGCGCGAGAGATCGACCTGGTCACCCAGTTGCGCACGGGAGTTGGGGCCACCGTCGCGCAACAGCCTGAGCAGTCGCGCCTGATGCGCGTTCGCGGGTCGTGCGGTCATACGTCTCACGCGCCCCTCCCCGCCTTCTCGGCCTATGCGTCGGGCTTTCGAGGGAACGTAGCAGCGCTTGCCCGCAGGGGGAAGAAGTTGAGCGGGAATCGGTCCCAACTTTCTCCACACCGAGGACAAAGCCGCTTCGGGGCGTCGCTTTTACCGTCCTTCGCACCTACTTTTCGGGTCGGCGAGGAATGGCGGGGTTCGGGAGGATCAGGACTCTTGCCGGTGGTGGTACGTGTTGCGCGTGTGCTCCGTGTGGGCCTTCATGACCTCCGTCGCACGGCGCTCGTCGCGCGTAGAAATCGCGGCGATCAGCTCCCGGTGCTCGATCCAGGACTGCTTGCCGCGCTGCCGGGCGACCGGTGTGTAGTACCAGCGCACCCGGCGGTCCACCTGCGCGGCCAGCTCGGCCAGCACGACATTGCCCGCCAGCTCCATGACCTTGGCGTGGAAGGCGGCATTGGTGGCGACGGTCAGATCCCGGTCGTCGTCGGCCACGGACTGCTCGCCCTTGGCGCACAGCGCCTCCAGCTCGGCGATCCCCGCCGCACCGGAGTTGGCCGCGGCCAGCCGGGCGGCCTCCGCCTCCAGGAGCGTACGGACCGACAGCAGCTGGTCCGCCTCGTCCTCGGTCGGCTCATGGACGAAGGCGCCCTGTGCCGGGCGCAGATCGACCCAGCCCTCGGTGTTGAGGCGCTGGAGGGCCTCCCGCACCGGCTGCCTGGACACCCCCAGATGACGCGCGAGTTCGCTCTCGACGAGGTGCTGACCGGGCTGGAGCGCCCGGGTCGTGATCAGTTCGAGCAGGGCCTCGTACACACGTTCACGCAGTGGTCCCGGTCGTTCGAGTTTAGGCACGGCACCTTGCGCCAACTTCGCGGACAACATCGCGTCCCCCTCCTGGCCGGCAGTGTCATTGACTGTAGCGATGGACCGATGTCACCAGGGGTGATGAGCATCAAGACATTGGCTATCGTCTACAGTCTACCGAGAACACCGGGATTCAGGGGCAGCGGATGACCTGGCCCGCGTAGGAGAGGTTTCCCCCGAAGCCGAAGAGCAGTACCGGCGCACCCGACGCGATCTCTCCGCGGTCCACGATTTTGGACAGGGCCATCGGGATCGACGCCGCCGACGTATTGCCCGAATCCACCACATCACGGGCGATGACCGCGTTGACCGCACCGATCTTCTGGGCCACGGGCTCGATGATCCGCAGATTGGCCTGGTGCAGCACGACCGCGGCCAGCTCCTCGGGGGTGACACCCGCCCGTGCGCAGACCTGACGGGCGATCGGCGGCAGCTGGGTGGTCGCCCAGCGGTAGACGGACTGGCCCTCCTGGGCGAAGACCGGCGGACTGCCCTCGATCCGTACCGCGTGGCCCATCTCCGGCACCGAGCCCCAGAGCACCGGGCCGATGCCCGGCTCCTCGTCCGCGCCTGCCGCCACGACGACCGCCGCGCCCGCGCCGTCACCGACCAATACGCAGGTCGAGCGATCGGTCCAGTCCGTGATCGCCGTCATCTTGTCCGCCCCGATCACCAGGACGCGGGAGGCGGAGCCCGCCCGTACGGCGTGGTCGGCGGTGGCGAGCGCGTGGGTGAAGCCCGCGCAGACGACATTGAGGTCCATCACGGCGGGCGAGCCCATGGAGAGCCGGGCGGCGACCCGGGCCGCGGTGTTCGGGGAGCGGTCGATGGCGGTGGAGGTCGCGACCAGCACCAGATCGATGTCCGCCGGGGTGAGCCCCGCCGAGGCGAGGGCCTTGGCCCCCGCGTGCGCGGCCAGTTCGTCCACCGGCTCGTCGGGCCCCGCCATATGGCGGGTTCTGATCCCTACCCGGCTGGTGATCCACGCGTCACTGGTGTCGACCATGCCCGCCAGGTCGTGATTGGTGAGCACCTTGGCGGGCTGATAGTGCCCGAGCGCGGCGATGCGAGTGCCGGTCATGCCCGGGACCCCCTCTGGTTCGACGTCAGGAATGCTCCAGTCTCGTCAGCGACTCACCGGTAGGGGTGCGGGTGAACCAACAGGATTCAGCCGCGCCGCTTGGAGACTCCATATCATCCGGTGAAAAGCTGGGCCGCCTTCAGTACCAGCTCATACACACCGTACGCGAGGGGGATCCCGACCCAAAGCCAGGCGAAGACGATCAGACCGGTACGCGGCTCAGGCGGCACGGTGCTCTTCGCTGGGGACGTGTTCATCTGCGGCCTCCCTGGGGGCGGGGACGTGGTGGCGCGGGTGGACGGGCCTGACCAGTTCATTGGCGACGAAGCCGATGACCAGCAGCCCGATCATGATGGTGAACGAGAGACCGTACAGCCCCGATCCGCTTCTGCCCGCCGCTTCCTGACTGTCCGCGACCCGGTTGACGATCAGCGGGCCGAGCACACCGGCGGTGGACCAGGCGGTGAGCAGCCGGCCGTGGATGGCGCCCACCTGGTAGGTGCCGAAGAGATCCTTCAGGTAGGCGGGGATCGTGGCGAATCCGCCTCCGTAGAAGGACAGGATCACCAGCGCGCAGAGGACGAACAGCGGCTTGGACGAGTCGCCGAACAGTGAGATCAGCAGATACATCACCGCGCCGACGCCGAGATAGACGCGGTACATGTTCTTCCGGCCGATCAGGTCCGAGGTGGAGGACCAGCCGATCCGGCCCGCCATGTTGGCGGCGGAGAGCAGTGCCACGAAGCCGGCGGCGGCCGAGACGCTGACGGGCGTGTCGGTCTCCGCGAAGAAGTCGGTGATCATCGGGGCGGCCTTCTCCAGGATTCCGATCCCCGCGGTGACGTTCATGCACAGGACGACCCACAGGCACCAGAACTGCGGGGTGCGCACGGCGGATCTGGCGGACACCTGCGCGGTGGAGATCAGCGCGCCCGCGGCGGGCTCGGCGCCGGGGGCCGGCCGCGCCCCGCCGTCCCCGCCCTGCCGGTAGCCGGGCGGGGGTACGCGGACGAGCAGGACGCCGAGCGCCATGAACACCGCGTACACCAGCCCGTGCACCAGGAAGGCGAGCGCGATCCCCTTGCTCCCCGCGCCGAACGAGTCCAGCATCTGCGCGGACCATGGCGAGGCGATGAGCGCGCCGCCGCCGAAGCCCATGATGGCGATGCCGGTGGCCATGCCGGGCCGGTCGGGGAACCACTTGATCAGGGTGGAGACGGGCGAGATGTAACCGATGCCGAGGCCGATACCGCCGACGAAGCCGTAGCCGAAGACGATCAGCCAGTACTGCTCGGTGACGGCGCCGAGCGCGGCGAGCAGGAAGCCCGACGAGAAGCAGCAGAGAGCGACCGTCATCGCCCAGCGCGGCCCCTTGCGTTCGACGAGGGTGCCGCCGAAGGCCGCCGACAGCCCGAGCATGACGATGCCCAGCTGGAACGGGAGGGCGCTGGCGGTGCCGGAGAGTCCGAGCGCCGATTCGAGCGGTGGCTTGAACACGCTCCAGGCGTAGGCCTGCCCGATCGACAGGTGCACCGACAGCGCGGCGGGGGGTACCAGCCAGCGGCTCCAGCCGGCGGGCGCGAGTGGTGGCGTCATGGTCGGGAACTCTAGGAACCGACCGACCGGTAGGGAAGATCTTCGGCCGAGTTTGCCGACTGCATACCTTTCCGGAGCCTTGTCGACCAGAACTACATACTGTAGACAATATATCGTCAACACGGAGTGTGATCAACGGCACAGAGAACAGACAGCGGAGTGTGACCCTTCCCTCGGTCTCCCTCAAACCGAACGGAGAGCCCCACAGTGAAAGTCGCAGTTGTCGGCGCCGGAGCGATCGGCGCCTATGTCGGAGCCGCTCTCGACCGAGCGGGCGCCGACGTCCATCTCATCGCCCGCGGACCGCACTTGTCCGCCATGCGGGAGCACGGAGTCAGAGTGCTCAGCCCACGCGGCGATTTCACCGCGCGGGTGCACGCCACCGACCGGCCGGAGGACATCGGTCCGGTCGACTATGTGTTCCTCGGACTGAAGGCGAACTCCTACGCGGCGTGCGGGCCGCTGGTGACGCCTCTGCTCAAGGACAGTACGGCGGTCATCGCCGCCCAGAACGGCATTCCCTGGTGGTACTTCCACGGCCACGGCGGCCCGCACGACGGCCGGCGGGTCGAGAGCGTCGATCCGGGCGGCTCGGTCAGCGCCGTACTCCCACCCGAACGTGCGATCGGGTGTGTGGTGTACGCGGCGACGGAGCTGGAGGGACCGGGCATCGTCCGGCATCTCGAAGGCACCCGGTTCTCGATCGGCGAACCCGACCGCTCGGTGTCCGCGAGGTGTCTGGAATTCAGCGATGCCATGCGTACCGGAGGTCTCAAATGTCCCGTCGAGGCCGAGTTGCGCGAGGACATCTGGATCAAGCTCCTCGGCAATATCTCGTTCAACCCGATCAGCGCCCTCACCCGCGCCACCATGCGGGAGATGTGTCTGCACCGCTCCACCCGCGAGGTCATCGAACTGATGATGTCGGAGGCCCTGCGGGTCGCCGAGGCGCTGGGCTGCCGCCCCGACATATCCGTTGAACGGCGGCTGGCGGGGGCGGAAAGGGTCGGTGACCACCGGACCTCCACTCTCCAGGACCTGGAGAAGGGCAAGCCCCTGGAGCTGGATGTCCTGCTCGCCGCCGTCGTGGAACTCGCCGCGATCAGTGATGTCCAGGTGCCGACGCTCCGCACGGTCGACGCGATCTCCGATCTGCTCGCCCGCGGTGTGACCGCGGCTGCCTGACCACCCGTCGCCGATTCCCGGAGAGGCGGGTACGCGTCAAATCCCCGCACCGGGGTTCCCTCGCGTACCCGCCACCGGGATACTGTATGCAATGGGGCGCGGCCACCACTCCCAAAGGAGAGCGCAGCGTGAAGAAGCGAGACCGCACGCCGAAGACGTATGCCCGCATCACCCACCCCCTGGTGCGGGACGAGAAGGGCGGCCCCCTCCGCAGGGCGACCTGGGACGAGGCGCTGGACCGCGCGGCCGAGGGCCTGGGCGCCGCACGCGGCGCGTTCGGGATGTTCTCCTGCGCCCGCGCCACCAACGAAATGAACTATGTGGCCCAGAAGTTCGCCCGTGTGGTGATGGGCACCAACAATGTGGACTCCTGCAACAGGACCTGTCACGCGCCGAGTGTGGCCGGTCTCTCCGCCGTCTTCGGATCCGGGGGCGGCACCTCCTCGTACGGGGAGGTCGACCATACGGATCTGATCGTGATGTGGGGCTCCAACGCCCGCTTCGCCCACCCGATCTTCTTCCAGCATGTGCTGCGGGGCATCAGGAACGGCGCGCGGATGTACGCCGTCGACCCCCGCCGTACCTCCACCGCAGAATGGGCCGAGAGCTGGCTGGGACTGAACGTCGGTACGGACATCCCGCTGGCCCACGCGGTCGGCCGCGAGATCATCCACGCGGGGCTGCACAACCGCTCGTTCATCGAGCGCGCCACCACCGGGTTCGAGGAGTACGCCGCCGAGGTCGAGCCGTGGACGCTGTCGGTGGCCGAGCAGGTGACCGGCGTACCGGCCGAGGCGATCCGCGAACTCGCGCACGCCTACGCCCGCGCCGAACGCGCGCAGTTGTGCTGGACGCTGGGCATCACCGAGCACCACAACGGCACCGACAACGTACGGGCGCTGATCAACCTCTCGCTCCTCACCGGGCATGTCGGCCGGTACGGCTCGGGCGTGCAGCCGCTGCGCGGTCAGAACAACGTGCAGGGCGGCGGCGACATGGGCGCCATCCCCAACCGGCTGCCCGGCTTCCAGGACATCCTGGAGCCCGGTGTCCGGCGGAAGTTCGAGACCGCGTGGGACACCGTGATCCAGCCGCACTACGGACTGAACCTGACGGACATGTTCGAGGCGATGGAGACCGGCGAGCTGAAGGCCGTCTACTGCATCGGCGAGAACCCCGCCCAGTCCGAGGCCGACAGCGAACAGGCCGTGGAGCGGATGAAGCGGCTCGACTGCCTCGTGGTGCAGGACATCTTCCTCACCAAGACCGCCGAACTCGCCGATGTGGTGCTGCCCGCCACCGCCGCCTGGGCGGAGACGGACGGCACCACCACCAACAGCGAACGCCGGGTGCAGCGGGTGCGCAAGGCCGTCGAGCCGCCGGGCGAGGCGCGCGAGGACATCGACATCATCTGCGAGCTGGCGGGCCGGCTCGGGCACGCCTGGAAGTACGCGGACGCCGAGTCGGTGTGGAACGAGCTGCGTTCGGTCTCCCCCGACCACTACGGCATGACCTACGAGCGGCTGGCGGAGCATCAGGGCATCCAGTGGCCCTGCCCGGACACGGACAAGCTCGAACCGACCTATCTGCACGGCAGGCTGTGGGAGGCGGACCCCGCCAAGCGCGGCAGGCTCGCCCCCTTCGGCATCGTCAAGCATGACCCCCCGGTCGACCTGACGGACGATCAGTACCCGATCAGGCTCACCACGGGACGCCGGCTCGACTCGTACAACACCGGTGTGCAGAGCGGCAGTTTCGCCTCTCCCCTGCGGCGCGGCGAGTATGTCGAGCTGTGCCCGGAGGACGCCGAGCGGTACGGGGTGACGGTGGGCGAGGAGGTCCGGATCTCGTCGCGGCGCGGCACCGTCCAGGCGCCGGTCTGGGTCGATCCGGGGCTCCGTCCCGGTCTCGCCTTCATGACCATGCACTTCCCGGACGAGGTGGACACCAACCAGCTGACCATCGAGGCCAATTGCCCGATCGCGGGCACCGCCGAGTTCAAGGCCTCGGCGATCCGGATCGAGAAGCTGCCCGCAGCGGCGTCGAGGAGCTGAGACTCAGTGGACCTGCACTTCGGTGACAGCAAACCGACCGACGAGGAGCGGGCGGCGGTCGACGCGCTGCTCGGCCCGCCGGCCTCGGCCTGGGAGGGCGCGGAGGACCGTACGGACACGGATCTGCGCTGGGCGCGGGGCGGTCGCGAGGCGCGGGCGCGCAGAGACCTGCTGCTGCCGGGGTTGCACGCGGTCAACGACCGTGTCGGCTGGATCAGCGAGGGCGCGCTGGACTACCTCTGCCGGCGGCTCACGGTACCGCCGGCGGAGGCGTACGGCGTCGCCACGTTCTACGCGATGTTCGCGGTCACCCCACGCCCCGCGAAGGTGCTGCACGTCTGCATCGACCTGGCCTGCGCCGCCCATGGCTCCCAGGCGCTCTGCGCGCGCCTGGAAGAGCGGCTGGGGGCCGCGGGCACGCCCACGGGCGGCGCTGTCTGGCAGCCGAGCCCCTGTCTCGGCCTCTGCGAGCGCGCCCCGGCGGCGCTGCTCATCCAGGCGGGGCCGGCGGCGGACGCCGAGGCGACGGAGCCGCCGTCCCGGCCGTACGCCACGGCAGTCGTCGCCCCCGCCACCGCCGAGGCGCTCGTCCTGGCCACGGCCGCGCCCGAGGCCGCGCCGGCGGAACCCGCCGCCGCGATGGCCGTGCCGCAGGCCGGGCAGCCAGGACTGACACTGCTCCGCCGGGTCGGGGTCGTCGATCCGTACAGCCTCGACGACTACCGGGCGCACGGCGGCTACGCGGCGCTGCGGCGGGCCTTCGACATCGGGGCCGCCGGGGTCATCAGGGAGGTCACCGACGCCGGTCTGGTCGGCCGCGGCGGCGCGGCCTTCCCCACCGGCCGCAAGTGGCAGGCCACCGCCTCGCAGCCGGCCCATCCGCACTATCTGGTCTGCAACGCCGACGAGTCGGAACCCGGCACCTTCAAGGACCGTGTGGTCATGGAGGGCGACCCATACTCCCTGATCGAGTCGATGACCATCGCCGGATACGCGGTCGGCGCGCACCACGGCTATCTCTATCTGCGCGGCGAGTATCCGCGCGCCCTGCGGCTCCTCCGGAACGCGATCGACCAGGCGCGCGCCCGCGGACTGCTCGGGGACGATGTCCTCGGCCAGGGGTACGCCTTCGACATCGAGATCCGGCGCGGTGCGGGCGCGTACATCTGCGGTGAGGAGACCGCGCTGTTCAACTCCATCGAGGGCTACCGGGGCGAGCCGCGCTCCAAGCCGCCCTTCCCGGTGGAACAGGGCCTGTTCGGCAAGCCGACCGCCGAGAACAACGTCGAGACACTGATCAATGTGCTGCCGATCCTCACCGGCGGCGCCCAGGCGTACGCGGCGACCGGCACGGCCCAGTCCACCGGGCCCAAGCTGTTCTGTGTCTCCGGCAGTGTGTCGCGCCCCGGAATCTACGAACTGCCCTTCGGCGCCACGCTGGGCGAGCTGCTCGATCTGGCGGGCACACCGGGCGAGGTGCGCGCGATCCTGCTCGGCGGCGCCGCGGGCGGGTTCGTACGGCCCGACGAGCGGGACATCCCGCTCACCTTCGAGGGGACGAGAGCGGCCGGCACCACACTCGGATCCGGTGTGGTGCTGGTGATGGACGACACCGTACGACTGCCGCGGATGCTGCTCCGCATCGCCGAGTTCTTCCGCGACGAGTCCTGCGGGCAGTGTGTGCCCTGCCGGGTCGGCACGGTACGGCAGGAGGAGGCCCTGCACCGGATCCTGGACCGCACGGGCGCCGAGGCCGCCGGGGACGTCGCGCTGCTGCGCGAGGTCGGCCGGGCCATGAAGGACGCGTCCATCTGCGGTCTCGGACAGACCGCGTGGAACGCCGTCGAGTCCGCCATCGACCGTCTGGACGTCTTCGAGTCAAGGGGTGCCGAGTGACCGCGATACCGCTTCAACCACCGCGCCGGCTCATCGAGTTCACCCTGGACGGCCAGGAGACCCGGGTACCGGAGGGGTCCACCCTGCTCGACGCCTGCCGGGCCGCGGGCAAGGACATCCCGACGCTCTGCGAGGGCGACACACTCACCCCGAAGAACGCCTGCCGCGTGTGTGTCGTCGAGGTCGAGGGCGCCCGTACGCTGGCGCCCGCCTGCTCGCGCCGCGCGGAGGCGGGCATGGACGTCCGCACGGACACCGAGCGCGCCCGGCACAGCCGGAAGATCGTCCTCGAACTCCTCGCCTCGTCGACCGACCTCTCCACCACCCCGAGGGCCGCGGAGTGGCTCAAGGAGTACGACGCGAAGCCCGAGCGCTTCGGGCCCGACGCGGCCAGGCTGAACGAGGAACCGAAGATCGACAATGATCTGTACGTCCGCGACTACGACAAATGCATCCAGTGCTACAAGTGTGTCGACGCATGCGGCGAGCAGTGGCAGAATTCGTTCGCGATCTCCGTTGCGGGCCGCGGCTTCGACGCCCGTATCTCCACCGAGCACGACACACCGCTCACCGATTCGGCCTGTGTCTACTGCGGTAACTGCATCGAGGTCTGCCCGACCGGAGCACTCAGCTTCAAGTCGGAATTCGACATGCGGGAGGCCGGCACCTGGAACGAACCGGCCCAGACGGAGACCACCACGATCTGCGCCTACTGCGGTGTCGGCTGCAATCTGACACTGCACGTGCAGGACAATGAGATCGTGAAGGTGACATCGCCGCACGACAATCCGGTGACACACGGAAACCTCTGCATCAAGGGCCGTTTCGGCTACCAGCACGTACAGCAGCACTGACGGCAGCACCGACGAGTAGGACTGGATCACATGGGACGGGTCACCGAGCGCCGCCGCACCATCCGTATCCGGGACGGAGCCGTCTCGACCCGCCCCGACACCCTGGTGGCCGAAGAACCGCTGGAAATCCGGCTGAACGGCAAGCCACTCGCCATCACCATGCGCACGCCGGGCGACGACTTCGCGCTCGCGGCGGGCTTCCTGGTCAGCGAAGGGGTCCTGGCGGCGGGGTCCGATGTCCAGTCCATCGTGTACTGCGCCGGGGCGAAGGACGACGGCTCGAACACGTACAACGTGGTCGACGTACGGCTCGCGCCGGGAGTGCCCGTGCCGGACATCACACTGGAGCGGAATGTCTACACGACCTCGTCGTGCGGGCTGTGTGGCAAGGCCAGCCTGGACGCCGTACGGACCACCGCCCGCTTCCCGATCAACGACACTCCCCCGGTCCGCGTCGAACCCGCGCTGCTCTCCGGTCTCCCCGACCGGCTGCGGGCGGCGCAGCAGGTCTTCGACCGGACCGGGGGCCTCCACGCGGCCGCGCTGTTCTCCGAGGACGGCGAGATGCTCGACATCCGGGAGGATGTCGGCCGCCACAACGCCGTCGACAAGCTCGTCGGCCGGGCACTGCGGCAGGACCTGCTGCCGCTCTCCCGGGCGATCCTGCTCGTCTCCGGCCGCGCTTCCTTCGAACTCGCACAGAAAGCCGTGATGGCGGGCATTCCTGTGCTGGCGGCGGTGTCGGCGCCTTCGTCGCTCGCCGTCGATCTCGCCGCGGAGAGCGGGCTCACGCTCGTCGGCTTCCTCCGCGGCGCCTCCATGAACGTGTACGCGGGGGACGGGAGGATCGCCCTGCACACCGGGGTCTGACCACCCCCGCTGCACGGAACAGGGCCCGGCCGGCGGGGAGCGCCCCCTGCGTCGGCCGGGTCCTTTCTTCTTTTCCGTGAGGCTCGGTTCGCCTCGTCGGCGCGCCCCTTCGGCTCACTCGCCGACGGGTGTGGAGACGGGCGTACGGATCGAGGCGGGGCGATTTCGTGGCCCCGGGACCTCCGGTTGCCGCGGCTGCTGGGAATCCTTCGCCCGGCGCTTCGCGATCACCGCGCACACCATCAACTGCATCTGGTGGAACAGCATCAGCGGCAGTACGGCCAGGCTCGCCTGCGCGCCGAACAGCACGCTCGCCATGGGCAGCCCCGCCGCCAGGCTCTTCTTCGATCCGGCGAACTGGATCGCGATCCGGTCCGCGCGGCCGAAGCCCAGGCGCTTGCCGCCGTACCAGCTCAGCGAGAGCATCGCGGCGAGCAGCACCGCCTCGACGCCCAGCAGCACCGCCAGCCTGGCGGGGGTCACCTGGTGCCAGACGCCCGCGGCCATGCCCTGGCTGAACGCGGTGTAGACGACCAGCAGGACCGAGCCGCGGTCGACCAGGCCGAGCAGTGTGCGGTGGCGGGTGAGGAAGCCGACGATCCAGCGGCGCAGCAACTGGCCCGCGAGGAACGGCAGCAGCAGTTGGACGGCGATCCTGAACAGCGAGTCGGCGGAGAAGCCGGTCGTCCCGCCGCCGATCAGCAGCGCCGCGAGCAGGGGGGTGATCACGATGCCGACGAGGCTGGAGAAGGACCCGGCGCAGATCGCGGCCGCCACATTGCCGCGGGCGATGGAGGTGAAGGCGATGGACGACTGGACCGTGGAGGGCACCAGGCAGAGGAAGAGCAGTCCGCTGTAGAGCTCGGGGGTCAGGGCGAACGGTACGAGCCCCCGTGCCGCCAGCCCCAGCAGCGGGAAGAGCAGGAACGTACAGGCGAGGACGGTCAGATGGAGCCGCCAGTGCTTCAGCCCGTCGACCATCTCGCGGGTGGAGAGCCGTGCTCCGTAGAGGAAGAACAGCAGCGCCACCGCGCCCGTCGAGGCCCCACCCGCGACATCGGCGACCGTGCCGGAGGCCGGCAGCAGCGCGGCGAGGGCGACGGTTCCGATGAGCGCCAGGATGTAGGGGTCGACAGGCAGCCAGGACGGGATCCGGATGCGCGGGGAAGGACGGCGGTTCATGTGCTCCACTACTGGCTGTCGGTACAGTGCGTGCCTCCCCATGCTCCCCCTGTTCTCCATGATCGGGAATCCCGCATACCGCTCTCACTGTCATCGCGACTCGTGATAACGCTCTAACCTGGCGGTATGTACGACCCACGACAGCTGCGCACCTTCCTTGCCGTGGCCCAGACCCTGAGTTTCACGCAGGCCGCGCACCGGCTCGGACTGCGCCAGTCCACGGTGAGCCAGCACATCCGCCGTCTTGAGGAGGCGACGGGGCGGCTTCTGTTCACCCGGGACACCCATAGCGTGGAGCTGACCGAGGACGGCGAGGCCATGCTCGGCTTCGCCCGGACGATCCTGGCGGCCCACGACCGGGCGGCGGCCTACTTCACCGGGACGCGGCTGCGCGGCCGGCTCAGGTTCGGCGCCTCGGAGGACTTCGTCCTCACCCGGCTCCCGGAGATCCTGGAGACCTTCCGGCTCGACCATCCCGAGGTCGACCTGGAGCTGACCGTGGAGCTCTCCGGCATCCTGCACGAACAACTGGCGGACGGCCGGCTCGATCTGGTGCTGGCCAAACGCCGCACGGGCGACCGCCACGGCGAGCTGGTCTGGCAGTCCACGCTGGCCTGGATCGGGGCACCACAGCTGCGCCTGGACCCGGAGCGTCCGGTCCCGCTGATCGCCTTCCCGCCGCCCGCCCTCACCCGCGCCCGCGCGCTGGAGGTGCTGGAGGCGCACGACCGGCGCTGGCGCATCGCGTGTACGAGCGGCAGCCTGAGCGGGCTGATCGCGGCGGCCCGCGCGGGGCTCGGTGTCATGGCGCACACCAGGGGGCTGATACCGCCCGGCCTGGTGCCGGTCCCGGCGAAGGCCGGGCTGCCCGAGCTGGGCGGGGTGGACTTCGTCCTGCTGCACGGCCGGCGCCGTGGCCGCCGGGACACGCAGGAGGCGGCGGACGCGCTGGCGGCGGCGATCCTGGCGGGCGGCGACCGGCTGCACCGTCCGGCGGCGGACAGTCGCTGACCCGTGGCGGAAGCCCATGGGCACGGTCATAGGTACAGACCAAGGCCCCGGCCCGGTAGAGCGCGCGTGACAACAGCGTACGGATTCGGTGGAGATTCCCCCGCCGGCGACTTACTCCACGGTCAGATGTCTGTCACGAGCCCTCGGAAGCGGGCTCGAATCGGGCGCTGACCTGTGGCGATACGGCTTCGCTCCGGTTCGCGGACGCTCTCCCCCCGGAACGCCCGTTGGGGTACCGTCACCCGCGCTGTGCGGAGCGCCACAAGGAGCAGGTCATTGCGCGAATTCACCGTCCCCCCTCTGCCGGCCGCCCCCCACGTCGGTGGGCTCGCGGACGCCGTGTTCGATCATGCCGTCGACGATCCGCGACGGATCGCGCTCGGCCGCAAGGACGAGCGGGGCCAGTGGTGGGACATGACCTCGGCCGCGTTCCGCGACGAGGTGCTGGGGCTGGCGAAGGGGCTGCTGGCGCACGGCGTACGGTTCGGCGACCGGGTCGCGATCATGTCCCGTACCCGCTACGAGTGGACGCTCTTCGACTTCGCGCTCTGGGCGGTCGGCGCGCAGTCCGTGCCGGTCTATCCCACGTCCTCGGCCGAACAGGTCTACTGGATGCTGTACGACGCCGAGGTCTCGGCCTGCATGGTCGAGCACGAGGACCACGCCATGACCATCGGTTCGGTCATCGACCGGCTGCCCAGACTCAAACGGCTCTGGCAGCTGGACGCCGGCGCGGTGAACGAGCTGTTCGCGGCGGGCGCCGGGATCGACGACGAGGTGGTGCACCGCCACCGCAAGGCGGTGACACCGGACTCCGTGGCCACGGTCATCTACACCTCGGGCACCACCGGACGCCCCAAGGGGTGTGTGATCACCCACGGCTGCTTCATGTTCGAGGCGGACACGGTCCTCGGACGCTGGGAGCCCGTCTTCCGCGCGAAGGCCGGTGACGAGGCGTCGACGCTGCTCTTCCTGCCGCTCGCGCATGTCTTCGGGCGGATGATCGAGATCGCGGCGATCCGCGGCCGGGTGAAGCTGGGGCATCAGCCCGTCCTCCAGGCGAGCGCGCTGATGCCCGATCTGGTGGCGTTCCGGCCGTCCTTCATCCTGGCCGTGCCGTACATCTTCGAGAAGGTCTACCACGCGGCGCGCCGCAAGGCGGAGACGGACGGCAGGGCCGGGCCCTTCGACAAGGCCGTGGAGGTGGCGGTGCGTTACGCGGAGGCGCTGGAACACCGCGCCTTCGGCCTCGGCCCCGGCCCCTCGGCGACGCTGCGGGTGCAGCACCAGTTCTTCGAGAAGGCCGTCTACAGCAAGGTCCGTGACGCGCTGGGCGGCCGGGTGCGGCACGCCATGTCGGGCGGTTCGGCGATGGACCGGCGGCTCGGGCTGTTCTTCGCGGGCGCGGGCGTCACCGTCTACGAGGGGTACGGGCTCACCGAGTCCTGCGCGGCGGCCACCGCCAACCCGCCGGAACGCACCCGCTACGGCACGGTCGGCCGGCCGATCCCCGGCACCTCGGTGCATATCGCGGCGGACGGCGAGGTGTGGCTGAGCGGCGACCAGATCTTCTCGGGCTATCTCAACGACCCCAAGTCCACCGACGCCGTACTGCACGACGGCTGGCTGGCCACCGGTGATCTCGGGTCGCTCGACGAGGACGGCTATCTGACCATCACCGGCCGGAAGAAGGAGATCCTGGTCACCTCCGGCGGCAAGAGCGTCTCGCCCGGCGCCCTGGAGGACCGGGTGCGGGCGCATCCGCTGGTGTCCCAGTGCCTCGTGGTCGGCAACGACCGGCCCTACATCGCGGCGCTGGTGACCGTGGACCGGGAGGCCGTCGACCACTGGCTCTCCATCCAGGGCAGGTCACCGCTCAAACCCACCGATCTGGTGCGGGACAAGGATCTGGAGATGGAGATCCGGCGCGCGGTGGTGGCCGCGAACACGGCGGTGTCCCAGGCCGAGTCGATCCGTACGTTCCGGATCCTCGCGCGTCCGTTCAGCGAGGAACAGGGGCTGCTGACACCGTCGTTGAAGCTCAAGCGCAAGGCCATCGAGGCCGCCTACGCGGTCGAGGTGGACGCGCTCTACCGATGAGATGCCCACCGGCTCCGCACGGGCGGGAATCCGCCCGCCGCCGTGATCGTTGTACGGCGGAGAAGCCACCGACGACGTTAGGATCGACCGCTCGTGAGCAAGGTCCCCACCCTCACTCTCAACAACGGCATCGAGATGCCCCAGCTCGGCTTCGGCGTCTGGCAGGTCCCGGACGACGAGGCGACGCGGGCCGTCGGCACCGCACTGGAGGCCGGCTACCGCAGCATCGACACCGCCGCCATCTACGGCAACGAAGAGGGCACGGGCAACGCCATCAAGGCCTCCGGCATCGCCCGTGAGGAACTCTTCGTCACCACCAAGCTGTGGAACAGCGAGCAGGGGTACGACACGACGCTGCGCGCCTTCGACGCCTCGCTGGAGAGGCTCGGTCTGGAGTACCTCGACCTCTATCTGATCCACTGGCCGAGGCCGGCCGTCGACGCCTACGTCGACACCTACAAGGCGTTCGAGAAACTCCTGGGCGACGGCCGCGTCAAGGCCATCGGCGTCTCGAACTTCCTTCCCGAGCACCTGGAGCGGCTGATCGGCGAGACCTCCGTGGTCCCCGCCGTCAACCAGATCGAGCTGCACCCGCAGCTCCAGCAGGCCGAGTCCAGGGCCCTGCACGCGAAGCACTCCATCGCCACCGAGGCGTGGTCGCCGCTCGGGCAGGGCAAGGGGCTGCTCGACGTGCCGACGGTGGTCGCCGTCGCGCACAAGCACGGCAGGACCCCGGCGCAGGTGGTGCTCCGCTGGCACATCCAGCTGGGGAACGTGGTGATCCCCAAGTCCGTGACCCCGTCCCGGATCCGGGAGAACCTCGACGTCTTCGGCTTCGAGCTGGACGCCGACGATCTGGCGGCGTTCGCCGCGCTGGACGAGGGCAAGCGCATCGGATCCGACCCGGCGGAGGTCAACGACTGACCCCGCCTCCGGACGCCCTGGCGCCGTCTGCCGGTTCCGGCCGGCGGCGCCGTGGTCCGCGGGCCCTCCCGTCCGCGGGCCCTCTCCAGGACCCGACCGGCAGCGCGCCCGACCGGTACTCCTGGGGGCTGACGCCGCGTACCCGTTTGAAGGCCGCGCTCAGCGCGAACGAACCGCTGTAGCCGACCTTCCTGGCCACCGACTCGACCGTCGCGTCCGTACCGCGCAGCAGATCCCCGGCGAGCGCGAGCCGCCAGCCGGTGAGATACGCCATCGGGGGCTCCCCGACCAGCTCGCTGAAGCGGCGGGCGAGCCCGGCCCGTGAGACACCGCACGCGGCGGCGAGCGAGGCGACCGTCCAGGGGCGGGCCGGCTCGTTCTGGAGCAGCCGCAGGGCGTTGCCGACCGCCGGATCGGCCATGGCGCGGTACCAGCCGGGCGCTTCCGCGCCGGGCCGCGAGAACCACGCCCTGAGCACGGCGATCAGCATCAGATCGAGCACCCGGTCGAGCACCACGCTCTGGCCCGGTTCGTCCCGGGAGATCTCGTCGTCGAGCACGGGCATCAGCGGGCAGTTCCAGACATCGGCCGGCAGATGGAGCAGCGGCGGCAGCGCGTCCAGCAGCCGTCTGCTGACCTCGCCGTCCATCTGGTACGTACCGATGAGGACGGTCGTGCCGCCGTCGGGGGCGTTGCCCCAGGTCCGTACGCCCAGCCGCATGGACTGCGCGAGCGGCTCGCCCGCCAGGGTGCGGCAGGCGCCGCCGGGGCCGATCAGCGCGCGCGGCGCGGTGCCGGGGCTGTCGGCGGTGATGTACGGCTCGGGGCCCCGGGCGATCGCGACGTCCCCGGGGCGCAGCGGCACCGGATCACCGCCCCCGTCGGGGACGATCCAGGCCTCGCCGCGGGTGACACACATCAGACACAGCGGGGCCCGGTCCTCGATCCGGACGGACCACGGCGGCTCCATCACCATGCGCAGCAGAAAGGCCCCGCGCGCCCGCGGCCCGTCGAGGAGTCCCGCCAGTACGTCCATGGTCACCAGCGTAAATGGACCGGCCGGAGGGCCGGCCGCGGGACCTGCGGTGTCCGTCAGGAGGCGCCGTGCGCGGGGGCCAACGCCTCGACGCGCCGGGCCAGTTCGACATCGCGCGCGGTGAGCGCGCCGCCCGCGTCATGCGTACTCACCGCCAGGGTGACGGTGTTGTAGCCCAGGGTCAGCGCGGAGTGGTGGTTCAGCTCCTCCTGGGTCCCGGCGATATGGACGACCATCGCGGTCGCCGCGAAGTGCGTGCCCAGCCGGTAGGTACGGGTCAGCAGACCGTTCTCCACGGACCAGCCGGGAAGCTCCCGCAGCCGGTCCTCGATCTCGTTCTGCGACAGCGGCTCGGTGGCCATGGCCTGGCTCCTTACGGGAACGGGCAGCGACGCGGCCGACGATACGACGTCTCCGCGCGCCGCCGGGTCAGCCGTGCCGCGCGCACCCCGTACGCCCCTGCCGGGACCGGTGCATTACGGTCCTCGTATGGCAGCTCGCGGTATGACGTCCCAGGCCACGGCGTCCGGCGTCACGGCGGCCCGGACCGGCGATCCGGGTGTCGGGCCCCTGCTGCGCGACTGGCGCAAGCGGCGTCGGGTCAGCCAGCTGGAGCTGGCGATCCGGGCCGGTTCGTCCGCCCGGCACATCAGCTTCATCGAGACGGGCCGGGCCCGCCCCAGCGAGGAGATGGTGCTGCGGCTCGCCGACCGGCTCGACGTACCCGTACGGGAACGCAACACACTGCTGCTGGCGGCGGGTTACGCGCCCCGGTTCACCGAGACGGCGCTGGACGACCCGGCCATGGACGCCGTACGGGAGGGCCTGGACCGGCTGCTGCGGGGGTACGAACCGTATCCGGCGGTCGTGGTGGACGGCACGTACACCGTGGTGGCCGCCAATCAGGGCGTCGCCATGCTGCTGGAAGGGGTGCCCGAGAAGCTGCTCGCGCCGCCGCTCAACTCGATGCGGCTCACCCTCCATCCGGAGGGACTCGCGCCGCGTATCCGCAATCTGCGGGAGTGGCGCGGACATCTCCTGGACCAGATGGAGCGCCAGCTCGCGCTGCACCGCTCCCCGGCGCTGCGCGCGATGTACGACGAGGTCGCCGCGTATCCGCCGCCGGTGTCCGGGGCGTGGGGGGACGAGTCGCCGGACGGGGACGCGCGTGCGCTCCGTTCCGTCGCGGGGCCCAGCTTCGCGCTGCCGATGATCATCGAGCACGACGGGCAGGTGCTCTCCTTCCTGTCGTCCATCTCCACCTTCAACACCCCGATGGACGTGACCGTCGCGGAACTGGCCATCGAGACGTTCGTCCCGGCGGATCCGGCCACCGTCGCCTATCTGACCTCGCGCGCCGGGTGACGCACCGCGATGAGTTCCCGCCGTGCCGGGAGTCTCCCCTCCGACCGCGTACACGGGAAGGTGGACCGATGACCACGCTGCGCAACACCCTGGAGAAGCATGTCGGCGACGGCTCGATGCCGGGAGCCGTGGGCCTGGTGGCCCTCGGCGACCGGGTCGAGGTGGCGGCCGTCGGCTCCACCGACATCGAGGGCACGTCCCCGATGGCCAGGGACTCGATCTTCCGTATCGCCTCGATGACCAAGCCCGTCACGGCGGCGGCGGTCATGATGCTGGTCGACGACGGCCTGATCGCGCTGGACGACCCGGTCGCGCCCTGGCTCCCGGAGCTGGCGTCGCCGAAGGTCGTCCGTACGCCGGTCGGTCCGGTCGACGACGTGGTCCCGGCCGTCCGGGCGATCACCGTGGCCGATCTGCTCAGTTTCCGCGCCGGGTACGGGTTCCCGTCCGACTTCTCGCTGCCCGCGGTCGCGCTGCTGTTCAGCGAGCTGATGCAGGGAGCGCCGCAGCCGGGGCGCGTGGCGGCGCCCGACGCGTGGATGGCTGCTCTGTCCCGCATTCCCCTGCTGCACCAGCCGGGAGACGTCTGGCTGTACAACACCTGCTCCGACATCCTGGGCGTGCTGATCGCCAGGGTCGCGGGCCGTCCGCTGTCCGAGTTCCTGGCGGAGCGGCTGTTCGAACCGCTTTCCATGGCCGACACGGGATTCGAGGTACCGGCGGACAAGCTCGACCGGTTCACCGCCTACTACGGGACGGGTCCGACAGGCGGCCCCGAGCTGATCGACGCCCCCGACGGCCAGTGGAGCGGCCCGCCCGCGTTCCCGTCCGGCGCCGGCGGACTGGTCTCGACCGCCGACGACTGGTACGCCTTCGCGCGGATGCTGCTCGCCGAAGGGACGTTCGACGGCCACCGGCTGCTGTCGCCCGCGTCGGTACGGCGGATGACCACCGACCAGCTCACCCCGGCCCAGCGCGCGGCGAGCACGCTGTTCCTGGAGGGCCAGGGCTGGGGTTTCGGCGGCTCGGTCGATGTCGCGGAGACCGACCCCTGGAATGTGCCGGGACGGTACGGCTGGATCGGCGGTACGGGCACGGCGGGGCATCTCGTCCCGTCCACCGGGGCGGTCACGATCCTGCTCAGCCAGCGGGCGATGACCGGCCCGACCCCGCCGCCGCTGATGCGGGACTTCTGGCGGTACGCGGCCGGCGCCTGAGCCCGCGCCGGCGCACGGGCCCGTCGTCACCAGGCGCCTCGTCGTCACCTGGCGCCCCGTCGTCACCAGGCACGCCGTCGTCGCCGCGCGAGCCCGTGCCGGCGCGCCGCGGTCACCAGACCGTGAGCAGCAGATGGTTGACGAGGAGGGCCAGGCCGGCCTGGGCCGCGAGCCAGCCGCGGTGGTCACGGGCGGGCAGCAGCGCGGCGGCGGCCGGCAGCCAGAGCGTGAACGGCAGCCAGATGCGCTCCGTCTCGGCCTTGCTCATCCCGGACAGATCCGCGACCAGCAGCGCCAGGAGCACCGCGGCCAGCAGCAGGGCGACCGTCCGGTGGGTGCCGCTGGGCCCCCGGCCGGTGCTCCGGTGCCCGCGACCGGAGCCCTGGGTACCGCGGACCGCGGCGGGCAGACGCCGGATCCCGGCGACCGCGGCGAGTCCCGCCGCGATCACCACCGCGGCTCCATTGGCCCATACCCAGTAGCCGTAGGGGCGCTCCCTGGCCACGCCCTGGTAGTAGCGCTCCACCAGCAGTCCGTACGCCTCCCACCACCGGAACCCGGCCAGCAGGAACGCCACCGCCACCGCCGCGAACCCCAGCACCGCGAGACCCGCCACCGGCAGCGGCCGTGCCCTGCGGGCGAGGACGAGCACCGCCACGGCGGGGAAGACCATCAGCGTCAGCCCGTACGACAGCTGGACCGTCACCCCGAACAGCAGGCCGGAGCCGAGCGCCGCCGCCCGGGGCGCGCGGACGGTACGGGTGGCCGCGAGCGCCAGCAGGGCGAGCGCCCAGGCGGCGACGGCCGCGAAGTAGCCGTCGGCGGAGGCGCCGACCCATACGGCGCCGGGGGCGAGGACGAGGAAGGGGGCCGCCGCGCGTGCCGCGCGCCCGGCGCCCAGCGCGCGCAGCGTGACGAGGACGGCGACGGCCGTCGAAGCGCCGGTGACCACGCAGAACGCGCCGGCCCACGCACCGCCGCCGAGCCCGATCCGGTCGAGTCCGACGAACGTCAGCACGGCGCCCGGCGGATGGCCCGCGATATGGGTCGGCCAGTTGTCCGGCGGGCCGATCAGGATGTGCCGGGTGAAGTCGCGCAGGGTGGCGGGGATGTCGTCGAACCGGTCGACACCGCTCAGATACTCGTGCCGGGTGGCCAGCCGTCCGGCCACGCCGCGCTGCCACCCGTCCACCAGCGCCAGTGACCAGGTCCAGGCCAGCGCGGCGGCCCAACTGGCCCAGGTCAGCGCGCGCCAGGACAGCCGGGCGGCGAGGGGCGGCCCGTACGCGATCACCGCGACGGCGGTCAGCAGCGCCGGAAGCGTGCCGGGTCCGAGGTGCGGCATCCACTGGGCCAGCAGGGGCGGCCAGCTGACGTGAAGGGTCCCGTCGTAGTGCTCGATCAGGGTGCCCACCACGGCGGCGGCGGCGAAGAGGAGCGCGCCCCCGCCGGCCGCCATCAGGTCGAGCCGACGGCCGGAGCGCTCCACGGGGACGGGCGGGGCGCACGCGGCTTCCGCCGCGTGGGGGGCTTCTGGTGCTTCTGGCGTTTCCGGGGCTCCGGAGCCCACGCCGGGGCGGGGTAGCAGGGTCACGGCGTCACGTTAGGCATGCGGGCCCGTGTCCAGGGGCGACCGACAGGCCACGTCATCGAACCGTCAGATCCCCCGCCATCGGATCTCCCGCCGTCCGGTCTCCCGCCGTCCGGGTCGGCGATGGCGACGTCAGGGTTTCGTCATGCGTCGAAACCGCCTCCGGCGCGTTCCACGCCCTACGGTCGCCGGTATGAAAGTCCCCGCCCGCCTCACCCCGACGTGGCGCAGCCCGTTGCGCGGCCCCTGGCTGACCTCCGTCTTCGCCGTGGTGCTGCTGATCGGTATCCCCATCCTCTTTCTGACGGGGCTGCTGTCCTATCTCGCGTACAACCCCGATCTGTCCCCGGCCAACGACAAGACTCCGGACAAGGGGCTGCTCGGCTTCTATCTCTTCGCCTGGCCGACTGATCCCTACTGGCTCTACCGCGTCACGCAGGGCGTGCATGTGACGCTCGGGATCGTGCTCGTACCGGTGGTGCTCGCGAAGCTGTGGTCGGTCGTGCCGAAGCTGTTCGTGATGCCGCCGGTGCGCTCGCCCGGCCACGCGCTGGACCGGCTGTCGCTGCTCCTCCTCGTCGGCGGCGGGCTGTTCGAGTTCATCACCGGCGTGCTCAACGTCCAGTTGGAGTACCTCTTCCCGGGCTCGTTCTATCCGCTGCACTTCTACGGGGCGTGGGTGTTCATCGGGGCGTTCATCGCCCATGCCGCCCTGCGGCTGCCGCGTACGGTACGGGCGCTGCGCGGCCGGGACCTCCGCGCCGAGCTGCGTACTCCGGTGGCGCGGACCGTACCCGAGCCGCTGGACGAGACCGGTCTCGTCTCCCGCGACCCGGCGCCGCCCACCCTCTCGCGGCGCGGCGCGCTCGGGATGGTCGGGCTGGGCTCGCTGGCGCTGCTCGTGGTGACGGCCGGTCAGAGCATCGGCGGCTCGCTGCGCGGTACGGCGCTGCTCGCCCCGCACGGCCGGAATCCCGGGCCCGGTCCGAACGGCTTCCAGATCAACAAGACGGCGAGGTCCGTCGGGATCCGGGCGCGGGACATCGGTCCCGACTGGCGGCTGACCGTACGGGGCGGCGGCCGGCAGACCGTGCTGACCCGGGCCGAGCTGGAGCGGCTCCCCCGGCACGGCTCCGCGCTGCCGATCGCCTGTGTGGAGGGCTGGTCCACCTCCGACCAGCGGTGGGAGGGGGTCCGGCTGACCGATCTCGCCGCCCTGGTGGGGCTGGGGGAGGCGGCGCCGAGTGTGTTCGTGGAGTCGGTGCAGTCGCACGGCTCGTTCCGCGCGGTGGCGCTGCGGGACAACCAGGTGCGCGATCCGCGCTCGCTGCTCGCGCTCCGGGTCAACGGCGCGGAGCTCTCGCCGGATCACGGGTATCCGGCGAGGATCATCGTGCCGGGCGCGCCGGGTGTGATGAACACCAAGTGGGTCCGGCGGCTGAGCTTCGGGGAGTCGTCATGGCCCGTATGAGAATGCCGTGGCCGACCCGGCGGGAGCTGCGAGAGCTGCGCCGTCATCTGAACGTACGTCGGCGCTTCCGCCGGCTGTACGGCGAGTCGCCGGGCCAACTGCTCCTTCTGCTGGCCTCGTTCGCGCTCTGCGGTTACGCCGGGGTCCGGCTGCTGGCGGGCGACTGGCCGCTGATCCTGCTCTGGTTCGTGGGCGCGGCGGTGCTGCACGATCTCGTGCTGGTGCCGCTGTACTCGCTCGGCGACCGGGCCGTCAGGGCCCTGTCACGGCCCCGGCGGCCGGTGCCGCGCGTCGGCGTCAACCACGTACGCGTTCCGGCCTTCCTCTCGCTGCTGTTGCTGCTGGTGTACTGGCCGCTGGTGCTGCGGACACCGGAGCCGTACGAGCCGGCCACGGGCCTCGATATCGATGTCTTCCTGGGCCGCTGGCTGCTGATCACCGCCGCGCTGTTCCTGCTGTCCGCGGGCTGGCTGCTGGTACGGACCTGGCCGGAGCTGTGGTCCCGCCGCCCGGGGCCGCCGTGGCGGCGGCCCCGGCCGGGCCGGTCGTCGGGCCGGTTGTCAGACCCATGACCCAGACTTGAGGGTCCGACAGATCCATCGAGAGGAAGCCGGGATGACCACCACCACGTCCGTCGCATCGAGCCCGTCGGATGAGTGCACCGCCGCGCGGGCCTATCTGCGCCTCCTGTCGGCCGTGCGCGCGGTACTGGACGACCCGTCGCGGGCATCCCTCGCGGCGCCGCTGCTCGCCGCCCCGATCGCCGAGGCGGACGAAGCGCTCACCGCGGCGGGGCTGGCGGGCAACGAACGGGAGTTCCTCCATCTGGTGGCCGCGCAGGCGCTGGACCACCGGCCCCACACATGACCGCACGGCGGCGGACGCCCCGGGTCTCCCGGGCGCCCGCCGCGTGTGCCGGCCGTGCCGGGCGGCACCGCACCGCCGGACCGGCCGGCGGTGCGGTGCCGCCCGGGGCGTGCCGGTCAGCCGCGCGTCAGCCGCAGCGTGACCAGTTCGAACGGGCGCAGCGACAGCTGGACCGACCCGTCGGCCGGCTCGGGCGGCGTCACGTCCGCCAGCGGGCGCTCCAGCAGGTCGGTCACGGCCAGTCCGGTGGTCCCGAAGCCGAGACCGACCCTTACCTTGGCCCGTCCGCCGGTCGACTCGTAGAGCCGTACGACCAGATCGCCGCTCTCGTCGTCGGCCAGCTTGACGGCGCTGACGACGACGGCGTCGTTGTCGACGCTCACCAGCGGGGCCACCTCCGCGTCGCCCGGGATCCGGCGCTCCGGCAGGTTCACGCGGTAGCCCTCGCGGACCGCGTCGCCGATCGACGCGCCGGGTGCCAGGGCGTGCCGGAAGCGGTGGACGCCCTGGTCGGTCTCGGGGTCGGGGAAGCGCGGGGCGCGCAGCAGCGAGACGCGGACGGTCGTGGTCGTACCGGCGTCCGAGGCACGGACCGTACGGGTCACGTCATGTCCGTACGTCGAGTCGTTGACGAGCGCGACGCCCCACCCCGGCTCCTCCAGATGCACGAAGCGGTGGTTGCACGCCTCGAACTTGGCCGCCTCCCAGCTGGTGTTGGTGTGGGTGGCCCGGTACACATGGCCGAACTGCGTCTCCGACGCGTACCGCTCGGCGTGGACATCCAGCGGGAAGGCCGCCTTGAGGAACTTCTCGGTCTCGTGCCAGTCCACCTCGGTGTCGATGTCGAGCCGCTTGACCCCGGGGCCGAGGGTCAGCAGCTGGGTGACCTTCGAGGAGCCGAAGCCGCGCACGACCCGGACACCGACCGCGCCGGCCGGCAGCGCTCCGGCCGCGGGGTCGCCGTCCTCGACCGGGGTGAGCGCGTCGAGATCCGTCAGATCGGTGACGGTGTTCCGGTAGAACTCATCCACGTCCCACGCGTCCCACTGGTTCGGGAAGTCGGGGTGGATCTGGAGGAGGTTGGCCGCCTCGCCCGGGGCGACGGCCTCGCGCTCCGCGCTGACGTCGTAGACCGACACCACCAGGCCGCGGCCGTCGATCTCCACCTCCAGCAGCCCGTTGCTGAGCACATACCCGCCGCCCTCGCGCGGCGACAGCTGCGCGCTGCCGCTCCCGCCGACCGGTCCCGCCGCACCCGCCGGGACGCCGCCGCGCGCGTGCGGCGCGGAGTTGAAGAGCAGGGTCGTCCCGCCGGACGGGTCCCCGGCGAGGGCGCGCTGCGCCGTGTCCACGATCCCGTTCAGCTCGGCCGCGACGGCCGCGTACGTCTTCTCCGCCTCGCGGTGCACCCAGGCGATCGACGAGCCGGGCAGGATGTCATGGAACTGGTGCAGCAGTACGGTCTTCCAGATCCGGTCCAGTTGCTCGTACGGGTACGGCGCGCCGGTGCGTACGGCCGCGGTCGCGGCCCACAGCTCGGCCTCCCGCAGCAGATGCTCGCTGCGCCGGTTGCCCTGCTTCGTCCTGGCCTGGCTGGTGAGGGTGGCGCGGTGCAGCTCCAGATACAGCTCGCCGACCCAGACCGGCGGGTTCGGATACTCCGCCTCGGCCTTCGCGAAGAACGCGCCGGGCGCCTCCCACTCGACCGTCGCGGAGCCTTCGAGGCTGCGCAGCCGGGCCGCCTTGGCGATCATCTCGCGGGTGGTGCCGCCGCCTCCGTCGCCCCAGCCGGTCGGCGCGAGAGAGTGCCTGGCGACACCCTTCTCCTTGAAGTTCTTCGCCGCGTGCGCGATCTGCCCGCCCGTCATCGAGCAGTTGTAGGTGTCGACGGGCGGGAAGTGGGTGAAGATGCGGGTGCCGTCGATGCCCTCCCAGCGGAAGGTGTGGTGCGGGAACGTGTTGATCTTGGACCAGCTGATCTTCTGGGTGAGCAGCCACTTGGACCCGGCGGCCTTGATGATCTGCGGCAGCCCCGCGGCGAAGCCGAAGGTGTCCGGCAGCCACGCCTCGTCGTTCTCGATGCCGAACTCGTCGAGGAAGAAGCGCTTGCCGTGCACGAACTGCCGGGCCATCGCCTCGGAGCCGGGCATGTTGGTGTCGGACTCCACCCACATACCGCCGGCCGGTACGAACCTGCCGTCGGCCACGGCCCGCTTGACCTTGGCGTAGACCTCGGGCCGGTGCTCCTTGATCCAGGCGAACTGCTGCGCCTGCGACATCGCGAAGACGAACTCCGGCTCGTCCTCCAGCAGCGCGGTCATATTGGCGGTCGTACGGGCGACCTTGCGCACCGTCTCGCGCAGCGGCCACAGCCAGGCGGAGTCGATATGGGCGTGGCCGACCGCGCTGAGGCGGTGGGCGGTGGCCGGCGCGGGGGTCGCCAGGACCTCGGCGAGCCGTTCCCTGGCGGCGGCCGCCGTGCCGTTCACGTCCTGGAGGTCGACCGCGTCGAGCGCGCGGCTGATCGCGCGCAGGATCTCCCAGCGGCGGGCGCCGTCGACGGGCAGCTCGGCCATCAGCTCCCCCAGCACCTCCAGGTCCTGGATCAGCTGCCAGACGGTCTCGTCGAAGACCGCGAGATCCATCCGGGCCAGGGTGTACTGCGGCTCGCTGCCCGCGGTCTCCTTGTCACCGAGTCGGGTCGGCAGGAAGGGGTGGTAGTCGAGGATCACCGGGTTGGACGCGGCCTCGACGTGGAGGAGCACCTCTTCGCCGCCGGCGACGGGCGCTCCGATCCGCACCCACTGGTTGCGCGGGTTGAGGCCCTTCACCGGCGTGCCGTCGGGCCGGTAGACCAGGCCCTCGCACTGGAATCCGGGCATGTTCTCGTCGAAGCCGAGATCGAGGATCGCCTCGACCGTACGGCCCGCCCACTTCTCGGGGACGGTCCCGGAGACCCGGAACCAGCTGGTGCCCCAGGGGGCGCCCCACCGGTCGCCGGCCTTGACCGGCTCGGCCGGGCCTGCCAGGCCCTCTTCGACGGGTACGGGTTCGCCCGGCGCGTTCCAGACGGCGACGTCCAGCGGTATCGATTCGGGGTATACGGCGGGCCGGATGCGCTCGTCGAGGACGCGCTTGAGGCGGGCCTCCACCAGGCTGCGGTCGTCGTGCATGAGGGGGTGCTCCTGAGGTGCGTGTGGGTGCGGGTTACCGGGAAGGGTCAGGGACTACACGTACACGGATCACGGGATGACGGCCATGGGGAGGGACTACCCGATTCCCTCGCTCCCTTGCCACGGAACTCACCGTTCATACCGAACTCACCGGTCTCGCCGGTCTCATGGGTCTCACCGTGCTCACCGGACCTGGTCCGGGTGGACCACCTCGGTGATGTGGCGGCCCGCCAGATGCTCCGTGTCCTCGGCGCGGCTCGCGAGGACGGCGGTGGGGCGGACGCCGTCCTCGGTGAGCCGTGCGAAGGCCTCGAAGAACGCGCCGCCGGGCCGGCAGGTGCTCCGGGCCGGCGCGTGCCCGCCGTCGCCGGCCGGGTAGTCCGCGCTCTCGTCGTCCCCGATGTCGACCACGAGCGCGGTGGTGCGGGGAGCCGGGCTGTACGTTCTGCCGCGCCAGTCCTCGACGATCCGGGCGATGGACTCACCGGCCGGCTTGACCTTCCGGTCGTTCGTCAGCAGGCCGAGGCTGTACTCCAGTTCGGGGAAGTCGGCGAGCGAACGCGACACGTCGTGCGAGCACCACCAGGTGACGCCCCAGACGTCGGGGCAGTCCAGCGCGTTGGCGACAGTCGCCTCGGTGAACGCGGCGGCGTGCTCGGCCGGGATCAGCGGCGCCGGGGCGCCGACCTCCTGGAGCCAGACCGGCCGGTGCGGTTCCAGCGCCCACGCCTTGGACAGCTCGATCAGATAGGCGGCGTGGTGCTCGGTGGCGGTGCCGGTCCGGCCGTGCCGCTGCGCGGTGCCGTTGAAGACCCAGGAGTGCACGGCGGTGACGGCGCCGATCCTGGCCGCGTGCGCGGGGGTGAAGGCGTGCTGGTCCTGGTACCAGGCGGCGTCGTACTCCGCGTGCAGATGGAGCTTTCCCGGCGCCCCCTCCTCGCAGGCGTCCAGCAGCCGGCGGAGCCAGTCGGCGGCCTGCGCCGGGGTGATGGGGTCGGGATCGGGGTGCGGGGGCCCGGAGAACTGGTTGATCTCGTTGCCGATGGTCATGCCGATGAAGTTCGGCCGGTCGGCGAGCGCGGCGGCGAGCGTACGGAGATACTCCGCCTGGCCGGCGACGACATCGTTGTCAGTGAAGATGTTCCGCCGGTGCCAGGTCTGGGTCCAGGCGGGCAGGAAGTCGAAGCTCGACAAGTGGCCCTGGAGTCCGTCGACATTGACGTCCAGACCGCGTTCGGCGGCGGCGTCGGCGAGCTGGACGAGCTGTTCGACGGCGCGGGGCCTGATCAGTGCCCGGTTGGGCTGGAAGAGCGGCCAGAGCGGGAAGACCCGGATGTGGTCGAGGCCGAGCCCCGCGATCGAGTCCAGGTCGGCGCGTACCTCGTCGAGGTCGAAGTCCAGCCAGTGGTGGAACCAGCCCTGGCTGGGCGTGTAGTTGGCGCCGAAGCGCGGCGCGGGAGTACTCATACTGGCAACGTTGTCCTGGTTCTGTGGCGCGTTGGACAGCGGGCGGTGGTACGGGCGGGGCGGGCGGTGGTACGGGCGGGGCGGGCGGTGGTACGGGCGGGCGACGGTGGTACGGGAGAGCGGGCGGGCGTTCGGGATGTGCGGCCGGGCCTGCGGTCAGCCCTTCACGGCGCCTTCGCCGACACCCCGGAAGAAGTATCGCTGGAGACAGGCGAAGAGCACGATGAGCGGCACCACGGCGATGACCGTACCCGCCGCGACCAGCCGTGGATCCTGGGCGAAGGTGCCGTGCAGATAGTTCAGTCCGATGGTCAGGGTGAAGTTCTCCGGATCGCTGAGGACGATCAGCGGCCAGAGGAAGTCGTCCCAGGCGCCCATGAAGGCGAAGATCGCCACCACCGCGAGGGTGCCCTTGACCGAGGGCAGCGCGATCCGCAGGAACCGCTGCCAGGTGTTGGCCCCGTCGACGAAGGCCGCCTCTTCCACCTCATGCGGCAGATTGAGGAAGGCGTTGCGCATCAGCAGGACGTTCATCGCGCCGATGGACCCGGGCAGCAGCACCCCGATCAGGGTGTTGTTCAGACCGAGGTCACGCATGGTGGTGAACTGGGCGATGATGATGCCCTCGACGGGCACGAGCATGGCGAGGATGAACGCGAGGGTCGCCGCGCGACGGCCCCGGTAGCGCATCCGGGCCAGCGCGTAGCCGGCCAGCGCGGCGCCGACGCAGTTGGTGATCACATTGGCGGAGGCGACCTTGAGGGAGTTGAACGCGTAGTCCCAGACCGGGATGATCTCGGCGACACGGCTGAAGTTGTCCAGCGTCGGCTCGCTCGGGAGGAACGTCGGCGGGGAGCTGTAGATGTCCTCGTGCATGCCCTTGAGCGCGGTGGACAGCTGCCACACGAACGGACCGATCATCACGACCAGCATCACGAGCAGCAGGGTGTACCGCAGGGCGAGCTGCCAGGGGGCGAGGCGCCGGCCGTCGGCGCCGGCGGTCTTCGGGAAGCTCACGCGTCCTCCTTGCGGTCGGCGCGGAGCACCAGCAGCATCAGGGCGACGGTGACGACGAAGACCACCACGGAGATGGCGGAGGCGTAGCCGACCCGGCCGCTCAGCCCGGTCCCCACGCGCTGGACGAGCATCACCAGCGTGGTGTCCTCGCCCGCCGGGCCGCCGCTGGGCCCGGCCATCAGATAGACCTCGGAGAACACCTTGAAGGCGGCGACCGACGACAGCGCGCCGACGAGCACCATGGTGGAACGGACCGCCGGTACGGTGACGGTGACGAAACGCCGGATGGCGCCCGCCCCGTCCACGGCGGCGGCCTCGTGCAGCTCGCGCGGTACGTTGGCCAGCGCGGCCAGGTAAATGATCATGTAGTAGCCGAGGCCCTTCCAGACCGTGACGGCCATCGCGCTGAACAGCAGCAGCCACTGGTCGCTGAGGAAGCCGATCCTGCCGACCCCCACCGCTTCGAGCACCGCGTTGATCAGTCCCCGGTCGTCCAGCATCCACACCCAGATCAGCCCGACCACCACGATCGAGGCGACCACGGGGGTGTAGAAGGCGGAGCGGAAGAAGGTGATGCCGGGGATCTCGCGCTGCACGAGCATGGCGAGCAGCAGCGGCAGGATGATCAGTGCCGGGACGACCCCGACGACATACAGCGCGCTGTTGCGCAGGCCGATCCAGAACATCTCGTCATGGATCAGTTCCCGGAAGTTGGCCAGCCCCACGAACTCGCCGGGGACCAGGGTTCGCCGGTCGGTGAAGGAGTTGACCAGTGTGCTGAAGAACGGGTAGAGGCTGAAGGCGCCGACGATCAGCAGTCCCGGGGCGGCGAACAGCCAAGGACTGGAGGGCAGTTGGCGTCTGATGCCGGTCGCGGGGCCGCGGGGCCCACGCCCGGAGCCGGGGCTCCGGAGCGTGGTCCCCGGCGCGGCCGCGTCCGAGGGGAGCGCCCTGGGGGCGGTGGTGCTTTTCATGGTGCGGGGCTCGGCTCTCAGCTCTTCTTGAGCAGGCTGTCGCAGGCCTCGACCGCGCGGTCGAGCGCCTCCTGGGGGCTCTGCTTGCCCTGGAGCGCCTTGGCGACCTGGTTGCGCAGCTCGGTCTTCATCTGCTCGCTGAACAGGACGGGCGTGTAATTGACGGCCGTCTTCAGGGACTTGGCGGCGGCGACGCGTACGCGCGTCTCGTCGGTGCCGTCCTCCTTGGTGAAGTACGGGTCGTCCAGGGAGCCCTTGGTGCTCGGGAAGATGGCGACCTGCTTGGCGAACGACATCTGGCGGGTCGCGTCGGTCACGAAGTGCGCGAAGGCCACGGCGGCGGGCTTCTGCTTGGTCTGCGCGTTCACCATGACGCCCATGACGTACATGTTGACCTTGCCGGTGCTGGTGACCTGGTCGGTGATCCCGATGTTCTTGTAGAGGCTCGGGGCCTTGGTCTTGAAGTTCTCCAGGTCCAGCGCGCTGCCCGGGTTCATGGCCACGGACTCGGTGAGGAACTTGGTTCCGGAGGACTCGGGCGTGGCGGTCAGCGCCTGCGGGTCGAGCGCCTTCTTGTCGAACAACTCCTTGTAGCGGGTGAGCATTTCCACCCCCTTGGCGTCGTTGAACGCGAAGCCGGTGCCTTCCTTGTTCATCAGCTGGACGCCGTAGCGGCCGAAGTCCTCGATGGTGGGCACCTGCGCGAGCGTGGCGATCTCGCCGTCGCTCTGCTCGGCCAGCTTCAGCCCCTGGTCGAAGACCTCGTCGTAGGTCGTCGGCGGCTTCTCGGGGTCGAGTCCTGCCTCCTCGAAGAGCCGCTTGTTGTAGAACATCGGGCCGGTGTTGAGGTACCAGGGGAAGCCGTACGTCCCGTCCGTGCCCGGGATCTGATGGCTCTGCCACGCGCCCGGCAGGTACTCGTCCCGGAACGACGCCGCCGTCTCGTCCTTGTCGAGGTCGAGCGCGAGCCCGGCCTTCGCCAGCGGGGTCACCAGGTCGGGCGAGACATTGACGACGTCCGGCAGCGTGCCGCCCGCGGCGTCCGCACTCAGCTTGTCCGCGTAGCCCTCGGCCGGCCGGTCGACCCACTTCACCTCGGTGTCGGGGTACTTCTTCTCGAAGTCCTTGATGACTCCGTTGAAGTAGTCCTTGAAGTTGGCCTGGAGGTTCCAGGTCTGGAAGGTGATCTTGCCCTTGACCGGGCCCGAGGCGTCGGAGGAGTCGTCGCCGGAACCTCCACTACAGGCGCTGAGCGGCAGAACGGTGGCGAGAACAGCGGCGACAGCGACTGTTCTTCGGGAGATGCGCACGGAGAACGGCTCCTTTGCTCGGACCAGGCGTGCGTACGGCCAGCCGGAGCTGCGGGCCACGGCTGCGAATTACCAGCAGACCTTGCAATGTGTGGGGGTGAAAGTCAACACATTCGTGCGACAAAGGCCCATCATCCTGGTGTCGTAGCAGCTCAGAGCGGTTCTTTTGCTTTCCTTGCGGTATGACACTAATGCGCTTTAGGATGCTCGGACTCAAGCGCATTAGTACGGGGACCACATGGCTCGTCCGGTACGGCCGGAAGGCCCTGCGATGCCCCCGTTGCACACCCGGGTCCTGGAGCGCGGACGCGAGTGGGAACGCGGATGCGACAGGGCACGCCGGGGATGCCGGGAACGCAACGGGGACCGCGAGAAAAGAGAGGCACACGGGTGGCAGCGAACCCGCCGTCGGACAGGGACACGCCCACGGCCAGACGTACTCCCCCGCGCCGTCCGACCATGAAGGACATCGCGAAGCGCGCCGGGGTCTCGGAGAGCGCGGTCTCCTTCGCGCTCAACGACCGCCCCGGCGTCTCCGAGGTGACCCGCGACCGGGTACGCCGGGTCGCGGAACAGCTGGGCTGGCGGCCCAGCACCGCCGCCCGCGCGCTGTCGGGCGAGGGCTCGGCGACGGTCGGCCTGGTGCTGGCCCGTCCTGCGGCGACCCTCGGCGTCGACTCGTTCTTCCTCCAGCTGATCTCCGGCATCCAGGAGATCCTGTCAGAACGTCAACTCGGCCTTCTTTTCCAGGTGGTGGAGGACGTGCACGCCGAGTGCGCGGTCTACCGGCGCTGGTGGGCGGAGCACCGCGTCGACGGCGTACTGGTCGTGGACCCCAGGACCGACGACCCCCGGCCCGGTCTCCTGGCCGAGCTGGGACTCCCCGGCGTCGTCATCGGCGCGCTGCCCGCGGGCGACACGGGACGCCACCCGGGCCTGTCGCAGGTGCGGGCCGACGACGCGGGCGCGATGGCCGCCATCGTGGGCCGGCTGCACGCGCTGGGGCACCGGCGCATCGTCCATATCGCGGGGCTGCCCTCGCTCGCCCACACCGAGCGGCGCATCCGTTCGCTGCGGATCGAGGCCGACCGGCGAGGACTGCCCGAGGCGCGCTCGCTGACCACGGACTACTCCGACACCCAGGGCGCGGCGGCCACCCGCCGGGTACTGGAGGAGGACCGCCCGCCGACCGCCCTGATCTACGACAACGATGTGATGGCCGCGGCCGGGGCGGCGGTGACGACCGGGCTCGGTCTCTCCGTGCCCGGCGATGTCTCGGTCATCTCCTGGGAGGACTCGGCGCTGTGCCGGCTGGTGCGCCCCTGGCTCACCGCGCTCTCCCGCGACTCGGTCGCCTTCGGGCGGATCGCCGCGACGGAACTGGCCGCGCTGCTCGACGGCGGCGGGGCCCGCACCGTACAGGTGCCGCTTCCCCGGCTGATCGAGCGGGAGAGCCTGGACCGGGCACGGTCGTAACGCGCCGGAAATACATCTGTGCACGACCATTGACACCCGAAGAGATCAAGTGATCTATTCACTTCATGAGTCGCAGTGAACTGTCACTGTCCGAGCATCTGGCGGACAGCATCGTCGAGATCATCCGTACCGAACGGCTGGTCCCCGGGGACGCCCTGGCGTCCTCGCGTGACCTCGCCCGCCGGTTCGACGTCACCACGCCCACGGTCCGCGAGGCCCTGCGCAGGCTTGAGGCCACCAACGTGGTGGAGTTCCGGCACGGCTCGGGGACGTACGTGGGACCCGGCAGCGAACGGCGGCTGCTCGCCAATCCGCATCTGCCGCGTGGCAGCCGGGAATCGGTGCTCGAACTCGTCGAGGCGCGGCTTGTCCTGGAACCCGCCGTGGCCGCCGCCGCGGCGCGTGCCCGCGTACCGGAGGCGGTGGAGCAGTTGCGGACCGCGGCGGTCAACGCGCTGCACCCGCCGCGCGAGTCGCTGCTCGCCTCGACGCACTTCCACGTGGTGCTGGCCACCGCGAGCGGCAACGCGCTGCTGCGCGAGGCCGTCGAGGCGCTGCTCCAGGTCAGAGCGCGGGAGCAGGTCGAGATCCGGCATCGCTACAACGACCGCGCACGGGACCACGCGGAGCATGTGGAGATCTTCGAGGCGGTACGGGACGGCGACGCGGAGGCGGCCGAGCGGCTGACCCGGGACCATCTGGGCTTCATCCGCGAGGCGGTACTCGCCGCCGACTTCCCGGACACGCGGACGGCGGACACAGGTCCGGAGGTCCGCCGATGAACGCCGCACAGCCGCTGCGACTCGCCGAGATGACCACCGAAGAGGCGGCCACCGCCGTCACTGCGAGCCCCGTGGTGATCATCCCGGCCGGCGCGTTCGAGCAGCACGGTCCCGCGATGCCCCTGGCCACGGACACGATCCGGGCCGAGGGCGTGGCCGAACGCGTGGCCGCCGCACTGGCCGGCGGCGCGGTGATCGGCCCCCCGCTGCCGGTCGGGGTCTCCCCGCACCATCTCGCCTTCGCCGGTACGGTCACGCTCACCACCACGACCCTGGCCGCGGTGGTCCGTGAGTACGTGGAGAGCCTGTACCGGCACGGCTGGCGGAAGATACTCGTGATCACCGGCCACGGCGGCAACAACGCCACGCTGTCCACGGTGGCGCAGGATCTGCTCACCACCCACCCCGATCTCCAGTTCGCCTGGACCCCCGTCACCTCGCTCGCGGCCGATGTCGTGTCCGGGATGGGGGTCAGTGAGGTGCACGGTCACAGCGGCGAGGCCGAGACCGCGCAGATGCTCCACCTCGCGCCAGGACTGGTGCACACCGACCGGCTCACCGCCGGTACGACCTCCACCGCCCAACTCGACCCGCTCTCCCGGCTCTCGCGCCACGGCACCCACCCCGCCCTCGCCGTGCGCTACGACCGGCTCAGCCCCAATGGCATCCTCGGTGACCCGCGCCGGGCGACCACCGAGGACGGACAGGCGGTCGTCGACGCCGTCGTGGTCCGTGTGGTCGCCTTCGTCAAGGAGTGGCTGGACGCCTGAGCAGGGCGCCCGCACCCGCCGCTTCCCCGCGTACGACACCGCGCCGCCACGCCGCCGCGACGGCGAGCGCGGTGCCGTACGCATCACCCGGTACACCTCGCACAGCACTCACAGCACGGCACCGCACCCAACACAGCACGGCACCGCACCGCACCGCACCGCACACGCAACACAGCACAACGCCGCACACACACCACACACACCACACACACGCGCGGCACCAGCACAGCACTCGCACACACAGCACATCTCCCGTGTCACGCATCGCGCGTTCCTGCCGCGATCCCCGCCCCGCCGCATGGGGCACCCCTGCCGAAATCCAGTGAGCCGTCCGCCCCAGGCGTCCGGCAGAAGGAGCTTGCCATGAACTCCCTCCAGCGGATGGCGACAGCCGCCGTGGGTCTCGTCCTGTGTCTCACGGCGACCGGAGCGACCACCGCGACCGCGACCGCCGGCCCCGCGTCGCGGGGCACCTCGAAGACCGCCTGCCGGCCGCCCGCGCCGCAGCAGCCCGGCACCAGCACGTCGCACACCCTCAGCAGCGGCGGCCGGGAGCGTGCGTACCGGCTCCATCTCCCGGCCGACTACGCGAAGAAGCGCGACTGGCCGGTCGTCCTCGCCTACCACGGCCGGGGCAACACCGGCGCCGGGACGGAGGAGTTCTCCAAGCTCTCCACCCTGCCGGCCGTCGTGGTCTACCCCGAGGGCGTCATCGGCACCGGCGACGGGGACCGCCAGGCGTGGCAGGGCGCTCCGTACGCGGCTGCCGGAGTGGACGACGTCCGGTTCACCGAAGACCTGCTCGACCGGCTGGAGTCCACCCTCTGCGTGGACGAGCGGCGGGTGTACGCCACCGGGAAGTCCAACGGCGCAGGGTTCATCTCCACCCTGCTCGCGTGCCGCCTGGCCGACCGCATCGCCGCCATCGCGCCCGTGGCCGCCGCCCTCTACCCCACCGGTGAGCCGTGCGAGCCGTCCCGCCCGGTGCCCGTCATCGAGTTCCACGGCACCGGCGACGTCACCATCCCGTACGCCGGGGACGCCGACCGCGGACTCCCCGCCATCCAGGACTGGGTGGCGGAGTGGGCCGCCAGGAACGGCTGCGCCTCGCGCGCCCGTGACCGGGTGACCGAGCCCGACATCACCGTCTCCCGCTGGCGCGGCTGCGACCGAGGCGCCGAGGTACGGCATGTCGCGGTCACCGACGGCGGGCACACCTGGCCCGGCGCCGACAGCTACAGCGGCGGCGGCTACACCACGCAGACCGTCGAGGCGCACGAGGTCCTCTGGCGGTTCCTGAGCCCGTTCCGCGTCCCCGCGTCCCCGCGTCACTGAGCCCCGCCCCCCGTCCCCGCAGATCACAGGAACCGAGCAAGGAGCCCGCTCCCATGTCCACGCCGCCACCCGCACCACCCGGCAGACCCTCCCCACCACCCGACGGACCGGCCAAGGGAGTGGACGGCCCCGGGTCCGGAACCCCCGCCGCGCCCGACGACGGGACCCGGCTCCCGCTCATCGTCCGTGCGATGGCCGTCATCGAGCGGGCGGGCAACGCGCTGCCGCACCCGTTCTGGCTGTTCTGGATCCTCTCCGCGCTGCTCGCGGTCATCAGCGCGATACTGGCCGCCGCCGATGTCTCCGTCGTCTCCCCGAGCGACCACAAGACCGTCACGGTGCAGAACCTGCTCAGTGGTGACGGACTGGCCATGGCCGTCTCGACCATGATCGAGAACTTCGCCACCTTCCCGCCGATGGCCACCATCGTGGTGGTGATCATGGGTGTCGCCGTGGCCGAGCGCACCGGCTTCCTCGCGGCGCTGATGCGGGTCGGCGTCTCGCGGGTACCGGCCTCGTGGGTGGTGTTCGCCGTCGCCTTCGCCGGCACCGTCTCCCATGTCGCCTCGGCCGCCGCGTACATCATCCTCGTACCGCTGGGCGGGCTGGCCTTCCGGGCCGTGGGGCGCTCACCCATCCTCGGCATCGTCGTCGCGTACACCTCCATCGCCTCGGGGTACGACGCGAGCCCGATCCCCACGCCCAACGACGCCATCTTCGCCGGGATCACCACCGCCGCGGCGCGGATCGTGGGCGGCGACGACGCGTATGTGTCGCCGCTGAGCAACTGGTTCTTCAATATCGCCTCGTCGCTGCTGCTGGCTCTCGTCATCACGCTGGTGACGAAGTTCGTCCTGAGCAGGCGGCCCGATCTCGACGCGGACCCCGACGCCGATCTGGAGGACCTCGGCATCCTCACCCTCAGCGACCGGGAGCGCTCGGCGCTGCGCGCGGCCGTACTCGCCCTGCTGGCTGCGCTCGTCGTACTCGTCGCGGTCATGGTGCCCGAGTCGTCACCGCTGCGCGGTGAGGGCGGCAGCATCGTGGAGTCGCCGTTCCTGGACGGCATCGCGGCGGTCGTCGCGCTGGTCTTCGGGCTGGTGGGCATCGTGTACGGATACCGCTCGGGCTCGGTCACCTCGGCCGGTGACATACCGAAGCTGATGGGCCGCGGCATCATGCAGATGGCGCCGGTGCTGGTGCTGTTCTTCGCGATCGCCCAGTTCCTGGCGTACTTCGACTGGACCCATATCGGTGATGTGCTCGCCGTCAGGGCGGCGGAGGCGCTGGAGCAGAGCGGGATGCCGATCGTCCTGGTGTTCCTGCTGATCCTCCTCCTGCTGACGCTGGTCAATGTCATGGTCACCAGCGGTTCGGCGATGTGGGCGATGTGCGCGCCCGTTCTGGTGCCGATGCTGATGCTGGTGAGCGTGCCCGCCGAGACGACCCAGGCGCTGTTCCGGATCGCCGACTCGGGATCGACCGCGATCACGCCGATGAGCCCGTACTTCGTGATGGCGCTGGGCTTCCTCCAGCGCTACCGCAAGAGCGCGGGGATCGGCACGCTGGCCTCGTACACGCTGCCGCTGGCCCTGGCCATGACGGTCGCGTGGACCGCGCTGTTCCTCGTGTGGTGGGCGGTGGGCATTCCGCTCGGCCCGGGGGCCCCGGTGCGCTGAGCCGGCGTGTGGTGCGAGGGGAGGGCTCCGGGGCGGCCCTCCCCTCGCAACAGCCTTGCCGTGCCGTGCGGTTGTGCGGCGGCCGATGGCTGTGCCGGGGTCAGTCCCAGGCGTAGCCGTCACCGAACAGGAGGGTGTGCTCCAGCACATCCTCCATCGGGTCGTCGATCTGGCCGGTGTGGATCAGCGCGAACGTCGACCCGTTGTGGGAGTCGCGGTGTGTCTCGTCCGCGTTCGCCGCGCCGGCCGGCAGCCCTGTCACCGCCGCCGTCGCCGCGATCCCGACCGCCCACCGGGAAATGGTCCTTGTCGTGCCGTTCACCCTTGGCTCCTCACCCTCGTGTTCCTCGGACAGCGGTACTTCCACCCCGTTCATCTGCTGGGCGTACCAAAAGGTCACGCAGATCATCGGAGAATTTCCCGCCCGCGTATTGCGGCGGTATGAAGAACGCCGTGCGGTGGTTGACGGGGCGACGGGGCCGCTGCGACTCTCCCGGCATGTCCGTGGCACCCGTTCCCCCGGCCGAATCCGCCTCATCCACCCACTCCACGGAGTCCGGCGAGTCCGCCGAATCCGTGTACGACCGCACACGGCTGCGCCAGTGGCTGCGCGGCCGGGCCCGCTCCGCCGGGGTCGAACGCCGTGACCTGCTGCGGCTGTTCGCGGCGGCGTCCGCCGCCGGACCACTCGCCGCGACGGCGCCGGGCGTCGCGCGGGCCGCCTCGCCGAGGACCCCGCGTCCGGCGGCGCCGGTGGCGCCCGGGGCGGCCCCCGGCATCGTGAAGCCGCTGCCGTCCGAGGTGTTCACCATCCGGGGCACCAACGCCGAGACCAACTTCGCGGCGCTGCGCACCACCGGCCCGCACACACCGGCCAGCCATTTCTTCGTCCGCAACCACACCGTCACCCCCCGGATCGACGCCGCCGACTGGACCTTGACGGTCTGGGGCGACGGACTGCGCGGCGGCGCCGTGGACTTCGGCTACGACGAGTTGCGCGCCCTTCCGTCCGTGACCCGTACGGCGTTCATCGAGTGCGCGGGCAACGGCCGCAGTTACTACACCACCCAGCAGAACCAGCAGGTGTCCGGTACGGCCTGGACGCTGGGCGCCATCGGGGTCGGAAGCTGGCGCGGGGTACGGCTCGCCGAGGTACTGCGCCGCGCGGGCCTGAGCCCCGACGCCGTCGATGTCCTGCCGCGCGGCCTCGACGACGAGGTCATCAGCGAGGGTACGAACCTGGGCCGGGTACGCCGGCCGTTGCCGGTGGCGAAGGCGCTGGACGACGTACTGCTCGCGTACGAGCTGAACGGCGAGCCGCTGCCGCCCGACCACGGGTATCCGGTGCGGCTGATCGTCCCGTCCTGGGTGGGCATCGCGAACATCAAGTGGCTCGGTGACATCGAGGTGAGCGCCGAGCCGCTGTACAGCCCCTGGAACACCACGCTCTACCGGCTGTTCGGCGCCGGGTATCCCCCTGAGGGCAGTGCGCCGCTGAGCCGGCAGACCCTCAAGAGCGCCTTCGAGCTGGCGGACGGCGCCACCGTCGCCGCTCATCGGCCGCGGCTGCTGACCGGGCGCTCCTGGTCGGGCGGGGCGCCGGTGCGGACGGTGGAGATCAGTACCGACGGCGGGACGCGCTGGCGGCGCGCGCGGCTGCACGACGCGCCCCGGCGCGGCAGTTGGGTCCGCTGGTCCGCCGACTGGACACCGGGCGCTCCCGGCCCCGTCGTACTGCTGGCGCGCGCGACGGACGGCTCGGGCCGCGTCCAGCCGGAGGTGGCCGTCCACAACACGCAGGGGTATCTGTTCGACGCCGTGGTACGTCACCGGGTGACCGTCGTCTGACCGGGAACGCCGGACGGCCGGCCCAGTGCGTGCGGCCGGCCGTCCTCAACAGCGCCCGCGGGCGCGGTGGGTACTACTTGACGGTGTCGCGCTCACCCCGTTCCTGGCCCTTCGCGTGGCGGTCGACGGAGCGTCGGTCGAGGGAACGCCGCTCGGCGAGGCGCCGGTCGGCGGCGGCGATGGGTTCGGAGTCCCACCCGGAATCGTCCGAGCCACCGCCCGGACTCGGGGCCCGGCGACGGAGATTCGACGCGTCGGAGCGTGCGGCCTCGGCGCGGATCATGGCGTTGAGCGCGGCGAAGGGGTCAATGGGCATGGCTGTGTCCTCACGGTGAGAAGGTGCTGGATCAAGCGACTGCTGTGGCCCGAAAGGCACTTCAGAGCCGGGCGAGGCACTGAAGGGCGGGACCTGTCAGCAGCGCAGCACCACACAGCGCGGCGTGACCGGCGCGCGCGGCGGCCAGACCGGGGCGCACCGTCCGGCATAGGGGACCCATGCCCGCTCGCCGAACAGTCCTGTCTGGGTCAGGGGCTGTTGGGGCTCCCTGCCCGACCGCTCGGTCCTGGCCGGGGCGGACTGCTCGGACTCGGCGGTGTCCTGGTGTCCCTCGCCCGCCGGATCGCGGGAACCGGACGCGGGCGGCACGGACTCGGGGTCCCTCATCACCGCCGAGGACGGCGCGATCGACATGCCCAGGAAGGCGATCAGCACCAGCAGCGCCACCAGGGCGGCCCGGCGCGCGGCGGCGACACGGACAACCGCGGCGCGGGTGGGAACGGACGTGGCACGCTTCATGGGCACGACCTCCTGGACAACGCACCTCTGCCCAGAAACACACCCGCGCCGTCCTGCTACCGGCGGAAACCGCTCACACGGGGTACGCGACCTACGCCGAGTCCTTCTCCTCCTCGGCGGTTCGTGCCTCGTCGGCGCGTGCATTCGCCACGGGAACGGGCACCGTTCCCAGGGGCACCTGCGGTCCGCTGCCCTCCCTCAGCCACCGTCTGAGCACCTGATGCACCCGCTCGGCGCCCACGAGTTCGCCGTTGCCGGGGACCGGCGCGGAGAGCGCCAGCGGTGACAGCAGGAAGGCCCGCGACTGCTCGCCGCCGAGTCCGCCGTGCGAGCCGATCTGTTCCTCGAAGGCGTGCACGCGGCCCGTCGCCGGGTCGTGCATCGAGTTGACCATGATGTCCGCGACATGCGGGAAGGAGTCCGTGCGCCGTACGGCGTCGGCCGCGCCGGGGCCCATACCGGCGAGCGGACCGCTGTCGTCGAGTGCGTCGACCGGCACCTCGGCGCCGCCGAGGCCGAGCACCACCGAGCCGTGTTCCTCGCTGCGCACCAGCAGGAAGCCGATCCCCGGATGGCTCGCGAGGGTCCGCAGCAGCGCGGGATGGCGCCGGTCGATCAGCTCGCGGCTCATCCGCTCCGGCACGTCGGGGAAGGAGATCAGGCCGAGGTTCCCGGAGGCGAGGACGACCGGGTCGGAGCCGTGCGCGGGCCGCTCGCCCGCCCCCTCGGGCTCGGGCCTGTGCAGCGCGCCGCGGACGGCGTGCCGGGCCGCCTCGCGGGCCTCCGCGCCGCTCTTCGTACGCTCGGCCCGGCGTGACACGGGCAGTCCGCAGCCGGCCCTGACGAGGTCCTTGAGGGTGAGTCCGTACGCGCTCTCGAAGGTCTCGCCGGGGCTCTGGCCGTGGTCGGAGAGCAGCACGATCCGGTACGTACGGGGGGCGTGCTCGGCGGCCCTGGCGATCAGCCCGACCGAGCGGTCGAGCCGGGCGAGGACCCGCTCGGCGTCCCGGCTGTGCGGTCCCGAGTGGTGGGCCACCTCGTCGTACGCGACGAGGTCGGCGTAGACGGCGGTGCGTCCGGCCAGCATGTCGCCGATCACGGCCGCGACGACCACGTCACGCTCGACGACGGTCGCGAAGGCACGGATGAACGGATAGAGCCCGCCCCGGCCGACCCTCGGCCGGTCGCCGCGTATCCGCGCCCGGGTCGATTCGCCGATCTCGCGGCCGACGTCGGCGACGAACGAGACCACCGTACGGACGGCGTTGGCCGGGTCGGAGAAGTAGGCGAAGTAGCCGGCGCGGGAGCGGTTGGCCCTGCCGCGCCGCGCGGCGATCGACAGCACCAGCGCGAGCTGGTCGGCGCCGCCGCTGAAGAGATTGCCGCGGCTGGCGCCGTCGAGGGTGAGCAGGCCCCCGTCGCTGGTGCGGGCGATGGCGCGGCGCTGGAGTTCGGCGGCGCTGGCGGGCCGGTTGCTGACCATGATCCGGCCGGTGTCCTTCTCGTACCAGCGGAAGGCGGGGACGTCGTGGTTGGAGCCGTGCAGGATGCCGAGCTGGCTCGCGCCCGTCTGGCTGGACCAGTCGGTGCGCCAGGGCGTGAGCCGGTGGGTCGGCCGCGGGTCGCCCGTCGCGCTGTCCGCCGGGCCCCAGCTGTCCGCGAGGCCCCCGCCGTCCACCGGGCCCGCACTGTCCGCCGGGCTTCCCGGAGCGACGCGCACCGGGTCGCCGGCCGTGGCGCACCCGCTGTCCGGATCCGGTGGGCGCACGCCCAGCCAGCCGCCGACATGCGGCATCACCCCGGCGGCGACCGCGTCGAGCAGCACCTGGTGCCCGACCCCGTCGAGTTGCAGGAACACCGTGCCGGGCGGTCCGCCGTGCCCGCCGTCCTCGCCGCTCCTGCGCCGCCGCCGGTCCGCGAGGCGGGAGAGCCGGCGCCGGTAGGCGTCGTCGTCACCGACCGCGAGCCCCGTCGAGGTCGCGGAGGCGACGGCGGACATCACGGCCGCGACCACCACGGCGGTCTCCGGATTGGCCGCCCCGCGCCCGTCGGGGATGAGCCGGAGCGCGATCAGCAGCAGCGAGCCGTTCAGGAAGAACACCAGCAGACCGAGGACCAGCGCGGGAACGAGCAGCAGCGCGCGGACGAGCAGGGGCCAGACCAGCGCGCTGAGGATGCCGAACGCGCCCGCTCCCCAGGCCGCGGTGATCGCGGTCCTGGTGATGCTGTCCTGGTTGTCCGACTGGAGCTTGAAGTCCGGCAGGATCCCCGCCAGCGCCAGCATCGTCAGCGTGGAAACCGCCCATACGATGATCACCCGCAGCAGGGCTCCGCCCGTCGTACGCCACCGCCCCTTGAACACGTCGCTCCGTCACCTCACGTCCGGGCCCGTACGCGTGCACAGGCTCGGCCCAGCCTCGCACAGAGCGCCTCGTACTCCCCCCGGGGCGGCGCGGCCCATGGCGGGTCAGCAGCCGTCGTATCCGGCCGTGGGCATCGAGAGCCTGCGGTGCACGTCGGCCTTCATGGCCGCGTCGTACAGCGGTTCGTCCAGGCCGACGGTCTCCAGCGGTACGCCTCTGCGCGCGCACTCCGCCGAGAAGGCGGACGCCGAACGGAACGCCCGTTCGAGAACACGCTCGTTCGCCGCGACGAACAGATCCACCAGCCCCGCCTCGACATCCCCCCACAGCGCGCAGTGGTCGGGGCGCAACCCGTAGAGGAGCAGCTGCCGGGTGACGAGATACCCCTTGTCCTCGGCCCAGCGCGCGCACATCGTGTGCTGGCCGCGGGTGTCCACGAGGAAGGGATCGCGGTCCAGCTCCTCCAGCGGTGTCAGGCTGGCGATCACGGCCACCCGTACCTCACGCATGCCTGCCCCCCGCTCCCCGGCACTCGCCTCCGTCCGCAGACCCTACTCGGCGCACGCCCCCGCGAGGCAGGCGCGTGCCCGGCGGTCGACGGCGCGCGACCAGCGCATCCGCCTCCGCCTCCGTGGGTATCCGCCGTACGCTGAGTGCGGAGAGGTCCCGGGGCGGGAGCGCGGTCCACGGGCGGACGGAGCTGAGGTCGGGTTGGGAACTGTCATCACGTGGTGGGGCCATGCCACCTGCACGGTCGAGGACTCCGGGGTACGGGTGCTGACGGACCCGGTCTTCGTCCGGCGGCTGGCCCATCTGCGCCGCCGGCGCGGTCAGGTGCCGCCGCCCGAGGCGTCCGTCGCCGATGCCGTGCTCGTCTCGCATCTGCACTCCGACCATCTGCATCTGCGGTCGCTGACCAGGCTCCCGCCCGGCACCCGGCTGATCGTGCCGCGCGGCGCCGAGCGGTCGGTGCCGGGGCTGCGCAGGCTGGACGCCCGCAGGAACCCCTCGGGCCTGCGGATCACCGAGGTCGGGCCGGGCGACGAGGTGGAGATCGGGGCGCTGCGGGTACGGGCCGTGCCCGCGCGCCACGACGGACGGCGGCTGCCGGTCGGACCGCACCACTCCCCCGCCCTGGGCTTTGTGATCAGCGGTGCGTCACGGACGTACTTCGCCGGGGACACCGGACTCTTCGACGGGATGGCGGACGCCGTGGGCCCGGTCGATGTGGCGCTGCTGCCGGTCGGCGGCTGGGGGCCGCATCTGGGGCCCGAGCATCTGGACGCCGGGCGCGCGGCACAGGCGCTGGCCGAACTGGCGCCGAGTGCGGCGGTACCGGTGCATTTCGGTACGTACTGGCCGATCGGTCTGGACGGGGTCCGCCCCCACGAGTTCTACGCGCCGGGCGACGAGTTCGTACGGCACGCGGCGCGGCTCGCGCCGAAGGTCAGCGTCCATCTGCTGCGGCACGGCGAGAGCGTGCGGCCGGAGGCGGGCCTGTGATCGACCGGCTCCTGACGGTGCTCGCGGAGCTGCCCCCCGAGTCGACGCAGCAGGCCGTCGGCTATCCGTCCGTTTTCCTGCTGGTGGCGCTGGGCGCGCTGGTGCCGGTGGTGCCGACGGGGGCGGTGGTGAGTTCGGCGGCGGTGGTGGCCTTCCACCAGACCGCGCCGCTCTCCATGCTCTATGTCTTCCTGGTCGCGTCGTTCGCGGCCTTCCTCGGTGACATATCCCTCTACTGGCTGGGCCGGCGCGGTGTCGGCTCCAAGAACGGGTCCCGCTGGCTGGCGGCGATACGCAGGCACGCCCCGCCCGACCGGCTCGAACAGGCGCAGACGAAGCTGCGCGAGCACGGGGTGACGGTGCTGGTGCTCTCCCGGCTGGTGCCCGCCGGGCGGATTCCGGTGATGCTGGCCTGCCTGCTGGGGGACTGGCCGCTGCGCCGGTTCGCCCGGGGCGATGTGCCCGCCTGTCTGGCCTGGGCGGCGACGTACCAGCTGATCGGGGTGCTCGGCGGCTCGCTCTTCGACGAGCCCTGGGAGGGGGTGCTCGCCGCGGTGGCGCTGACGCTGGTGCTCAGCGGCGCCCCGGCGCTCTGGCGCAGACTGCGGCGGCCGGGCGGCGAGAGTCCGGGCTCGGAGGGCCGGCCGACGTAGCCCACGGCTCACGGCTCATGGCTCATGGCTCATGAGCCGGCGCCGGCTCATCGCAGTTCGTCCAAGACCGCTCCGAAACGGCCGAGCGCCCGTACGACATGCGGCAGTTCCAGCGGCGCCGCCGAGGTGAGGGACTTCAGCCGCTGTTCCGGGGTCGCGCCGAGCAGCGGCCCCGTCGGCAGCCGTACGCGCAGCGCGCCCAGTGCGTCCCCGAACCGGTGGCCGCCCGGTACGGGCACCTCAAGGCGCCGGCTCAGATGGTTCTCCAGCTCCATGGAGTCGGTGACGCCCAGCCGGGACAGCGGTCCGCGCAGCGGCCCGAGGTCGGCGTAGAGATGGCGGCCGGCCAGCGGCACGAACGCGAGGGCGCCGGAGGCGAGGACCGCGTGGTAAGCGGCGGCGGCCAGCCGCCCGTGCAGCGCGGCGGTGGCCAGCGTTCTGGCCGTGACGGCGTCCGGCTCGTCGAGCGCGTGGGCGGCGGCAGCGGCGACGGGTCCCGCGACCATCGCTCCGAGCGCGGTGAGGATGTCGAGCGTCCTGGCCCGCAGCGCGGTTCCGGCGTCGGTGGCCGGGTAGCGGGCGGCGGCCATCGGCCAGGCGGCCGGGAGCAGCGCGCCCGCCAGGTCGGAGAGGACGACGACCTCGTCGGGCCACATCTCGGCCGGGCTGAGCAGCACCGTCTCGTGCGGCCGGTGCAGGGTGTCGCGCCACGTCTCGTCGCTGATGATGTGCAGTCCCTCGGCGACCGCGGCCTCGCAGGCCTCGCGGACCAGTTCCGGCGGGGCGACCGCGGCGGTCGGGTCGTCGGCGACGGAGAGCAGCAGCACCCGCGGCCGGCCGCCCTCGGCCCGGATCCGCCGTACCGTCTCCAGCAGGGCGAACGGATCGGGCACACCGCCCGCGTCCGCGGGGGCCGGCACCTGGTAGGCGGGCCGGCCGAGCAGCCGGGCCTGCGGGGTCCAGGAGGCGGGGCACGGCCGGGGCATCAGGACATCCCCGTCGTACGCGGCGAGCAGCGCGAACAGCAGCGGCTGCGCGCCGGGCGCGGCGGCCACGTCGCCGGGACCGGTGCGCAGGCCGCGCCGCGACCAGTAGCCGGCGGCCGCCTCCCGCAGGACCGCGTCCCCGCCGGGCGGCTGCGGCGAGGTGTGTCCGGCCGCCCCCGCGCACTCGCCGACCAGCTCGGGCAGCGCGGGCAGCCCGGCGTCGGGGGCGGCCGGGCCGAACCGTACGGGGCCCCGGCCCTCGGGAACCGTCCGCCGCATACTGTCACCTCCCGCGGTCGCCACCCGCCCAGTTATCCCGTTTGGACCATTTATACGGAGGTTTGGCGCATATCGCCCCCCGGTTCTCGTGCGGCCCCCCGCTCCGGGGCGGGGGTCCGTTCGCCTCGCTCCCCCGGACGGTCTGCTTGGGGTGACCGCTCTCGGGGTACCCGCGTTCCATGCCAGACACCACTGCCACCTCCGTTCCTCACGGTCAGCCGGCCCCGGGCGCCCGCGCCCGGATCACGGCACTGCTCGACAGCTGGGACGAGCGGGCCTTCCGCTCCGTCGCCGACCGGCACTGGCCGGGCGCGGGGCCCGTACTGCCCCGGCTGAGCCGGTCCGCCAACCACGGACTGCTCTGGTTCGGCGCCGCCGCGGGCATCGCCGTCCTGGGGCGCGGGGCGCGCTCGCGCCGGGCCGCCCTGCGGGGCGCGGTGTCACTGGGGCTCGCCTCGGCCGCCATCAACACCGTGGGCAAGCGGGCGGTGCGCAGGCAGCGCCCCCTGCTGGACGCCGTACCGGTGATACGGCGGCTGAAGCACCAGCCGTTCACGACGTCCTTCCCGTCCGGGCACGCGGCCTCGGCCGCCGCCTTCGCGACCGGGGTCGCGCTGGAGTCGAAGGGCTGGGGCGCCGTCGTGGCGCCGGTCGCCGCCGCCGTGGCCCTCTCCCGGGTCTATACGGGGGTGCACTATCCGAGCGACGTCCTGGCGGGCGCCGCGCTGGGGGTGGGTGCCGCCTACGCGGTACGCGGGATCGTACCGACCCGTTCCCAACTGCCCTCGCCGGGACGGCCGTACGCCGAGGCCCCCGTACTGCCCGACGGCCGTGGGCTGGTGGTCGTGGTCAACCTGGCCTCCGGCTCCTCGGACACCGCCACGCTGGTACGGGACGCGCTGCCGGCCGCGGAGGTCGTGGAGTGCGCGCCGGAGGAGGTGGAGACCGAGCTGGCGAAGGCGGCGGACCGCTGTGTGGCCCTCGGTGTCCTCGGCGGCGACGGTACGGTCAACCGGGCCGCGTCGACCGCCGTGCGGCACGGTGTGCCGCTGGCCGTCTTCCCCGGCGGCACCCTCAACCACTTCGCCTACGACCTGGGCATCGAGACCGTCCAGGACACCTGCCGGGCGCTGACGGCCGGTGACGCCGTACGGGTCGACCTGGGGCGCTTCACCCCGGGGCCGGACGGCGCGGCGACGGGGCACTTCCTCAACACCTTCAGCCTGGGCGTCTATCCGGAGCTGGTACGGGTGCGTGAGCACTGGGCGCCGCGCATCGGCGGCTGGCCCGCCGGGATCCTGGCGGCGCTGAAAGTGCTGCGCGGCGGACACCCGCTGGAGGCCGAGTTCGAGGGGAGGCACCGGGCGCTGTGGCTGCTGTTCGCGGGGAACGGCATCTACCAGCCGATGGGGCCGACCCCGGGCCACCGGCTCGATCTGGCCGACGGCCTGCTGGACGTACGGATCGTGCACGGCGGCCGGGCCCCGGGGCCGCGGCTGATCGCCGCCGCGCTCGCCGGCCCGCTGAGCCGTTCGCCCGTGCACGCGGCGGAGCGGATGCGACGGGTACGGATCGCCCGGATCGCGCCGGGGACGCCGCTCGCGTTCGACGGTGAAGTGGCCGAGGCCCCCCGGGAGCTGATCCTGGACAAGGCGGAGGAGGCGCTGACGGTCTACCGGCCGAAGGCGCTGCTCTGACGGCGCCTCCGAGCGCCGGGACCGGCGCCGGAGCGGGCGCCGGTCGCGGCGACGACCTGGCGCCGCCGCGGGCCGTGTCCCGGAATCCCGGTGGACGGACGGGGACCGCGCGGCCGAGGATCACGCCATGGACACCCGCTGCTTCCTGGAGACCCCGCGGCTGCGCCTGCGCTCCCTCACCGAGGACGACCTCGACCGCGTGGTCGCCCTCGACAACGACCCCGGCGTGCGGCGGTTCATCGACGGCGGCCGGCCGGTCTCGCGTGAGACGGTACGGACCGAGACGCTGCCGCGGCTGCTCGGGCGGGGCTTCTGGGCCGCCGAGGAGAGCGCCACGGGTGCGTGGCTGGGCTGGTTCTGTCTGGCGCCGGCGAGCGAACCGGACTGGCGGGTCGTCGAGCTGGGGTACCGGCTGCGCCGCGCGGCCTGGGGCCGGGGGTACGCCACCGAAGGGGCCCGCGCCTTGGTGCGCGCGGCGTTCACCGGTCTCGGCACGGAGCGGGTGACCGCGCAGACCATGACGGTCAACGCGGCTTCGCGGCGCGTACTGGAGAAGGCGGGGCTGACGTATGTCCGTACGTTCTTCGAGGAGTGGCCCGAGACGATCGAGGGATCGGAACTGGGCGATGTGGCCTATCAGCTCACCCGGGAGCAATGGAAAGGTTAGGCTCGCCTAACCAACCTGGGAGGCATCTTGAGCGTACAACCCGCCACGGAATCGCCGGAGTTCGGACAGTCAGTCGCCGAGCCGCCCGGTCGCGCCCAACCGGACGTCGAGCGACCGGAGTTCGACCATCTGGTGCACTGCGTACCGGACGTCGAGTCCGCCGTACGCGGCTACACCCGGGCCGGACTGCCCGCCCACGCCAACCCGGAGTATCTGGGGTACCGCAATGGCGCGTGGCGGCTGGACAGCCGGTACATCGAGCTGTCGAGCATCGTCAACCGCCTCGTCTTCCTCGACTCGCCGTACGGCAGGGCCATGAGGGGCTGGCAGCCACGGGCCGACGAACTCGTCGCGCGGGGCGGCGGCGCGCTCGTCTTCTGCGTCCATGTCACCGACGCGGGTGCCACGGCGGAGCGGCTGCGCGCACGCGGGCACGGAGTGGAGCTGCTGACCTTCGCCCGCGAGGGCTCCCCCGTCTCGTTCCGCGAGGCGATACTGACGGACGGCCCGCCCTGGGCGCCGTTCTTCGTCACCTACGAGCCCGACCGGCAGACGATCCTGGCCAAGTACAGCGCGGGCCGGGTCAACCGGGGCCCGCACGACCTCGCCGGGATCCTCGTCGAGACCCCCGATCCGCGCGCCTCGGCCCGCTGGCTGGGCGAGCTGCTCGGCATCCCGCCCGGGGCGTCGCCCACGGTCGTGCCGCTGCCGTTCGGCCAGGTGCACTTCACCGAGGGACCCGCCGACGCGATCACCGCCCTGCTGCTCTCCGGGGGCGACCCGCCGACGACGGTGATCGAGGGACTGGCGGTGCGGCCGGTGGAGTCGGTCGCCGGGCCCCCGCGGACCTGATCCCGATCCTCGCGACACACGCGCGTCCAGATGGCAAGACGCAGGTCTCATCATGCGACATGGCGGCGTACCGTGGCCGCACCACGTCACGAGCCGGGTCACGACACGAGCCGGCCACGTCGCGAGAGGGAGTCCCGCCATGCCGAAGGAGACCGCGGTCTACACCCACGGGCACCACGAGTCGGTGCTGCGTTCGCACCGCCGGCGCACCGCCGCCAACTCCGCCGCGTACCTCCTCGCCGAACTGCGGCCGGGCCAGGACCTGCTGGATGTCGGCTGCGGCCCCGGGACCATCACCGCCGGCCTGGCCGCGCTCGTCGCGCCGGGCACGGTCACGGCCGTCGACGCCGCCGAGGACGTCCTGGACAAGGCGCGGGAGGCGGCGGCGGCCGCCGGTGCGGACAACGTCCGCTTCGCGGTCGCCGATGTCCACGCACTGGACTTCCCCGACGACTCCTTCGACGTCGTGCACGCGCATCAGGTCCTCCAGCATGTGGGCGATCCGGTACAGGCCCTGAGCGAGCTGCGCCGGGTGTGCCGGCCCGGCGGGGTCGTGGCGGCGCGTGACGCGGACTACGGCTCGTTCACCTGGTTCCCCGGCGTACCGGCGCTGGACGGCTGGCAGGAGCTGTACCGCCGGGTGGCGCGCGCCAACGGCGGGGAGCCGGACGCCGGCCGGCGGCTGCTGTCCTGGGCGCGGCGGGCCGGCTTCACCGACATCACCCCGACCGCCACCACCTGGTGCTTCGCCACGCCCGACGAGCGGGCCTGGTGGAGCGGCCTGTGGGCGGACCGTACGACCGCGTCGGGCTACGCGGGTCTGGCGGTCGGCGGCGGCCATACGACACCGGAGCGGCTGGACGAGATCGCCGGGGCGTGGCGGGAGTGGGGCGGCGCCGAGGACGGGTGGTTCATGGTCCCGCACGGGGAGATCCTCTGCCGGGTATGAAGGGGGCCCGTACAGGCCGGCACGCGCACCGGCGCGTACCCGGCCCGGTCCCGGCCGCCCGAATCGATCACACGTCCCCGCGTGGCCAACTAACCTGGTGGGCATGGAAATCCTGGGAACCACGTTGCGCATCTGCGTCGACGACCTGGAGACCTCGGTGGTGTTCTACGAACGCCTCACCGGAAGCCCCGCGCTCCGCTTCGAGCGCGGTGGGGTCTCCGTCGCCGCCGTCGGCTGCTTCCTCCTCATGAGCGGCCCCGCGTCGGAAATCGATGTCCTGCGCAAGGTCACGGCGACGATCGCCGTCAAGGACGTCGACGAGGCGATCACCGTCCTCACCGGCGTCGGGGCGCATATCGTCGCGGGCCCGGTGCCGACGCCGGTGGGGCGCAATGTGATCGCCCTGCACCCCGACGGTTCGGTCTTCGAGTACGTCGACCGCAACGCCGTCCAGGCGCCGGACTGATCACCGGGCCGGTCGGCCGGCGGCCGGGGGCCCTTCGTCGGTGAAGGCCCCCACCACCAGATCGGCGAGCAGCGCCCCGGCCGTCCCGTCCGGGTCGAGGTCCGGGTCGTAGATGGTCACGTTGAGCCCGACGCAGCGCTCGGAGCGCACCAAGGTCCGCAGCAGTACGGCGAGTTCGTCCGGCAGCAGGCCGCCCGCGTCGGGGCTGTCGACCGCGGGCATCACCTCCGGATCGAGCACATCCGCGTCCAGATGGACCCAGAAGCCGTCGGTGACCGGCGCCTCCAGCGTCTGGAGGACGGCTCCCGCCAGCTCCGCCGCGCCCCATTCGCGCAGCTCACCGACCGTCACGGTGGGGATCCTCAGCCGGGCGAGCTCCTCGCGGTCCTCGTCGTAGTCCCGGATCCCGAAGAGCCGTACGTCCTCGTCCCGCAGATACGGCCGCAGTCCCTCCAGGTCGCTCAGATCCCGCTGGCCCCGGCCGGTGCCGATGGCCAGTTCCTCGCCGCCGGCCGCGCCGACGCTGTCGGAGTTGCCCGTGTGCCGGAAGTCGGCCGAGCCGTCGATGGCGGCCAGTCCGTACCGTCCCATGCGGCGCAGCGCGAGCGAGGCGCCGAGCTGGATGGAGCAGTCGCCGCCCAGCACGAGCGGGAAGTCCCCGGCCCTGACATGGTGTTCGATCCGGTCGGCGAGCCGGGGCGTGTACGCGGCGATCGCCGCCGCGTTGAAGACCCCGTCGCCCTCTTTCCAGTCGCCGCGGTCGTAGCGCGGCGGGACGACGACCCCGCCCTCGAACGCGCCGAGCCGCTGGACGATCCGCTGTTCGCGCAGGGCGCCGGCGAGTTTGTAGCACCCCGGCACGACACCGGGGGCCGGGGGCCTGAGCCCCAGGTTGGAGGGCGCGTCGATCACCACGATATTCCGCATGCGAACCATCCTCACCGCCGTAGGGTTGTTCCTCAAACGGATTCACGGACGGCGAGAACGATGAGGGCGGGCAGCGGAATGACCACTCAGCACACCTACCGGGTGATCGTGCGCGGCACATGGGACGGGCTGACGGACGACGACCGCGCCCGGCTGCTCGCGGACGTCGACCAGCACGGTCTGGCACAGATGCGGTTCACCCCCGAGGGCTCGCTCACCTATGACGCGGCGCTGAAGCACTTCAGCTACCGCTTCGTGGTGGTGTCCGACGCGGCGGACGGCGAGGAGATGGCGGGCGCGCTCGCCGAGGACCGCGCGGAGACGGCGCTGAAGGCCCTCGGCCGCGGCCATCGCGAGCTGCGTTCCACGGTGACCGACATGGACACCATGAAGATCAACCGCAAGGGCCGCCGAGTCGGTTGAGTCAGTGCCGGGAGGGCGGGACCGTACCGTCGGCCCGGCCGTCCCGGTCCGCCATCTCCGCGGTGATCGCCCAGCGTTCGTGGTCGCGCCACGCGCCGTCGATATGGAGGAAGTCCGGCGAGTAGCCCTCCAGCCGGAAGCCCACGCGCCGGACGAGCGCGAGGGACGCGGTGTTCGCGGGCTGCACATTCGCCTCCAGCCGGTGCAGCCCCAGCGGGCCGAACGCGTGCCGTACGACGAGCCCGAGCCCCTCGGTCAGCAGACCCCGGCCCGCGGCGTGCGCGAAGGCCGCGTAACCGATGGCGCCGCACCGGAAGGCGCCGTGGACGATGTTGCTGATATTGACGAAGCCCGCGATCCCGCCGTCCTCGCGGTCGCAGACGAGACAGCCCTCCCTGGCGGGATCCGCCAGGAACCGGCCGGCGTAGGCGGCGTACGCCTCCGCGTCGGCGGGCGGGAACAGCCAGGGCCTGTGCAGATCCCGGCTCTCGCGGACCCGCGCCGTGAACTCGTCGGCGTCATCGGGGCGGTAGGCGCGGAGGAACGTGCGGGAGCCTTCGGCGAGCCGTTCGGGAGGGTCGGGCATCGCGCCACCCTACGTGATCTTGATCGGGCAGACCATGGTGGCGCGGAACCGATTCCGTCAAACGTTCCCGGCGCCCCGGGCGGGGTGTTGATCATCACACTGGACGTGACTGTTCGTTGGGTTAGCGTTCCGCCCTGTGACTATGGTGACTTCCCCTTCCACGCTTCCCTCTGTCCAGGACTCCCCGGCCACCGCGGCGCTGACCAGGGTCCTCTTCGGCGAACGGTTCGAAGAGGTCCACCAGCCCTGGCGGAAGCTCTTCAGTACCGGGCCGTTCCGCTTTCGCGAGGGGCTGACACCGCAGGAGCGTGCCGCGCTGTCCTACGAGCGGCTGCGGCTGGTCAATGACGTACTCGACAGCCCCGAGGACCTCGTCGCCGACGTGGAGCGCCTCAGCGCGCTCCACGAGTGGGCCGGGCCGGTGGACCCGGGATTAACGACAGTCGCGAGCATCCACTACAACCTCTTCCTCGGCAGCCTGCTGGATCACAGAGCGGGCGGGAAACGTGATCTGCGCGCCTTCACAGAACTGCGCCGTACGGGTACGTTTCTGTGCACCGAGGCCGGACACGGCAACAGCGCCTCCCAGTTGGAGACGACCGCCACGTTCGACCCGGCGACCGGCGGCTTCGTCCTGCACACGCCGTCACCGGCCGCGGGCAAGTTCATGCCCAACACCAGCTCCACCGGCGGCCCCAAGACCGCGGTGGTGGCGGCCCGGCTGATCACGGACGGCAAGGACCGGGGCGTCTTCCTGTTCCTCACCCCGCTCAGCGACGACACGGGAGGCCCGCTGCCGGGGGTGGAGATACGCAGGCTGCCGCAGACGGCCACCAGCCCGGTGGACCACTGCGTCACCTCCTTCGAGCACGTCCGGCTGCCCCACGAGGCGCTTCTCCAGTCCGGCCATGGACGGCTCACCCCCGACGGCGTCTTCACCAGCGCGATCGGCAGTCCCCGCAAGCGTTTCCTGCACTCCATAGGCCGGGTCACCGCCGGCAAGCTCTGTATGAGCGCCTACAGCCTCGGGGTCACCCGGCACGCCCTGGCGGTCGCCGTACGCCACGCCCACACCCGGCACACCTCGGGCGTCACCGCCGGGGGAAACGTGCCGCTGTTCGCCCATCGCAGCCATCACACCCCGCTGCTCGACGCCCTCGCCACCACCTACGCCGCGACCCTGCTGCACCGCACCGCCGTGCGGCAGTGGACCGAGGCGACGGAGGCGGAGCGTGAGGACGGCGAGCGTCTGGCGGCCGTCGCCAAGGGCTGGATCACCTGGCGGGCCCGCGCCGTCATGACGGAGTGCCGCGAACGGTGCGGCGCCCAGGGGCTGTTCCTCGCCAACGGCATCGCCGCCCAGCTGACGGCCAATGAGGGCACCATCACCGCGGAAGGTGACAACCTTGTCATCTGGGTGAAGGCGGCCGGGGAGATGCTTCTCGGACACTTCACCCCGAAGCGGCCGAGCGCCGTCGCGCCCGGGGACCGCGATCTCACCGATCCGGCCTTCCTCCAGGACCTCCTGGCGGACATCGAGAGCGTCTGGCACCAGCGGGCCAGGACCCGGCTGCGCGCGGGCAAGGCCGGTAACCCGCTCAACCGGTGGAACGCGACGGTCACACCCGCCCTCGAACTGGTCGACGCGTACGCCCACCGCCGGGCCGCAGAGGCCCTGCTGACCGCAGCCGACGAGACCGCGGAGCCCGGGGCACGGCAGCTCCTGCACACGCTGCACCGGCTCTTCGCGCTGCGCCGTATCGCCGCCCACAGCGGGGACCTCCTCGCCGAAGGACGGCTGACCGCCGACCAGGTGAGGGGGCTCCCCGACGCGGCGGAGGACGCCGTCGTCGCGCTGGCTCCCCACGCCCCGGCGCTCACGCGTGGTTTCGCCATCGCCGACGAGATCCTCCTCGACCACCCCATCAGCCATCCCGAGGCCATGGGCCGCGGTCCGGAGGGCCACAGGGACTGAGACGGGTACGTACGAGCGCCGCCGCCCTCACCCAGGACCGGCCGGCCCTCCCGGGTCAGACGAGGGCGGGCAGATCCAGGGTGAGGGTGGCGCTCCGCGCGTCCAGTACGGCGGACACGCCCAGCGGCACGGTCAGGTTCGACTCGCCGTGGCCGAAGCCCAGTTCCTCCACGACCGGTACGCCCAGCCCGCCGAGCCGGTCCAGCAGCAGCGCCCTGACGTCCTCGGGCGGCCCGCACTCCGCCCAGGAGCCGAGGCCGATCCCCGTGACGCCGTCCAGCCGGCCGGAGCGCAGCAGCTGGGTGAGGATACGGTCGAGACGGTACGGCTCCTCGCCGACGTCCTCGATCAGCAGCAGCCCTCCCGCCGCCGAGGGGCGCGCGTACGGGGTGCCGAGCTCGGCGGCGAGCAGGCTGACGCAGCCGCCGAACGTGACACCGGCGGCCCGCCCCGGCACCAGCCCCCGCGCGGTGCCCTGGCCGAGGGTGCGCACCGACTCGGGCTCGAAGAGCGTGGCGCGCAGCGACTCCTGTGTCCCGGGGTCCTTGAGGAAGGTCATCGCGGCGGTCATCGGACCGTGCAGGGTGACCAGTCCGAGGCGCCGGGCGAACGCCTCGTGCAGCGCGGTGATGTCGCTGTAGCCGACGAAGACCTTGGGGCCCGCCGCCCGCATCGCGGTCCAGTCGAGCAGGTCGGCCATGCGCTGCGCGCCGTAGCCGCCCCGGGCGCAGAGCACCGCCGAGACGGCCGGGTCGCACCAGGCGTCCTGGAGGTCGCGGGCGCGGCCCTCGTCCGTTCCCGCGAGATAGCCGAGCCGGGGATGGGCGTCCAGGACATGGGGCGCGACGACGGGATCGAGGTCCCAGCCGCGCAGGATGTCCAGACCGGCTTCGAGCCGCTCGGCGGGCACGGGGCCGCTGGGCGCCACGACGGCGACGCGGGCCCCGGGCCGAAGTCGCGCGGGCCGGGTCAGTGGGGTGAGCGTCATCCGCGGAACTCCAGCCGGGGGATGTCGGTGCGGTCGATGCCGAAGGTCTGCGCGTAGAGGGACAGTTCGGCCTCCAGCGCGCGGACCAGCGTGCCGGCCCTGCGGAAGCCGTGGCCCTCGCCCTCGAAGGCGAGATACGCGTGCGGTACGCCGCTGCCGGCCATCCGCTCCAGGAACCGTTCGCACTGCGCGGGCGGACAGATCACGTCGTCGAGCCCCTGCAGCAGCAGGAACGGCGCGCTGACCCGGTCGGCGTGGTTCAGGGGCGAGCGGTCCCGGTAGCGCCCGGGGACCTCGGCGAGCGGGCCGATCAGCGATTCGAGGTACTGGGACTCGAAGTCATGGGTCTCGTCGGTGGCCCAGCCCAGCAGATCGAGGATCGGATAGCTGATGGTGCCGCAGGCGTAGACGTCGGTGGAGGTGAGGGAGGCGGCGGTGGTCCAGCCGCCCGCGCTGCCACCGCGTACGGCGAGTCTGGCCGGATCGGCGGTGCCCTCGGCGGCGAGCGCGGAGGCGACGGCCGCGCAGTCCTCCACATCGACCACGCCCCACTGTTCGCGCAGCCGCTCGCGGTAGGCCCGGCCGTAGCCGGTGGAGCCGCCGTAGTTGACCTCCGCGACACCGATGCCGCGCGAGGTGAAGTAGGCGATCTCCAGATCGAGCACGAGCGGGGCATGGCTGGTGGGACCGCCATGGGCCCACACCACATACGGCGGTAGTTCGTCGTGGGGCGCGCTGTGATCGGGGCTGTGCGGCGGATAGATATGGGCGTGGATCTCGCGGTGGTCGGGCCCGGTGAAGGTACGGATCCGGGGCTCGGGGTAGTAGGCGGGGTCCACGGGGTCGCGGTGCGCCGCGCCGATCACCCGGGCGTGTCCGGTGCCGGTGTCCAGCTCCACGATCTCGTACGCGCTGCGCGGGCTGGCCGCGACGCCGGTCACGCGGTCGCCCTGGACGGCGAGGGTGGCGGCCCATTCGGTCCAGGGTCCGGCGGCGTCCACCACTTCCCCGGTCGCCGGGTCGAGTACGCCGAGCGCGGTGGAGCCCTTGCCATGGATGACGGCGATCAGTCCGTTGTCCATGGGGTGGAACCACTGGAGGCCGATCTTCCAGAGCGGTCCGCCGAACTCCTCGCCGCGGCCGGGGCAGAGGCCGGCGCTCCGGATGACGCCCGGGGCCCTGTCCGGGCCTATGGCCTGGTCCAGATCCTCCGGGCGGATGCGCCGGATCTCCCACCAGCCGCCGCTGTCGGAGACGAAGAGCAGTGAGCCGTCCGGGGCCCAGTCGGCCTGCGGGACCGACTCGCCGGTGCCCCCGACGAGGGCCCTGACGCCGGTGAACGGGCCGCTCCCGGCCACGTCGCCGAGCATCACGACCGTGCCGTCCCAGGGCATCCGCGGGTGGTCCCAGGCGATCCAGGCGGCCCGGCGCCCGTCGGGCGAGAGCCGGGGCCCGGTGACGAACCGGTGCCGGTCGTCGGAGAGTTCGCGTACGGCCGTACGGTCCTCGGCGGCCGAGCCGTCGAGCGGGACGGCCGCGATCACCCGCCGTACGTCGGTGGGCGCCTCGCCGGTGAACTCCTCCAGCACGCACCAGACCTCATCGCGGCCGAGAAGGAGCCGCGGATCGGCCCAGCGCAGTCCCCCGCCGGTCGCGGACACCGGGGTGAGCGGCCGGGGCGCACCGCCGCCGTCCGGCTCGTACGCGTACAGCCGCTGGTCGGGGAAGTGGACGAAGACGATGAGCGGGCCGCCCTCGGGGCGGGTGGCACCGGCCCAGGGCACCCCGCCGTACTCGATGACCCGGCTGCGGACGTTCCACGGGGCCGGCAGCGGCGACTCCTCGCGGCCGTCCGCCCGCCGCCGTACGAGCGCGCGCCGGCCCGCCTCGGCGGGACGCGGCTCCGTCCACCACACCTCGTCGCCGACCGCGCCCACATACTCGGGACGCCCGTCGTGCGAGGCGGCCAGCGCGGCGTCGATCGGTGACGCCCACGTTCCGTAGGCCCCCATGGACAGCATGAGCCACGCTCCTAAGCGGACTTCAGATAGTGGTCGAGGACACGGACGCCGAAGTGCAGCGCCGAGACGGGCACCCGCTCGTCCACGCCGTGGAAGAGCGCCTGGTAGTCGAAGCCGGGGGGCAGCTTGAGCGGCGAGAAGCCGTAGCCGGTGATGCCGAGCCGGGAGAACTGCTTGGCGTCCGTACCGCCCGACATGCAGTACGGGACGACATGCCCGGCCGGGTCGAAGCGCTCGACGGCGGCGCGCAGCTTGGCGAACGTCGGCGAGTCGACGGGCGCCTGGAGGGCCACCTCCCGGTGGTGGAACTCCCACTCCACATCCGGTCCTGTGAGCTGGTCCAGGGTGGTGCGGAACTCCTCCTCGCCGCCGGGCACCGTGCGCCCGTCGACATAGGCGGTGGCCTGGCCCGGGATGACATTGACCTTGTAACCGGCCTCCAGGACGGTCGGGTTGGCGCTGTTCCTTATGGTCGGCTCGACCAGCGCGGCGGCCGGGCCGAGCTTGCCGAGCAGTCCTTCCGTGTCGAAGTGCTCGGCGTCGACATCGGTGTCGATGTCGTAGAGCGCGGCGAGTTCGGCGAGTGCGGCCCGTACGGTCGGGGTGAGCCGGACCGGCCAGGGGTGGCTGCCGATCCTGGCGATGGCGGCGGCGAGCCTGCTGACCGCGTTGGCGCGGTTCACCTTGGAGCCGTGCCCCGCCGTGCCGTGGGCGGTGAGCTTCAGCCAGCCGGTGCCGCGCTCCCCGGCGGCGATCGGGTAGAGCGCCATGCCGGGCCCGGCGTGGAAGGTGAAGGCCCCGGACTCGCTGATGCCTTCCGTGCACCCCTCGAACAGCTCCGGGTGCCGGTCGGCGAGGAATCCTGAGCCGTCTTCGGCGCTGGCCTCCTCGTCGGCGGTGTAGGCGAGCACGATGTCCCGGCGTGGCCGGATCCCGTCCCTGGCCCAGGCGCGGACGACCGACAGCACCATCGCGTCCATGTTCTTCATGTCGACCGCGCCGCGGCCCCACACCACGCCGTCGCCGACCTCGCCGGAGAAGGGGTGCACGGTCCAGTCGGCGGGCTCGGCGGGCACCACGTCCAGATGGCCGTGGACGAGGAGCGCGTCGGCCGAGGGGTCGGTGCCCTCGATCCTGGCCACCACATTGGTGCGCCCGGGGGTCCGCTCCAGCAGCGTGGGTTCGATCCCCGCGTCAGCGAGCCGCTGCGCGACGTATTCGGCCGCCGGCCGCTCGCGGCAGTCCCCGCTCCCCCGGTTGGTGGTGTCGATACGGATGAGGTCCGAGGTGAACGCGACCACCTCGTCGAGCGCGGCCGCGTCGGGGCCTCCACTCGTGTCGCTGGGTGTCATGTCAGCCATACTGCTCCTCCACAGCGGCCGAAACGATCGTCGTGACCGCTTTGAAGGTACGAATGGCCTCATACATCGTCCCGCTGGTGTAGGCGGCCCGGCGCTCCCCGCTGGGTGCCACGCCCGGTACGACCGTGGCGACGTCGGAGAGATGGGCGGCGTCGAACTCCATTTCCACGGTGAACGGGCCGCCCGCGACGGGTTCGTACCGTCCGGCGAGGGCCGTGGCCTCCTTGGCGGCGGCGCGGATGTCGGCGGCGGTACGGGCCGGGGTCCGGCAGACCGCCGCGTACCGCGAGACATGGTCCTTGACGGCGACCTTGCGCGCGTCCGGCGCATAGCCCTCCGCGTCCACGCAGGTCAGGTCGTCGCCGGTGACCAGCACCACCGGAACGCCGTACTCCGCGACCACACGCGCGTTCAGCAGCCCCTCGCTGGCCCGGGTGCCGTTCAGCCATACGCCGGTGAGGGAGTTGGCGAGGTAGGTGTGCGCGAGCACCCCTTCCGTACCGGCGCCGGTGTGGTAGCCGACGAAGGCGATGCCGTCGACGTCACCGTGCTGGACGCCCTCGACCATGGACAGCGACTTGTGGCGGCCGGTCAGCATTTCGGCACGCTCGTCGAGCCGTTCCAGCAGCAGATTGCGCATGCTCCAGTGCGCCTCGTTGATCAGCACCTCATCGGCCCCGCCGTCGAGGAAGCCGAGCACGGCGGCGTTGACATCGGAGGTGAACAGGGAGCGGCAGCGTTCCCACTGGGGCGTGCCGGGCAGGACGTCGGCCGGCCAGGTCACCCCCGTGGCACCCTCCATGTCGGCGCTGATGAGGATCTTCACAGGTGCTCCGTTCTCCAGGGGGGGGAGGGGGTTCGTCGGCATCGGCAGGGGCGTCGGCGGGACGTTACACCCGTCGCACGACATGCAGCAGATACTCCTTGCGGTTGAGCGGATTGTGGTCCGTTCTGGGCCGGGCCGGAATCGTGTCGCGTACCGCCTCATAGTGGTCGAAGGACGCTTCCAGCACACCTTCGCCACTGGTCAGCGTAGGCAGCCGCTGTTCCAGTTCATGGACCCGGGCCGCCGGAATCTCCCCTTCCAGCAGATACGCGTGGCCGTTCGCCGACGAGGTGCGCGGGACGGCGCGCAGGCGCCCCAGGACGGGCAGTACGGCGCCGAGCGCGTCCGCCGGGAGGTCGAGCCGGAAGCGGTGCATCGGCTCGTACACCGTGGTGCCCGCCCGCTCCAGCGCGCTCATCAGCACCAGCGGGGTGAGATGGCGGAAGTCGCCGCCGGTGCTCGACATACTCTTGTCGAAGACGCCGTGCGAGTGGCTCTGCCGGGGTGCGTAGCCGGAGTGCGTCATGGTGACCACGCAGTCGGTGACCTGCCAGCCGTGGATCCCCTGCCGCAGCGACTCGTTCACGGTGTCCTCCACGGCTTTCATGAACGCGTACGGCATCGACCCCAGCTCGACCTCCAGCCGGAATTCCACGCCCGCGCCGGCGGGTGCGGGATCGACGCGCAGCCCGACGGTCGCGAGAAAGGGATTGGGGTCCTTTCCCATGATCTCGACGGCCGCTCCGCTGCCGGCGGGCCGTTCCACACAGATCGTCGTGGTCTCGCGGAAGGTGACGTCGACCCCGAATTCGTCCAGCAGCGTCGCCTGGATGACCTCTTTCTGCACCTCGCCGTAGAGCGAGACGGAGATTTCCCGCCGGATCCGGTCCTGCCGCAGATTGATCAGCGGGTCCTGTTCGGCGAGTTGGGTGAGCGCGGCGTACATCGCGCCCTTGTCGGCGGCACAGCGGGGAACGACGACCGTTTCGAGAGTCGGCGGGGAGAAGAACCGGCGCTCCGCGGGAGCGGCGGGCGGAATTCCGATCTCGTCGCCGATACGGATGCCGTCGAGGCCCCAGAGTTTCGCGATCCGCCCGGCACAGACCGACGCGCGCCGGACGGCGGACCCGCGGTCGAACACGCTGATCGCGGTGACCTTGTCCTCCTTGCCCCGTGCCTCGTTCACCGGATCGCCCCCAGCGCGGCCCGCCGTATCGCTCTGCGTGTCGGTCCGCGTATCGCGGTGGTATCGCAGCAGGTCCCGCGTCCTTACCGTGCCCGAGAACATCCGTACGTATGCGATCTTCTCCCCGGCGGGCCCCCGTTCCATCTTGAAGACCGTGCCGGAGACGGGCCCTTCGGGATCGCCACCGGCCCTGGGCAGCAGTTCCCTGATGCCGGTGATGAGCGCGTCCACGCCCGCGCCGGTGATCGCCGAGCCGAAGTAGACCGGGTGGACGACCGCCCGTCCGGTCTGGCCGGCCAGCTCTTCGCGGAGCCGGTGGTACGGGAGCGCCGCCGGGTCGTCCACGTACGCGGCCAGCAGCGCGTCGTCGTGGTCGGCGAGCAGTTCGGCGAGGCCGGAGGTGAACGCGGCGTCGCCGGCGCCGTACGGCACGGACAGCGCGGCGCGTGTGCCCAGGCCGGTGGCCGCCCCCATCGCGATCACCGACGGGGAGAGCTTCTCGGACATGGCCCGCAGCACCTCTTCGTATCGCGCCCCGGTGCGGTCGATCTTGTTGACGAAGATCAGGGTGGGAATGCGCAGCCGCCGCAGCGTCCGCATGAGCACCCTGGTCTGCGCCTGAACGCCCTCGACCGCGGAGACGACCAGCACGGCGCCGTCGAGCACGCCGAGGACCCGTTCCACTTCGGCGATGAAATCCGGGTGGCCGGGGGTATCGATCAGATTGACCGTGGTGTGGCCGACGACAAAGGAGACGACCGCGGATTTGATGGTGATGCCGCGCTGTCGTTCCAGCGTCAGGGAATCCGTCTGGGTGCTGCCGTCATCGACACGTCCGATCTCGTCGATGACACCGGCGGTGTAGAGCAGCCGCTCGGTCAGACTTGTCTTACCGGCGTCGACATGCGCCAGAATTCCCAGGTTCAACGTACTCATGGAGCGTCATGTCCTCTAGATAGGCGGTGGTGACCTTCTGGATGGGCATTGACGCTCCACGCATAATCTTCTCCTTGATCAATGGGCTGTCGCGGGGAGTACAACAGAAGCCGCCCGGGGCGGCAACTCATTTCCGGGGCGGACCGGGGACTCGGTGATGCGCGTGACCCGGCGGGCCCGGGGGCCGGTGACGGGCGTCGGGCGACCCGGCGGGACCGGGGCCCAGGGGCCGGTGCGGTTCACTCGCGGGCGAGGATGTACCACCGGGCCGGCAGGTCGATCCGGGTGCCGTCCGGCAGCCGTTCCGTCTGCACCAGCGCGGTGCCCCCGTCCGCCAGGATCCGCAGCCCCGCCGCGCGCAGCAGCTCGGGCACTTCCTCGTCCCCGGCACCGGCCGGCTTGAGCCCGTGGTCGAAGACCCGCCGCAGCTTCACCGGCGGGCCGCCCGGCCCCGCCGCGGCCTGCTGGAGCACGGCCTTGGAGGCGGTGGTCAGCTCGGCGACGAACGCCCGGCCGCGCTCCCCCAGCAGCTCCGCGACCGCCGCCGCCACCGCCGGCCGGTCCTGGGGCTCGCTCTGGTGGATGACCGCGCGCATATAGACATTGGTGTCGCCCGTACGCTCCCGCAGCGCGCGCACCGCGTCATGGTCGACCAGATCGAGCTGCTCGAACTCCGCGGCCTTCCCGGTGTCGGCGCGCAGCGCGTGCGCGATCGCCGCGTGGGACAGATCCACCCCGATGGCCCGTGCGAAGCGGGTGGCCAGATAGCGGGTCTGGGTGCCGTTGCCGCAGCCGAGGTCCACCACGGGCAGGGTGGTGTCGGCGTACGGCAGCAGCAGTGCGCTGTCCGGTACGGAGGTGAACGACGGGTCCGAGTCCCAGATCGCCTCGCCGGGCGCGTCGGAGGTCGCCGCCCAGAATCCTTCCCAAGCCTCGCGGTAACGCTGCGACACGTCCATGTACGGCCTCCCCTGTTCCGGCCCGCCGAAGGCGAGCGGTAGAGGACCGGACTACCGTCCGCGCAGGTCGGAGGGCAAGAGGAAGGACGCTTCCTTCACCCGCCGTTGAACCGCGCCTGTATGTTCCGCGCCGGACTGCGTACGAAGCAGGGCCTGTTCGAACCAGACCGTCTTGCCGCGGGCCGAGCTGCTGGTGCCCCACTCCCTGGCCAGGGTGCTCACCACGCGCAGTCCGCGCCCGAACTCGTCGTCCCGGCCCGCGTCCAGCAGCGCGGCGGGGGCCGGTTCGTCGTCGAGGACCTCGCACAGCAGCGCGTCCGTACGGACAAGACGCAGCCCGACCCGCCGCGACCGTGCGTGCTTCACGGCGTTGGTGACCAGTTCGCTGACCATCAGCTGGGCCGTCTCCACCGCCGCCGGCAGCTCCCAGCGGAGCAGCTGCCCGCGCACCAGCCGTCTGGCCCTGGCCACCTCGCGCGGGTCCGGGGCGAGGTGGAACTCCGCGACGTCCCTGTCCGGGATGCCGTTCAGCCTGGCCATCAGGAGCGCCACGTCGTCCTTGCGCCCCTCCTGGGTATTGAGCGCGCGGATGATGGTGTCGCAGGCGTCGTCCATCGAGGCGGCGGGGTGCGCCGCGGAGGCGCAGAGCGCGGCCAGACCGTCCCCGACGTCCGCCCCGCGCACTTCGACGAGACCGTCGGTGCAGAGCACCAGCCGGTCGCCGGGCCCCACCTTCACCGTCGCGGTCTCGAAGGCCACTCCGCCCACTCCTATGGGAGCGCCGGTCGGCAGATCGAGGATCTCGGCCTCGCCGTCCTCGGCGCGGACGAGCACCGGCGGGATGTGCCCGGCGTTGGCGATCTGGAGCTCCGACCTGATCGGGTCGTACACCGCGTACAGACAGGTCGCCAGATACAGTTCGCCGAGCCGCTGCGCCAGGTCGTCGAGATTGCGGAGGAGTTGGGCGGGCGGCAGCTCCAGGGCCGCCATGGTCCGGACGGCGGTACGCAACTGGCCCATCATCGCGGCCGAGTTGAGCCCGTGCCCCATCACGTCGCCGACGACCAGCGCGGTGCGCGAGCCGGGCAGTTTGACGGCGTCGAACCAGTCGCCGCCGATCCTGCCGAGCCGGGCGCCCGGCAGATAGCGGGTCGCGATGTCGCATCCCGCCATGTGCGGCGGGACCCGCGGCAGCATGCTGTCCTGGAGGGTGTCGGCGACATTCTCCTGGTACGTGTACATCCGGGCGTTGTCGAGTACGAGCCCGGCGCGCGCGGCGAGTTCCGCGCCGGTCGTACGGTCCATGTCGTCGAACGGCTGCCGGTCGGGCCGCCGCATCAGCACCATGAAGCCGAGCACCACGTCACGCGCCTTCAGCGGGACGAGGAGCATCGAACGGTGGTTGATGAGGGGCCGCAGATCGCGCTTCTCGAACTCACCCGAGATCCGGTCGCCCGCCTCCTCGCTGAGGCGCGGGATGAGCACCGGCTCGCCGGTGCTCATGCACTGGAAGAACGGGGTGTGTTCGGGGAAGGCGATGGCCTCGCCGATGGGCACGGTGTCGTCCCAGCGGCCCGGTTCGTCGTTGTGCTCGACCCAGACCCGGTGCCAGACGGTGGTCGCGTCGGGCGGTCCGTCCGGGAACCCTTCCCCGGCGAGTACGGCGGCCCGCAGATGCGTACCCGCGAAGTCGGTGAAGCGGGGCACCGCCGCGCTGGTGACCTCGCGGATGGTGCGGGCCAGGTCGAGGGACGAGCCGATCCGGCCGCTGACCTCGTTCAGGAACTCCAGCCGCTCGCGTACCGCCGCGTATTCGAGGTCCAGCTCGGGACGCGGCGCGGCCCGCCGGGATTCCCCGTCCCCGCCCCCGTCCAGCGGCTCCGGCAGCCCGCCCCGGCCCGCGGGCCGCTTCGGCACACCCCAGTCGGGGGTGACGGGCACTCGCTCGTGGTAGCTGAACTCCAGGACCGGGTAACCGAGTTCGAGGACCTGCGCGACGATGCGACCGGAGTCGGCAGGACTCATGTTCGGCAGGATGTCCGGCAGCCGCCGGGCCAGCGCCTCGGCGCCGGGGAACTCGGTGTGCAGGGCGAAGGCCGGGGAGATCCGCCGGTCACCGGCCCGGCCGTCCGCGCCCGCCCTGCTCTCCGCGCCGTCCGGGCCGTCGGCACCGTCACGCCTGAACTGGGCGGCGTCCGCGGCGAGTACGAGATGGCGCCCGGGTCCCGGGCCGACGAGCGGATACACCCACCACACCACGTCGAGCCGGTCACGTCCCCGCTCGGAGAGCGTCGCGTACCCCGCGGTCGGATAGGAGCCGCGGCTGTGCAGCTCCGGTCCGCCCTCGATACCGGTGTCGAGAGCGGTGTCCAGGTCGGGGTCCGTGTCGTACGGGCCGTGCGCCACGCCGCGTTCCTCCGCGGCGAGGGCACCGGCGACCGGCATCAGATCGGTGGCCGGCTGCCCCACCGCCTCGTCCTTCGCATGGCCGAAAAGTCTCCGTGCGCCGGTCGACCAGTGCGAGACCAGACCGTCCCCGTCCACGACGACCACGGCGAGCGGAATCCGGCCGGCCGCGGCGGGCCGCTGCCGCGACGCTCCCGGCGGAACACCACTGTCCATGGGTGGGAGGCTCCTTCCCTGCCGCCAGGATCCGCGGCTCCGCCCTCCACGGTACGGCCCTGCGCGGGGGTTGCGCCGGGCAATGAACTAATCAGTAGTGCGCCCGCGCACAACCCCCTGTTGACTGAAATTCAGTCAGTCTTCGTGGCCGAGCTGGAGATCGCGCTCGGTGCGACCGCCGCCCGCCACCTGGAGCACCGTGGCGACCGGCGGATAGCCCGCGGCGATCACCGTGTACTCACCCGACGAGAGATCCACGAACCGGAAGGTGCCGTCCGCGCCGGTGGTGAGGGTGTCCACGACATTGCCCGCCGCGTCGAGCAGGGTGACCCGCGCGTCCTCGACGGGACGGCCGCCCCCGGCGCGTACGGTGCCGCGCAGTACCGCCCCGCCGGCCAGCTCGATGTCCTGCCGGGTCTCCCGGGACGCCTGCACGCTGACCGGCAGCGCGGCGGGCCGGAAGGCGGGGGCGCTCGCGGCCAGCGTGTATTCGCCCGCCACCAGCTCGGAGATGACATACGCGCCCTCGCGTCCGCTGCGGGTGCTCGCCACCACCTCGCCCCGTACATCCGTGAGGGTCACGGCGGCGTCACGCACCGGCGTGCCGTCCGCGGTGAGCACGGCCCCGGCGAGCCGCCCGGCGCCGCCGAGAACCACGTCCAGTTCGACGGGGCGTTCGCCGACGGTGACCGTGACGGCCTGGGGCTGGTGCCCGCCGGCCGCCGCGATCATCACGTACGAACCGGAGCCGGGCACGCTCAGCGCGTACCGCCCGTCCTCGCCGCTCGCGCCGCGCCCGATCTGCTTGCCGTGGACGTCGATGAGGGTGAGGGCGGCGCGGGGCACGGTGGAACCGTCGTAGTGCTGCACGGTGCCGCAGACCGCGACGCCCGAGATGTACGGGGCGGGTGCGTGCGCGGCGGGGGCGCCGAGGCCGGACGCGCTGCGCGCGGCGGGGACGGTGCCGGACTCGGCGGCCGAGACGTTCTGGGACACCAGTGGTTTCTCCTTGAGGAAGAAGGCGATCAACAGGCCGAGGACGAGCACCGGCACGAGATAGAGAAAGACCCGCGGCATGGCGTCCGCGTACGCCTGGACATAGCCCTCGCGCAGCGCGGGCGGCAGCGCGTGGACCGCCTGCGGGGTGACGGACTCGATGTCGGGGAGGCCGGCGGCCGCGGGGACGCGGTCGGCGAGGGCGTCGGCGAGCCGGTTGGCGAAGAGCGTGCCGAAGACGGCGGCGCCCACACTGCCGCCGATCTGCCGGAAGTAGTTGTGGGCGCTGGTGGCGGTGCCGAGGTCGGCGGAGGGTACGGCGTTCTGCACGGCGATGATCAGTACGGGCATCACCATCCCCGTCCCGAGCCCGAGGGCGCCCTGCGCGATACCGCACTCCAGCGGGGACGTGTCGGCGTCCAGCCTGGACAGCAGCAGCATCCCGGCCACCGAGAGGACCCCGCCGAGCACCGGATAGATCTTGTAGCGGCCGGTGCGGCTGATCAGATGGCCGGAGACGATGGAGGCGAGGACGACGCCGCCCATCATGGGCAGCATCTGCAGACCGGACTCGGTGGCGCTGGCCCCTTCGACCATCTGGAGATAGGTCGGCAGATAGCTGGCGGCGCCGAACAGCGCCACGCCGACCACCGCCCCGATCAGGCTGGTGACATTGAAGACGGAGTCGCGGAACAGCCGCAGCGGGATGAGCGGTTCGGCGGCGAAGTGCTCGACGGCCAGGAAGAGCACGGCTGTTCCGACGGCCGCCGCGGTCAGTCCCAGGATGACGCGGGAGCCCCAGGCGTACTCCGTACCGCCCCAACTGGTCAGCAGCATCAGGCAGATGGACGAGGCGGTGAGCAGCAGCGCGCCCAGGACGTCGAGCCGGGCGCGGACCACCGGTTTGGGCAGCTTGAGCACGACGGCGACGACGGCGAGCGTAATCAGGCCGAAGGGCACATTGATGTAGAAGCACCAGCGCCAGGAGACATGGTCGGTGAAGAATCCGCCGAGCAGCGGGCCGGCCACGGACGCGAGACCGAAGGCCGCGCCGATCAGCCCCATGAAGCGTCCGCGCTGCCGGGGCGGCACGATGTCCGCGATGATCGCCTGGACGCCGATCATGAGCCCGCCCGCGCCGATGCCCTGGATGGCGCGGAAGGCGATGAGTTCGTTCATGGTGCGCGACCAGCCGGCCAGCGCGGAGCCGATGACGAAGACGACGATGGCGAACTGGAAGACGCCCTTGCGGCCGAAGAGGTCGCCGAGCTTGCCGTAGATCGGCAGTCCGACCGTGGCGGTGAGCAGATACGCGGTGATCGCCCATGACATCCGGTCCAGGCCCTGGAGTTCACCGACGATCTTCGGCAGCGCGGTGGCCACGATCATCTGTTCCAGCGCGGACAGCAGCAGGGCGAGCATCAGCCCGACGAAGACCAGCCGCACCCGGCGGGGGCTGAGGGGTTCGGCGGGGGCCGCGCCGCCGGCGGGCGGGGGCGGCGGACGATCGCCCGCGGCGGGTACGAGCGGTGACGCGGCCCGCGCGGCCTCGTCGCCGCCGTTCCCGACGCCGTCGGCCCCGTTGTTCCCGACGCCGCCGGCGCCTGACCCGGGGCCGTTCCCGACGTCCTTCACCAGAGTGGTCCCGCCCACGTACTGCTCCCCTCGTCACACCTGCGCGGCGCCATTGTTCGCATTGCGCGCCAAGCAGGAGCAAGCGGGCCGCTCTCCCCTGAACGGGGTTGTGACGGGGGCGGGTTGACCAGTTGAGCTGACGTCGAGGCGCTCATCAGGAGCTTTCCCGCGACGCGTCGTGCGGGGGCACGCTACGGCGCCGCGGGGAAAACCACTCGAAACGGTGACCCCGGCACCTATCTGCCGGGCGGCGCCCTCACACCGCCCGAAGGCGGCCAGAAAGCGGCCCGGGGACAGCCCGGAGGCGGCCCGGGGTCAGGGGCACTCGGCCGGTCCCTGTCCGACGGACAGGTGTCAGTCCGTGCTGCCCTTCTCGGTCTCCTTGGCGAGACGCCCGAGCACCTCGTCGTAGATGCGGTTCAGGCCCTTGGGGGCGAAGGTCCGCTCGAAGAAGCCGCCGATGCCGCCCGCGCCGTCCCAGACGGTGGTGACGACGGCCTTCGAGCTGCCCTCACCGGCCGGGGTGACGGTCCAGGTGGTGACCATGGAGGAGTTGCGGTCCTTCTCCACGAGCCGGCCGTCGCTGGGCTCGGTCACCTCCAGCAGACAGTCGCGGACGCGCTTGCTGGTGGCCTGGAGCCTCCAGTGGACGAGGGTGCCCTCGCCGTCGCCGCCCTCCCGCACCTCGTACTCGCTGAAGTGTCCGGGCAGAAGCTTCGCGCGGGTGTTCTCGTAGTCGGCCAGAGTGTCGAACACCGTCTCCGGGTCCGCCGCGATGATTCGCTCCGTCGTGGCCTCGACCTGCGCCATGGCTTTCCTCCAGCACTCGTTTTCCGGTGGGGTGCGGCCAGCCAACCACCCTCCGGTACGCCCGCCCAAATCGCGGTTGCGGCGATCAAGGGAACATGTGTTCTATTCTGTCGTCAGTGCTACCGAGGAGGCACCCATGCGCTGGGACAATCTGGTCGAGAACGCCTCGACGACCGGGCCGACCGGGCCGACCGGGGACATCGCGCTCTTCGGCACGGACGCCGTGACCACCCGTACCTTCGACACGCCCGAATTCCGGGGCATCACCTTCCACGAGATCCGCGCCCGTTCGATCGTGAACCGCGTGCCGGGCGCGTCCCGTATGCCGTTCGAGTGGACGGTGAACCCGTACCGGGGCTGCACGCACGCCTGTGTGTACTGCTTCGCCCGCAAGACCCACAGCTATCTGGACCTCGACACGGGGCTCGGCTTCGACTCCCAGATCGTGGTCAAGATCAACGCGCCGGAGCTGGTACGCCGCCAGCTGGCCTCCCGCCAGTGGCAGGGGGCCCATATCGCGATGGGTACGAATGTCGACTGCTACCAGCGCGCGGAGGGCCGCTACCGGCTGATGCCGGGGATCATCACGGCCCTGCGCGACCGCGCGAACCCGTTCTCCATCCTCACCAAGGGCACCCTGATCCTGCGCGACCTCGAACTGCTCCGGGAGGCCGCGGCCGTCACGGACGTGGGCATCTCGGTCTCCGTCGGCTTCGTCGACCAGGAGCTGTGGCGCACGGTCGAACCGGGCACGCCCTCGCCCGAGCGACGTCTCGACGTCGTACGGGCGATGAGCGACAACGGCATCGGCTGCGGAGTGCTGATGGCGCCCGTGATCCCCTTCCTGGGCGACGGGCCCGACCAGCTGCGGGCGACGGTGCGCGCGATCGCCGCGGCGGGCGCGACGTCCGTGACCCCGCTCGTCCTGCATCTGCGGCCGGGCGCGCGCGAGTGGTTCATGGCCTGGCTGACGCGGCACCACCCGCATCTCGTGGCGCGGTACGAGCGTCTTTACGCGGAGGGCGCGTACGCGCCCAAGTGGTACCAGCGCCGGATCACCCGGCAGGTGCATGAGCTGGCCGACGAGTTCGGCATCGGCCCGGCGAGCCGGGGCGAGGCACGGCGGATCACCGTGCCACGGGACCCGGACCTGCCCGGCCTGCCGATCAGGCCGGTGGCGACGGCCCCGGAGCCGGGCGCCACCCAGCTCACACTGCTGTAGGCCGTGGCCGGGAGCCGCCGGTCGGGACACCCTCGTGGCCCGTTGTCAGTGGCGTCGGCGAGGATGGCCCCATGACGGAACTCACGCATCTGCGCTCCCCCGCCGGCGTCGCACCGGGCAACGGCTACAGCCATGTCGTCTGGGGCACCGGCCGGTTCGTCGCGGTCTCCGGCCAGTGCGCGTTCGACGAGGAGGGCGCCCTCGTGGGCGAAGGCGATCCGGCCGCCCAGGCGCGCCAGGTGTTCGAGAATCTGCGCCGCTGTCTCGCCGCGGCCGGCGCCTCGTTCGACGATGTGGTCAAGCTGACGTATTTCGTCACCGACGTCGCCCATCTGCCGGCGATACGGGAAGCACGGGACGCGGTGATCGACACGGCGCGCCCGCCGGCCAGCTCGGCGGTCCAGGTGTCCGCGCTGTTCCGTCCCGAACTGCTGCTGGAGATAGAGGCGTTCGCGATCGTCCAGGACTCCGGCCCGCTTTCTTGAGGGCTCGGTTCGCCTCCGGGAAGGCCGCACCAGGAACCCAGCCCGCGGGTCGGGCCGGAGGTGCGCTACGCGAGGCGGCTGAGCGCGGCGGCCGCGGCGGTGGTCAGCCTCGGGTGGCGCCAGGCCGCCTCCAGGGCGGGGCGCGCCCGGTCGTCGCCGAGCAGGCCCAGCCCCTCGACGCAGGCGAGCGCCACCCGCCAGTGCGGTTCGCCGGGCGTCAGCAGCCGTTCCAGCGTGCTGATCAGCGCCGGTACGGACTCGGGCGCGCGCAGTTCGGTGAGCAGCCGTACGGGGTGGAGCGCGTAGGCCGTACGCAGCCCGTTGGTGGCGAGCGCGGCGGCGGCTCTGGGGGTGCGCGGGTCGCCGAGCCGCGCCAGGGCGTACGAGGCGGAGACGCAGCGCTCCGGATCCCGGTGGTTGAGGAGCAGCACCAGCGTCTCGAAGGCCCGCCGGTCGCCCGCGCAGCCGAGCCGGAAGGCCGCGATCTCCCGGGCCCACAGGGGCTGTTCCGGCGCGACGAGTACATGGGCCAGGGCCTCGGGATCCTCGGTGGCGATCAGCCGCTCGCAGGCGGCTGAGCCCCGGGACTCGTCCCGCACCCGGTCCGCGAGCGAGCGGAAGTCCTCGTCCATCGGTCCAGCGTATCGATCCGGCGGATCGCCGTGGGCACCAAATAGCGTGCTCCACCGGCCACTTCGCGCCTGAGCGAACGATTCCGGCCGTCCGTGACACGGCACACGGCGTCCCAGCTATGGCGCGCTCGTTACTCGTCGGTTAGCCTCAGATGAGCGGATAACCTCCGCGGCTTTCGACGGCCTGGTGACGCGGCCGTCGTGAGTGCTGTCGGTTCAGCACGGCCGTGTGCGGCCAGGTACGGCCACGCACTGCCTTCAACGGCGCTGTACGGCGCGACTCCGGAACAGAGTCCGCCGGCCACACCGCCGCCGCACCTCCGCGACCCGCACGCGCTCGCGCGTCCGGCGCCCGGCGCTCGCCGCGCGCCCTCAGCCGTCACTCTCATCCCCTGGAGTCCCGTGATGGACATCCCTCTCTCCACCATCGCCGTCGTCGGCCTCGGCACGATGGGCACCGGTATCGCCGAGGTCCTCACCCGGGCCGGGCACGAGGTCATCGGTATCGACATCAGCGACGCCGCCGCCCTCCGGGCCGCCGCGGCGCTCGACGCGTCCACCGCGCGGGCCGTGGAACGGGGGCGGCTCGGCGAGGAGGAGCGGCGGACCGTGCTCGCCCGGTTCCGTACCTTCTCCGATCTCCGGGCCGCCGCCGACGCCGGGCTGGTGATCGAGGTCGTGCCGGAGTCGTACGAGACGAAGCAGCGGGTCTTCCGCGAGCTGGACACGATCGTCAGCCCTGCCACGATCCTGGCGACCGGCACCAACGCGCTGTCGGTGACCCGGCTGGCCGCCGACTCCGCGCACCCCGAGCGCGTCCTCGGCCTGCACTTCTTCAACCCCGCGCCGGCGATGAAGCTCGTCGAGGTGGTCTCGTCGGTCCTCACCTCGCCACAGGCCGTCGCGGCCGTCACGGCCCTCGCCCGGGAGCTGGGCAAGGAGCCGGTCGCGGTGGGCGACCGGCCCGGATTCGTGGCGGACGGGCTGCTCTTCGGCTATCTCAACCAGGCCGCCGCGATGTTCGAGGCGAAGTACGCCTCCCGCGAGGACATCGACGCCGCGATGCGGCTGGGCTGCGGGCTGCCGATGGGGCCGCTCGCCCTGATCGACCTGATCGGGGTCGACACCGCCCGTACCGTGCTGGAGGCGATGTACGCCGCGTCGCACGACCGGCTGCACGCCCCCGCGCCGGTCCTCGGCCAGCTCAGCGAGGCCGGGCTGACCGGCCGTAAGTCCGGGCGCGGTTTCTACACGTACGAGGCGCCGGGCAGCGGCACGGTCGTGCCGGACGCGCTCACCCCACGGGCCGGCCGGGAGGGCGGCGCCGGGCGGCCCGTGCGCTCGGTGGGGGTGGCGGGCTCGGGCACGATGGCGAGCGGGATCGCGGAGGTCTTCGCCACGGCGGGATACGACGTCGTGCTCGCCGCCCGCACCCCGGAGAAGGCCGAGGGCGCCGTGTCCCGTATCGCGAAGTCCCTGGACCGCTCGGTCGGCAAGGGGCGGATGACGGCCGAGGCGCGCGCCGACGCGCTGGCGCGGATCACCCCGGCCGGTTCGCTCGACGCGCTGTCCGGGGTGGACCTCGCCATCGAGGCGGTGGCCGAGGATCTGGAGGTCAAGCAGCGGTTGTTCGCCGCTCTCGACAAGGTCTGCCGGCCGGGCGCGGTGCTGGCCACCACCACCTCGTCCCTCCCGGTGATCGCCTGTGCCCGCGCGACCTCGCGCCCGTGGGACGTGGTCGGGATGCACTTCTTCAATCCGGCCCCGGCGATGAAGCTCGTGGAGGTGGTCCGTACGGTCCTCACCTCCGACGAGGCCGTGGCCACCGTCCACGCCGTGTCCACGGCCGTCCGCAAGCACCCGGTGGACTGCGGCGACCGCGCCGGGTTCATCGTCAACGCGCTGCTCTTCCCGTATCTGAACAACGCGATCAAGATGGTCGAGGAGCACTACGCGACGCTGGACGACATCGACGCCGCGATGCGGCTGGGCGGCGGCTATCCGATGGGGCCGTTCGAGCTCCTCGATGTGGTCGGCCTGGATGTCTCGCTGGCCATCGAACGGGTCCTGCACCGCGCGTTCCGGGACCCGGGGCTGGCCCCCGCGCCGCTGCTCGAACACCTGGTGGCCGCGGGCTGCCTCGGCCGCAAGACGGGCCGCGGCTTCCGCGAATATGCCCGGCGCTGATCCGGGCGCGGGCTGGGGCGGGCTGCTCGATCCGGCGGATCGGGCACCGGACGGTACGGCGCCGGGGACGGCGTCCGGCACGACCGCCGGCGCGGCGGGCGGACCGCCGCCCGCGGGGGCCGGCGGTCCGCCCCCACAGGCGCGCTCTCCTGCGCCGATGCAGTACGTTCACCTCATGTCCCAGCCCGCCAAGCCCTCCCGTACGAACTCCAGGACCGACGTTCCCGAGAGTGCCGCCGGTACCCGCGCCGCCGCCCAACGGCTCAAGATGCGCCGTGAACTGGCGGCCGCGGCCATGGAACTGTTCGCGACCAAGGGGTACGAGGCGACGACCGTCGACGAGATCGCCGCGGCGGCGGGGGTGGCCCGCCGTACCTTCTTCCGGCACTTCCGCTCCAAGGAAGAGGCGATCTTCCCCGACCACGACGACACGCTCGTACGGGCGGAGGCGGTCCTCAACGCCGCCCCCGCCCACGAGCATCCGCTCGACACGGTCTGCCGTGGCATCAAGGAGGTCATGCGGATGTACGCGGCCTCCCCCGCGGTGTCCGTGGAGCGTTACCGGCTGACCCGTGAGGTGCCCACGCTCCGGGAGCGCGAGATCGCCTCGGTGGCCCGCTACGAGCGGCTGTTCACCCGCTATCTGCTGGGCCACTTCGACGAGCGCGACCACACCGACGGCAATGACGACCCGCTGCTGGCCGAGGTGGCCGCGTCCGCCGTCGTCACCGCGCACAACCATGTGCTGCGCCGCTGGCTGCGGGCCGGCGGCCAGGGCGACGTGGAGGCACAGCTCGACCACGCCTTCGCGATCGTGCGCGACACGTTCGGTACGGGCATCGGCGCGGGCCGGACCATCGGCGGCAAGCCGGAGCATCTGGCGGCCTCGGCACGGACCACCGGGGACGTCCTGGTGGCGGTGGCGCACACCGACGCCCCGCTGGACGAGGTCATGCGCACCATCAGGCAGGCGCTCAGGAACGCCTGAGCCCCCGCCGTCACCCGGCGCACAGCGACCCGGCGCACCGGACCCGCGAGGTCCGGTGCGCTGTCGTGTACCGGCCCCGTCTCCACCGGCCCCGCCTACGCCATGCGCTCGCTTGACCGCGCCCGGTGATATTTGTCGCGGAATGGGCGGTAGACATTGCTCATGCGTGCCCTACGGGTGACAAACGAGAGAAATTGTTGGCACCCAGTGCCTTGTCAGCTGTCACAGGGTGCCATAACGTGAAGGTGTCCGGCTGTTCCCGCAAGCCCTCTCGCTTGTGCGCCAGGACGCCTGCGTCACAGGCACCTCCCGCGCCCACCCGGCGCCGCCGATCAGCACGGAGCGGCTCGATCAGCACGCGTACCCGCCGAACCGACGGCACACCTCCACCGCACCAGCAAGCAGCCCCCGCATCTCGCACCCTCAGCTTCGCCGGAGGCAACACCGTGAAGGAAATCCTGGACGCGATCCTTTCGCCGGACAGTACGTCCGCCGACTTCGCCGCACTGCCGCTGCCCGGTTCGTACCGGGCGGTGACCGTGCACAAGGACGAGACGGAGATGTTCGCCGACCTCCCCACCCGGGACAAGGACCCCCGCAAGTCACTCCATCTCGACGAAGTGCCGGTGCCCGAACTCGGCCCCGGCGAGGCCCTGGTGGCCGTCATGGCCAGCTCGGTCAACTACAACTCCGTCTGGACCTCGATCTTCGAACCGCTGCCGACCTTCGGCTTCCTGGAGCGGTACGGCAAGCTCAGCGAGCTGGCCAGGCGACACGATCTGCCGTACCACATCATCGGCTCCGACCTGGCGGGCGTGGTGCTGCGCACCGGGCCCGGTGTCAACGCCTGGCACCCGGGCGACGAGGTCGTCGCGCACTGCCTCTCCGTCGAACTGGAGTCGTCCGACGGCCACAACGACACGATGCTCGACCCCGAGCAGCGGATCTGGGGCTTCGAGACCAACTTCGGCGGTCTGGCGGAACTGGCGCTGGTGAAGTCCAATCAGCTGATGCCCAAGGCCCGCCACCTCAGCTGGGAGGAGGCCGCCGCCCCCGGGCTGGTCAACTCCACCGCGTACCGCCAGCTGGTGTCCCGCAACGGCGCGGGGATGAAACAGGGCGACAACGTGCTGATCTGGGGCGCGAGCGGCGGACTCGGCTCGTACGCCACGCAGTTCGCGCTGGCCGGCGGCGCGAACCCGGTCTGTGTGGTCTCCAGCGACCGGAAGGCGGAGCTGTGCCGGGGCATGGGCGCCGAGGCGATCATCGACCGCGGCGCCGAGGAGTACCGGTTCTGGAAGGACGAGCACCACCAGGATCCGCGCGAGTGGAAACGGTTCGGCAAGCACATCCGCGAGCTGACCGGCGGCGAGGACGTCGACATCGTCTTCGAGCACCCGGGGCGCGAGACCTTCGGCGCGAGCGTGTATGTGACCCGCAAGGGCGGCACGGTCGTGACCTGCGCCTCCACCTCCGGCTACACCCATGAGTACGACAACCGCTATCTGTGGATGTCGCTGAAGCGGATCATCGGCTCGCACTTCGCCAACTACCGGGAGGCCTGGGAGGCCAACCGGCTGGTCGCCAAGGGAAAGATCCATCCCACCCTGTCGAAGGTGTACGCGCTGGAGGACACCGGCCAGGCCGCGTACGACGTGCACGGCAACCGTCATCAGGGCAAGGTCGGCGTGCTGGCGCTGGCGCCGCGCGAGGGCCTCGGGGTGCGCGACGAGGAGCTGCGCGCACGCCATCTCGACGCCATCAATCTGTTCCGCGACGCCCCGGTGGAGCGGACCGCCCCCCATACCCGTGACAGCTGAGGGTTCCTCATATGCCTGACCGCCAGAAGGACCGGCCCTGGCTCATGCGGACGTACGCCGGTCACTCGACCGCCGAGGCGTCCAACGAGCTGTACCGGCGCAATCTCGCCAAGGGACAGACGGGCCTGTCCGTCGCGTTCGACCTCCCGACGCAGACCGGCTACGACCCCGACCACATCCTCGCCCGCGGCGAGGTCGGCCGGGTCGGGGTGCCGGTCTCGCACCTCGGCGACATGCGCCGGCTGTTCCAGGACATCCCGCTGGAGCGCACGAACACCTCGATGACCATCAACGCCACCGCCATGTGGCTGCTGGCGCTCTATCAGGTGGTCGCGGAGGAGCAGGGCGCGGACATCGGCCGGCTCCAGGGGACGACACAGAACGACATCGTCAAGGAGTACCTCTCGCGCGGGACGCATGTCTTCCCGCCGGGGCCGAGCCTGCGGCTGACCACGGACATGATCACGTACACGGTGAACCACATCCCCAAGTGGAATCCGATCAACATCTGCAGCTACCACCTCCAGGAGGCCGGGGCCACTCCGGTCCAGGAGATCGCGTACGCGATGTCCACCGCGATCGCCGTGCTGGACGCGGTGTTCGCCTCCGGCCAGATCCCCGAGGAGCGCAAGGGGGACGTGGTCGGCCGGATCTCGTTCTTCGTCAACGCGGGTGTCCGGTTCATCGAGGAGATGTGCAAGATGCGGGCCTTCTCCCGTATCTGGGACCGGATCACGCGCGAGCGGTACGGCATCGAGGACGCCAGGCAGCGCCGCTTCCGCTATGGCGTCCAGGTCAACTCCCTGGGGCTGACCGAGGCCCAGCCGGAGAACAACGTCCAGCGGATCGTCCTCGAAATGCTCGCCGTGACGCTCTCCAAGGACGCGCGCGCCCGCGCCGTACAGCTGCCCGCCTGGAACGAGGCGCTGGGGCTGCCCCGCCCCTGGGACCAGCAGTGGTCGCTCCGTATCCAGCAGGTGCTGGCGCACGAGAGCGATCTGCTGGAGTACGCGGACATCTTCGACGGCTCGCGGGTCGTCGAGGCCAAGGTGGCGGACCTGGTCGCCGAGTCCTTCGCCGAGATCGACCGGATCGAGGCGATGGGCGGGGTGATGACCGCCGTCGAGTCCGGCTATCTCAAATCGCGGCTCGTCGCCTCGCACGCCGAGCGGCGGGCGCGGATCGAGTCGGGCGAGGAGAAGATCGTCGGCGTCAACTGCTACGAGTCCACCGAGCCCAGCCCGCTCACCGCCGATCTCGACACCGCCATCATGACGGTCGACCCGGCGAACGAGGCCGGGGTGGTGGCCGCTCTCCAGAGCTGGCGGGTCAACCGCGAGGAGGCGCGGGCCACCGACGCGCTGACCGCTCTGAAGAAGGCGGCCGCGGGCACCGGCAATCTGATGGCCGCCACGCTGGAGTGCGCGCGGGCCGGGGTGACGACCGGTGAGTGGTCCTGGGCGCTGCGGGATGTCTTCGGCGAGTACCGCGCGCCCACGGGCGTCGGCGGCGCCCCGGTCGCGGTCGCCGCGGAGACGGGCACCGCGCTCGCGGCCGTACGGGAGAAGGTGGCCCGTACCGCCGAGGAGCTGACCTCGGCGCCGGGCGCGCCGGGCGGCGGGAGGCGGCTGCGGCTGCTGGTCGGCAAGCCCGGTCTCGACGGGCACTCCAACGGCGCGGAACAGATCGCGGTCCGCGCCCGCGACGCCGGCTTCGAGGTGGTCTACCAGGGCATCAGGCTGACGCCCGAACAGATCGTCAGCGCCGCGCTCGCCGAGGACGTGCACTGTGTGGGCCTGTCGATCCTGTCGGGCTCGCACGCGGCGCTGGTGCCCGAGGTCCTCGGGCTCCTGCGCGAGGCGGGCGCGGGCGACATCCCGGTGATCGTCGGCGGGATCATCCCGAACGCCGACGCCGAGGAGCTGCGGGCGGCCGGAGTGGCCGCCGTCTTCACCCCGAAGGACTTCGGGATCACGGAGATCATCGGCCGTATCGTCGACGAGATCCGCACAGCGAACAAGCTCGACCCATGGGAGGTCCCCGCATGACCGCGCCTGCTACCACCGAGACGGCCGGAACCGCCGCGAGCCGGCTGCGTCCGCGCCGCTCGTGCCTCGCCGTACCGGGGTCGAACCCGCGCTTCCTGGAGAAGGCCCAGGGACTGCCGGCCGACCAGGTCTTCCTGGATCTGGAGGACGCCTGCGCGCCGCTCGCCAAGGAGGGCGCCCGGCACACCATCGTCGACGCGCTCAACAAGGGCGACTGGACGGGCAAGATCCGGGTCGTCCGGGTCAACGACTGGACGACGCACTGGACCTACCGCGATGTGATCACCGTCGTGGAGGGCGCGGGACACAATCTCGACTGCGTCATGCTGCCGAAGGTCCAGGACGCCCAGCAGATCATCGCCCTGGATCTGCTGCTCACCCAGATCGAGAAGACGATGGGCTTCGAGGTCGGCAGGATCGGGATCGAGGCGCAGATCGAGAACGCGAAGGGCCTGGTGAACGTCGACGAGATCGCCGCCGCCTCGCCGCGCCTGGAGACGATCGTCTTCGGTCCCGCCGACTTCATGGCGTCCATCAACATGAAGTCACTCGTCGTCGGGCAGCAGCCGCCCGGCTATGGCGCGGACGCGTACCACTACATTCTGATGCGCATTCTGATGGCGGCCCGCACCCACGATCTCCAGGCGATCGACGGCCCCTACCTCCAGATCCGCGATGTGGACGGCTATCGCGAGGTGGCGCGCCGGGCGGCGGCGCTGGGCTACGACGGCAAGTGGGTGCTGCACCCGGGCCAGATCGAGGCGTCGAACGAGATCTTCTCGCCCTCGCAGGAGGACTACGACCACGCCGAGCTGATTCTCGACGCGTACGAGTACTCCACGTCGGAGGCGGGCGGCAAGAAGGGCTCCGCGATGCTCGGCGACGAGATGATCGACGAGGCGAGCCGCAAGATGGCGCTGGTCATCTCGGGCAAGGGCCGGGCCGCGGGGATGCGGCGCACCACCTCGTTCGAAGCCCCGGAGGCGTGACGATGCGGTTCGGACGCACCTTCGAGGAGTTCGAGGTCGGCGCGGTCTACAAGCACTGGCCGGGCAAGACGGTGACGGAGTACGACGACCATCTGTTCTGTCTGCTCACCATGAACCACCACCCGCTGCACCTGGACAGCAACTACGCGGAGAAGACGACCGACTTCGGGAAGAACGTCGTCGTGGGCAACTACGTCTACTCGCTGCTGCTGGGCATGTCGGTGCCGGACGTCTCCGGGAAGGCCATCGCCAATCTGGAGGTGGAGTCGCTCAAGCACGTCGCGCCGACCTTCCACGGGGACACGCTCTACGGCGAGACGGCCGTGCTGGAGAAGACGCCGTCGCGTTCGAAGAGCGACCGCGGAATCGTGTACGTGGAGACCCGGGGCTACACGCAGGACGGGACGCTGGTCTGCGTGTTCAGACGCAAGGTGATGGTCCCCACCGAGGCGTACATCAAGGAACGCGGCGGCGAGCAGCCCGGCCGCCCCGAGCTGCGGGAGAAGTGACAGAGACATGAGCCGACTCGCCCAGACAGCCGGACTGACCGACATTCAGCGGGAGATCCTGGCCACCGTAAGGGACTTTGTCGACAAGGAGATCATCCCGGTCGCCACCGAGCTGGAGCACCGCGACGAGTACCCGGACCGGATCGTCGAGGGGCTCAGGGAGCTGGGACTGTTCGGGCTGATGATCCCCGAGGAGTACGGCGGCCTGGGCGAGTCCCTGCTCACCTACGCGCTCTGCGTGGAGGAGATCGCCCGGGGCTGGATGTCCGTCTCCGGCATCATCAACACCCACTTCATCGTGGCGTACATGCTCAAGCAGCACGGCACCGAGGAGCAGCGGGCCACGTTCCTGCCGCGGATGGCGGCGGGCGAGGTCCGCGGCGCGTTCTCGATGTCGGAGCCCGGTCTCGGGTCCGACGTCGCGGCGATCACGTCCAAGGGGACCAGGGACGGCGACTCGTATGTACTGAACGGCCAGAAGATGTGGCTGACCAACGGCGGCACCTCCCATCTCGTCGCCGTGCTGTGCCGCAGCGACGAGGGGCACCCGGAGGGCACGGCTCCGCACAAGTCGATGACCACGTTCCTGGTCGAGAAGGAGCCCGGCTTCGGCGAGGTGCGGCCCGGACTGACCATCCCCGGGAAGATCGACAAGATGGGCTACAAGGGGGTCGACACCACCGAGTTGATCATGGACGGACTGCGCATTCCGGCCAATCGGGTACTCGGCGGGACCACCGGCCGAGGGTTTTACCAAATGATGGACGGCGTCGAGGTCGGCCGGGTGAATGTCGCGGCGCGTGGCTGCGGGGTCGCACAGCGCGCCTTCGAGCTGGGCGTCTCGTATGCCCAGCAGCGTCACACTTTCGGCAAACCCATCGCCCAGCATCAGGCGATCCAGTTCAAGCTGGCGGAGATGGCCACCAAGGTCGAGGCCGCCCATGCCATGATGGTCAACGCGGCACGCAAAAAGGACTCCGGGGAACGAAACGACCTGGAGGCAGGGATGGCGAAGTACCTCGCCTCCGAGTACTGCAAGGAAGTCGTCGAGGACGCCTTCCGCATCCACGGCGGCTACGGCTTCTCCAAGGAGTACGAGATCGAGCGCCTCTACCGCGAGGCCCCGATGCTGCTGATCGGCGAGGGTACCGCCGAGATCCAGAAAATGATCATCGGCCGCCGACTGCTGGAGGAGTACCGATTCCAGGGATAATTGTCGCTTTCATCCGGGTTTAATGGCGAAGAAGATCACACCCTGTCGCCCTCTGGCGCTGGCTTCAAGCCGCTCGACTCGGGCCCTGGCTTGCTCAGTTGCGTGCCGAAACCAGTACCATCGCTGGAAAGCCGCCGCCGTCCCCCCGTTGCCAGCGCGGCATCATCCGCTACGAAGGTCATCCATGCCCCACAGCCAAACCTCTGCACCACGCGTTAGCTTCCTTGGTGGACGCCTCGCCCGCGGAGCATCGCCGTGGCTCCTGCCGACCGTCGCCACCGCGGCGATCGGTCTTGTCCGCGCACGTCACTCGAAGCGCGCAGCGGTCCTCGCTGTGCCCGCCACCGCGCTCGCGGCGGGCATGCTGTGGTTCTTCCGCGACCCCGAGCGCGAGATCACGCAGGGCCGGGTCATCTCCCCGGCCGACGGTGTGGTGCAGAGCATCATGCCGTGGAAGGACGGGCGCACCCGGGTCGCCATCTTCATGAGCCCGCTGAACGTCCACGTCAACCGCGCGCCCCTCGCGGGGACCGTGACATCCGTGGAGCACATCCCCGGCGGATTCGTTCCGGCGTTCAACAAGGAGAGCGAGAACAACGAGCGCGTTGTCTGGCACTTCGACACCGAACTGGGCGACATCGAGATGGTGCAGATCGCCGGCGCGGTTGCCCGGCGCATCGTGCCGTATCTGCCCCAGGGGACCAAGGTGGAACAGGGTGAGCGCATCGGCCTGATCCGTTTCGGCTCGCGCGTCGACATCTACCTTCCGGAAGGTGTCGATGTCGCCGTCGAGGTCGGTCAGACCACGACCGCAGGGGTGACTCGAATTGACCGTGATTGATCCCGATACGCAAGCAGGCTGGGCGGCCGAGGCCGAGGAGGAGGACGACGCGGAAGACATGCCGCTCTCTCTGCGGCTGTCGATAGCGGACACCCTCACGCTCGGTAACGCCACCTGCGGCTTCATGGCCGTCTACTTCACCACCACCGGCATCCTCATCCCGCATCTCACGGGCAGCGACGAGAGCGGCATGGCGCGGCACTCCGCCGCGACGGCCGTGATCCTGATGCTGGCGGCGGCGATCTTCGATCTCTTCGACGGGCTCGTGGCGCGCAAGCTGCGCAGCTCGCCGATGGGCGCGGAGCTGGACAACCTCTCCGATCTGATCAGCTTCGGCCTCGCCCCGGCGTATTTCGTACTGGTGTACGGGATGGTCGCGGACGACGCGCATCAACGGGTCTCCGCGCTGGCGGCGATCGTCGTCCTGCTGGCCGTCGTGCTGCGCCTGGCGCGATTCTCCTGCGTGACCATAAAGAACGGCATGTTCCAAGGGATGCCGAGCCCCTTCGGCGCCCTGACCGTCATCTCGATCGTCCTGCTGGAACTGCGCTTCGTACCGACGCTGCTCGCGATCATCGGGGTGGCCTGGCTGATGGTGAGCCGGGTCGAGTACCCCAAGCCGCGGGGCGTGCTCGCGGTGGCGATGCTCGGCTGGATCGTGGCCGCGATGGGGCTGCTGGCGGCCTGGGCGTTCGAGGCGCCGGGTGGTCAGCTGCTGCTCCAGACCGGCTGCGCGCTCCAGGTGGTGGCGGGAGCCGTGATTCCGCTCTTCGCCACGGCCCGGCGCGTGAACACGTTCCGTGGCAACCGTCGCGAGGCGCGCGCTGCGCATCGTGAGGCACGGGCGGCGCAGCTGCCGTAGCGGGGCTCTCGCCGTACGGCGAATGATCGTGAAGGGCCCGGACGCGAGCGCGCGTCCGGGCCCTCTCCGATGTGCTCCCTCTTCCGCGAGCCCCGACCCTCTGGAATGATCGGCCGCCATGACCGGGGGATCGATACATCAGCTTTTCGAAGAACAGGCACGGCGGACGCCCGACCATACCGCCGTCATCACCGACAGTGACCAGATCGGTTACGAGCGACTGGACGCCGAGGCCGGGCGGCTCGCCGCGTATCTCGCGTCGAACGCCGGACTGTCGGATTCCGGATCCACCGTCGCCATCTGTGCACGGCGCCCGGCCGAGGTGCTGGTGGCGATCCTCGCCGTACTGAAGGCGGGGCACGCGTATGCCGTGCTGGACCCGGATACTCCGGCCCAGGAACAGCACCGGTTACTCGGCCTCACCCGCGCCGAGGCCGTCATCACGGACGCGTCGCTGCTGCCACGGGTCGATGACGGCCGCGACCGGACGGCCATCTGTCTGGACACCGACGCGACGGCCATCGCCCACGCGGGACCCGCTCTCCGGGACGCGGGCGAGCGGGCGCCCGGCGGACCGGCCGCCGTCCTGCTCACGGCGGGAACGACGGGACGGCGCGTCGCTGTCTCCACCGGGCACGACCGGCTGCTCGCCGCGTACGCCGCCTGGTCCGAGGTCTACGGGGTGTCGCCGGAGGACCGGGTGCTGGTGACCGCGCCGCCCGCGACCACCGAGTTCACCGGCGGCTGGATACGCGCCCTGTGTTCGGGCGCGACGCTGGTGCTCCCCGAGCGGCCGGTGACGGCCGGCCGGATCACCGCGGAGCGGGTCACGGTCGCCGATATGAGCCCCGCGACCGCCACGCGGCTGCTGGACGAGGAGCTGCCGTCCCTGCGACTGCTCGCGGTGGGCGGCGCGCCACTGCGACTCGATGAGCAGCTGAGGCTCCAGGCGCTGCTGCCGGCCACCGGGGCACGGGTGCTGAGCGTGTACGGGACGGCGGAGGTGGCCGGCTGCGGTACCTGGTTCGAGCCCGAGCAGCTGCCCGGCCCCGTGGCGAACCCGGAGCGAGCCGCCTATCTGGGGCTGCCGTTCCCGGGGTGCGCGGCCGAACTGCGCAAGGGGCGGATCTGGCTCACGCCGCCTGAGGGCGGCGACGCCGTACCCACCGAGGACGTGGGACGGCGGCAGGGCGAAGGACCCCTGGAGTTCCGCGGCAGGGCGGCCGACCGGGTCATGATCGACGGCAGGACGGTCGACACCTACCGGGTGGAGACGGCGCTGGCCGGTCACCCGCATATCCAGGACGTGGTCATCACCGGAGACCGAGGCCGCACCGGAAGCCGTCTGATCGCGTTCGTGGTGCCGAGCGCCGGGGCACCGTTCGGCGCCGCCCCGGAGGCGGCCTCCCTGCGGGCCGGGCTCACCGGCCTGGTACCGGCGGGCGACGTCCCGGCGGCGGTGGTACGCCTCAGCGAGCTGCCGACGAACGCGGCGGGGAAGGTGAACCGGGAGAAGCTGCCACTGCCGCCGGTCCCGGGGGCCGTGCGCGCGAACGGCAAGAGCGGGTCGGGCGAGGACGCGACCGAGGGCGCGATCGCCGCCGTCGTCGGGGTCGGCGCCGGCTTTCTCGCCGCCGTGCTCACCGGCGTGATCTTCCCCGGGGCCACGGATGTGTCCGGGGTGCCGGCGCCCTGGAACGCGCTGTTCGTCCTGCTCTATCTGGCGGAGTGGCTCTCCTTCGCCGTCGGGATGGGGTTCCTGGCGGTGGGCCGGGGGGTGATGCTGCGCCGGAGCGAGTCCCGGGGACTGACGACCGCGGCCCATCTGGCGATCGTCTATCTGCTGGTGGCCTGGTGGCCGCAGGACAATCTCTACCGGCTGACCGCCAAGACCGACTGGCCGCGGCAGGCGGCTCTCGTCTACGCCTTCAACGTGCCGTTGATGATCGCGGCGCTGATCGTGCTGATCTGGGTGGTGGCGTCACTGCCCGCCATCAGACAGCGGGACCGGTAGGAGCGGCGAGGCCGGGAGGACCGCCAGGGCCCGGAGCTGCGGCGGGGCCGGTTACGGAGCGGCGGGTCCGCCGGTCCGGCCGGTGGTGGCGAAGATCCGGCCGAGGTCCTGCGCCGCGCCGCGGACCAGCGCCTCGGCCGCGTCGAGGCAGTCCGCCGTACGGGCGGCGAGCACGACACCCAGAAACGGGGCGGGGTCGAAGGCGGCCGTGGGGATCGAGGGCACGAGCACCGCACCGATCCCGGCGCAACGCCCCGTCAGCTCCTCCAGCCAGGCGATGAGTCCGGTGTCCGGGAGCCGGGCGCCGAGCGCGATGTGGTCCAGGGAGCGTACGAGATGATCGCCGCTCCTGGTCTCGTCGAGGCGGGCCTTCACCATGAAGGCGACGGACGGTCCCGTCAGCCGCAGATTGATCTCCGTCGGCGCGAGCCGGCCGGCCGTGGCGGTCACGAAATCGACGTCGTACCAGCCGCGGTAGCCGCTCGCGGCGAGTTCGAGGCCGACGGCGTGCCCGAACCGCAGGGCGACCGAGGCGGCCCGGTCCGGGACGGCACCGGGGCCGACGGTCGCGCCCCGGTAGGCCGTGCCCGCCACGTCCATGCGCGCGGCGCCGACGTCGTGCACCGTACCGGCCGGGTCCACGAGGCCGTCGTAGGTGAGGTCGCGCGGGCCCCCGCCCCGGCCCGGCGCGGAGTCGTCCGTCCGGTCCGCCCCGCCCGCCCCTCCCGTCAGGTACTCCTCCACGAGGAGCGGGCCCCGGGGCAGCGCGCGCAGCACCGGCAGCAGAGCCCGTACGGATCGGACCACACGGGTACCGGAACCCCCCACGCCGTGCTCGGTCTTGACGACACCGCCCGCGCCGGAGCGGACCAGCGCGAGCAGCAGCCGGGCCGCCTCGCGGCGATGGGCGGCCGTCCGCTGAACGGGCACGGTGATGGCGGGATGCGCGGGGGCCAGCCGCTGGAAGAGGCCGTTGGCCGCGCTCTTGGACTCGTAGCGCAGGGCCCCGGGCGGGAGGGGCTCCCCGGACAGCTCACCGGACGGCCACGTGTGGCCCCACGGTACGAAGGGCAGCCCGAGCCCGCGCAGCCGGCGGGCGAGGGCGGGGCGGTCGAGGATCGCGGCGGCGAGCACGGGGCGCGGGGCCTCGTCGGCCTGGGGCACCTCGCCGACGTCGCGGGCCTCGCTGAAGTGGAGGGACCGGACGGCGGTGAGACCGTCGTACACCTCCAGCGAATCCCAGGCCAGTTGGCGGCACAGCAGCTCGGCCCAGCCCGGCGGCACGGTCACCGGCAGAACGACCACGGCCGGGTGCGGACTGCCCAGCGCGGCCAGGCAGGAGTAGTGTCCGCCCGCCCGGCGCGCGAGCGGGGTCAGCGCGCCGAACTGCGCCTGGAACTCCGCGCCGTTGCCGAGCTGAATGGTGCGTTGTCCGCGTGTCCAGGCACGTACCCAGGCCCTGCGCGGTGGCGGTTCCACCAGGAGCCGGGGCAGCGTGCCCCCGCCGGGGACGGGCCGCGCGCCCAGTGCCCGGTAGAAGTCCACCGCGTGCGGGTCGGAGTCGATGGTCAGCCGCTCGAAGCCCAACGCACGTGCCCTGTCCAGGACATGGGCGTACAGGGCGCGGCCGATGCCCCGGCCGATCGCATGGGGTTCGACGAAGAGCAGGCCGAGCGTGCCGTCCGGGGCCCGGCCCTCCAGCGAGGCGACACCCAGGGCCTCCCCCGATGTCCCGTCCTCGGCGACCGTCAGCCGACGGGCCGTCACCTCGTCTGCGGAGATGGTCAGTTCGTCGCGGCAGGCGGCCAGGAACGCGTCGTCGTAACCCCAGTGGGCCTTGGAGCGCAGTACCAGCGCGCTCAGCGCCGGCGCCTCGTCGGGGCGCGCTTCCCGTATCCGCACACCCCGACCTTAGGCCCTGGCCCGGGGCCTGTCCTCGTAATCCTGTTGACCAAGCCCTGTTGACCAAGTCCCGTTGACCAAGTCCTGTTGACCAAGTCCCGTTGGGGAAGTCCTGTTGAGGAAGTCCCGTTGACCGGCTGGGCTCAGAGCAGGAAGTCCCGCGCGATCTCCGTCGCGAGGCGCTCCAGCAGCGGGCCCGCCCGCTCCATGGAGACGGCCGGGTCCGGTTCCAGCCCGCTGAGGGCGTAGGCGCGGCGGATGCCCGCCCTGCCCAGCGCCTCGGGCGGGAGGGTCAGCCGGCCGCAGACCGCGATGACCTCGATATGCCGCGCGCGGGCCGCCGCCGCGACGCCCGCGGGGGCCTTGCCGTGCAGGGTCTGCTCGTCCAGGGAGCCTTCGCCCGTGATGACGAGCGTGGCCCGGGACAGGGCGTCGGCGAAGCCCAGTACGTCGAGCATGACCTCGATCCCGGGACGGAAGCCCGCGCCGAGTCCGACCAGCGCGCCGTAGCCGATCCCGCCGGCCGCGCCCGCGCCCGGCGAGAGCGCGAGATCGGCGGCGCGGGAGCCGATGGCCGCCTCCAGGACCCTGGCGTAGTGGGCGAGGGCCGCGTCGAGGGTGGCGACGTCCTCGGGGCTCGCGCCCTTCTGCGGCCCGTAGACCGCGGGGGCGCCCTTGGGACCGGTCAGCGGATTGTCGACATCGCTGGCGAGAACGATCTCCGTCCTGGCGAGCCGTTCGTCCAGACCGGAGAGGTCGGCGGTGGCCAGGTCGCGCAGCCCGCCGCCGCCCGGTCCGACCGGCTGCCCGGCCGCGTCCAGGAAGCGGGCGCCGAGGGCCGAGAGCATCCCCGCTCCGCCGTCCGTCGTGGCGCTGCCGCCGACGCCGAAGACGATGACGCGCGCGCCCGCGTCCAGCGCGGCGCGCAGCAGCTCGCCGGATCCGTAGGTGGTCGCCGTCAGCGGCGCGAAGACACCGTCGGGCAGACACTGGAGGCCCGAGGCCTCCGCCATCTCGACGACGGCCGTTCCGTCGCGCAGCGCGAAGGCCGCGGTCAGCTCGTCGCCGAGCGGACCGGTGACCCGTACCTCGCGCAGTTCGAATCCGGCGGCCACGGCCGCCGCGACCGTACCGTCACCACCGTCCGCGACGGGCAGGGTCTCCACCGCCACCTCGGGGACAACACGACGCAGCCCCGCCGTCACCCGCTCCGCGACCTGTACGGCCGTGAGCGACCCCTTGAACTTGTCCGCCGCGATGAGCACGCGTGCGGCTTCCGTTACTGCTCCGTCCGTCACCATGAATCCCTTTGCTCTTCGAACAGGCAGTCGCGCCGTCCCCGACCCTATCCGGACGGCGGCTCCCTGCACATAGGCCACCCTTGTGCGCCTATGGGCACCCGCGTGCGACACCGCTGCCCGCGCGCAGGACACGCCCTAGGCTTTCCCGTGTGACACACACCGATACGGATACCGGGACCGATACCGACTACGCCGCGTACATCGCGGGCCTCCCCCGCGTGCTCGCCGGCGCGGCCGTGCTGTTCAGGGACGGCGCGGGGCGCGTGCTGATCGTCGAGCCCAACTACCGCGACGGCTGGGCGCTGCCCGGCGGGACCATCGAGTCCGACGACGGCGAGACCCCCCGCCAGGGCGCCTGGCGGGAGACTCTGGAGGAGATCGGCCTCGACATCGAGCCGGGGCGGCTGCTGGCGGTCGACTGGGTACAGGGGCGGGCCCGGCCGCCGATCGCCGCGTATCTGTACGACGGCGGGGTGCTGGACGAGGAGCGGCTGGGGGCGATCCGGCTCCAGGAGGAGGAGTTGCTGTCGTGGCGGCTGCTCGACCGCGCCGAGATCCCGGCGTTCATGCCGGGCTCGCTCGGACTGCGCGTACTGGCCGCGCTCGACGTGCTGGAGTCCGGCGCGGGCACGGTGGAGCTGGAGAACGGGCACCGGCCCGGAGCGGCGTAACGTCCGGGCGGGGCGGGCGTACGGGAGGGCGGCGGGAGGGGCCGGGAAGGGGGTCCCGGCGGAGAGTTGACCTTCAGGTTGCCTGAACGTCGACAATCGCCGGCATGGACCTCGACACCAACAGCACCGCCCACCTCCTGAGCATCAGCGCCTTCGCCCGGCGCGTCGGCCTCACGCCGAGCGCACTGCGTTTCTACGACGACTGCGGTGTGCTGCGGCCCGCGCGCGTCGATACGACGACGGGCTACCGCTTCTACCGCCCCGACCAGGACATCCGGGCCCGGCTGCTGCGGAGCCTGCGCGCGGCGGGGCTGCCGCTGGCCGAGGTCACCGTCGTGCTCGACGGCGACGAGGACGAGGCCCGCGCCGTGCTGGAGCGGCACCGGAACACCGTACGGGACCGGACGCGGACGGCCGATGCCACGATCGAGGCGGTGCTGCGCTCCCTGTCCGGCGACGGAACGCGCGCGCGTTCCGGTGCCGGGGACGGGGCGGGGGACGGGGCGGGGGACGGGGCGGGGGACGGGGCGGGGGACGAGGCGGGGGACGAGGCGGGGGACGAGGCCGGGGCGGTCACGGTCGTACGGCTCGGCGGCGTGGAGCTGGCGAGCGCGTTCCGCCAGGTCGTGCCGGCCGCCGGGCAGGACCCGGAGCACCCGGAACTCGGCTGCGTGCTCGTCGAGATCGAGGACGGCGAGGTCCGGCTGGTGGCCACCGACCGCTACCGGCTGTCGACGCGGGTCCTGAGACCGGTGGGGGCGGTGGAGGGTCCCGCCCGCCGGCTGCCGCTGGCGGCCGGTTCCCTGCCCGGGATCGGGGCCTGGGCGGCGCGGTGCGCCGCCGTGACGATCGAGGCGGGCCCGGACGGGGTCACGCTGCACGAGACGGCGGGCACGGCGTCCCGCGAACTCCCCGTCTCGGCCGTCCTGTTCCCCGCGTACCGGGAGATGCTGTCCGCGCTGACACCGGCCCGGTACCGGCTGATCGTGAACCGGACCGCCCTGCTCGACGCCGTGAGCGACTGCGGCGAGACACCGGCGATCGTGCTGCGGCTGGGCGAGGACGAGGTGGCCGTCTCCCTGCCCGACGACTCCCGGGCCACGGCTCTGCCCGCTGTCTGCCCCGGCGAGCGGCCCCCGCCCATCGGCTTCGACCCCGCCGTACTGGCCCCGGCCCTGGAGGCGAGCGTCGGACCCGATGTCCTGCTGGAGATCGCCTCCGTCACCGAGCCGGTGGTGGTGCGCTCCGCCGACCAGGGCAGCTTCACCACCCTGGTGATGCCCGTCGGCCTCGGCGCCCCCGCGTTCTGATCCGCCGGGCCCGACCGCGTCGTCCGAGCCTGTCGGTAGGGCGACGCGTCGCCCTACCGGACGCGTCGGCACCACTGAAGGAATGAGGAGGGGACATGGACCCCGGGAACCCCGTCGTACAGCTCTGCGCGCAGGGCATGACGGCAGAGGCCGAGGGCCGGGAGGCCGACGCGCGCGAGCTGTTCCTCCGCGCCTGGGAAGCGGCCGCCGACGACTACGAGGCATGCGTCGCCGCGCACTATCTCGCCCGCCATCAGCCGACCCCGGAGGAGACTCTGCGCTGGAACCAGGAGTGTCTGACCCGCGCCGACCGGGTCGGCGACAACCGCGTCCGCGGCTTCTACGCCTCCCTGCACGGCAACATGGGCCGGGCGCAGCTCGCGCTCGGCCGGCCCGGAGCGGCCCGTACGCACTTCCGGGCGGCGGCCGGGCATCTCGACGACGTACCGCCCGGCCCGTACCGGGAATGGGTCCGGCTCTGCGTCGCCAGGGGGCTGCGGGCCACGGACGACGCGCCGACGGCGGATGATCCCGTCCGCGCGCTGCTGACGCGGCTGTGCGCACGCGCCGATCTCGAAGCGCTGAGCCTGCTCCTCCCCGCCTATATGGGCAGCCTCGGCGCACCGGAGGACGAGGAGCGCCTCACCGCCGCCCTGCGGATGCTCCACGCCGAGAAGCGGCTGCCCGCGCCGGAGCAGTCCGCGCTGAGCGCGGCCATCGCGCTGCGCTCCGCCTGACACGGGCGCGGCCCTGGGGGTGGGTGAGAGGCCGTCATATGTGACGGGCCGTCAGGGTCGGTTCCCCCACGTTCATTCCGCGTTGGCCCTCCGTGCACGGCGGCCCGGCATCATCCTGGAGTCCCAGGACTCGGAGGCATCATGCGAAGGCACTCGCGCGGCCGGTTCGCGGCCCTGTTCATGTCCGTGGCCGTCGTGTCGGGGGGCGTCGTGTCGGGGGTCGTCGCCGGTGCCAATGTCGGCACGGCGTGGGCCCTGTCCCCCTCCGAGACCGCGCGACCCGCCGGGCCCGCCGCGCGACCCGCCCTGCCCGCCTCGCCGCCCGGCCGCCCCGCCGCACTGCCCGACCGTATCGACGGCGGTACGTGGCGCTCGGGCCATCTCCAGGGCATGGCCGTCGACCGGCGCAAGGGCCGTATGTACTTCTCCTTCACCAACCTCCTGGTGAAGACGGACCTGGCCGGCAAGCCCCTCGGTTCCGTCACCGGCTTCACCGGACACCTCGGTGACCTGGACTTCAACGAGGAGGACGGACGGGTCTACGGCTCGCTGGAGTACAAGGCCGCGAAGGCGTTCTACATCGCGGTCTTCGACGGCGACCGCATCACCCGGATGAACATGGACGCCGCGTCCACCGACGTGGTCTCCACCGTCCATCTCCAGGAGGTCGTGAAGGACTACACGGCCGACATGAACGGCGACGGCGTATTCGACGGCGACACCGCCAACACCCCCGACCACCGGTACGGGTGCAGTGGGATCGACGGCGTCGCGTTCGGGCCCTCCTTCGACCGCGAGGGCGGTACGAAACTGACCGTCGCGTACGGGGTCTACGCGAACACCGGGCGCCAGGACAACGACAATCAGGTCCTGCTCCAGTACGACGTCCGGCGGTGGAGGCAGTACGAGCGCCCACTGACGGAGGACGCCCCGCACACGAGCGGCCCGTCCTCCCCCGACGGCAAGTACTTCGCGTACACCGGGAACACCACGTACGGCGTGCAGAACCTGGAGTACGACGCGGACAGCGGCAATTGGCTGATGGCCGTGTACAAGGGCACCAAGCCGGGCTTCCCGAACTACTCGCTCTTCGTCCTCGACGGCTCGAAGCGGCCCGTACCGGGCACCGTCCCGGGCCAGCGGCCCTCCGAGCGCGGGCAGTTGCTGACGCTCCTGCCGCGCGGACTGCATGACACGGCGTCCGGGGTGTACGGCTGGGAGTCGGCCGGACAGTACGGGCTGATCTCGCTGGGCGGTGGCCGCCATTACGTCGCCGAGGCCGGTACGGTCCAGGTCGACGGCGTCACCCAGCAGACCGGCCGCGCGGTCCTGCACCGCTGGACGGGTCTGACCCCGAACCCTTTCGCGCCCGTGACGCAGGCGCCGCCGGTGAAGCCCGTACCGCGCCGGTGACGCCCGCACCACGCCGGTGACGCCCGTACCGCGCCGGTGAGGCCGGGCAGCCGGTGACGGCCGCGGGGCCGGTGCAGCTCCCCTGACCGGCGGGGCAATCCGCTCGCGGCCCCCGGCGTCGCTGCGTACCCTCGCCGCATGACTCTCGTCGCGATCCTCAGCGGCGCCGGGATCTCCACGGACTCCGGCATCCCCGACTACCGCGGACCCAACGGCCTGTGGCGGCGCGATCCCGGCGCCGAGAAACTCGTCACGTACGACTCGTATATGACGGACCCGGAGATCCGCCGCCGCTCCTGGCGGATGCGGAGCGAGAGCCCCACACTGCGCGCCGAGCCCAATGCCGCGCACCGGGCGGTGGCCGAGCTGGCACGGGCGGGGACGGCGGTCCGGGTGATCACGCAGAACGTGGACGGACTCCATCAGCTGGCCGGTCTTCCCGCCCGCAAGGTCCTCGAACTCCACGGCACGGCACGCGCGGTGAGCTGTACGAGGTGCCATGCGCGCTCCTCGATGGAGGAGGCCCTCAAGCGGGTGGCGGCGGGTGAGCCGGACCCGCGCTGTCCGGAGTGCGGCGGGATCCTCAAGTCGGCGACGGTGATGTTCGGCGAGCGGCTCGACCCCGAGGTGCTGGCCCAGTCGATGGCGATCGCCAAGGCGTGCGAGGTGTTCCTCGCGGTCGGTACGACCCTTCAGGTGCAGCCCGCCGCCTCGCTCGCGGGGATCGCCGCCGACCATGGAGCCCGGCTGATCATCGTCAACGCGGAGCCGACGCCGTACGACGACCGGGCCGACGAGATCATCCGCGAGCCGATCGGTACGGCGTTGCCCGCGCTGCTGAAGAGGTTCCTTCCCGGCTGACCGGCAGGGGCGACCGGGGGGTGTCGTCAGAAGAGCGTGGCGGTGGCCGGGGCCTCGGTCGCCGCTCCTTCGAAGACCAGCAGCCGCTGCTTGCGGTCCAGACCGCCGCCGTAGCCGGTGAGTCCGCCGGTCGAGCCGATCACCCGGTGGCAGGGCACGATGATGCCGACCGGGTTCTTGCCGTTGGCCAGTCCCACCGCGCGCGAGGCGCCCGGTTTGCCGAGGAACTCGGCCAGTTCGCCGTACGAACGCGTCTCGCCGTACGGGATCCGCTGGAGCTGGGCCCAGACCTCGCGCTGGAACGGCGTGCCGTTCAGCCGCAGGGGCAGATCGAACTCGGTCAGCTCGCCGTCGAAGTACGCGCCGAGCTGGCGCACCACCTCGGGGAAGGGCCTCGGGTCCGGCTCCCCGAAGGTCTCCTCGGGCGGGCGATGCCGCTGGCCGACCATGTAGAGGCCGCTCAGCGCGCCGTCGGTGGCGACGAGGGTCAGTGGTCCGTAGGGGCTGTCGATCACGGTGTGGACGATGTGCCGTCCACGGTCCGGTGTCGTGGCCTTCGTTGCTGTCATGGTTCTCGTGCCTGTCGTGTCCGTCATGCCCGCCGCGTCCGTCATACCTGCTGCGTCTGTCATGTCCGTCATGGCGAACTTCCTTATGCGGGAAGGTGATTGATGGCGTGGTCCTCGGTGGCCCACAGATACTGCACGGCGTACGCCCGCCAGGGCCGCCACGCGGCGGCGCGTGCGGTGAGCGCGGCGGGTGTCGACGGGAGACCGAGGCTCGCCGCGGCCCGGCGCATGCCGAGATCCGTGGGCAGGAACGCGTCGGGGTCGCCGAGCGCGCGCATGGCGATCACCTCGACCGTCCACGGTCCGAATCCGGGCAGGGCGATGAGCTGTTCCCGCGCCCGGTCCCAGTCGCTGTCCGGGCCGAGCCGGAGCGAGCCGTCGGCGAGGGCCGCGACCAGCGTGGTGAGGGTGGTGCGTCTGGTGCGCGGCAGGGCCAGCGCCTCGGGGTCGAGCGCGGCCAGCGCCTCCGGGGACGGGAAGAGATGGGTGAGCCCGCCCTCGGGGTCGTCGACCGGCACGCCGTGCGCCGTGACCAGCCGGGCCGCGTGGGTGCGGGCCGCGGCGGTGGAGACCTGCTGGCCGAGCACGGCGCGCACGGCGAACTCGGCGGCGTCGACGGTACGGGGCACACGCCGCCCCGGTGCCTTGTCGACCAAGGGCGTCAGCAGCGGGTCGGCGCTCAGCTGTTCGTCCACGGCGACCGGGTCGGCGTCCAGGTCGAGCATCCGGCGGCAGCTGCTGATGGCGAGCGTGAGATCGCGCGGATCGGTGAGCGAGAGCCGGCACGCGATGTGGTCGGGGCGCGGGCTGAGGGCGACGATGCCGTGTCCGTACGGCAGGGAGAGCGTGCGGCGGTACGCGCCGTCCCGCCACTCCTCGACGCCCGGTACCGCGGTCGCGGCGAGATGGCCGAAGAGGTTGTCCGGGTTGAGGGGCGCCCGGAACGGCAGCCGCAGAGCGATCACCCCGGGGGTGGTCACCGGCTCCGTACCGCTCGCACCGCGCGCCCCGCTCGTACCGGCCGGCTCCGTACCGCGTGCGCCGCGTGTAGCGCTCGCGCCGCGTGCGCCGCGTGCGCCGCGTGCGCCGCGTGCGCGCAGTTCGCTGGGCGACAGCGCGAACACCTCGCGGACGGTGTCGTTGAAGGCCCGGATCGAGGAGAAGCCTGCCGCGAAGGCGATGTCCGCCATGGGGAGGCCGGTCGTCTCGATCAGCAGCCTGGCGGTCTGCGCGCGCTGGGCGCGGGCCAGGGCGAGCGGCCCCGCGCCCAGTTCCGCGAGGAGCTGCCGTTCGATCTGGCGCGCGGAGTAGCCGAGTCGCCCGGCCAGTCCGGGGACACCCTCGCGGTCGACGACACCGTCCTGGATGAGCCGTACGGCACGGGCGACGGTGTCGGCACGGGCGTTCCACTCCGGCGAACCGGGACTGGTGTCGGGCCTGCACCGCTTGCAGGCGCGGAACCCGGCCTGCTGGCAGGCGGCGGCGCTGGGGTAGAAGGTCATGTTCTCGGCCTTGGGCGGTACGACGGGACAGCTGGGCCGGCAGTAGATCCCCGTGGTCAGGACCGCGGTGAAGAACCAGCCGTCGAACCGCGCGTCCTTGGACCGCACGGCCCGCACACAGCGCTCGGTATCGGTGTACATGCCTCCAGCATCCGTGACACAAAGACTCCCGGCTGGCAGGAATCCGACATCAGCCTTCGGGGGACTCACCCTTCCAGGGCCGCCATCGCCGTCTCGAACGCCGTGTACGTCCGCTGGTTGAAGAGCACGAACCGTACTTCCTCAAGGGTTCGCGCTCCGGCCGCTCTCGCCCTCCTCCTCAGATCCTCCGCCTGCCTCTGCCCCTGCGCCTTCCCCTGCCCCCTCGCCTTCCCCGTGGTCTCCCAGGCCGTGAGGGTCTCCCTGACCGTGCGCACGGCGATCCGGGCCGCGTCGTCCAGCGGCCACCGGTGGTTGCCGGTGGAGACGGCGGGCACCGCGACCGTGCGCGCGCCCAGCTCGGCCGCGACCTCCAGCGAGGTGCGGTAGCAGGAGGCGAGCAGGCTCGACCGGTCGTCGTATCTGTCCCAGTGCGGTCCCACGGTGTGGATCACCCAGAGGGCCTGGAGGCGGCCCGCGGTGGTGGCGGCGGACTGTCCGGTGGCCAGCCCGCGGCCGTAGCGGGTTTCGCGCAGCTCACGGCACTCCTTGGTGAGGGCCCGCCCGGCGCGGGCGTGGATCTGGCCGTCGACACTGTCGGGGCTGCCGCCCAGCAGCTGGGAGTTCGCGGGGTTGACGAGCGCCTCGGCGTGCTGCTCGACGAGGTCTCCGAGGACGAGAGTCAGGTTCGTCATGCGCATGGCCTCCTCGGGCCCGGCTCGGGTCCTGCTCAGCGGCGGCTCAGGGGGGCGGCACGAGGGCCGCCAGCTCACGGGGTGGTGCGACGGCCGGGTTGGCGCGACGGCCACCGGTCGGCGCGGCAGTCGCCGGGTCGGCGCGGCGGCCGGCTCAGACGGCGCGGAGCTTTCGCCACACCGCCTTCGCCGCGTTGTGCCCGGACATCCCGTGCACCCCCGGCCCCGGCGGGGTCGCGGACGAGCAGAGGAAGACCGCGGGGTGCGGGGTGGCGTACGGGAAGAGGGAGATCTTCGGGCGCAGCAGCAGCTGGAGCCCCGAGGCGGCACCGCACGCGATGTCCCCGCCCACATAGTTGGCGTTACGGGCGGCCAGCTCGGGCGGGCCCGCGGTGGCGCGGGCCAGGACGCGGTCACGGAAGCCGGGCGCGAAGCGCTCCAGCTGTCGCTCGACCGCTTCCGTGAGGTCTCCCCGCCAGCCGTTCGGGACATGGCCGTATGCCCAGAAGACATGCTTGCCCTCGGGCGCGCGGGACGGGTCGACGAGGCTGGGCTGCGCGGTGATCAGGAACGGAGTCGGCGGCGCCTGTCCGCCCGCGGCCTGGCGCAGCGCGGTGCCGATCTCCCCGCTGGTGGGTCCGATCTGGACCGTGCCGGCCCGTCGGGGCTCCTCGGCCGTCCAGGGCACCGGGCCGTCCAGCGCGTAGTCGATCTTGAAGGCGCTCGCGCCGTACCGGTAGCCGTCGTAGGCCCTGCCGAGGCCGGCGATCCTGGCCAGGGCCGTCGGCGAGGTGTCGAAGACATAGGCGCGGGCCGGCGGCAGATCGTCCAGCCGCTTGACCTCGTATCCGGTGTGGACCGCGCCCCCCAGATCGCGGAGGTACGCGGCGAGGGCGTCCGAGATCGACTGGGAACCGCCCCGGGGCATCGGCCAGCCGCCCGCGTGGGCGGCGAGCGCGAAGATGAGGCCGACGGCGCCGGTCGCGATCCCGTTCAGCGGGGCGATGACATGCGCGACGAGCCCGGCGAACAGGGCCTTCGCCCGCTCGTCGCGGAACCGGCGGGCCAGCCAGGTGGACGGCGGCAGGCCGGTGAGACCGAACCGCGCGAGGGTGATGGGGTCGCGCGGCAGCGCGGTCGACGGCAGGGACATGAAGTCCCGCGCGAGACTGTCCCATTTGCCGAGGTACGGAGCGACGAGCCGGCGGTAGGCGCCCGCGTCGCGCGGCCCGAACGACGCGGCCGTCTCGGCGACGGAGCGCGACAGCACGGCCGCCGTCCCGTCGTCGAAGGGATGCGCCATCGGCAGCTCGGGGTGGAGCCAGTCCAGGCCGTACCGGGCGAGCGGCATCGTCTTGAAGACGGGCGACCCCGCGCCCAGCGGATGGACGGCGGAGCAGGGGTCGTGGCGGAATCCGGGGAGCGTCAGCTCTTCCGTCCTGGCGCCGCCCCCCACGGTGTCCTTGGCCTCGAACACGGCCACGGAGAATCCACGCCTGGCCAGCTCGACCGCGGCGGTCAGCCCATTGGGGCCCGCCCCCACGACGACGGCATCGAGCATCGAGGTCACCTTCGGACTCCTTTGTCAGCCGATGGCAAGGAGCCCCAGGATATTCCCGGGCACTGACAGCCCGAACCCCGGTACTGTCCGCGACGATGAACGCGACGATCGAAACGATGGCGACGCGCCTGATGTCCGTACGCGGCGTACGCGCCGTGGCCCTCGGCGGCAGCCGCGCCCGGGGCACGCACCGCCCCGACTCCGACTGGGACCTGGGCGTCTACTACCGCGGCGAGCCGGACGTCACCGCGCTCGCGGCGCTGGCAGCCGAGGTGACCGGCTCCCCGGTGGAGGTCGCGGGCCCCGGCGGCTGGGGTCCGTGGGTGAACGGCGGCGCCTGGCTCTCTGTCGACGGGGTCGCGGTGGACTGGATCCTGCGGGATCTGGACCGGGTGGAACGCGTCTGGGCGGAGTGCCGGGAAGGCCGGTTCGAGATCGGCACGCAGCCGGGCCATCCGCTCGGTTTCTGGTCGCCCGCGTACGCCGGGGAGGTCGCGCTCTGCCGCGTACTGGCGGACACGGACGGCGAGTTGACGGCGCTGCGGGCGGTGGCGCGCGACTATCCGGGGCCGCTGCGGACCGCGCTCACCGGGGCGGTCTGGGAGGCGGACTTCTCGGTGGCGGCGGCCCGCAAGGCGGCGGGCTCCGAAGGGACGGGGGCGCGGGCGGGGGCGCGGGCCGGAGCTGGAGCCGGCGCCGCGCACGGATCCGGGGGCGGGGGCGCGGACGGGGGCGGGGGCGCGGAGGGGATCGCGGGCGCGGAGGGGATCGCGGGCGACGCGCTGTACGTGTCGCTGTGCCTGTCCCGGGCCTTCGGCGTCCTCGTACAGGCCCTCCTCGCCCATCACCGGGTCTGGTGCCTCAACGAGAAGGGCGCGCTCGCGGCAGCCGCCGCGCTGCCGGACACGCCGCCGGACTTCGCGCACCGGGTCGCGGCGGCGCTCCAGGGGCTGGACGCGCCGGCGGTGGAGGCGGCGGGCGCGCTGGTACGGGACGTACGCGCGGTGCTGGACGACGGCGCCTGACGACGTACGGGCGTGACCAGGGCGTGACGACGGTGTACGGGGCCCGGCCACCTACGTACGGGGCACGACCACCTACGTACGGGGCACGGCCACCTGCGGGCGTGGTGACCACGTACGGACGTGACGACGGTCAGCCTCCGGCGAGCAGCCGTTCCCGTACCCGCTCGGCCGTCTCCGTGTCCCTGGCCGCCGTGAAGGGCAGCGCGTTGCCGCCCGTGATACGGAACCGCTCACCCGTGAGTGTCAGCTGGGTGCCGCCCGCCTCCTCGACCAGCAGGAGGCCCGCCGCGTGGTCCCAGGCCAGCTCCCAGTTGAAGGCCACCGCGTCGAGCGCGCCCCGCGCCACGGCCAGGTATTCGAGCCCCGCGGAGCCGCACGGGCGGGCTTCGACGCCCTCGGTGCGCAGCCCCAGAAGTGCGTGCTTCTGTTCGTCGGTGGTGTAGTCGGGGTGGGACATCGCGACATGGAGCACCGCGCCGGGCGCGGGCGCTCCGGAGTGCAGCGGGACGCCGTCGAGGGTGGCGCCCCGGCCGCGTACGGCGATCGCCATCTCGTCCAGCGCCGCCGCGTACGTCCAGGACGCCAGCACCTCGCCGCCTTGCGCGAGGGCGACGAGCGTGCAGAAGCCCCGCTCGCCACGGACGAACGGGCGGGTGCCGTCGACCGGGTCGACGATCCATACGGGCGCGTCGCCGCTCAGCGCCTCGTACAGCGCCGGGTCCGCGTGCACCGCCTCCTCACCGACCACGACGGAGCCCGGCAGCAGGGCCGTGAGGGCGGCGGTGAGATGTTCCTCCGCGCCCCGGTCCGCGACGGTCACCAGATCGTGCGGGCCGTGCTTCTCGACGATCTCGTGCGCGGCGAGCTGACGGAAGCGCGGCATGATCTCCGCGGCGGCGGCTGCCCGTAGCGCCTCCTCGACGGCGGACACACGGGGGCCGCGGGCCGCCCCCGGGAGGGGAACCGTTCCGAACACAGAGTCATCGATCATGCCCCCAGCCAACCACGCCCGGGGGGCCGGGCGCGTGCCGGGCCGGATGACGGGACGGCGGCCGCCCGGGGACCGGAGACGGTCACGGAGGCGACCGGGCCGGTCGCGGCCGTCCGCCGGGCGACGTTCAGCGGCCGACGGCGTACCCCTGCATGCCGCGGGGGTTGGCCGCGGCCGAGAGGATGCCGGTCTCCGGGTCCCTGGCGACCGCGCAGAGCCGCCCCTCCGACCAGGGATCGCCGACGGTGACCTCGTGGCCCCGGCGGCGCAGTTCCCCGATGACCTCCGGGTGCATCCGGGACTCCACGGTCACGCTGCCGGGGCGCATTCCGCGCGGGTAGAAGGATCCGGGGAAGCTGTCGTTGTGCCAGTTGGGCGCGTCGATGGCGCCCTGGAGATCGAGTCCGCCCCGTACGGACGGCCGCAGGGCGAGTGCCAGGAAGAAGTGGAGCTGCCACTGGTCCTGCTGGTCGCCGCCCGGCGTACCGAAGGCCAGCACCGGCACGCCGTCGCGCAGCGCGAGGGACGGGGTCAGGGTGGTACGGGGCCTGCGGCCCGGGGTCAGTGAGTTCGGCAGACCCTGGTCGAGCCAGGCCATCTGGAGCCGCGTACCCAGCGGGAAGCCCAGCTCGGGCACGACCGGGTTGGACTGGAGCCAGCCGCCGCTGGGAGTGGCGGCGATCATGTTGCCCCAGCGGTCGACGATGTCGAGGTGGCAGGTGTCGCCCCGGGTGGCGCCGTCCTTGGCCACGGTCGGCTCCCCCGCGCCGGGGACCCCGAGCGCGTCGAAGCCGGGCTCGCCCGCGGCGACCGCGGTGGCGTGGCCGCTGAGCGCGGGCGCGCGCCCCTCGGGGCTGCCGGGGCGCAGCTCGTACGAGGCGCGCTCGCCGATGAGGGCGCGGCGCGCGGTGTTGTACGGCTCCGACAGCAGCGCGGCGAGCGGGGTGCCCTCGGCGGCGGCGTCGCCGTACCAGGCCTCCCGGTCCGCCATGGCGAGCTTGCAGCCCTCGATCAGGAGATGGACGTACTCGGCCGAGCCGTAACGGGGCAGTTCGGCCGCGCGGGAGGGCAGCAGGGCGAGCTGCTGGAGGAAGGCGGGCCCCTGGCTCCAGCCGCCCGCCTTGCACAGGGTCCAGCCGTTCCAGTCGTAGGTGGCGGGTGCTTCGTACGTCGCCGACCAGCCCGCCAGGTCGGCGGCGGTGAGGGTGCCGGTGTGGCGGTCGCCGCTGGTGTCCATGGTGGGGCGGGCGGAGTGCGCGACCAGCGCCTCCGCGATGAAGCCTGTACGCCAGACCGCTCTGGCGGCCTCGATCTGGGCCACCCGGTCCGCGCCGCCGGCCTCCTCGGCCTCCGCTGTCAGCCGGCGCCAGGTGGCGGCGAGCGCGGGGTTGCGGAACAGCTCACCGGGCGCGGGTGCCTTCCCGCCGGGAAGATAGACGTCCGCGGACGAGGTCCACTCCGTCTCGAAGAGTTCACGGACGCTCTCGACGGTCTCGCCGACGCGTTCGACGGGGGCATGGCCGTCCTCCGCGTAGCCGATGGCGTAACGCAGCACCTGGGCCAGGGACTTGGTGCCGTGGTCGCGCAGCAGCAGCATCCAGGCGTCGAAGGCACCCGGTACGGCGGCGGCCAGCGGCCCGGTGCCGGGGACGAGTTCGAGCCCGAGTGCGCGGTAGTGGCCGATGGTCGCGCCCGCGGGTGCGGGGCCCTGGCCGCAGAGGACCTGCACCTCGCCGCCGGCGGGCGCGAGGATGATCGGCACCTCACCGCCGGGTCCGTTGAGATGGGGTTCGACGACATGCAGGACGAAGCCGGCGGCGACGGCGGCGTCGTAGGCGTTGCCGCCGTCCTCCAGGACGGCCATCGCGGACTGCGAGGCGAGCCAGTGGGTGGAGGAGACCATGCCGAAGGTGCCCTGGAGGGTGGGACGGGTAGTGAACATATGGCCTCTCACCTAGGGGTTTCCGCCCATCGGCCCAGGCGGGTCGGTACTCAGGACCGGTGCTGGGGAGAAGTTGGGGAGTGTAGACCAGTCCCCTCCCTCACCCACACCCCCAGCAGGCTATCGATCGCCCTACGCCCCTTCTTCCTTCCCCGCCACTTGTCGAGGATTACGACCGACTGCCCTGCCTCCGGCACGAGAGATGCGGCGCAACGCCAACGCCCGCCACCCCGACGTCCTCGCGGCGCTACGTCGCGAACGCGCCCGCATCCGCATCCGCATCGAGAACGGCATTCGCTGGGACGGACGCCCGCTTCCCGCCGCGGCCTGGCCAAGCGACCGAGCCGAGAGTGTCAGCTCCTCACACCACGCGCGATCCGGTACAGCACGTTCGGACGCAGTGGCCCTTCGGGCTCGGCCGGGTCATCGAAATCGTCAGCCGGGTCTCGGTTCATGCCGATCCGGCGCATCACTGCTTGGGAACGGAGATTGGTAGCAGTCGTCACTGCAAGGATCTCGGGAAGTGCAAGGGATGCGAAGCCGAAGGCCAGACCAGCCAAGGCTGCCTCGGTGGCGTAACCCTGGCCCCAGGCCGAGCGAGCGAGCCTCCAACCGATCTCCACCCCCGTGAAAGGCATGCCATCATCCACCTGGTCCAAGCCCGCGAAGCCGATGAACTCGCCCGTGGCCTGCAATTCAACTGCCCACCATCCATAGCCTCGCTGGTCGAACTCGGCCTGGAACCGCGCCACGGAGGCATCGCTCTGTTCACGGGTGAGCAAGTCGCCCAAGTGCTCCCGAACCTCGGAATCAGCATTCATCGCCGCCCACGGTTCAAGGTCGGAATCCTGCCATCGACGGAGCACGAGGCGATCGGTACGCAGTTCAGCCATGCTGCCCAGCCAACGTGAGCGCTGTCCCCAAGGCAATCCATTTCCTCGGAGACAGCTACCGCCGCTCAGTAAGGAGAATGCGAGGCCGGCTCCAAGACCGACGAAGCTGCCCCGGTGAACCTTCCCGGCCAGAGCACTGGCCAGGGTGCCGTCTCCACTTCGCACTCCTCGATCCGGCGCGCGACAACGGAGACGGTCGACAGGTGCTCCAGTGGAGCCGAGTGCGAGACCCGCTGCGGCAACACGCGAACCGCGCCGCATTCGATCAGGCACGGACGGGACGTGCTCGCCGGGGCAACGAGCGCGAAAGCCCGGAGTGGCTGGACTGGTTCAGCCGAGTAGTACAAGGCCACAGCGTCGACCGTGAACTCGGGCGAACACACCACCCAACTCAGCACGCACCACAGCAGTCTTGTCCGGAGCCACATGCACTCAACGACACAAAAACACCCAACCCAACGATCTGCCTGACCAAGCGCTACTGGATATCCTTTCGAATCCCGCTGTAGGCTCAACGCCCCGTTCGCTGACTTGGGGAGCACGCAATTTCACGCGCTGAGCTGATCCGGCCGGTTGCCGAGTTACTGCGGGACCACGCCGAGGTAAACGGGAACAAACTCGCCTACTCCGATGGGCGAACCGCGCTTTCCTACGGCCGACTCGGGGCACGAACCGCCCGGTTGGCCGGACACCTCGCGGATCTCGGGCCGGCGCGCGGCGAGCGGGTCGCGCTCTGGCTGGACAACCGCGTGGAGGCGGTGGAGAGCTACCTCGCGGCCGTCCGGGCCGCCGGGGTCGGCGTACCGGTCAACCCCCGGTCTACGGACAAGGTGCGCCGGTTCGCCGGCGGACCGGAGGCGGTGCGCGTATGAGGCCCGTCGACGCGCTCCTGCACATCATGCGGGACGAGAAGGTGGACACGGTCTTCGGCAACCCGGGGACCAGCGAGCTGCCGTTCACCGACGCGCTGGCCACGGCCTCCGACATCGACTTCGTCCTCGGGGTGCACGAGGGCCCGGTCGTGGCGATGGCCGACGGCTACGCCCGTGCCACCGGCCGGCCCGCGTTCGTCAGCCTGCACATCGCCGCCGGCCTGGCCAACGGTCTGATCGGGCTGCTCAACGCGTCCCGGTCTCGCACCCCCCTGGTCGTCACCGCGGGCCAGCAGCACCGCGGACACCTGGTCTCGGACCCACTGCTCTCCGGCGACCTGGTCGGGATCGCCAGGCCTGCGGTCAAGCACGCCTTCGACGTCCAGCACGCGCACGATCTGCCCGTCCTGCTGCGCCGGGCGTTCGCGCTTGCCCGCCGGCCGCCGGCAGGGCCGGTGTTCCTGTCCATCCCGATGGACCTGCTCGACGAGGACACCGACATCCCGGTGCCGACCCGCTCGACGGTCGCGCCGCTGGGCGCGGCGACCGAACTGGACGCCGCGGCCGCCCTGCTGGCCGGCGCGGACCGGCCGGCGATCGTCGCCGGCGACGGTGTGGGCCGGGACGGCGCGATGGCCGAACTGGTCGCGGTCGCGGAGGCGTCGGGCGCCACCGTGTACCACCAGCCGATGCACGACCGGGTTGACTTCCCCATGACGCACCCGCTGTACGCGGGCATGCTCGCGCCGACCAACGAGGCCATCCGCACCGCGCTGGCCGGGCACGACCTGGTGTTCATCGTGGGTACGCACGCGTTCATGGCACACCACTACACTCCGGGCCCGGCCATACCGGACGGCACCACGGTCATACAACTCGACACCGACCCGGCCGAGTTGGGCCGTAACTTCCCCGTTGCCCTCGGGCTGCACGGCGGGCTGGCAGTGACACTGGGCGAGCTGGGCCGGCGCCTGGCCGGCCGGGTGCCCGCGGCCGCCGGCCGGCTCGCCGCCGGAGCGCGGGCCTCCGCGGGGCGACGCGCCGAGATCGACGCCGTAGCCCGGGCGGGGTACGGCTCCGCGCCCCTGGACCCGCTCGCCGCCGTCCACGCGGTCACCGCCGGGCTCCCGGAAGACGCCGTGGTGGTCGAGGAGGCCATCACCAGCGGCGTGCAGCTGCGCCGCCTGCTGGCGCTGGACCGGCCGGGTTCCCTGGTGCACACCGTCGGCGGAGGCCTGGGCTGGGGCCTGGGCGCGGCAATCGGGCACCAACTCGGGCAGCCGGACCGGCCGGTGGTCGCGGTGCTCGGCGACGGCTGCACGATGTTCGGCCTTCAGGGGCTGTGGACGGCCGCGCGCCATCGCGTGCCCGCGACGTTCGTGGTGATGAACAACGGGGAGTACCGCACCCTGAAGGACACCCTGGACGGCCGGCAGAGCCGGTCGACCCGCTCCGGCCACTACGTCGGGCTGGACCTCGCGGCGCCCGGCCTGGACTTCACCAAGGCCGCGGAGTTCTTCGGTGTCGAGTCGGTACGGGTGCGCGACACGGACCAGTTGGCGGACGCCGTGGCGAAGGCCGCCGTGGCGACCGGGCCGACGCTGATCGACGTACCGATCACCGGCCACGGCGGGGAACGGAGAAAGCCATGAGCGCACGGCCGGGGACGACCGCGGTGGACACACCGCCGCCCCCGGCCCCCGTGTCCGGCGCGCTCTGTCCGGCGGCACGGCCGAGGTGACCGAGAAGGCCACCGGCCGGGTCCTGGCGACGGTCGGCGGGGCCGACGGGGCCGACGTCCTGGCCTCCCTGGCCGCGGCCAGGGAGGCCCAACCGGCCTGGGCCGCGGTACCGCGCCGGGCCGCGCGGGCGCCGGAGCGGTCGCACGCCGAGGTATCGATCGCCCCACGCCCCTTCCAAGCCCCGGGACCACCGCTGGAGGCCGGCCTCCAGCGCGACCTCGTACGGGCGGGACCGGACCCGTCAGGCGGCCCGCCGGGTCGCCCGCGCGGCCTCCCGCCGGGCCGGCGCCGAGGCCGGACCGTCGCCCGTGCGCGGGGTGCCGTCGTGGAGATGGATGGTGCGGGTGGCGAGGCGGGTGAGGGCCGGCCGATGGGTGGTCATGACCGCTGTTCGACTCTCGACCAGGCGGCCGAGCGCGCGGACGACGAGTTCTTCGGCGGCGTTGTCCAGCCCCGTGGTGGGTTCGTCGAGCAGCACAACGGGGGCGTCGGCAAGGAGGGCGCGGGCGATGCCGACGCGTTGGCGCTGGCCGCCGGAGAGTCCGGCGCCTCGGTCGGCGAGCCGGGTGCCCAGGCCATCGGGCAGGTGTGCGGTGAACTCGGTGACCAGGGCCGCCTCCGCCGCCCGGGCGACCTCGTGCGGGCCCGCGTCGGGGCGCGCGTAGCGGATGTTGTCGGCGATGGTGCCCGAGAACAGGAACGTGTCCTGCAGGACGACCGCGATCTGGCGGTGCAGCCAGATGGCGGGGATGTCGGCGAGGGGGAGTCCGTCGAGGAGCAGGCGGCCACGGGTGGGCGCGTAGAGCCCGGCGATGAGGGAGAGCACGGTGGATTTACCGGAGCCGTTCGGTCCGAGCAGCGCGAGGTGTTCGCCGGGGTGGACGGTGAGGTCGAAGTGGTGCAGGACGGGGCCGCGGCCGTAGTCGAGTGTGATGTCGCGCAGGTCGATCCGGCCGGTGGCGCGGTCGGGCAGCCGCCGCGGTGGGGCCGGGGGCGGGGGTGGCTGGTCGAGGATGGCGGCGACGCGTTCCGCGGAGGCCGCGCCCTGGGGGAAGGTGATCGACAGGCGGGACATCGATCGCATGGGCTTGATCATGTCTTTGAGGTAGCTGGTCACCACGACCAGCAGCCCGACGCTCCACCAGTGGTTCACGACACCGAGGCCGCCCGCCCACAGCAGTGCCGCGGTGGCCACCGCGGCGGCGGCTTCGAGCAGGGGAGTGAACCGGGCCCGCAGTTCGACGCTGCGCAGGCCGGCGTTGAGGGTGGTGCTGTTGCTGGTGGCGAAATGTGCGTCGTGCAGGTCCTGGCGGCCGAAGGCGTGGATGGTACGGATGCCTTGAAGCGATTCGGTGACGAAGGTGGCGAGGTGTCCTTCGGCGGCGCGCTGCCGCCGTTCCGTCTGGCGGGTCAACCGGGTGTAGCGGGCGGCCGTGAGGAATATCAGCGGGGCGCCCGCGATCGCGATCAGCCCCAGGCGCCAGTCGACGAAGAGGATGACGGTGGCGTAGCCCGAGAGGGCCAGCAGTCCGGGCAGAAGTGTGGAGAACAGGTCGACGAGAGCGTCCTGGATGCGGCTGGTGTCAATCGCGATGCGGCTGGTCAGTTCCCCGACGGCCTGCCGGTCGTGGTAGCTCATCGGGAGCCGTTGCATATGGGCGAAGACGTCCGTGCGGATCTCCGCGGTGATCTGCTCTCCGGCGCTGTTCATCACGCGGTCACCGAGGTAGTCGAACGTCCCCGAGGCGAGAGTGATCAGCAGCAGTGCGCCGGCGGCCACGCTGAGCATGGCCAGCGGGGACGAGCCCACGATGCCCGTGAGCCAGGCCAGTGGGCCACTGGTCTTGCCCCTGAGTACGTTGTCGATGACGAGCGCCAGCGGCCAGGGTGCCGCGAGGTCGGCGATCAGTTCCGCGATGCGCAGTCCCACGCCGAGCGTGAGCGTGCGCAGGTGCGGGCGGCCGTAGGAACGGAATCGCCACAGGTGTCGCAGCATTCCCACGTCGTCTCGGCGGGACCTCATCTGCTCACCTCCCCGACCAGGTCGGCGCGGGCGGCTTCCTTGAGGGCTGTGTTGCTCGCGCCGGGGCGGATGCCGTGCTCGGCCATGGCGGTCAGCACCGCCGGAGCGAGTCCGGGGTCGGCACGCGTGATCGCGGACAACAGCCGGGAGAACTGGCGGCGTTCGTTCAAGGCGTCCTTGGTCGGCGGGGCGGCATCGGCCCCGGCCGAATCCATGCCGCGCAGCAGCGCCGCGTCGAAGCGCGCCGCGTCTCCGCCTGTGGCGACGACCCGCTCACGAGCGGACCAGCATGCCGATGCCCACACGGTTCCGTCGGCGTGCGGGTCCTGGTCCCGCCCGCCCACGAAGTGCGCCATTGTCCACCGGGGCTGGAGTTTGCGGCGCCGCTGGTCCCACTCGGCGATGGTCCCGCGGTGCCAGCCGTAGATGTCCGGGGTGCCCAGCAGGATGGCCGTGAGGACATCCGCGGTGCCCTCGTCCAGGGCGACCTTCAGATTGGTCTGCTGCGCCGGGGGACGCAGCCGGTTGAGCCGGAAGTCCGCGGTATGACGGCACAGATGATGGCCGACCTCGTGACAGATGATCGCGGCGTTGTGCGCGGGGGCGTGGAAATACCGGCTGTCACTCGGCGTCGGCACGAATCCGGCGCCGCCCCCCAGGTGGACCTCGCCCGCACAGCTGAGTGTGGCGGGCTCGTCCGTGACTGACGCCCTGGGAAGCCGGTAATGCCCTCCGCGCCAGCGGCGGGGCTGGTCGTGCATCCCGATTCTGACCAGCAGGTGAGGGAGAGGGCGGCCGAGCAGGGCTGAAGCGAACCGCAGGGCACGCTGGACGTGGAAGGCCGTGTTGGTCACGCCGAACGCACGGGCCTGCCGGTCCGCGACGGCGTCGGCCAGGGGGCCGCCACCGGCGGCGGGGTCGAACATCAGCGTGGAGCCGCTGAACAGCGGCCCGCCGCGCTCGTCACGGATCGTGGCCTCGGGCAGCACCACTTCGGTCGGCCGCAGCTCAAGGACGTCAAGGGCGGCTTCACGCAGTTGGCCGGGCCAGGGACGTCCGTCAGGTATGTAGACCATCGCCGGGATCACTGGGCGTCATCCCCGGACGGCAGCGGCGCCGGTGAAGGGTCCCGCCGTGGCATCGGTCTGCCGGACCGGTGCGCGCACCAGGTCCACGGCCGCGCCGTTCGCCAGCTGTGGCGGGGACAGGACCGGCAGTCCCGTGGCCGCGTGTGCCTCCTGAGAGGCAAGGGGGCTGGCGGTGACCAGGCCGCTCACCATGCGGACCGGGACCCCCAGTCCCCGCAGGATGGTCACCCCGGCCACCGCGTCGAGCGCGTTGGCCGCCGCCAGTACGACACCGTGGGCGAACCCGGGCAGGCGTTCGGCGAGCGCCCGTGTCTCGGACTGCAGCAGTCCGTCGGCGATCTCCAGGACGACCGCGTCCGCACCGTCGTCGACCAGGGCGTCGCGGATGGCGACCATCGTGGTCCGCAGCCGCTCGACCGGGTAACCGAACGTGGACGACATGCCGAAGTCGAGGAATTCGGCTACGGTGCTGGCCCCCGCGTCGATGTACGTCCAGCGATCCTTGCCGCTGCCGGAACCGGTGACCTTGCCCGCACCGGCGGCCAGTCCGGCTCGCGTCCAGCCGCTCACCATGGCCGACGCGGTCGTGGTCTTCCCCGCGTTCATCGACGAGCCGAGCACGACCAGAGTGCCCCACTCCGGGGCCGTGTGCGGCGACGGCGTCCGCGCGTAGTGTTCCAGCGACAGTGGCTTCCCGGCCCGGTCGTTCAGCGTGCCGATCACCCTCAACTCGGTTGGTGGCAGCCGTCGCGTATGCGCCGAGGCGACCGTTCCCACGAGGCCGCCCGCCGTCAGCAGATGAACCTGGGGCCCGGTCGGCAGGTACCCCTCGTAGAAGTCCGTGGCGTACCGGTTGCCGTATGCACCCACCACGATGTCGCCCGAGTAGAGACGGACGCGCCGGCCATGGACATCCTCCAGATGGTCGAGCTCGCCCAGGTGGACCACGGTGGCGACCACGAGGTCCCCGAGCTGCGGTTCGCGAACCGACCCACCGGGCGCGGTCGCGTCCCTGTCGTCGATTCTGCGCGTCACATAGCCCCACTTGGCCCCAGCGAAGTCTTTCATCACAGATCCCTACATCCGGTGCGGATCGGGCCCGTGCCGGCGCCCGAACGGGTGTCGTCCATTCGATTCGCTCATCCCATGTTCCGTGCTCCCGGGAGAGACCGCATTGTGGCGGCGGCCCTGGCGATGACGCGGCGGGTGGCGGGCAGGCTCTCCCCGTGTGATGGTCGACGGGGTGGTATTCGCGGCGAGACCGCGATGACGCGGAGGGCCGAGTTCAAGGCCGGTACCGGAGATGTCCGGGGCCGTGACGAGGCCGCCGTCGGTCCAGGGTGTGCGGAGCGCTCAGCGCCCCGTCCAGGCGATGACATTCGACGTGACACCCCGCGCGACCACCCAGTAGCGGCCGTGAGCCTCCATCGGGAAGGCGCCGAACTCACGGGTGCCGTCGGCGTCGATGGTGTGGGTTCTCTGGTCGTACGGACCGTCGGTGGCGTCCGTGTCCGTGTACGCGTAGATCGTGACGTCCTCGTCCGGCGCGAAGCCGGTCAGGTTGACGTTCATCTCGTTGCCGTGTCCCCGGACGATGAAGACCTTGCCCGATACCGGGTCGGGCGTCGGTGGCCTGGAGGCCGTTTCCCGTGGCGGACGCTGTGGCCCGGGAGGGGGTGGCGGCGCGGGAGCGGGGGTCTTCGACAGCGTTGAAGGGGATGGAGAGGGCCTCGGCGAGGGAGTGGCGGTCGTTCCGCCGGGGTCGTCCGGAGTGGCGGGCGGCGTCCTCGGGGGTGTTTTCGTGGGAGCCGCGGAGGCGGAGTGGGACGGCGACGCGCCCGGCCCGCCGACTCGCCCGGCCGGCTGCCTGGTGGCTCCCTTGCCGTCCGGCCCAGGAGCCAAGCGTGTCCCGACGACGTCGGCGACCACCACCACGATCGCCGACGCGAGCAGGACCGCGAGCGGAATCGCGGCCAGGCGTTTGACCCGGCTCAAGCGCGTGGGTTTTCGCGATCGGTGTGGCTGGGGGACACCGGTCGGCGGTGGCGGAACGGCCTTCCGCACCTGGTCGACGGGGAGCGGCCGCGCCTCGGCCGTCACGTCCTGTTCGCCCGGTCCCCGCCGGCCGTCGAGCCCCCGCGTGTCGGATCGCAACGAGTCGAGTGCGTTCAGCAGCGTCAGCACCAGTTCCTCGCCGGCGCCCTCGATGTAGTGCGTGTCCCTCACGAGGTGCACGTTGCCGGAGATGGCGATGGCGTTCGGTCCCGCGTACGCGTTACCCGTCTCCTGTGCCTGCTGGCTCGATGTCCCGTTCGGCGGCCGCGCCTCTTCCGGTTCCGGTTCCGTATCGCCGGGCTGGTCCTTCCGCACCGCCGTCCACGCTTCCTTACGGGCCCCTCGTCGGCCGTGGGCCGGTCAGCGGCAGTGGACACCCGAGCACGCGACGCTGCCGGGGCCCTCCGCGATCGCGTCCCCGGACCGCTCGACCCTGGCCGGCCTGCCATCGGCACGGCTCTCGCGCAGCACGCCGCTGATCGCCCTGCCCCCGTCACGCGCGCTCGATTTCCCGGTGTCGCTCGCGACATCGACGGCATCCGTCGCACGGGGCGCGGGCTCGGGCTCGGAAGGGGCACGAGCCGTGAGCAGGCTCCACGCCAGAGCGATGACGCCCGTGGCGCCCTGAACGGAAGCGGCTGCCAACTGGCCACTGTCGGGCCCGCCGAGGAGCCAGTACAGAGGCGTCGAGACGATCGCCGCCGCGGCGCTCGCCACGATCACGGCCTTGACGCGCTTCGATACGGGCACGTTTCCCTCCCCCAGCCGTTCTACGATTCGTCGCACCCGTCGACTCCCATGGACGGTGGCCCGGCATAGATGACCCGACCACGGACGAAGACGGAGGCGCTAGCTCTAACGACACCCGGCCGGATTGGTGACGATCGTCGCCCGCTCCGGTTTCCGGGCGAACCGGCCGCCCGCACCGCCGGGTCTGAGAGCCTTGGGTATCCGGCGACCGACAAGGGGCACACTGTTTTGGCTGTTGACATACCGGCCGACGTACTGGAGCGCTGCGAAGATCTGGGGCAGGGCGTGGGATACGCCCTGAAGGTGCTGTGCGTTCAGCTTGAGGACAACCCGCTGCTGGGCACTCCCCTGGAGAGCCCGTCCCTCTACACCGCACGGATCGACGGCGAGACCTTCGAGGACTGCCCGGAACTGGACGTGCGCTACGCCTACGGCCCTCCCCTGCTGGCGGAAGGACAGGTACGGATCAGGAGCGTCGAGGGGACCCGGTCGCCCGGCGTCGGGCCCGCCGCCGGCGAGAGCGGCCACGAGCAGGCGCCCGACCCCCGCCTGGAAGAGCTGGGGGCACGCCAGGTGGCCCGTGCGTGGCGGCGGATCGAGTCATGGCTGCGCGCACACGCCCCCGCTTCGTACGCGTCGCTCAGGGCCGGCGCGTCCGAGGACGAGATCGCCGCGGTGGAGGCGGCGCTCGGCGTGCGGGTCCCGGCGGGGCTGAAAGCGCTGTGGCGGCTGCGCGCGGGTGTCCACGGCGTCGCCGGGGCAGGGTTCCTGCTGGAGAACAGGGCCCTGATGACCCCCGACTCGGTGATCACCTTCCATCAGCAGCAGATGCTCTCCCAACAGCGGGACGGCGACGACGAGTTCACGATATGGGAACGTTCCTGGATTCCGGTCTGCTCGTTCGGTGTCGGGGACCACACCTATGGCCTCTATCTGGACGCGGAGACCGGACAGCTCTGCTACTGGAGCAGATACGCGGAGCGTTGGCCTGAGTTCGAGTCGCTGACCACCTACCTGGAGGAGATGGAGGACGCTCTCGCGGCGCCTTCCCTCGCCACAGGTGCCAAGCCAGGACTGGTGAACGGCGCTCTGATGTGGGGGCCGCCGAACTGGCCCGATCCAGAGGCTCCTTGGGTGCCGTTCACCGGGTGACTCGTGGGGGGACCGGTCGGCCTGGGCCGGTCCCCACCGCGTTCAGGAAGCCCCTTGCCGTCCGCTGACGCAAACGTCGGTGTCGGCCCGGCGCAGTCCGAGGGCTTCTCTGCCCGCGTACCGGGCCTGGGCGCCCAGTTCCTCCTCGATGCGGATGAGCTGGTTGTACTTGGCGGTCCGGTCGGAGCGGGACATCGATCCGGTCTTGATCTGTCCGCAGCCGGTGGCCACGGCGAGGTCGGCGATCGTGGTGTCCTCGGTCTCCCCCGAACGGTGCGACATCACCACTGTGTAGCCCGCCCGGTGGGCGGTGCCGACGGTGGCCAGGGTCTCGGTGAGGGTGCCGATCTGGTTGACCTTCACCAGGACGGAGTTGGCCACGCCGTTGCCGATGCCCTCGCGCAACAGCGTCTCGTTCGTACAGAACACGTCGTCGCCGGTGAGCTGGCACCGGTCCCCGAGCCGGGCCATGAGAAGCCGCCAGCCGTCGAGATCGTCCTCGGCCATCGGGTCCTCGATCGAGGCCACCGGGTAACGGGCGACGAGTCCGGCGAGGTAGTCGACGTGCTCCTCGGGCGTACGGCGGCGGCCCTCGCCCGCGTAGTCGTAGACCCCGTCCCGGAAGAACTCCGACGTGGCGGGGTCCATGACGATGGTGATGTCCTCGCCGGGCTTGTAGCCGGTGCGCTCGACGGCCCGTACGGTGAAGTCCAGTGCCTCCTCGGCCGTGCGCAGCGCGGGTGCGAAGCCCCCTTCGTCGCCGACGCCGGTGCTGTGACCGGCGGCGATGAGGTCCCGGCGCAGGGTGTGGAAGACCTCCGAGCCCATGCGTACGGCCTCGGCGAAGGTGGCCGCGCCGATCGGGGCGATCATGAACTCCTGGAAGTCCAGCGGATTGTCGGCGTGCGCGCCGCCGTTGATGATGTTCATCATCGGTACGGGCAGCAGCCGCGCGTCGACCCCGCCGACGTAGCGGTACAGCGGCAGCCGGTGAGCGGCCGCGGCGGCCTTGGCCACGGCGAGCGAGACGCCCAGGGCGGCGTTCGCCCCGAGCCGCGCCTTGTTGGGGGTGCCGTCCAGCTCGATCAGCGCCGCGTCGACCGCGGCCTGGTTCTCGGCGTCGAGCCCCGTCACGGCGTCCGCGATGGTCTCGTTGACGGCGTCGACGGCGCGGCGGACGCCCTTGCCGTGGAACCGGCCCGGGTCCTCGTCGCGCAGCTCCACCGCCTCCCGCGCGCCGGTCGACGCCCCGGAGGGCACGGCGGCGCGGCCGGTCGAGCCGTCCGACAGTTCGACGTCCACCTCGACGGTGGGGTTGCCCCGGCTGTCGATGATCTCGCGGCCGAGGACACGGGTGATGGCGGTCATGGTGCGGCTCCTCAGATGTGATCCCGTAGAAAGTTCCCAGTTGAAACAAAGTGAGTTCCGAAAGGGAACTTACTAGGGGGGCATGAGAACGCACAACGCCGACGCGGCCTGCGGTATCGCCCAGGCCGCCGCGATCGTGGGTGACCGGTGGAACGTCCTGATCCTGCGCGAGATCGCCCGCGGCCAGGTACGCTTCGACGCCCTCGCCGCCGAACTGGGCCTGTCCCGCAAGGTCCTCACCGAACGGCTGGGGCGGCTCGTCGCCGGTGGCGTGCTGCACCGCAGCCTCTCCCAGCGCCGCCCGGTGCGTTACGAGTACCTGCTCACGGCGGCGGGCCTCGGCCTGCTGCCGCTGCTGGTGGCCATGCAGGACTGGGGCGACCGCTGGGTGCTGGGCGACGGGAGCGTGAGCGCCACCGCGACGGAGGACGGCGCGGAGCACGCCCGCGTGCACGCGCTGACCGGCACCAGGCTGCCCGTGGATCTCGAACTGCCCGGCGGCGACGGCGTCATGCGCGACGCCGTCGCCCCAGACGCCGCCGCCACCGTCCTGTTCACCTACCCCGCCACCGGAGTCCAGTGGGAGGAACCGCTTCCCGGCGCGGCCGGCTGCACCCTGGAGAACCGGCTGTTCCGCGACTCCTGGCCCGCCTTCCGCGACGCCGGCGCCGCGGTCCATGGCGTCAGCACCCAACCGCCCCACGAACAGGCGGCGTTCGCGCGGGCCGAGTCGGTGCCGTACCCCCTGCTGTCGGACACCCACCTGCGCCTCGCCGCCGCTCTGCGCCTGCCCACCTTCCGCGGCGCCGGACAGGTACGGCTCAAACGCAGCGTCCTCGTCCTCGATCCGCGACGGACCGTACGGCACGTGCTCTTCCCCGTCGGGGACATCCCTCACACGGTGGAGGAGGCGCCCGGCGGGCGGCGCCAGCCCCTGCGGGTGTCCGCCGGTCGTGCTGTACTGGCCAGATGAAGCGCAAGCACACGCGGGCGCTCTTCGCGCGCGCCGAGCAACCCGGCACGGCGGCTTCCGACACCGTCAGCGCCGGGCGGGCGGAAGAGGTGCGCACCAGGGTGCGGCTCATGATAGAGATCACCGCGCGGGCCGGGTCGTACCGGAGAGGCCTGGTCAAGGCCGCCGGACGCCTCAGCCCGGAGGAAGCGGTGATCCTCGACGATCTGGAGCGGCACGGGCTTCAGGTACCGCAGTTGCGGGACGTGCTGCGCGGCGGCCATGTGCTGGTGGACGATCCGCGGCTGTACGAGCGCTGGCGGTTCGCCAAGGTCAGCCATCCGCGGCTGTCCAGCCACCACCGCGACATCGACAAGACGCGCTACCCCGACATCGGGATGCGCGGACAGGTCGTACGGGAGAAACTGCACGGCCGCACGGTCCAGGGCACCTGGGTGCAGCTGGAGAAGACCCCGGCCGCGTTCGGCGGGTCCAGGCTGCCCCGCCCGAGCGATCTGCGGCACCTCATGGACTACGTGGTGTACAAGTTCACCGACAGCAATGTCGGACCCTGGGGCCTGTCACGGATGACCGAGCGGCGCCCGCTGTATCTCTCGCCGGTGCTGGCGATGCCCACGTCCCTGACGCCGCCGGTCGCGCGGACTCTGACCCGGGCGCTGCGCAGGATCGAGGCGAACGACGACGTCACGGCCGTGTCCCAGGAGCTCGCGGCCCGTTTCCCGCCGCCGGACCGGCCGGATCTGGCCGGCGAGCTGGGCCAGGCGCTGTCCGGCAGGGCGGGCAGGGGCCTGTTCGGCAACTCCGAGGTATGGGTGACGCAGACCCCGTCCCGCACCGCCGCGAAGGTTCTCCGTGAGAGTCGGGCGGCGCCTGCCGAGGGCGGCCGGACGGCAGGAGGTCCGTCATGAGCGACGATCAGCACGGGACGTCTCCGGCGTCGCCGCCGGAGCCGGGCGAGGCGTCCGTTCCCGAAGGGCTGGTCTCGGCCGTGGTGAATCTGGTGAACACCGGGCCGGTGCTGCTCGGTGCGTACACCATCGCCGAACTCACCGCCGTGGACGCGATCGTGGACTTCCTGGAGACCCGGCCCTCGGACGAGGAACTCGCCGAGGCCGTCCGCTCGTTGGCCGCACGCCAACTGCTCCTAACGGGCACCTCGTCCGACGAGGTGCGGGTACGGGGAGACCTCGGTATCGCCGTGGCGTTCCAGCAGCGGGCCAGGAAGGTGCTCGATGCCCGTACGACCGGCACGAGTCCGGGCGAGCCGTGGCGGATCCTGCTGCTCCCGCAGCCCGAGCGGATCTGTCTGATGGTCCGCATCGACGCGCTCGGCGTCCACCAGATCGGCCTGTACAAGCTCGACGAGGCGCTCCGCGCGCTCACCGACTGGCTGCCCCGGGGCCCGTCGGCGGATGCGGATCCGTCGATGGACGCCGATGCCGTGCTCACCGGATCGGAGCGTTCCGCGCTGGTCACCGTCACGCGGTACAGCGTGCGGGGGTCGGCCGAGACGGCGGTCACCAGCACCGACCTGATCCTGGCCCGTAACGAGGGGCGGCTGCACGTCCTTTCCCGGGACCCGCGGCACCGCGACGAGCTGGTGCCCGCGCCGGCCCCGGCGGACGGCGGGGAAGGTGTCCGCGACAGGCTGGCGGACCTCCTGGCCGCGTGAGGACTGCCGGCACACGGCCACGGCGGGGCGGCTGCCGTCCGGTTGGGCGGAACCATCCGGGGACCGTGCCCGCGGCCTTCGGTGTCAGAGGGGCTTGAGCCGGGTGTGCAGGAGGCAGAATTCGTTGCCTTCCGGGTCGGCCAGGACGTGCCAGTTCTCGCTGCCGCTCTGGCCGACGTCGACGGGCCTGGCGCCGAGGGCGAGCAGCCGCTCCAACTCCGCTTCCTGGTCGCGGTCGGTGGCGTTGACGTCGATGTGCAGTCGGAGCTTCCCGGTCCGCGGCTCGCCGCTGGGGCTGAGGACGAGGGTGGGCTGCAACCCGCCGAAGCCGGCGCCCGGCGGCCCGATCTCGATGCTTCCGTCGTCCTCCCGGCCGAGTTCGACGTAGCCGAGGACCTCGCTCCAGAACGCGGCGAGGCGCTCGGGGTCGGCGACGTCGATGACCAGCTCGCTGATACGGCATGCCATGCGCGTCAGTGTACGCGCGCGACTTGAGACGGCCGGTCGTCGGCCGCGCGCCGGGGCGGTGGCCGCGCCCGCTCGGTCAGGTCAGGTCCGTGGGCACGGGCCACTCGTCCGCGAGGACCGACCAGATCTCCTTGTCATGGCGGACACCGCGGTACGGATAGCGTTGCCGCAGCACACCGTCACGGGTCATCCCGAGCCGGCGCGCGGCCCGGATGCTGCGGGTGTTGCCCGCCGCCGCCCACCATTCGACTCGGCTCATCCCGCGCTCCCGGAACGCCCAGTCGATACACACGCGGGAGGCCCTGGTGACCAGGCCGCGCCCCTCGGCGGCGGCCTCCAGCCAGCAGCCGATCTCGCACACTCCCGAGGCGGCGTCGAACGTGGTGAACATGACGCCGCCGGCCAGTGTGCCGTCCAGCCAGATGCCGAAGATCCGTGCCGTGTCCTTGGCCTGGTTGTCGGCGTAGCGCTGGAGGACGGCCGTGGCCGAGGCCAGGTCGGTGCTGAGTGTCGCCCAGGGGATCCACGGGTCCACGGTGGGTCTGGCGCGGTCGATATGGGCCAGGAACTCCGGCGCCTGCCAGGGTTCGAGGGGGCGGAGCTGGGCGTCGTCACCCAGGGCGAGCGCGAACACGGTGATCTCTCTTTCCGACGGGGTCCGCCACGAGGTACGTAACGAGCGTTCGGTATGTAAGGTAGCAGCCATGCCGCCAGCACGAGGAGACCGTGACGCCCGCCGCGAGGACGTATCGGAAGCGGTGTGGCGGACACTCGCCGACAAGGGGTTCGGCGGACTGACCCTGCGTGCCGTCGCCGCCACGATGGGCGTCTCGACCGGGATGCTCATGCACTACTTCCCGACCAAGCGCGCGCTGGTCGTCCATGCCCTGGACGTGCTGGAGAGGCGCACCGCCGACCGGCCCCGGCGCGAGCGCCCCGCCGAGGGCCTTGCGGCCCTGCGGGCGACGCTGCTGGACATCCTTCCGCTGACCCCCGACGACACCGCCCGCAACCGCGTCTGGGTCAGCTCCTGGGACCACGCGCTCGCCGACGGGGAGCTGGGCACGGACCAGGCCGACCGCTACGTACGTATGCGGTCCGCGATCCGCCCGCACCTGGAGACCGCCCGGCACCTGGGCGAACTGCCCGGGAGCGCGGATACGGACCAACTCGCCGCCACCGCCGTCGCGTTCGCGCACGGTCTGGTCGTCCAGGCCCTCTTCGACCCCGGACGGTTCTCCGTGGCCGTACAGACGTCCATGGTCGACGGCTTCCTCCGCTCCCTCGCGGCCGGCGGTTCCCTCGCCGAGGACGGCTCTCTCCCTCAGGACGGCTCTCTTCCCGAGGAGGGCGCGCGTACGGCGGACACCGCGGAATGAACCGCCCCGGCGCGAGCGTTGCGCCGAGCGGTACAAGCCCCCGGTCCCCGGACGGCCGGCGGCCGGATCTGGAGGCATGACCGTGCACGGTGAGTACAAGGTCCCCGGCGGCAAGCTCGTCGTGGTCGATCTCGACACGGAGGACGGACTGCTGCGCCATGTCCGGGTCGCCGGGGACTTCTTCCTGGAGCCGGACGACGCGATCGAGTCGATCGACCGGGCGCTGGAGGGCGCCCCGGCCGGCACCGACGCCGCCGCTCTCGCCGCCCGTATCGAGGCGGCGCTGCCGCCCGGCACCGTGATGTACGGGCTCAGCGCCGAGGGCGTCGCCATCGCCGTGCGCCGCGCGCTGGCGCGCGCCACCGACTGGACGGACTACGACTGGCAGCTGATCCACTCGGCCCCGGAGTCCCCCGCCCTCCACATGGCACTCGACGAGGTCATCACCACCGAGGTCGCCGCCGGAGTGCGCCCGCCCACCCTGCGGGTCTGGGAGTGGGCGGCGCCCGCCGTGGTGATCGGCAGCTTCCAGTCACTGCGCAACGAGGTCGACCCCGAGGGCGCGGAACGTCACGGCATCACCGTGGTCCGCCGTATCTCCGGCGGTGGCGCGATGTTCATCGAACCGGGCAACACCATCACGTACTCGCTCTCCGTCCCCGACTCCCTCGTCAAGGGCCTTACCTTCGCGGACAGTTACGCGTATCTGGACGACTGGGTGCTCGGCGCGCTCGGCGACATGGGCATCACCGCCTGGTACCAGCCCCTCAACGACATCGCCACCGACGCCGGCAAGATCGCGGGCGCCGCCCAGAAGCGGATCGTGAGCGGTACGGGCGCCGTGCTGCACCATGTGACCATGGCGTACGACATCGACGCCGACAAGATGCTCGACGTGCTCCGTATCGGCCGCGAGAAGCTCTCCGACAAGGGCACCCGAAGCGCGAAGAAGCGCGTCGATCCGCTGCGCCGCCAGACCGGACTGCCGCGCGAGACCGTCATCGAGCGGATGATCGACTCCTTCCGCGGCCGGTACGGGCTGACCGCGGGCAAGGCCACCGACGCGGAGATGGCGCGGGCCCGGGAGCTGGCCGCGACAAAGTTCTCCACCCCGGAATGGACGGCCCGCGTGCCGTAGGAGGCGCCGCGGGCGTCGGCTGCACGACCGAGATCCATCCCGGCACCGTCCTCGGCCGCACCATGTCCGACACCGACGATGTCCGACACCGACGATGTCCGACACCGGCGCCTTCACCCCCTCGGCACCGCGGCGCCATGGGGACCGGCGGCTCCCCCTCCTCGACCGCGCGCTGGCCAAGGGCTGAGGCTCCGGCCCGGTGACCGCACCGGTGTCCTCAGACTGCCGCCCGCCCCGCCTGGCGTGGCAGCATCAGTGCCACGTACAGCACCAGCGACACCACCAGACCCACGGCCCACCCGTAGTCCGCGAGCGGCTTGAGGAAGGGGATCAGTCCGTCCTCGGGGAACGGGCCCTTCCCCGGAGCCGAGTGGGAGCCGCCCACGGCCAGGACGCCGCCGACGGCGAAGGCGAGGACCGCCCGCGGGTTCCAGCCGTTGCGATACCAGTAGCGGCCGCCGGGGCGGTACAGGTCGGCCAGGTCGAGGACGGTGCGGCGGATGATCCAGTAGTCCGCGATCAGGATGCCCGCGACCGTACCGAGCAGACCGCCCACCAGACCGAGCCAGGTGAAGATGTACAGCTCGGGGGTGGCGGTGAGCTTCCACGGCATGATGACGACCCCGACCACACCCGTGATCAGCGCGCCCGTACGGAAGTTGATGAGCTTCGGCGCGAGATTGGCGAGGTCGTAGGCGGGCGAGACGACGTTGGCGGCGATGTTCACGGAGATCGTCGCGATCAGCACGGTCACCAGCGCGAAGAGCAGGCCGAAGACGTTGTCGGTCTTCGCGGCCAGTTCGACCGGGTCCCAGACGGCCGCCCCGTACACCGCCTGTGAGCCCGAGGTGACGAAGACCGAGAGCAGCGCGAACAGGGTCATGGTCGTGGGCAGGCCGAGCGACTGGCCCCAGATCTGGGCGCGTTGGCCCGCGCCGAAGCGGGTGAAGTCGGGGATGTTCAGGGACAGCGTGGCCCAGAAGGCGATCATCCCCATCAGGGACGGGAAGAAGACCGGCCAGAAGTCGGCGCCCCAGCCCAGCTCGGACGGCTGGTCGAGCAGCGGTCCGAGGCCGCCCGCCTTGACGGTGATCCAGCCGAGCAGCACCAGCGCGCCGACGATCACGAAGGGCGCCGCCCAGTTCTCGAAGCGCCGCAGGGTGTCCATCCCCCGGTAGATGATGGCGAGTTCGAGCGCCCAGAAGAGGACGAAGCAGAGCCAGAGGGTCCACGGCTGGCCGCCGACCTTCGACGCCTCCGCCCAGCCGCCGAAGATCTTGCCGAGCAGAACGAAGATGCCCTGGCCGCCGATCCAGGTCTGGATGCCGAACCACGCGCAGGCGACGGCCGCCCTGATCAGCGCGGGCAGATTCGCGCCGCGCAGCCCGAACGAGGCGCGCGCGAGGACCGGGAAGGGGATGCCGTACTTCGGCCCCGCGTGCCCGGTCAGCAGCATCGGGAACAACACGATCACATTGGCCAGCGCGATCGTGAGGACCGCCTGTTTCCAGTCCATGCCGAGCGTGACCAGCCCGGAGGCGAGCAGCCAGGACGGGATGTTGTGCGCCATCCCGACCCAGAGGGCGGCGAAGTTGTACGTGGTCCAGCGGCGGCGGGCCACCGGTACGGGCAGCAGATCCGCGTTGGCGAAGCGGCTGTCGTCGGGGACCACTCCGGGCGGGAGTTCGACGCGGCCCCGCGGATCGGTCCGCGCGGTGGCTATCGGTTCTCCGGAGCCGGAGCCGGAGGCGGCGGGGCCGGATCCGGGCTCCGGGCCGGCGGGCTGTGCGGTCGCGGTCATGGCGGTGGGACCCTTCGTTCGAGAGTGGGGTGTCGGGGACGTCGAACGAGGCCGTGCGGGCGGTGTGGGCCGGACCAGGGCGTGCGGGTCAGCTCCGGAGCGCGGGGATGATCTCGGCGCCGTACGCGTCGATCGTCGCTTCCTTCGCGTCGTGCATGTCGTAGACGGCGAACTGGTCGACGCCCAGGTCGCGCAGCGCCCTCAGCTTCTCGATGTGCGCCTCGGCCGGCCCCAGCAGACAGAACCGGTCCACGATCTCGTCGGGCACGAAGTCCGTGGACGGGTTCCCGGCCCGGCCGTGGTGGCTGTAGTCGTATCCCTCACGTCGCTTGATGTAGTCGGTCAGCGCGTCGGGCACCAGCCCGGAGTGCTCTCCGTACCGGGTCACCAGATCGGCCACGTGATTGCCGACCATTCCGCCGAACCACCGGCACTGCTCGCGCGCGTGCGCGATGTCGTCGCTCACATACGCGGGCGCGGCGACACAGATCGTGACGGAGTCCGGGTCGCGCCCGGCGTCGGACGCCGCCGTACGGACCGCCTTGACCATCCACTCGGTGAGGAACGGGTCGGCGAGCTGGAGGATGAAGCCGTCGGCCTTCTCCCCCGCCATGGCCAGCGCCTTGGGCCCGTACGCCGCCATCCACACCGGCAGCTTCCCGTCACGCACCCAGGGCAGCCGCAGCGGCCGGCCGTCGACCACGGCCTCGCGCCCCTCCCCCAGATCGCGGATGACGTCGATGGCCTCGCCGAGCCGGGCCAGTGTGTTGGGTTTACGGCCCACGACCCGCATCGCGGAATCGCCGCGCCCGATACCGCACACGGTGCGGTTGCCGTACATCTCGTTGAGCGTGGCGAAGGTGGAGGCGGTCACCTCCCAGGTCCTGGTGCCCGGGTTGGTCACCATCGGGCCGACGGTCAGTGTGGTGGTGTGCTCCAGGATGCGGCTGTAGATGACGAAGGGCTCCTGCCAGAGCACGGCCGAGTCGAAGGTCCAGCCGTAGGTGAAGCCGTTGCGTTCCGCGCGCCGCATGAGGCCGACGACCGCCGACGCGGGCGGGTCGGTCTGGAGGACGAGTCCGAAGTCCATGGCCTGGTCACTCCTAGGTCTCAGGTGAGGTACTGGCAGAGGGAGCGGGGGGTGTACTGCCCGTGTCCCGCCCGGCCGGTGAACTTCCGGCTGTCGATGACGAGTTCACCGCGCGAGAGCACCGTCTCGACCTGTCCGGTGATCCGCTTGCCCTCGTACGCGGAGTAGTCCACGTCCATGTGATGGGTCTCGGCGGAGACGGTCTGCTCGGTGTGCGGGTCGTAGATGACGACATCGGCGTCGGCGCCCGGCGCGATGGTGCCCTTGCGCGGATAGAGCCCGAACATCCTGGCCGGGGAGGCGCAGGCGATCTCGATCCAGCGGCGGCGGGTCAGCTTCCCCTCGACGACCGCCTGATGGAGCAGATCCATCCTGTTCTCCACCCCCGGCAGCCCGTTGGGGATCTTCGAGAAGTCGCCGCGGCCCATCTCCTTCTGGCCCACGAAACAGAACGGGCAGTGGTCCGTGGAGACCACCTGGAGGTCGTTGGTACGCAGTCCGCGCCAGAGCGCGGCCTGGTGCTCCTTGGGCCGGAGCGGCGTGGAACAGACGTACTTGGAGCCTTCGAAGTCCGGCTCGGCGAGGTTGTCGGTGGACAGGAAGAGGTACTGCGGACAGGTCTCGCCGAAGACGGGCAGGCCCTTGTCGCGGGCGGCGGCGAGTTCGGCGACGGCCTCCTCGGCCGAGACGTGTACGACGTACAACGGCGCCTCGGCGACCCGCGCGAGCTGGATCGCCCGGTGGGTGGCCTCGGCCTCCAGCAGGACCTTCCGTACCTCGCCGTGGTAGCGCGGGTCGGTGTGTCCCGCGGCCAGGGCCTGTTCGACGAGCACGTCGATCGCGATGCCGTTCTCGGCATGCATCATGATCAGCCCGCCGTTGTGCGCGGCGCGCTGCATGGCCCGCAGGATCTGGCCGTCGTCGCTGTAGAAGACGCCGGGATAGGCCATGAAGAGTTTGAAGGAGGTGACGCCCTCCTGGACCAGGAGGTCCATCTCCTTCAGCGAGCTCTCGTTGACGTCGGCCATGATCATGTGGAACGCGTAGTCGATGGCGCAGTTGCCGTCGGCCTTGGCGTACCAGGCGTCGAGCCCGGTGCGCAGCGCCTGTCCCGGCGACTGGACGGCGAAGTCCACGATGGTGGTCGTGCCGCCCCAGGCCGCCGCCCGGGTACCGGTCTCGAAGGTGTCGGCGGCGAAGGTGCCGCCGAACGGCATCTCCATATGCGTATGGGCGTCGACCCCGCCCGGGATGACGTACTTGCCGGTGGCGTCGAGCGTCCGGGCGGCGGTCCAGCCCTCGGCCACGTCGGACCCGTGCGCGGCGAGGGCGACGATCCGGCCTTCCTCGATCAGGACGTCGGCGTGGATCTCGTCGGCGGCGGTGATGACGAGTCCGCCGCGGATCAGGGTGCGGGTACTGCTGCTCATGCTGGTGGCGCTCCCTTTCGTACGGTCGGCTTGGGGTGGTCCGGGCCGGTCCCCGGTCCGGGGCGGGCCGTCAGGACACGACGACCGGTCCTGACCGGTCCGTCAAGGCCCGACTACGCCCCGCGCAGGGCCTGTTCGAGGATCGCGGCGCCCTCTTCCGCCTCGGCGACGGTCAGCGAGAGCGGTGGGGCGATCCGCAGCACGCTGGTGTTGTGGCCACCGCCCTTGCCGATCAGCAGACCGCCCTCGCGGGCCGCTTCGAGCACGGCCGACGCGGTCTCGGGGGCCGCCTGGCCGGTGCTCGGCTTGATCAGCTCGACGCCGATCATCAGTCCGCGCCCGCGTACCTCGCGTACGGAGTCGATCCCGGCCCCGATGGCCCGCAGTCGCTCGATGAGCAGTCCGCCGACGCGGCGGGCGTTGCCCTGGAGGTCGTGCTCCAGCAGATACGAGAGGTTGGCGAGACCGGCCGCCATGGTGACGGGGCTGCCGCCGAAGGTCGAGATCGAGTTGGCGTCGAGGCAGTTCATGATGTCGGCGCGGGCGACGACACCGCCGATGGACATGCCGTTGCCGATGCCCTTGGCGAAGGTGAGGATGTCCGGCGGGCCGTTCTCGCCGTGCGCCTGCCAGCCCCAGAAGTGCTCGCCGGTACGGCCCCAGCCGGTCTGCACCTCGTCGCTGATCCACAGAATGCCGTGCCGGCCGAGGACTTCGCGGAACGCGGCGTACAGCCCGTCCGGCGGGGCGGTGAACCCGCCGACGCCCTGCACCGGTTCGGCGATCAGCGCGGCGGGCGTGCGGGTGTGGCCGAGCAGATCCTCCAGATCGGCGACGCACGCCTCGATGAACCGCTCGTCGGTGAGCCCGGCGTACGGACCCCGGTTGCGGACGCCGCCGTGCACGTAGAGCGTCTGGAGCGGCGAGAGGCCGGTCGGCGACCAGCCGCGGTTGCCGGTGATGGAGACGGTGGAGAAGGACCGGCCGTGGTAGCTGTTGCGCATGGCCAGGATCTGGTGGGACCCGCGGTACGCGGTCGCCAGCATCAGCGCCGTGTCATTGGCCTCGGTGCCCGAGGTGGTGAAGAAGACCCGGGCGTCCGGGATGCCGGACAGGGCGGCGATCCGTTCGGCGAGTTCGACCATCGGACGGTTGAGATAGAGCGTGGAGGAGTGGATGATCCGCCCGGCCTGCTCGCTCACCGCCTTGGTGACCTCGGGGAGCGCGTGGGCGGTCATGGTGGTGAGGATGCCGCCGAAGAAGTCGAGATAGCGGTTGCCCGCCGCGTCCCAGACATGGCGGCCCTCGCCATGGGTGATCTCGATGGGCTCGTCGTAGTAGAGCGCGAGCCAGTCGGGGAGTACGGCGCGGTGGCGGCCGTACAGATCGTTCGCGAGCGGACGTGTCACGGGCGCACCAGCCCCTCGTACGCGTCGGGGCGGCGGTCCCGGTAGAACGCCCACTGCTGCCGCACCTCGTCGATCAGGCCGAAGTCCAGGTCCCGTACGACCAGTTCCTCCGCCTTGTCGCTCGCGGGCTCACCGACGAACTGACCGCGCGGGTCGACGAAGTAGCTCGTCCCGTAGAAGTCGTTGTCGCCGTACTCCTCCTGGCCGACGCGGTTGATCGCGGCGACGAAGTACTCGTTGGCGACGGCGGCGGCCGGCTGCTCCAGCTGCCAGAGGTGGCTGGAGAGCCCGCGGGAGGTGGCGGAGGGGTTGTAGACCAGCTGCGCGCCGTTCAGCCCCAGCTGGCGCCAGCCCTCGGGGAAGTGGCGGTCGTAGCAGATATAGACACCGACCTTGCCGACCGCCGTGTCGAAGACGGGCCAGCCGGCGTTGCCCGGCTTGAAGTAGTACTTCTCCCAGAACCCCTTGACCTGCGGGATGTGGTGCTTGCGGTACTTGCCGAGGTACGAGCCGTCGGCGTCGATGACCGCTGCCGTGTTGTAGTAGAACCCGGACTGCTCGACTTCGAAGACCGGGACGACGATCACCATGCCGGTCTCGCGGGCGAGTTCCCGCATCCTGGTGACGGTCGGGCCGTCGGGGACGGGTTCGGCCCACCGGTAGTGCTCAGGCTCCTGCACCTGGCAGAAATAGGGCGCGTTGAAGACTTCCTGGAACCCGATGACCTTCGCGCCTTGCAGGGCAGCCTCGCGGGCGTGCTCCTCATGCTTGGCGATCATGGATTCGGTGTCGCCCGTCCAAGTCGCCTGGACGAGTGCGGCACGTACGACTCTGGCCACGAGCTGCTCCTTCGGCGGGTGCGTCGATGAGCTCTACGCACGTAGATTCGATGCGTAGGAGGAGAACGTAAGCCCCGTCTCACACTGGGGCAAGACCATCGCCGTTAACCCGCAGAGTCGATCAAGTTTCACACCCGAGCGGTCGACATTGGGCAAGATGCATCAAAACCATCACGTCCGGAGCCGGTCACGATCACGTCCGGAGCCGGTCCCTCTCGGGTCCGGAGGCGGTTACGTGGAGACGATCCCGGCCACCCGCAGCGCGTGTACGAGATCGCGCTCACGGGCCACCGAGACCGCGCGGGCGGCGTCGATCAGCTGGGGAACCAGCCGGCGCGGGTCGGGCGCGGCGATGAGCACCGCGTCCTCGGGCGTACGCGCCTGGACGAAGGCACTCAGCAGCGCGCGCGCCTCGGCCGCGCGGCCCGCCTCGCCGAGTGCGAGTACGGCGTCGCTGATCTCCCCGGCGGGACGGGAGACGCCCTGGCGCAGCAGCTGTCCGCAGTCGCCGTCCCGGCCCGCCGCGGCGAGCGCGCCGGCCGCGGCGGCGAGCCGCGCGGGCGGCAGGAAGGCCGCTTCCCACAGCAGCTCGGCCCAGTCGGCGCCGAGCCCGGCGCGGTGCAGTTCGGCGGCGAGCAGCGGGAACTGCTCGGGGGGCCTTCCGGCGGCTTCGCAGAGGACGACATGTGCCTCGCCGGTCCTGCCGTCGGCGCGCAGCCGGACGAGCGTGGCGACGGTCTCGGCGGCGGCCCGCAGATCCTCGGCGGAGTGCCGGGGCGCGGGCGGCTCGACGGGCGCGGCGGGCACGCCGCCGAAGCGGGCGCCGCGCGGGGAGGCGGGGGCGGACGGCGGTGGTACGGGCAGCGCGGGCGTGGACACCTCCTCGTCGAGGTCGTCGACTTCGAGCCCGGCGAAGCGGGCACCGCGGGGCTTGCGCCGGGGCGCGGGCGCGCGCTTCTTCTCCTCGCGCTTCTTCTTCTCCTCGGGCTTCCTCTTCCCCTCGGGCCTCTCTTCGGGCTCCGGCGCCTCGTGAGGAGCGGTGGACGCGGGCCGGGCGGAGGCGGCGGGGTCCTCGGGCGCGGGTACGGAGCCGGGCCCGCTTCGGCCGGTCCCGTGCGGAAACTCCCCCTCCCCGGCGGGAACCGACGGGCCATCAACTGACGTGACGTCGGCTTGCGCGTCCCGTATCCGGCCGGACGGACCGGCGCCCGGCCGGTCGAAGACCGAGGGTTCCTCGGCGCGGAACCAGCCTTCCGGGGCCGGCGGGCGCGCGGGCCTGGCGGCGCGGGCCGGGGGCGCCAACGACGCCAGCCGGGAGCGGAGTTCGACACAGCGGGCGGAAGCGCGGGCATGGTCGTCGCGGACCCAGGCGAGGTCGTGGGCGAGCTGTTCGGCCCGGGGCGAACGCTCCGGGGTGGTACCGAGCAGCCGGACCAGCTCCTCGGCCCGGCCCGCCGCGTGCGCCTGCTCGCGCACCATCAGCCGCAGCCGGTCGGACAACGCCTCGGAACCGCCGGGACGCCGGTCGTGCGCGGCGGCGGACGCGGCGCAGAGCTGACGGGCCCGGTCGGTCTCGGCCGCCACCACCCGGTCGTCACGTCCGGCGGCGAAGTCCTGGAGCAGCGATTCCACCACGTCCCAGGGCGGCACCTCGATGCCGTCGAAGCAGGCGCGCAGACCGTCGGGGTCACGGTGACGGAAGACTCCGTACCAGCCGCCTTCCGGATCGAGGAGGGATGTCAGGTCCCTTAAATACCGCGCGAAAGCCCCGATTTCCGCTGGAAGTTGATGCACCGCCATCGCCGGCCCCGTCCCTGCCCCGCCGTGCTCCGCCGAAGGGAGCCCTCCGGTCCGCAGGCATTCGACCTCAGCCGTGTTACAGGGCGGCTACGGACAGTTTTCCGGGACGGTTCGGTGAGCTCACCGCGGCGGTGGAGCCGGCCGGAGTCAGAAGGTGACGACGATCCCGGTGTGCGGACGCCTGCCGCGCCGTACGATCCTGGCGGGCCAGTCGACCAGCCAGAACTGCCAGGTGTACTTGCGGGCGAGCAGCTTGCGGATCCGGTCCAGCCCCGCCGGCTCCTCGACCAGCCGCGCCGTGCCCTCGGCGGTCGCCGCGCCCTGCGCGATCCGGCCGCGCACATCACACGCCGTCACCACGACCTTGCCGTTGCCGCGGATCCGCTTCACTTTCCAGGCGTCGGACCTGGTCCAGACGAGCAGTTCGCCGTCCGCCACCGCGTGCCAGACGGGGGTGGCGACCGCCGTACCGTCCTTGCGATAGGTGGTGAGGCTGACGTAGCGGCTTCGGCCGAGTGCGTCGAGGGTGATGTCGAGGGTGGTCACGGGCGGGAGACTACGCGGTCCTCGCCCTCCTCGACAGCCCTCACCGACCCCCGGCCGGACACGAGATCGGACCGGGACCGTACCGGAATCAGACCGGCACCAGCACGCAGCTCGCGGCGATCTCGTCCATCGACAGCCCCAGCGCCCCGGCCAGCGCCGCCACGGTGAAGAAGGCGGGCGTCGGCGCCCGGCCGGTCTCGATCTTGCGCAAGGTCTCGGCGGACAGCCCGGCGACGGCGGCGATCTCCACCATGCTGCGCGCGCCACGCGCCTCACGCAGCAGCCGGCCCAGCCGCTCGCCGCGCTCGCGCTCTTGTGGGGTGAGGGGGCTACGTACCATCTCGTCATTCTAATACCGCCGCACAAGGGTGCCCGAGCCATCCGCGACCGGTATAGTTATTGGAATGGTGGAGATCAAAACCGATGCGTCCCTGGACGCCATGCGCGCCGCGGGCCGGGTGGTCGCGCAGGCACTGACAGCGGTACGGGACGCGGCGGCCGTGGGCAGCACCCTGCGCGCCCTCGACGAGACCGCCCGCGCCGTCCTGCGCGAGGCGGGGGCCGGTTCGCCCTTCCTCGACTATCACCCCGACTGGGCGCCCACGCCCTTCCCCGCCGTCATCTGCGCCTCCGTCAACGACGCGATCGTGCACGGCATCCCCGACGGCTACCGGCTGCACGACGGCGATCTCGTCAGCATCGACTGCGGCGCGGTGCTCGACGGTTGGGTCGGCGACGCGGCGGTCAGTTTCACGGTCGGCCGCGCGCGCCCCGACGACGTACGGCTGATAGACACGGCCGACAGGGCACTGGAGGCCGGGATCGCGGCGGCCGTCGTCGGCAATCGCATCGGTGACATCGCCCATGCGATCGGCCGTGTCTGCCGCGGCGCGGGCTACGGCATCCCCGACGGCTTCGGCGGCCACGGCGTGGGCCGGACGATGCACGAGGACCCGGGGGTGCCCAACGAGGGGCGCCCGGGGCGCGGCATGCCGCTGCGGCACGGCATGGTGCTGGCGATAGAGCCGATGCTGACCGGCAGCGGCACCGACCGGCACTTCACGGACCATGACGGCTGGACGATCCGCACTCTGGACTCAAGCCGCGCGTCCCACGCGGAACACACCGTAGCGATCACCGACGACGGACCGCGGATCCTGACGGCGCTCTGAGCACACGTGCGTCGTGAGCGCCGTCCGCTCTCCTACTTCCCGTCCGGGCGCACCACCATCGCCGAGCCGCCGCCCCTGCGGACCTTCTCCGCCGCGGCCAGCCAGCGGCCGTCCGGCAGTCGCTGCACACCGGTCGCCGCGCCGATCTCCGGGTTCTGGCTGAACACATGGCCCAGCGCCTCCAGTTGGCGGCGTACGGGGCTGTTCCAGAGGCCCGGCTCCAGTTCCGTGGCCGCCGTGTTGCGCTGGCTGGCCCGGGGCGCGGCGATCGCTTCGACGAGCGGCAGCCCGCGGTCCAGCCGGCCGGTCAGCGTCTGGAGCACGGTGGTGATGATGGTCGCGCCGCCCGGCGAGCCGACCGCCAGGACCGGCCGGTCCTGGGAGTCCAGCACGATCGTCGGGGAGATGGACGAGCGCGGCCGCTTGCCCGGTCCCGGCAGGTTCGGGTCGTGGACGGCCGGGTTGGCGGGGGCGAAGGAGAAGTCCGTCAGCTCGTTGTTGAGCAGGAAGCCCCGTCCGGGCACGGTGATCGCGCTGCCGCCCGTCGACTCGATGGTCAGCGTGTAGGCGACGACGTTGCCCCACTTGTCGGCCGCCGTGAGATGCGTGGTGTTCTCGCCCTCGAAGGTCGTCGGCGCCGCTGTCCCGCCGGGCGCGCACGGTGTGGGATCGCTCGGATCCCCGGGCGCCAGCGGGCTCTTGAGGACGGCGTCGTCCTTGATCAGGCAGCCGCGCGCGTCCGCGAACCGCTGGGACAGCAGCCCCTGGGTCGGTACCTTCTCGAAGGCCGGGTCACCGACCCAGCGGCCCCGGTCCGCGAAGGCGATCCGGCTCGCCTCGATGAACCGGTGCAGATACTGCGCCTGGGTCGCCTTCGAAAGGTCCGTGCGCTCAAGGATGTTGAGCGCCTCGCCGACGCTCGTACCGCCCGAGGACGACGGCGCCATGCCGTACACGTCGAGTCCGCGGTACGAGACCTTGGTCGGCGCCTGGCGCTTCGTGCGGTAGGCGGAGAGATCGCGCGCGGTCAGGTCGCCGGCGCGCGCGTTTCGGCCGGAGTCCGGGTCCACGGGAGGCTTGCGTACGGTACGGACGATGTCGCGGGCCAGCTCGCCCTCGTAGAGCGAGCGGGTGCCGGTGCGCCCCAACTCCTTGTACGTACGGGCCAGATCGGCGTTCTTGAAGGTGGAGCCGACGACCGGGAGCTGTCCGCCGGGCAGGAACAGTTCGGCGGTGGCCGGGAAGTCCGCGAACCGCTCCTGGTTCGACCGGGTCTGCGCGCGGAAGGTGTCGTCGACGACGAAGCCGTCCTTCGCCAGCCGTTCGGCGGGCTTGAGCAGCTGGGCGAGCGACCGGCTGCCCCAGGCGTCGAGCGCGGTTTTCCAGGTGGCGGGGGTGCCGGGCGTACCGACGCTCAGCCCGCTGGTCATGGCGTCCGCGAACGGGAGCGGCTTGCCGTTCTCCAGGAAGAGCGAGCTGTCGGCCGACTTCGGGGCGGTCTCGCGGCCGTCGACCGTGTGCACCGTACGGGACTTGGCGTCGTAGTAGACGAAGTAGCCGCCACCGCCGATACCGGCGGAGTACGGCTCGGTGACGCCGAGCGCGGCGGCGGTGGCCACGGCCGCGTCGACGGCGTTGCCGCCGTTCCTGAGCACCTCGATACCGGCGGCCGAGGCATCGGCGTCGACGCTCGCGACCGCTCCCCCGTACCCCGTCGCCACCGGTGTCTTGGCCGGCGGACGTGTCCGCGCGCTCACGTCCGTCGCACCCGTCGCGCCCTTCGTGCCCGTCCCCGCGGCCGACGGGGGCGCGCACGCGCCCACCGAGAGCAGGGACGCGGCCACGGCCGCCATCGACACATTCCGCACAGCGGAGCGACGCATCCGTACCTCCAGTCGAGAATCGTTCGCGCAGCGTAGCGCCGACGCCCCCGCCCCGTCAGGACCGTCTCGAACTGTGTTCGCCTCGTCCCGCTACGATGCGCGCCCATGACTGACGACATACGCACCATCGTGCTCGGCGTAGTCGCCGCCGGTATCGGCGCTTCCCTGGGCTGGCTCGCCCGTACCCATCTCTGGCGCCGCAGGCTCCGCCGCAAGCAGGCGTTCTTCGGTCTGCCGGGACACTCCGAATGCCTGCTGGTCGTCAGTCGTGAGGCGGGCGGTGACGGCGCGGTCCACCGCTACGACGTCGCCGCGCTGCTGGAGCTGGCCGCGCTGATCAAGGACTGCGGCGCGCACGCCGAGATCGTCCAGCACGACACCGCGCGCCAGGGCTTCGGGGAGCGTACGGAATTCTGCCTGGGTGGTCCGTACGCGAATCGCCGGATGGCCGCCCATCTCGGTTCGCTGCTGCCCGGTGTGAAAGTCGACACGAGTACGGAACCGGGGCCGGACCGGGGCTCGTTCCAGATCGGCTCCGAGCGCTACCGTGCGGAGGGGGGCGTCACCGAGTACGTCCTGCTGGCGCGGCTCACCGTCGGGGAAGGGGCGCGGCCCGTCTTCCTCTTCTGCGGCCAGCGGGCCATCACCAACCAGGCGGCCACCCGCTATCTGTTCCGTCACCACGAGAGGCTGGCGCGCAAGCACGGCCGCGACTCGTTCTGTCTGCTGCTGAAGGTGGTCAACTCGGCGGCGTACGGCCCCGATGTGGTGGAGCTGGTCGCGGATGTGACCCGGGCGGCCCGCGAGCCGGTCCCCGCCGCCGCGTGACGAAGCCGCGTGACGAAGCCGCGTGGAGGCGACCGCGCGGAGGCCCGTGGGGGACAGCGCGACGGCGCCCGGAGCCTGGGCGGACGGCGCTTCCCACGTGGCCCGCCCGCCGGGCGCGCTCCCCTGTGGAGCACAACCCGACCGGCGCACAGCTGACCTTCTTCCCGTCCGTACGAGACCCGTACGAGAAGTGATCTCCGGCTGCCGCCGGACGGGCCACTGCCCCTGAGCTACTGCCCGCCCGGCAGCAGCGTCCCTGGGGAGGCCGGGTCGACGCCCACGGCCTCTGTTCTCGGGTTGCGCCGCTGCCGCCCGGCCAGCCAGTGGGCGAACCAGGAGAGCAGCATGCACATCCCGATGTAGATCGGTGAAATCACCATCACCACAGGGATGAACGGCAAATCGTAGTCGAGATTCGAGGCGATGAGCTTTCCGGCATGGAGGAACTCCTCATAGGTGATCAGATAGCCGAGTGATGTGTCCTTGAGAGCGACCACCAGCTGGCTGATGATCGTGGGCAGCATGGCGCGGACCGCCTGCGGCACCAGCACGTACGTCATGACCTGCGTTTTGCGCAGGCCGAGCGCGTACGCCGCCTCCCGCTGACCGCGCTCCACCGAGTTGACTCCGGTACGGAACACCTCGGCGAGCACGGAGCCGTTGTAGAGCGTCAGTCCCGCCACCAGCGCGGGCAGTGCCTGCACCTTCAGCGCCACGAAGATGAAGAAGATCATCACCAGTACGGGCATGGCGCGGAAGAACTCGACCAGCGAGGTGGCCAGCCAGCGCACGGGCCGGTGCTCGGAGAGCCGGCCGCAGGCGAGGACCGCGCCGAGTACGAGCGAGAACACCGCGGCGAACGCGAAGGCCTTGAGGGTGTTGCCGAGGCCGCGCAGCAGCAGGTCCTGGATGCCCTGGTACTCGAAGGGTGTCCACTTGACGGCGGTGAACTGGTCGGTGGCGAAGAGGAGATGGAGCAGCCAGCCGAGGAGCGCGGCGACCGCGGCCGTCGCCAGCACGCCGTACCAGCGGTGCCGCCGCTCTGTCCGGGGCCCGGGGAAGTCGTACAGCGCGGTCGACTCGCTCCGGGACGTTTTCGTGGTCCGCGGCGGCTTGGGGGTCTTCGAGGCCGTCGAGGTCATCGGGCGACTCCCCAGTGCTTCTCCATGAAGTGGAACAGCGCGCTGATGGACAAGGTGATGATCAGATAGCCGACGGCGATCCAGACGAAGGTCCAGATGATGCTGTAGCCCATCTCGCTGAGGCTCTTGTACGTGCCGAGCAGCTCGGTGACGCTGAACGCCCCCGCGATCGCGGAGTTCTTGGCGAGGGCGATCAGCGTGGACCCGATGGGCGGGATGACCGAACGGAACGCCTGCGGCAGGACGACACCGCCCAGGGTCTGTCCGAAGGTCATCCCGAGGCTGCGGGCCGCCTCGCCCTGCCCCTTGGGCACGGTGTTGATGCCGGAGCGCAGCACCTCGCAGATGAACGCGGACGTGTAGCAGCCGAGCGCCAGGACCGCGAAGAGCTGGAAGGGGAGGACGAGCCCGAAGCGCGGCAGCCCGAGGACGACCGCGAAGAAGAGCAGCGTCAGCGGGGTGTTGCGCAGGACGGTGACCCATACGGTGCCCAGCGCACGCAGGGCGCGGACCGGCGCGACCCGGAACGAGGCCATCACGAACCCGAGGGCCAGCGCGAGCAGTGAGGCGTAGACCGTCAGCTCGACCGTGCCGAGGAAGCCCTCGCCGTAGAGCGAGAGGTTGTCGGTGAGTACGTCCATGGCTCCTGCCTCAGCTCGCCGGGTAGCGGTCGATCGGCGGGGGCGGGGTGGCCTGGCGCCCGGAGAGGCCGAGGGTCGCGTCGTACGCCTTCTGCCAGTTGCCGTTCCGCTCGTTGACCACGAGGGCGTCGTCGAGCGCGAGACGCAGCGCGTTGTCGGCGCGCGGTACGCCGATGCCGTACGGCTCCTTCGAGAAGGGCTTGCCGACCACCTTGAGCGCGCCGGGCACCTTGGCCGCGTAGCCCTGGAGGATCGTGTCGTCGGTGGTGACGGCGTCGACCTGGTACGTCAGCAGATTGTCCACACAGACGGAGTACGAGTCGTAGCCGACGAGTTGGATGCGCGGGTAGTCCTGCTGGATCCGCTGGTACGGCGTCGATCCCGAGGCCGAGCAGACGCGCTTGCCGTCCAGGTCCTGCGGCCCGTGGATGCCGTTCTCGTCGGTCCTCACCAGCAGCGACTGGCCGGCCAGGTAGTACGGGCCGGCGAATCCGACGAGCTTCTTGCGGTTCTCGTTGATGGTGTACGTGCCGACGTAGTAGTCGATCTGCCCGTTCTGCAGGGCGGTTTCCCGGTTCGCGGAGGCGATCGTACGGAAGCGGATGGTCTTCGGATCGAAGCCGAGGGACGCCGCCATCATCCTGGCGATCTCGATGTCGAAGCCGGAGTAGACGCCGGTGGCCGGGTCCCTCTCCCCCATGTACGGCTGGTCCTCCTTGGCGCCGACGGTCAGATAGCCGCGTCGCTTCGCCTTGGTCCATGTCGGTGAGGCGGGCAGCCGGAAGGCGGTGTCCACCCGGTAGTGGGGCAGCGCGTCGGCCCGCGGGCCCTTCACGGGCGGGCTGCCCGGCTTTCCGCAGCCGCCGGTGAGCGCCGCCAGCAGGGCGAGCAGGAGGGGCAGGAGCGGTGCCGTAAGCGTTCTCCCGCGCGGTGCCCGACCGGAGATCATGGACCGCACCCCCTCAGTGCTTGAGGATCTTGGAGAGGAAGTCCTTCGCCCGGTCGCTCTCCGGAGCGGTGAAGAAGTCCTCCGGGGTGCGGTCCTCGACGATGCGGCCGTCGGACATGAAGACCACGCGGTTGGCGGCGGAGCGCGCGAAGCCCATCTCATGGGTGACGACGACCATCGTCATGCCCTCACGGGCGAGCTGCCGCATGACTTCGAGCACCTCGTTGATCATCTCCGGGTCGAGCGCCGAGGTGGGTTCGTCGAAGAGCAGGACCTTGGGGTCCATGGCGAGCGCGCGGGCGATGGCGACGCGCTGCTGCTGGCCGCCGGAGAGCTGCGCGGGCAGCTTGTCGGCCTGCGAGAGAAGTCCCACCCGGTCGAGCAGCTCCCGGGACCGCCGGTCGGCATCCTCCTTCTTGCGCTTGCGGACCTTGATCTGCGCGAGCGAGACATTGTCCAGCACGGTCCGGTGCGCGAAGAGGTTGAACGACTGGAAGACCATGCCCACTTCCGCGCGGAGCCGCGCGAGCCCGCGGCCCTCGGCCGGCAGGGGCGTTCCCTCGATGGTGATCAGGCCGGACTCGATCGTCTCCAGCCGGTTCATCGTCCGGCAGAGAGTGGACTTCCCGGAGCCGGAAGGGCCGATGACCACGACCACTTCCCCGCGGGCGACCGTCAGATCGATGTCCTGGAGGACATGCAACGGCCCGTAGTACTTGTTGACGCCCCGCAGTTCGATCAATGAATCGACGGCCATGCGCTGCCCCACCCACTCCCGGCTGTGTCGAAGTCAGCGCAAACTATCCAGCCGGACAAGGGACTTCGCGTTCGACACGCACACATGGGACATAAGCCGTATTTACTGCAAAAGAGGCCGGGTTCAGGCCTCGGCGGCCTCCGCGTAGACCTGGGACAGCTCGGGCGCCCCGGTCGCCGCCCAGTCGAGACCGGACTCGACGACCTGGATCTCGCGCCCGGAGACGAGGCGCACCACGGGGTGCCCGCCGGGCCAGATGTGCCAGACCGCGCCGGGCACCGTACGGACGATCACCGTGCCCAGATACAGCCCCGCGTCGTTGCCCAGCCAGGGCAGCTCCTCGGGGTCGTCGCGCCAGCGCGGCGGCAGCTGGTCGAGCGCCTCCAACGAGGCCGGGGAGTTGTCCAGTTCAAGGCCGTTCTGCCCCGCCCGGACACGCAGCAGCTCGCACTCGGAGAGCAACTCGGCCACGCCCTCCGGGTCGCCGTCGACGGCGGACGCGAGCGAGGTCCCGTCCTCGCCGCCGTGCCGCTTGCGCCAGTTGTCCAAGAAAGGGATGTTCATACCACTCAGCCTGCCATTCGCCCCGCCGGGGCACCATAGGGCGCGCGCAACGGGCGGTGCCCCGCGGGCGAGTGAACCGAGCGTCTTTAAAGAGGGACCTCGATGTCGACGACCACCGGGGCGTGGTCGGACGCGCCCTTGCCCTTGCGCTCCTCGCGGTCGACATAGCTGTCCTTGACGGCGCCCTCGAACGGTCCGTTGCCGTAGACCAGGTCGATGCGCATGCCCTTGTTCTTCGGGAAGCCCAGCTCGCGGTAGTCCCAGTAGGTGTACGGACGGTCGTACTTGAGCGGGCGGGGCACCACATCGGAGAGCCCCTCCTCGCGCAGCGCGGCGAGCGCACCGCGCTCGGCGGGGGTGACATGCGTGGCCCCCTCGAAGCGGGACAGGTCCCACACGTCCTCGTCGGCCGGGGCCACGTTGAAGTCACCGAGGACCGCGAACGGCCGCGCGCCCGCCGCGTCGTCGGCCACCGCCTCGCGCAGCGCCTCCAGCCAGCGCAGCTTGTACGCGTAGTGGTCATGGCCGACCTCGCGGCCATTGGGCACATAGACGGACCAGAGCCGGACCGGGCCGCAGGACGCGGAGATCGCGCGCGGCTCCGTCACTCCTTCGTACTCCGGCCCGCCGGGCAGCCCCTTGACGATGTCCGTCAGGCCGGCCCGGGAGATCAGCGCCACTCCGTTCCACCGGCCGGTGGCGTTGACCGCCGACTCGTAGCCCAGCTCACGGAGCTGTTCCGCGGGGAACTGCTCCTCCGTGCACTTGGTCTCCTGGACGCACAGCACGTCCGTACCGGTGCTCTCCAGCCAGGCCAGCAGCCGGGGCAGCCGGGCGGTGATCGAATTGACGTTCCAGGTGGCGATGCGCATGCGCGACAGCCTATCGGCGGGGTCCGACAGTCACAGCTCGGCCGAGCGGCCCGGGGCGAGCCGGCTGTGTTCGGCGCCGCCCAGGTTGCCGATCTGGGTGTCGTAGATCGGCCGGGCCAGCTCGGTGAGCAGTGCGTCATGGACGTCGAAGGAGCGCCGCGGTTTGACCTCGCGTACGTACTCGATCACCTCGGAGATCTTGTTCCAGGGCGCCTGTACGGGCAGCAGGAGCGTGTCGACCGGGTGGTCGGGAACGGTCAGCGCGTCGCCGGGGTGGAAGACCGAGCCGTCCACGAGATAGCCGACGTTGGTGATCCGCGGGATGTCCGGGTGGATCACCGCGTGCAGCTCGCCGTAGACCCGGACGTCGAACCCGGCCGCGGAGAACGTGTCGCCGTGGCCGACCGTGTGGACACGGCCGGGGAAGGCGGCGGAGATCTGGTCGGCGACGCTGCGCAGCGTCCACAGCTCCGCCGCAGGGTTGGCCCGGAGGCCGGCCCGCAGATGCCCCTCGTCGAAGTGATCGGCGTGCTCGTGGGTGACGAGGATGACGTCCGCGCCGTTCGTGGCGTCGTCCTCGGTGAAGCCGCCGGGGTCGATGACGAGCGTACGGCCGTCCTTCTCCAGCCGGACGCAGGCGTGTGCCTTCTTGGTGAGCTTCACCGCTGACCGCCTCCCTCGCTGTCGGTGCCGCGCGCCTTCCGCGCCGCGTACTGCCCTGCGTACTGCCCCGAGTACTGCGCTGCGGACCGCCCCGCGTGCTGCCCCACGCTCAGCCGCGCGGACAGCCGCGCGCGTACTGCCATCCTGCTACGCATCGGGCGTGGTCTCCTCCTGGATCACGGTCCGCGCGACCCGGAACGCGGTGTTCGCCGCCGGGACGCCGCAGTACACGGCCGTCTGGATCAGCACTTCCTTGATCTCGGCGGGCGTGAGGCCATTGCGCAGCGCGGCCCTCGTATGGAAGGCCAGCTCCTCCAGATGGCCGCCCGCGACCAGAGCCGTCAGGGTCACGGCGCTGCGGGTGCGGCGGTCCAGACCTTCCCTGGTCCAGACCTCGCCCCAGGCGTAGCGGGTGATCAGCTCCTGGAAGTCTCCGGTGAAGTCGTCCGCCGCGGCCATGGCGCGGTCCACATGGGCATCGCCCAGGACCTGTCTGCGCACCCGCATGCCCGCCTCGTACGGGTCGGGCCGCCCGGTGGTCACGGCCTCGGGCTGCTCGGCGGGCGCGATCTCGGCGACCGGGCCGATCATCGCCGAGAGCGTGGGCGCGGGACCGCGGTCGGGCAGCACGGTGAGGCCGGTGGAGGTATCGGACGGGTTGTACCAGGCGGTGGAGAAGTGGTGGACGAGGAGATCCGTGACGGCGGCGGGCTGCTCGACGGGCGCCAGATGGGAGGCTCCGGGCACCAGCGCGAGCCGGGCGTCCGGTATCCCCGCGACCAGCGTGCGCGCCTCGGCGGGCCCGGTGACATGGTCCTCGGCCCCGACCAGTACGAGGGTGGGTACGGCGATACGGCCCAGCTCCGCCCGGATGTCGAAGGCGGCCAGCGCCTCGCAGGAGGCGATGTAGCAGCCGGGATCGGTCGTACGGACCATCTGGACGGCCCATTCGACGATGGCCGGCTGGGCGGCCGCGAAGCCGGGGGTGAACCAGCGCTCGGGCGCGCTGCGGGCCATCGGGTCCAGCCCGTTGGCGCGGACGATCACCCCGCGCTGCCGGAACTCGTCGGCCGTGCCGAACCGCGGCGAGGCGGCCACCAGCGCGAGCGAGGCGATCCGGTCGGGACGGCGCAGCGCCAGCTCGGCGCCGATGGCACCGGCGATGGAGCAGCCCACGTAGCCGAACCGCTGCACCCCGATCTCGTCGAGCGTGGCCAGCAGCCGTTCCGCCAGCTCGGGGACGCTGGCCGCGGCGTGCGCGGGGGCTCCGCCATGGCCGGGGAGATCGAAGCGGAGCACCCGCCACTGGCGGGCCAGCTCGGGCACTTGACGATCCCACATGTGCCACGTTGTGCCGAGGGAGGGGCCCAGGATCAGGATGGGCGCTTGTTCCGGTCCGTCAAGACGGTATTGCAGGGTCTGCGACGTCGTATCACTCACGCGTCCGAACCTCTCACATCTCTCCCTCTCCCACGACAGCCCGGTATGCCGGTCCGCCGGAGCCCGGACGCGAACGGACCGCCCTACGCGTCGGCCTCGTCGGCGACCGCCCGGACAGGGCCTAGTTGGCCGCGCCGTCGAGCAGCCAGTTGTAGCGGAGTCGAAGCGCTCGCTCCATGCTGCCCATCGCTGCCGCGACCCCGAGGGTGACGTTGAGCCACAGCGGCAGGTGGACGGGCGACTCGAAGCTCCCGACGCGTGAGGCGACGGGGGGTATCCGGGAGAGCGGTTCGACGATCTGCACGACGAGAAGACCGGCACCTACGAGGAGCGCGATGAGGGAGCAGAAGCCGATCCACCGGCTGAGCGCCGGGTGGTCGCGGTCGAGGCGGGCGCGGCGGCCCTCGGCGGAGGCAGGGTGCGGGACGAGCTGGTGTTCCGCACCCGCGGTGGTGACGTAGTGGCAGCGCTTGATCCCGAAGCCGCTCATCGCCACCTCGATCGTGCCGTTGGGCACGGGGAAGGCGGCGGGGAGCCTGGATTCGGCGTGGAGCCTGCCGTCGAGATACAGGTGCGCCTTGACGGTGCCGGCGCTCTGGTTCTGCCAGTGCCGGACATCGATCGCGTACATCGTCCGACGACCGTCGTGCCGCGTCAGGGGAAGCTGGAACAGCGCGCGGCCGGGCAACTGCCACCAGCGGAAGCGTCGCAGGGGCCGCCCGTCCCCCGGTCGCACGCGCTTGGCGGCTCGACGCCGCTGCCGCTCCTCGAACATCTTTCAGCCTCCCTGTGGCTCTCGGCCGCATCCCGCACTCACGACTAGCACACTGTGATAGTGACCCGGGGAGCTAAGCTATCACGGTGTACTAGTACGGCGTGATGAAAGGCGGCGGCAGTGACGGAGAAGAAGGAGAGCGTCGGCACGCGGGAGCGGATCCTCGCGGCGGCCGCGGCGATGATCGGAGAGGACCCCTCGGTGAACCTGAGCGTGCGAACGGTCGCGGCGCGGGCCGGGGTGAGCACCGGATCACTCCGGCACTTCTTCCCTGCGCAGCGCGAACTGCGGGACGCGGTGCTCGCCGTCATCTATGACCACGTGGTCTCCGAGGACGGGATCCACGACCGTTCGGTCCCGGCGCGCGACCGGCTCGTGAACTGTCTCCGGCAGGTGCTCGCGCCTGCCGGAGTGGGGGAACAGGCACGAGAGGCATGGGGCAGGCTCTACGAGACATTCATCGCCCCCGAGCCGACCGACGAGGTGCGCGCGGCGTATCTCGCCATGGACCGGGAAGGGCAACGCCGTGTCGAGTCCTGGCTGGCGATCCTCACGCGGGAGGGCGCGCTGGCCGCGGGAGAGAACACTCGACGCGCGAGATTCCTGATGACCGTCCTCAACGGACTCGCGGCCGAGAGGGCGTTGCCCGCCGGGAAATCGCTCCTGCGATCCGAGACGGAGACCTTGTACATGGCCGTCGACTGCGTCCTCACCTCTCGAACGTGACGGCCGGTCACCTCCGACGCAGCCGGTCAGGCACGCCACCGGGCACGGCACGCCGCCGGGCACGGCACGCCACCGGGCACTACGCGAAGAAGGACAGGCCGCCGGGTCAGGCCGCGGCCGAGCCCGATGGCCAAAGGGTCCGAGATCCCCGACGGATTCAGGCTCCGTGTCGCCGCGGTCCGTGCTCGGGCGCGCCGTCTGTCCGGGATGCCGGGCGTGCGTGTCGGCGGCGGATCACGAGCATGGTCAGGAGCAGGAGCGCGAAGAGGACGAGGATCACGGCGGCGCCCGTCGCGTGCAGGAAGTCGGCGATGGTCCGCTGGACGGCGCCGGCCGCGTTGATCACGGGGTCGCTGGTTCGGGGGTTGTTCCGGACGCGGATCTCGTACCAGCCGTAGTGGGCGACGTAGGCGCCGACGAGGAGGAGCAGTCCGCCGCCGAGCCGTGGCGTGATGGAGCCGAGGCGGCGCAGGCCGGTGACGGCGGTGGTGCGGGTGAGGGCGACGGTGAGGGAGGCCGCGCCGACGATCAGGCCCATGCCGGCGGCGTACGCGGCGAAGAGGGCGATGCCTTCGCCGGCGGAGCCGGTGCGGAAGGCGGAGACGACGATGGCGAGGAAGGGGGCGATGGTGCAGCCGAGGGAGGCGGTGGCGTACGCCATGCCGAACAGGGCCATGGAGGGCAGGGAACGCGTCACCTTCGGGGCACGCCGTGGCTTCGGGGCCAGGGCGGGCAGCCGGCGGCCGGCGAGCAGCCACGCGCCCGCTGCGGCCAGGAGCAGTCCGAAGACGATGGTGAACCAGGGCAGGTGTCGCTGGACCTGCCCGGCCACGGGCTGGAGGGCGAGTCCGAAGGCGCCGAAGAGGGCCGCGAACCCAGCCGTGATCGCCACGGTCGCGGCCAGGGCACGGCCGAGGGCGACCGTGCGGCCGGGGGTGTCGTCGCCGAGGACGAGCAGGGACAGGTAGGCGGGCAGGAGGGCGAAGCCGCAGGGGTTGACGGCGGCGAGCATGCCCGCCGTGAGGGCGAGGGCGAGGGGAGGGCCGGCCATGTCGGTTCAGCCGGTCAGCCGGTCAGTCCGGCGACCTTCTCGGCCAGGCCCCTGCCCGCGGGCAGGACCCCTTCGTAGACGGTGGTGCCGTTCTTGTCGAGGATGACGTAGCGGCTCTGCTCGGTGACCTCGAATCGCTTCCACACCTCGCCCTTCTCGTCCGACAGGTGCGGGAAGACGCCGGTCCTCGTCTCGGCGACGAAGTCCTTCATGGCGGTGTTGGTATCCAGGCCGGCGACGCCCACGACGCTCACCGTGCCCCGGTGGGCGGTGGCGACCTTCGCGGTCTCGGCTGCCTGGGCCTTGCACGCGGGGCACCACGGGGCCCAGAACCACAGCACGACCGGCCTGCCCGCGAGGTTCCCGGCGTCAAACGGCTTGCCGTCCACGGTGGTCGCGGTGAAACCCAGCGCCTCGGGCACCGCCGCGCCGCCAACACCGCCCGGGGAGCCGGTGGCGATGACGGGCACCCGGGGGCTGGACTGGGCAGCCGTCGGTGAGCCTGCCTCCGCGCCGACGCCGGTGTCGGAACCACTGTCCGCGCCGCACCCCGTGACGGTGAGCAGGATGGCGGCGACGGCGGCCGGAAGGAGGGCACGGGTTCGCATGGGTGACTCCTGTCTGTCGGGGACGGGAGGTGAACCTAGATCGCCGCGCCGGCGCTTCTCGGCTTCCTGGTGCGGTGGTGTCCTTACGGTCCGGTGACGTCGTCCAACGGGCAGGCCCGCCGCGGGACGGGCCGAGGGCGTGGTCGGGCCTCGACTCTGCCAGTCGTCGCGGACCCCCTACGGGATCTTGAGACCATGAACAGCCCATGGCAGGCTCATGCCGCATGATCGATGAATTCGCGAAAGGCAACCTGCACGGGAGACTGCGGCGGGACCGCAAGGCGCTGCTCTGGAAAGTCGACGGCTTGTCCGAATACGACGCCCGCCGGCCTTTGACAGCGACCGGGACCAACCTCCTCGGCCTGGTCAAACACGTGGCCACCGTCGAGGCCAGGTACTTCGGTGAGGTCTTCGACCGCCCTTCCCCGGAACCGCTGCCCCGGTGGCAGGACTCCGACGGCAGCGATCTGTGGGCGACGGAGGACGAGACCCGCGATCAGATCATCGGGTTCTACCGGCGCACGTGGGAACACTCGGACGCGACGCTCAACGAGCTTCCCCTCGACGCCCCCGGCCACGTGCCGTGGTGGCCGGAGCCTTATGCCGACACGAACCTGTTCGCCGTCATGGTCCATGTCCTCGGCGAGTCCATCCGGCATGCCGGGCACGCCGACATCCTGCGCGAGGGCCTCGACGGCCGGACCGGGTTGCGCGCCGAACACGAGAAGCAGATCGACGAGGAAGCCCGTGCAGCGTACTGCGCGAAGATCGAGCAGGCCGCCAGGTCGGCCGCACCGATCAAGGCTTAGAGGTTGTCTCGACGTGGTGATCCTCGGACCACGAGTGGGCCCGACCACTACCACCCGGCCGCAGGATGGGTCCCTCACCCCGAGTCCTGACGGGCCGTCAGCAGCTGGCCTCGGCGGCTACAGCTGCCATGCTGTGCGAGATGAACCGGCGCTCCCTGAGCCGCGCCGGTCACGCGCCCGCGGTGCCCCGGATCTGTTTGAACCGGTTGCGGTGTGCGGTCTGCTTCACCCGGTTACCGCAGATCGCCATGCTGCACCACCGGCGGACACGACCGCGGGTGTGGTCAGCGAACATGAGCGTGCATGCCGGGCCTTCGCAGGCCTTGACGTCGGAGAAGTCCTCCTCGGCGAGGAGTCCCGCCAGCGCTTCGCCGATGGGGTGCAGCAGTGCGTCCGGTGAGCGCCGGCGGCGTGCCCTCCGCAGTTGCAGCGCCGGCCCGTTGTGCTGTTCCACGAAGTCGAGTTGGAGGAACGCCTCGTCCCGTGCGAGCAGCCGGTTCAGGGGCGCCAGTTCCGCCTGGCTCTCCGCTCCCAGGGGCCTGCCCTTGTGTTCGAGGACGAATTTCCTGAACTCCTCGCGCAGGCTGCGTGTCCGGGCGGCGACCGTGTCGAACTCGCCCGGCATGGCCCGCTCCCGCGGCGACGCGAGCGTGTCGGGCGACACCAGTTCCGCCTCCTCCAGCCAAGCCAGCAGGCCCGCGCCGTCCTCGATCCGGTCGACCTCTGTGTCGACGGGCGTCGCGACCGAGTTGAGGAAGTCCAGACCGGGCGAATCGGCCAGGAACAGAGCCGGAGTGTGTGGGGCCATCCTGGGCTGTCCTTCGTGCTCGTCGCACGGAACCGAATCCATCTGGAGGAGACCGCGGACATGGTGCGGAAGGAAGGGGCCCGGACACTCGTCATCGACGTGGACCTCTCGGGCCGGGCGGCGGCCGCGACGGTGACCGGGCGCACCCTCGACGCCTTCACCCGCATCGACGCCCTGGTCAACATCGCGGGTGCGGTACCCCAGATCGATCTGTTCGAGATGACGGACGAGCAGTGGGACGCGGGCCTCGCCCTCAAACTCCACGGAGCCCGGCGACTGACGATCGAGGCATGGCCGGCACTGACCGAGACCAAAGGCTCCGTCGTCCTGATGTCCGGCAACTCCGCAGCGTCATGCCCGGCGCCGTCATGACCAACCGCCGCCGCTCCTACCTCGAACACTGGGCCCCCGATCACGGCATGACCGTCGAGGAAGCCATCGACGCGTTCCCGGAGAAGGCCGGGATCGGACGCTACGGCCGGCCCGAGGAAATCGCCGGACTCATGGCCTTCCTGGTCTCACCCGCCGCCCGCTGGATGACCGGCTCGACACTCCGCATGGACGGCGGCGAGGTCAAATCCGTCTGACGAATTCGTCCGACGAATCCGTCCGACCGACCGTACAAACGGACAACCCACCGCTCCCGGCGGCACACGGGAAGCGAGAACGCTGTGAGCCGTCGCGTCCGCAGGGCCGGCCAGGACATCCCGGCCGGCCCACGCCGTGCTCATCATCGACGCGTACGACGAACTCGCGGCGCGCGCCCCGGCCGTGCGGCCATCGCCCCCGTCCGCGTGTACCGGGCGTCAGCCCTTGACGGTGAATCCCGCCCGCAGCAGCGATGCGTCACGGGACGACGGACCGACCAGGAGCTCGAAGGCACCGGCCTCGACGACACGCTCGCCCCGCGCGTCCACGAGCGCGCACGCGGCGACCGGTAGATCGATCAGGACCTCACGCGACTCCCCCGGCGCGAGCGGCACTTGCCGATATGCCTTCAGCTCCTTCTCCGCCCACGTCACCGAGGTGACGGTGTCGCTGACGTACACCTGCACGGTCTCCAGAACGGGGCGCGTGCCGGTGTTGGAGACCGTGAGCCGTGCGTGGACCGAGTCTCCCGTCCCCAGCTCCGCGGTGGGGATCTCCAGGTCCGCGTACTCGACGGTCGTGTAGCTCAGGCCCTCGCCGAAGGCGAAGGCGGGGCTCTGCGTCAGATCCGCGTAGCGGGCGCCGTGCTGGCCGCGCACCTGGTTGTAGTACGTGGGCTGTTGCCCGGCGTGGCGGGCGAAGGAGATCGGCAGCCGGCCGGCGGGCTCGACGAGGCCGAGGAGCAGCTCGGCGACCGCCTGTCCGCCGCGCATGCCGGGGTTGAAGGCGTACACGATCGCCGCGGCGTTGTGCGCGGACGGCGGCAGGACCAGTGGCTTGGAGCTGATGACGACGACCACCAGCGGCTTGCCGGTCGCGGCGAGTGCGTCGAGGAGGGCGACCTGCCCCCCGACCAGCTCCAGAGTCGCCGTCGACCTGCCCTCACCGATCAGTTCGATACGGTCGCCCACGACGGCGACGACGTAGTCCGCGGCCTCCGCGCGCGCCACGGCTTCGGCGATCAGCGTCTCGGAGGGCTCCGCGGGGACGACGACCTCGGGGCGGGGCTGCCCGTCGGGGAAGAACGCGCCCTCCGGGTCGGCGTCGACGGTGAGGATGTCCGCGCCACGGGCGTACGACACGCTCCAGCCCTCGGGGACATGGGCGCGGAACCCTTCGAGCACCGTCGTGATCATCGCGCGCGGCTGGCCGTCGGGGAGCCAGTCGGCCTGGCCGGAGGAGCCGGCCCAGTCACCGAGCTGGGTCTGGGCGTCGTCGGCGTTGGGACCGATGACGGCGACCGTACGAGGCGCGCTTTCCGCGCCGGCGACGGCCCGGCCTCCGGTACCCGTCCCGAATCCCCCGGCCAGGGGCAGGGTGCCGTCGTTGGTGAGCAGGACGAGCGAGCGGCGGGCCGTCTCCAGGTTCAGAGCGGCGTGCTCCGTGCTGCCGATCACCTCGGCCTGGCGGGCGCGGTCGGGGCGGCGCGGCTCCTCGAAGAGCCCGAGTTCGAACTTGAGGGTCAGGATACGGCGGACCGCTTCGTCGATCTCCGCCTCGGCGAGCGTGCCCCGCTCGACCGCCTCCTGCGCTCCGTCGAAGAACTGCGGTGTCGTCATCACCATGTCGTTGCCCGCGCGGACCGCCGCGGCCGCAGCCTGGGCGTAGTCGCTGTGGATCCGCTGCTCCCACACCATGCGGCCGACGTTGTCCCAGTCGGTCACGAGCGTGCCCGTGTACCCCCACTCGCCGCGCAGGACGTCGTTGAGCAGCCAGTCGTTGACGGTGATCGGAACACCGTCCATGGACTGGTAGCCGAGCATGAACGTACGGCACCCTTCGCGGGCGACGCGTTCGAAGGGGGGCAGGAACCAGGAGCGCAGCTTGCGCCGCGAGATGTCGGCCTCGCTGGCGTCCCGGCCGCCCTGGGTCTCCGAATATCCCGCGAAGTGCTTGGCGCAGGCGAGGATCGCCGTCGGGTCGGAGAGCCCGTCGCCCTGGTAGCCGCGGACCATGGCGGAGGCCAACTCGCCGATGAGGAAGGGGTCTTCGCCGAAGGTCTCGCTGATCCGTCCCCATCGCAGGTCCCGTGCGATGCACAGCACGGGCGAGAACGTCCAGTGCACACCGGTCGCCGCGACCTCCACCGCCGTCGCCCTGGCGACCCGCTCGACGAGGGCCGGGTCCCATGTCGCGGCCATGCCCAGCTGAGTGGGGTAGATCGTCGCGCCCTCCCAGAAGGAGTGACCGTGGATGCAGTCCTCGGCCACCAGCAGCGGGATGCGCAGCCGCGACCGTTCGGTGAGTTCGGCCGCTTCGAGAACGCGCTCGGGCGAGGCGTGGACGAGGGAGCCCGCGTGCATGTCCGCGACGACGTGCACGCCCTCCTTGGCGTTCAGCTGCAGCATCTGGCCGACCTTCTCGGGCAGCGTCATACGGCTGACAAGGTCGTCGACCCTTTCGGCGATGGCCAGAGCGGGGTCGAGGTAGGGCGGAGAGGATGGCACGGGAGTTTCCCTTCACGGCTTCCGGTGAGATGCGCGGGTTTCGGTGGGATGCGCGGGCGACGGGCCTCGGGAGCGCCGGGGCCGGATGTGGTCTTCCGGGCGGGCGTACGGCGGGGCCGGGCCGAGGGGGCGAGGGGGGTTGTATGCCGAGGGTGCCGAGGGTGCCGAGGGGGCGTATCAGGACCGGAGCGTCACGTGGTCCCGCGAACACGGTCGCCGTCCGTCGTCACCCCTTCGCGGAGAGGCGGGGGCGGGGCGGGTTCCGTCACGTACCGGCTGAGGCCGGACGGACGTTCGCCGCCCCGGGCGAACGACGTCCGCTGTGGGCTCGCGGTGTGTTCTCCCTGGCTGGGGTCGTTGTCATCGGCGGTAGTCTCCCGTGTCGGAACGGCCCGGTCGGCCACTCCGGTTCACCGTACGCCCAATACCGACCTGGTGGTAGGTATTGGTGGGGTGAACCCCGCCTGTGATGCCGTCCGGCACCGCAGGACAAGAGCCGGGAGGGTGGCCAGTGACCGCCGAACCACGAGGTGGCTATGCCAAGGGCCGTGCCAAGCGACGCGAGATCATCGACCACGCCGTGGCCATGTTCGGAGAGGTCGGCTACCGGGGAGCCTCGCTGCGGGTGATCGCGAACCGGGGCGGTATCTCGCACACCGGTCTGCTGCACCACTTCCCGACCAAGGAGTCCCTGCTGCTCGCTGTCCTGGAACACCGGGACCAGGTGGACGGCGCGTGGCTGGCGCGTGACGGCGCCGTCGGCGTCGACCGGCTCCGCCGGCTCACCGAACTCGCCGAACTGAACACCACGCGCAGGGGGATCGTCGAACTGTTCTCCGTCGTCGCCGCGGAGGCGACATCGGCCGAACACCCCGCGCACAGATACTTCGTGGAGCGCTACGAGAACACGGTGGCGACCACGGCGCTCGCGTACTCGCAGGCCCGCGAGGAAGGCGTCCTGCGGGCGGACGTCGACCCGGACACGGCGGCGCAGCAGTTGATCGCCCTGATGGACGGACTGCAGGTGCAGTGGCTTCTCAGCGGGTGTGTCACCGACATGGTGGGTGTGCTGCGCGCCCATGTGAGGGCACAGCTCACTGTGCCCTTCTGAGCGCACGCGCGTCACGGGGCGGGCGCGGGCGCCGCACCACGTCACAGGGCGGGTACGGGCGCCGCACCACGTCCCGGGGCGGGCAAGGGCCCCTCGCGGGCCGCCCGACCCGGCCGGCGCGACCTCCTCCGGCGGCCGGTGCTCGGCACAGGCCTCAGCCCACGGCATGGCGGGAGCGGCTCATGAAGGCGATGCTGATGGTCGCCACAAGGCTGTACAGGGCCGGCGCCAGGAACACGAGCGGCAGTCCGAGCAGACTCACGCCGAGGCTGCCTGTCAGCCCGCCGAGGGCGCTGGCGATCGCGGGGGAACTCATGAAGACGGCCGAGGCGGTCGCGACGGCTTCGGGCAGCAGGCGTTGGGCGACGATGATTCCGAGGCCGGCGAAGACACCCCACACACCGCCCATGAGGATCTGTCCGGCGAACATGCCGAACGCGCTGCCGGTCAGGGCGAAACAGAGGTTCGCGACGACACCGAAGGCGGCACCGAGGACCATCAGGGGCATCATGCCGATCCGGCGGGCGACGACCACGGCCACCGGCATGAGGATCAGTTCTAACAAGGGCTGGATGCCGATCACCGCGCCGCTGACCGCCGTTGGCAGGCGCATGTCGTTGAGCATATAGATCGTCAGATAGCCGTATTTGATCGGCTCCCCCGCGTAGACGAGCACGTACAGCCCGGTGAAGGCCAGCAGGGGCAGCATGGCCCGCACCCCCGGGTGCGGGCCGGGGCGCACGGCCGATATCTCCGTCCTCACCTCGGACGTGGCCGGGGTCTTTGCACCGGGTCGAGCCGAGGGTGTGCGAGCCGAGGGTGTGCGAGCCGAGGGTGTGCGCGCGAAGCCCATGGGGACGACCTGGGCGAGGGTGCACAGTCCGGTCGCCACGAGCATCGCGCGCGGTCCTGCGGCGGTGGCCAGCAGCGAACCCGCGACCGGCCCCACGATCCATCCCGCGGTCATCGCCATGCGCACGATCGAGACGATCCCGTCGCCGACGGAGCCGGCGCCGGCCCGCAGCTCGTCGTGGACCGCGGCGAACAACTGCGAGCCGGCGGCACCGGCGAAGGCCAGGACCACGGCACTGATCACAAAGGGCATCCACACCTGGTCCGACACGGCCATGGCGGTCCAGCCGAGGAATCCGGCCAGGGCGCACAGCCGGAAGAGCCCGAGCCGTCTTCCCGTACGGTCCGAGCGCGCGCCGACGAGGTATCCGGCGACCGGGGCGGTGATGCTCGTGAGGTAGTACAGGCCGGCCGTGGTCAACGGGACATGCAGGTCGTCCACGAGGAACAGGGTGATCTGCGGGGCGGCGGCCGAGGCGCCCAGCCCGGAGAGGAACAACGCGAAGGTCGCCCCGCGATAGAGCGGCGAGTTCCACACCGTGCGCAGCGCGGACGGAGTGGGCGCGACGCCGTCGGCGGCGAGTATTCGTGACACGGCATGCCCCCCGGGAGATCAGCCTCAAGACGCCCCACACCGTATCTTCGAACAAATAGAACATCAATGGCGTTCGCAAGCCTGCTCCAGGAACATTCCTCCCGTTCAATCCGAGTGTGGACGACGCGGATCGTCAGCGCCCGCTCCGGGGATGGCACCGTCCGGTGCCGAGCGCGGTCGTGTGCGGGGAGGCCCCGGCGGGCCGGCCACCCCGAGGACGCCACGCCTTCCGTACGTGCGCGTTCACACGTCGCGGCGCCGCACGACGACCACGGCGAGTACGACCGCGATCAGCGGCCAGAGCACGTACACGGCCCATGAGCCGGGGACGGTGGCGCTGTAGGCGAGCGAGTGGGGATCCGGTGCCCAGTTCTGGGCCAGGCGCTTCCACGCCGTGACCGGCATCGCGTGGCTCACGGCGGCGGACCAGCGTGCGCTCTGCGAGAAGATCGGAGGAAGCATCACCAGGATGAAGGCACTGGTGACCATGGTGGTCGCGCTGTGCCGGATCAGGGCCCCGAGGCCGAGGCCGGTCAGTGCGCAGACCGGGGCCAGCAGGGCGGACGCCACCAGCGCCCGGAGCACTCCGGGATGGGTGAGGGATACCCCGGCCCGCTGCCCGTTCAGGATGGCCTGGGAGACCAGAAAGCAACCGGTGGAGATGACCGCCCCGGCCGCTGTCCAGAGCGCGGCGGTGACGACCGCCTTGGCCAGCACCACCGCACCACGGGCGGGCACTGCCACGGTGGTGGTGCGGATCAGGCCGCTGCTGTACTCGCTCACGACGGTGAGGGCACCGACGCTTCCGGCGACGAGCATCAGCGCCATATGACCGGCGGCGGGGAAGGCGACGAACACGAGGAACCCCTGATCGGCCCTCGCGGCCGGGCTCATCGCCCGGAGGTCGTCGATATCCGCCAGTGCCGCCACAGCGGCGGACCCGATGACGAACAGGGTGGTGAGTGCGAGGACCCATGGGGTGGAGCGCAGGGACCGTATCTTGATCCATTCGGAGACGAGCAGGTCGCGGAAACGGACGGGCGGTTCGACGGCGGGCACGGCCGAGGCGGTCGGGGTGGCCGGGGGGAGAGTGGTCATCGGGGTTGTCCTGCCTGGTATTCGACGCTGTCGGCGGTGAGTTCCATGAAGGCCGCCTCCAGTGAGGCGGTTCGGGTGGTCAGCTCGGTCAGCAGGATCCGGTTCTCGAAGGCGAGTGCCGCGATCCGGTCCGCCGGCAGGCCGGTCACGATGAGCTTCTCGGCGTCCGCCGGTCCCTCCGGCTCGACCGACGCCCCCGCGGCGGTCAGCACCGCCGTCAGCCCGGCGGCCTGCCGCGTACCCACCACGACGCCGAGGCGGGTGCCCCGTGCCGCGAAGTCCCGTACCGACTCGGCGGCGATGAGCCGGCCCCGGCCGATGACGACGAGTTGGTCGGCGGTGTTCTCCATCTCCGACATGAGGTGGCTGGAGAGGAAGACCGTACGGCCCTCGGCCGCCAGGCGCCGGAAGAGGCGGCGCATCCAGAGCACGCCTTCCGGGTCCATGCCGTTGACCGGTTCGTCGAATATCAGCACCGGCGGGTCGCCGAGCAGCGCGGTGGCGATCCCCAGCCGCTGCTTCATGCCGAGCGAGAAGCCGCCGAGGCGGCGGGGCGCGGCCTCGGCCAGGCCCACCTCGTGCAGCACCTCGTCCACCCGGCGTCGGGGGATCCCGTTGCTGTGGGCCAGGGCCGACAGATGAGCCGCGGCGGTGCGTCCGCCGTGGACCCGGCCCGCGTCGAGGAGGGCGCCGACGTGCCGCAGACCGCGCCGGTGGCAGCGGAAGGGGACGCCGCTGACGGTGGCGGCGCCGCCGGTGGGCGCGTCCAGGCCGAGGATCATCCGCAGGGTGGTGGTCTTGCCGGCTCCGTTGGGGCCGAGGAATCCGGTGACCCGGCCCGGTCGCACGGTGAAGGACAGCCGGTCGACGGCGGTCTTGCCGCCGTAGCGCTTGGTGAGTTCCTTGACTTCGATCACGGGGACAACGCTGCCGGGGAGGGCCCCGTCCGGTCATGGGGCCGTGGGCGGCAATCGCGCGGCCGGCTTCGCCCGTGGGCGTACGTCCGCGGGCCGATCCCCCAGGGGCCGCGGCTGGATACTCTCGCGGGATGGACGCCCTACCGACCATCCCGTTGCCCGTGCGCGTCACACGGCGCGGTCTCCCTCCTGAGAGGCCACACCAGCGATGACGAGCGGAAAGGTCACGGCCTGGGTGGGAGGTGCCCTCTATCTCCTCGCGGTGGGCCTGCTCGTGGGAGGTGCGCCGCGGGCTTCGGGCACGGTCCACGGCATCGGAGGACTGCTGGCGGCGGCTCTGCTCGTCGGTGTGCTGCGACGCATGCCGCTCCTGGCGCTGTCCATCACGCTGTTCGGATCCACCGCCGTGGTGGTGGGCCCCCCGAGCTCCGCCCCCGCGAGCCTGTCGGCCTCGTATCAGGGCCAGTTCCTGTCGTATCTGGCGGTGGATCTCGTCCTGGGCTTCACCGTCGCCACCTGCGCGCGGCGCGTTTCGATCGCCGCCGTGGCCGGATCCCTCGTCGTCCAGTTTCTGATCATCGGTGGTTTCTCGCACGGGGACGGCGTGACCGTCAATGTCGTGATCGCCCTCCTCGCGATGGCCGCGGCCTGCACGGGTGGACTGCTGAGCCGCGAGCGCCGCGAGCACGTGGTGGCGCTGCGTTCACAGGAGGTGGCCGAGGCCGTGATCGCCGAACGGCTGCGGATCGCAAGGGAGTTGCACGACATGGTCGCGCACAGCATCGGCATCATCGCCATCCAGGCCGGGGCGGCGAGCCATGTCATCGGGACCCGGCCCGCGGAGGCCGGTGAGGCGCTGCGGGCCATCGAGGCCACCAGCAGGGAGACCCTGTCGGGGCTTCGGCGCACGGTGGTGGCACTCCGCCAGGCGGACCCGGTTACGGCGGCCTCGGGGAGACAGGCGGCCCTCGCGCCCTCGCCGGGGCTGGCGGACATCGACCGGCTGGCGGCGGCCACGGCCGACGCGGGGGTACGCGTGGATGTGCGCCGCGGCGGGCAGGAGCGTCCGCTGCCGGCCGACATCGACCTGTCCGCCTTCCGTATCGTTCAGGAGGCGCTGACCAATGTGGTTCGCCACGCGGGCACCGGACGCTGTCGGGTGCTCATCGACTACGGGGACGAGGAGCTGTCCGTGGAGGTCGTCGACGATGGGCGCGGTGCCACCGGGAACGCCTCGGTCCACGGCTTCGGTCTCGTGGGCATGCGGGAACGGGTCGCCCTGTTGCACGGCGACCTCAGCGCCGGGCCGCGTCCCGAGGGGGGCTTCCGGGTGACGGCCCGGCTGCCGCTGCCCGCCCCCGTCGAAATTCCGGCGGAGGCCGGATGACCGCCGGTCCCGTACGCGTCGTTCTCGCCGACGACCAGCCACTGGTGCGGTCCGGCCTGCGCCTGGTCATGGCCGACCACCCGGACCTGGAGGTCGTCGGTGAAGCCGCGACCGGTGCCGAGGCGGTCCACCTGGTCAGGGACATCGGCCCCGACGTCGTGGTGATGGACATCCGGATGCCCGGCATGGACGGGATCGAGGCCACTCGCCTGATCACCGCCGGTCCGACCGCGACGCGTGTTCTCGTCCTGACCACGTTCGACGAGGATGACAACGTCTACGGCGCGCTGCGGGCCGGAGCGAGCGGCTTCGTGGTCAAGGACATGGCGCTGAACGACATCCTCGCGGCGATCCGTGTGGTCGCCGCCGGCGATGCGCTGATCGCGCCGACGGTCACGCGCCGGCTGATCGCCGATTTCGCCGGACGCCCCCCGCGGCGCTCCCCGCGGCCGGTCGCGGGCATCACCGAGCGGGAACAGGAAGTCCTGACCCTCATCGGGCGCGGCCGGACGAACACCGAGATCGCCGAGGACCTCTTCATCACGGTGGCCACCGCCAAGTCCCATGTGTCACGCCTGCTCACCAAACTGGGCGCCCGGGACCGGGTCCAACTCGTGATCACCGCCTATGAGACGGGACTTGTCACACTGCCCGGATAGACAGGTCCTGATCGAGGCGGCTGTTCCTGTCCAGCTCGAACCGGCCGCACATCTCCTCATCTGGACACCTTCGATGACGGCTGAACCGCCGCGCCGTGGCGATTGAGGTGCCGGGTTCGGCGGGCCATCTGAGCGGTTCGTTCCGGCAGCCTGAACGAGAACCCGACGGATACTGGTCGGATGGATGGATCAAGGGCTTCTTGGGTCAACACCACGCACGACTGGGCCGGCATCGTGGACGCGGACCATCTCGGTCGGATCCGCCAGGGATCCGCCGAGTTCGCTCCGGGCGGGCCCGAACACCTTGTTCTTGAGATCGTTGCTTACGCCGCTGACGAGGCAGCGAGCCGGGGCGGCGGTCAGTGTGTGGTCACGCTGCACACCGACGGCTCGGTATCGGTGAAGGATGACGGACGGGGCACCGACACTCGGGTCGACGAGCATGGCCGGGTGGTGAAGAAGCCGGTGATGGCCACGAAGGATCTTCGGTTCTTCGACCTCCCGGAGGCCGAGTGGCTTCCGGACGGACATCCGCGTCGCGGCATGTCCGTCGTCGCGGCCCTCAGCGAGTGGCTGATCCATACCAACCGCCGTCTCAACGGATCCTGGAGCCAGCGCTATGAGCACGGCGTTCCGGTGACCGATCTGGAGCCGGTCGAAGCCGACGGGGCCACGGGGACCTGCATCCGCTTCCTGCCGGACGAAGCCCTGCGCTCGCGGTGGTCGTTGACCCCGGGCGATCTGGCGCGGTGGTCCGAGCACTGGCCCGGCCTGACTGCCCGCCTCGACGATCAGCGCGACGGCGAGGACCGGTCGAGTCGGTGACCACAGGGCACCGCGATCGAGCCGCACCGGAGAGAGCGGCCCCGGCCGGCTCCCGACCTGCGGTCCTGGTGCTCGGCCTCGGTGGCTTGGAGATGGCAGGAACCGGAGCCGGTCCCGGTCAGGGTGCATTCGAAGTCGCGCCGGTGCCGCGCCCGCCGGTGACGTCGGGCAACGGCTCGCGTCGGATGGCCGCCAAAGGCGTGAAGATCAGCGATCGGCTTCGGCCGGGCCGCGCGTTCGAGGGGTGGCGTCGGTGCTGTTTCTGTCCGACGGCGCCTCGGATTGCTTGGCCGTGGTGGCGGGGCCGGGAGTGCCGGGGCGGGGGATGACGGGGCCGGGCCGCTTCGTCGGGGGCGGTGGGGCCGAGGGGCCGCGCACGGGCGGTGGGGCGAGGGGGACCGTCGGGGACGCTGGTGGGCCCGGTCCGGTCAGGCGGACCGGAAGGACGATGAGGGCGGCGACCACACACACCACGCCGGCCCTGGCCGCGGTGCGCAGCCGCCGGCGGCGGACCGCGGCGCGGCGGATCGCCTCGTACCGGCCGGCGGGCGGGCCGAGGTTGTCGAAGGAGGGCCGCAGAAGCACCGTGAAGGGGTCGTCTGGCTCGAACTCCGGGCCGTCGTCAAAGCGTGTGGTCAAGGCTTCTCCTCAGGTGGGCACGGAGCAGTTCGCGGGCCGCGTGGAGGTCGGCCTTGACGGTTCCTTCCTTGCGCCCGGTCAGTACGGACACCTCCCGGATCGGCATGTCGGCGTAATAGTGCAGCAAGATCACGACACGCAGTCGTTCCGGCAGTGACTGCACGAGCAGGCGTACCGACGGGTCCTCCTGTTCGGGGTGGGGGCGCACGGCGGCTTCGGTGGTGGCGCGGTGCATGGCCTTCCGCTCGCGCTCCAGTTTGCGCCAGTGGTCACGGACGAGGTTGGCCGCGGTGACGTAGAGGAAGCCACGGGGCTCCTCCACGTCTGTCCAGCGGGCCCAGAGCCTGGTGAACGCCTCGGAGGCGATCTCGTGGGCCATCCCGTCGTCGTCGACGAGACGGCGGCACCAGCCCGCGAGGCGCGGGTAGAGGGCGCCGAACAGCTCGGACGCTGCCTTCTCGCGGGACCGTTTCAACGCTCTCCATGGTCGTGACGCGTTCGTAGGGAAGGATCCCAGGCCGTTGGCGTTTGGTTCCAACGGCCCGGGATCCGGGTGCGGGTCAGGGACTCGCCGGGCCCAGTGCGGCGAAGACGATCACGTTGTCGCGGTACTCGCCACCGGCCGCGGGGCCGCCGCACGTGATGAGCCTCAGCTCCGGACGGCCCACGTCCCCGTATACGTCGTCCGTCGGGAAGTCCGCCTTGGCGACCGTCCGTACGGCGCTGACGGTGAACGGCGCCTCCGTGCCGTTCTGCAGACGCGCCACGATCCGGTCGCCCCGGTGCAGCCGCGCGAGGTGACGGAAGACCCCGTCCCCGTAGGCGCCGACCGTGACATGACCGAGGATCACCGACGGCCCGACCTGACCCGGCGTGGGCGAGTGCCGGTACCAGCCCGCCCGGTCGTGCTCCGCGACCGGTGGCACCTGCACACTGCCGTCCGGCGCCAGCCCCAGCCCCATGACCGGGGTGTCGACCCCGATGGCCGGGATGCGCAACGCCACGGGGACCGAACGCCCGAGGGCACGCGCCGCCGTCGCGGGGGACCCGGAGGAACGTGCAGGCGGTGGCGCACCGCTGGGCTGGGCCCTTGTGTCCCGGCCCGCGCCGGGGCCGCCGCAGCTCACGACCAACGAGGCCGTCGCCAGGGTGAGGAACGCGCGCCTGGAGGGCGAGGTCATGCCCCGGTCGTCGTCCGGCGGCGCAGGACGAAGACCGCCGCGCCGCCCGCGACGAGCACCGCGGCGGCGCCCCCGCCGATCAGCCCGGCGTCGGAGCCGGACCGCGTCGATACGAGCGTCACACCGGTGTCGGGCGCTCCGCTCGGTACGACGGACACCTGGTCCCGCGCCGGAGTCTTGGCCGGAGCCTGGGCCGGGGCCTCGGCCGGCCCCGCGTCCTTGGGCGGAGTGCGCGCCGGCTCCGGGGTCGGGGCCGCCGTGGCGGCCGGGCGGGCCTTCTGGGGGGAAGGCGTCCCGTCGGCGAACGCGGGCACGGTGCTCGCCAGTACGGCGGTGCACGCGAGTGCCGTGGCACTCAGGATGGTGCGGCGCATAACTCGCTCTCTCTTTCGCTGGTCCGCCCGCCCGGTGGCTCGGCGGGCTGAGTAACGGATCGTGCGGAGAGACGAGGCAGCGGCGGAACCGGTTGTAAAGAAAAGGCAAAGGACGTCGCAGCCCCCCCTCCAGCCGTTCAGCCGAACGCCCGCCGCACCGAGTGCGGCACGTCGCCGTCCGCGAGCCCTTCCACCGTGGTGACCTCCCGCCCGTCGACCGCGACGGCGAGCGTCAGACAGGACAGCGCGGTCCTGACGTCGACATGCACCGTGCGCCCCGCGCCGACCGCGGTCGCACTCCTTCTCGGGGCCGGTGACGCGCAGGGGGCGCGTGGTGCGTCCAGTTCGACCCTGACTCATGACGACATGAAGATCCGATCAATCGCGTCGGCCGATTCCCGTCCCCTTTCCCGTTCCCCGCACCGCTGTTGAGGGCTGCCATCGCCAGGGGAGAGGCCAAGGGGGACATTTTGTCATGCACAAAAACTAATCTTCGGATAGTTCAGCGCCGACCCTTGACCCTCCTAGACCTCCGATGTTCACTACGCCTGACGACGCCGCCGCCTCGTCACACATCACCGCTTCGCTCAGCCAGCGCCCTCGCGCGCCCCGAGAGAGGACCGGATAGTGCGCACTGTGTCCCGTGCCCTGATCGCGCTCGCTCTGGCGGCCATGTCGCTCGTCGCCGTACCGCAGGCCCCACCCGCCTCGGCGGCGCCGGCCCAGGCCCCCGCCCCGGCCCCTGCCGCCGCTCCCCTCACCAAGGTCCTGGTCTTCTCCAAGACCGCCGGATTCCGGCACTCGGCCATCCCGGCCGGAATCGCCGCCGTCCAGAAGCTCGGCGCGGCCAACGGGTTCACCGTCACCGCCACGGAGGACGCGGGTGCGTTCACCGCGGCCGACCTGGCGCAGTACCAGGCGGTGATCTGGCTCTCCACCACCGGCGATGTGCTGAACCCCGCGCAGCAGACCGCCTTCGAGTCGTACGTCGCGAACGGCGGCGGTTACGTCGGTGTGCACGCGGCGGCCGACACCGAGTACGACTGGCCCTGGTACGGCGGGCTCGTCGGCGCGTACTTCGCCTCGCACCCCGCCACCCAGCGGGCCACCGTCAAGGTCGAGGACCGCGCGTCCGTCTCCACCTCGCATCTGCCGCAGCGCTGGACCCGCACCGACGAGTGGTACGACTACCGCGCCAATCCGCGCTCGGCGGTGAAGGTGCTCGCCAGTCTGGACGAGACGTCGTACTCCGGCGGCACCATGGGCGATCATCCGATCATCTGGTGCCAGGACTACCGGGGCGGACGGTCCTGGTACACCGGGCTCGGCCACACCGAGGAGTCGTACGCGGACCCCGCCTTCACCACCATGCTCCTCGGCGGCATCCAGACCGCGGCGCGCGCCAAGGCCGCCGACTGCCGTCCGGAGACCGGTTACACGCCGCTGTTCGACGGCAGCCAGGCCAGCCTCGACAGGTGGCGGCAGGCGGGCGCGGGCAGTTTCAGCCTCGCCGACGGCACGCTCTCCTCGGTCGGCGGCATGGGCCTGCTCTGGTATCCGGTGACCCCCTTCGCCGACTACTCGCTCAAGGTCGACTGGATGATGCCGGGCGACGACAACGGCGGCGTCTTCATCGGCTTCCCCGACCCGCAGGGCGACCCCTGGAAGCCGGTCGACCTCGGCCACGAGATCCAGATCGACGCGTCCGACGGCGACCCGACCCGTACCACCGGGAGCGTCTACAGCTTCCAGGCTCCCGACGCGGCGGCGCGCGCGGCGGCGCTCAACCCGCCAGGGACCTGGAACGGTTACGAGATCGCGGTGCACGGCCGGCATGTCGAGATCCGGCTCAACGGCGTCAAGATCAACGACTACACCAGCAACCGTGACATCGCCCTCGGTCACATAGGTCTCCAGAACGACGGCGCGGGCCTGGACATCAGCTACCGCAACGTCCGCATCAAGCAGGACGGCGCGCCGGCCACCGATCTGGCGCGGGGCAAGCCCGTCACGGTCACCAGCGTCGAGCCCGGCAGCACGCATGTGGGTGCCAACGCGGTGGACGGCGACTCCGCCACCCGCTGGGGCAGCGCGTACTCCGACCCGCAGTCGATCACCGTCGACCTCGGCGCCGTCCATACGCTCCAGCGGGTCCGGCTCAACTGGGAGACCGCGCACGCCACGGCGTACACGGTGCGGACGTCGACGGACAACGTCACCTGGCGCACCGTCAGTACGGTCACGGCGGGCGACGGGGGTCTCGACGAGCTCGCCGTGAGCGGCACCGGACGGTACGTACGGGTGCAGGGCACCACACGCGCGACGCAGTACGGCTACTCCCTCTGGGATCTGTCCGTGTACGGCACCAGTCAGTAACGAGTCACCACTCGATCGACCCGCCCGGACGGCCTGGGGCGTGACAGCACGTCTGTCGCGCCCCGGGCCGCCGGGCACCCCCCACCCGCGATCGGCCACTGGAGGTTCCGTGTTGTCGCGCGCTGTCGCCCACCTGACCGCCTTGCTGACCCTGACCGCACTTCTGCTCGCGCCCAGTGCCGTGGCCGCCGGCCCGGAGACGGGCGGAAGACCCGCGGCCGCCTCCGCGGCAACCGCCGGTCGCGCCGCCGCCCCGCCACCCACCAGCGGCTTCGAGAAGGTCAAGCTCGACGGCGGTCTCGGTATGGGCGAGCCGATCGAGCTCGCCGTACTGCCCGACGGCAAGGTCCTCTCCATCAACCGCGGCACCAGCGCCGCCGGCGGGCAGGTCCGCCTCTACAACCCCGTCACCAAGTCCACGACGGTCGCGCTGACCATCCCCCTGGACGCCCGCTTCGAGGACGGGCTGATCGGCATCACCCTGCACCCGAAGTTCGCCACCACCGGCTGGGTGATGCTGTTCTACTCGCCCAAGAGCACCCCGCTGGTGAACCGCGTATCCCGGTTCACCTTCAGCCAGAGCACCCAGACCATCGCCCCGTCCAGCGAAGACATGATCATCGAGTGGCCGACCGAACGTGAGATGTGCTGCCACTCGGCGGGCTCCATGTCCTGGGACACGGCGGGCAACCTCTACTTCGCGGTCGGTGACAACACCAACTCCGGCGGCGACGCTCAGGGCATGGCCCCGATCGACGAACGCCCGTCGCGGCACGCGCAGTTCGATGCCCAGCGCACCTCGGGCAACGCGAACGATCTGCGCGGCAAGATCAACCGTATCCACCCGGAGGACAACGGCACGTACACCGTCCCCGACGGCAATCTCTTCGCCCGGGGCACCGCGGGCACCCGGCCCGAGGTCTATGTGATGGGCGTGCGCAACCCGTACCGCGTCTGGGTCGACAAGAAGGCGAACAACACCCTGTACTGGGGCGAGGTCGGCCCCGACGCCGGAGCGACCATCCCCGCGCGCGGACCGGCGGCGTACGACGAGTTCAACCGGGCGACCGCCCCGGGCAACTACGGCTGGCCGTACTGCGGCGGCCCGAACGTGGCGTACAACGACTGGGACTTCGCGGCCAACCAGCCGCGCGGCTGGTTCCCCTGCGGCGGCGGCACCGGCCCGGTCAACAACTCCCCGCGCAACACCGGCATCCAGCAACTGCCGCCCACCAAGCCGTCGTTGGTGTGGGAGCAGCACGGCGGCAGCAAGGAGTGGCCGCAGCTCGACAACCCCGGCGGCTGCGGTTCGCCCAACCACACCGAGGTCTACCACTACGACGCGAATCTCAACTCCGACGTCAAGTGGCCCCAGTACTACGACAACAAGCTGCTGATCTCCGAGTACTGCCGTAACTGGATCAAGGAAGTGCAGTTCGGCAACGGCAACGCGTCCACCGGTACGCCGACGGCGATCGAACCGGTCCTGGACGGCATGAAGTTCGTCCACCCGATCGACATGGAGTTCGGGCCCGACGGCTCGCTGTATCTCCTCGAATACGGCAGCGGCTACTTCTCGGGCGCCGAGGACGCCGGTCTCTACAAGATCAACTACGTGCAGGGCGGCCGGTCGCCCCTCGCCAAGGCCTCCGTGAACAAGGACAACGGACCCGCGCCGCTGGCCGTGACGTTCTCCAGCGCGGGCAGCAGCGACCCGGACAACAACCCGCTCAGCTACGCGTGGGACTTCACCGACAACGGCAGCACCGATTCCACCGCCGCCAACCCGTCCTTCACCTATCCGTCGAACGGCAGCTTCCAGGCGCGGCTCACGGTCAGCGACGGCACCGGCCGCACCGGCACCACGACGATCCCGGTCGTGGTCGGCAACACCCGCCCCACGCTGACGATCTCGCAGCCACCGGCGGGCGGCGCGTTCGAGTGGAACGAGAACGTCACCGTCACCGCGTCGGCGACCGACCCCGAGGACGGCACGACCGGCCCGATCGACTGCTCGAAGGTGATCGTACGGATCGCCCTGGGCCACCAGGAGCACGCGCACGAGGTCGCCCAAGGCACCGGATGCGCCACGACCTTCAACACCGGGCCGATCCATTCCGGCCTGGACGCCACGCAGTTCTATGTGGTGCGGGCCGGCTATACGGACAAGGGCGCCGCCGGCACCGTACCGCTGACCGGGGAGAAGGAGCTGAGTCTCTGGCCCAAGAAGTGGCAGGCGGAGCACTTCGCGCAGCTCTCCGGACCCCAGATCATCACGGCCGCCGGGGCCGAGGGCGGCAAACGCCTGGGCGACGTGCAGAACAACGAGTGGGTCAAGTACCACCCCGTGAGCCTCAAGGGCGTCACCGGCATCAGGGCCCGTGTCTCCTCCGACAAGGCGGGGAACGTGGCGACCTTCCGGTACGACTCCGTCACCGGCCCCGTGGTCGCGCGGGTGACCGTGCCCAACACCGGCGGCTGGGAGACGTACACCGAGGTGAACGTGGACGTCACGAACGCCGTGGAGCAGCCGCGTGATCTCTTCGTGGTCTTCACCGGCGGCTCCGGCGCCATTCTCGACCTCGACAGCTACACCTTCACCGGGCCCGGCATCAGCCGTCCCGGCTCCATGACCGCCCGTGGGAGTGATGCGCAATGACCACCGCGATATCCGGCCGGCCAACGGGATCGGCCGCACATACGAGACGCCCGCGCACGCGCGGGAACACACGCGCGAGAACGCGCGCCGGGCGCCTGCTGGGCGCGCTGCTCGTCCTCGTCTGTGTGGTGAGCGGCCTGTCGGGCCTCTCACCGGCCGTGGCCGCGCCCACCGACGCCGCCTTCAACTCCTCGACCGGCGCGCTGAACGTGGACTACGCGAAATACCTGTCCAAGCACGACATCGTCTACAACCGGCCGACCACTGAGCCCAAGCACGGTCTCACGGTCGGCAACGGCCGTACCGGCGCGATGGCCTGGCAGAACAACGGCCTGAACATGCAGGTGTCCGGTGTGGACACCTCGCAGCAGACCGCCTTCGGCGCCGGGCTGATCAATCTGTCCACGACCCCCGCGATGGACAGCGGCTACTCCACCTTCCAGCAGCGCCTCTCCCTCTACGACGGCACCCTCACCACCACGTACGACAACAACCGCACCGTCACGGTGATGGGCAAGCCCAACTCGGAGGTCATGGGCATCCATGTGGAGGACACCCGCTCCGGGGTCTCCGCGATCAACCTGGATCTGAGCCTGTGGGACGTCGCCGGGCTCGGCAACAGCGGTGATGTGCCGAACATCGACACCTGGCGGACGGTGTCCACGTACGCGGACTCCACCGGCGCCGGACTCAGCCGGGGCCAGGCCGACCCGCAGAACTTCGGCTACACCCTCGGCGCGACCGTGGAGGGCGCCGCGTACACCGCGCGCGTCATCGACGGCCGTAAGGTGCGGCTCTCGATCACACCGGACTCCAGCTACACCATCTGGTTCACGGCGAGCAGCCGGCTCAACGCCCCGGGCCACAACTCGGTCACGGAGGCCAAGCGCGCGCTCGCGGAGGTCAAGGCCGCCGGATACACCAGCACCAACAACAGCTACCTCAACTGGTGGCACGCGTTCTGGCAGAAGTCGTTCGTCCAGTACTCCAACGGGTCCCGTGAAGCGGACTACATGGAGAACGTCTACTACCTCTCCACCTACATGATCGCGGCGGCCGGATACGGCAACTATCCCGCCCACTTCATCAACGGCGTCTTCCGGGCCACCGGGGACGCCACGAAATGGAGCAACGCGTACTGGTACTGGAATCAACGGGACATCTACAACTCGTTCCTGGCCTCCAACCACACCGATCTCATGGCCGGGTTCAACAAGCTCTACAGCCGCAATTTCGACGCGCTGAAGGCGTACACCAGGACCCGGTACAACGTGGACGGCATCTGGGTGCCGGAGACGATGGGCTGGGACGGCAACGCGCGCGGCACGGTCAACAGCGACTTCACCAACAACATCTGGTCGACCGGCACCGAGGCCGCGTACAACATGTACCTCCAGTACACGTACACGAACGACACCGACTACCTGCGGAACACGGCCTATCCGTTCATGCGCGAGGTCGCCAAGTTCTACCAGGCGAAGCTGTCGTACAACAGCTCGACCGGTAAGTACTACGTGGCCACGTCCCACGCGCACGAGACGTACTGGAACGTGCCGAACGCGATCACCGACCTGGCGGCCGTACGCACCCTGTTCCCGCTCGCCATCAAGGCGAGCGGCCAGCTGGGCCTGGACGCCGCGCTGCGACCGCAGTGGCAGAACATCCTGGACAACCTGATCGCGTATCCCTCCGACACCAACGCGAACACCTATCTGCCGCACACGCCCCCGATCGCGCAGACGCGCAACAACGAGAACGTCGCGGCCGAACTGATCTGGCCGTACGACCTCACCGGTATCGGCTATCCCGACCAGCAGAAGGCGGTCAACACCTGGAACGCCAGGCCGTTCCCGTACGGGAACGTATGGGCCAACGACGCGATCCAGGCCGCCAGACTGGGGCTCGGAAATCAGACGCTCCAGGGTCTGAAGACCATGCTCCAGAAGTACCAGAACTACCCGAACGGCATGACCAGCAACACCAACGGCGTCTTCGAGTATCTCGGCGTCCATCTGGCCGCCACGAACGAGTCGCTGCTCCAGTCGTACAACGACAAGATCCGGGTCTTCCCCGCCGTGCCCACCGATTCCACCTTCGTCGGAAAGTTCAGCCTGCTGGCCAAGGGCGGATTCATGGTCAGTTCGGAGCGCGAGGCGGGCGAGGTCAAGTACGTCGGTCTGAAGAGCCAGTTCGGCAACGCGGCCCGCGTCGTCAACCCGTGGGGGACCCAGGAGGTCAGGGTCCGCAGGACCTCCGACAACGCCGTCGTGACGACGTCCAGCAGCGCCGAGATCACCTTCAACACCGGGGCGAACGAGGTGTACGTCGTCGAGCGGACCGCCAAACCGCTCAGCTCCTACAGTCAGACGCAGCTCACCGGCACCGCGAACCAGGGCATGAAGTCCCTGGCCGGCACCAGCTCCACGCTGGGGTCGAACGCGACCGCCGACCCGATGGTGAACAACACCGCGCTGACGTACGACAGCAACTGGCATCTCACGAACAGCCGCGGTTACGGAGACTTCAACGACGACACCCACCACAGCACCACGGTGGACGCGGTCGCGTCGTACACCTTCACCGGCACCGGGATCCAGTATCTGTCCGAACGCAACGGCGACATGGGGACGGTCGACGTCTATCTCGACAACGTCTTCCAGGCCACGGTGAATCTCAGAGCCGACGGCGCGCGACAGGTCCAGCAGGTCGTGTGGGAGAAACAGGGGCTCGCGCGTGGCTCGCACACGATCAGGATCGTGAACCGCAGTACGTCCGTGGGGATGGTGGACGCGCTGCGTATCACCCCCTGACCCACATCCTGACGGACCACCCATGATCGTGGCCCCGCGCGGAGGACGCCGCGCGGGGCCACACCATGAGGGAGGAGCCTCAGGCCGAGAGATCAGCCGCCGGCCGGGGTCACCAGGTGGACGGGGCCGGCGGGGCCACCACCGGCGGACGGTCGTCGCAGGTGATCGTGTTCGGCAGCAGCCAGGGCGCGAGCCACGACTCCGTGCTCCGGCCCCCGTCGTTGCCGCCGAGGTCGATGAGCGCGAACTCCGAACCGGAGGAAGGGAAGTTGAAGGAGCCGCAGTTGTTGACACCGACGGCGCCCACATTCCGCGCGTCCACGTTCTCGAAGGACGCGGACCCCTGCACGCGGGCGCTCACCGCCGACGTACCCGTCCCGTCGATCCTGACGTCCTTGAAGCGGACGCGGTCGATCGCGTACAGGTCTTTCACCGCGTAGTCGCTGACCAGCATGATCGCGTTGTAGGTGCTGTCGAGGTAGTGGTCGCCGGTCACCCGGACGTCCGCGTCGATGTCCTTGTCGAGCGCGTAGAGCCAGAGGGCACCCAGCCCGATGTTCCAGTTCAGCTCGTACGTCCCGGCGCGGACCGTGGTGTTGTCGGTGAAGCGCAGCGCGCCGGTGAACGGCTCGGCGCCGAAGCGGGACCCCGCGTGCAGCGCGCTGCCCTCCCGGACCGGGTCGGCGACGAGATTGGCGGAGACCGTGGTGTCCGTGCCGCCGTAGACCGCGATGCCGTTGGCCAGGACCGGTGACTGCACGGTGTTGCGTGTGAACGTGTTCCTCGCGTTGGCGGTCTTCTCCGACCACATCGCGAGGCCGTCGTCGCCGGTGTTGCGGACGAAGTTGTCGGACACCACCGAATTCGTCACGCCGGTATGGAAGTTGAGGGCGTCGGCGATCTGGTCGACGATGATGTTGCCCGAGACACGGACGTTCGACATCGGCCCGTCGAACCAGAGACCGACCTTGGTGTGCCGGATGTGCAGATCCTTGATCGTCGAGTCGCTCATCGCGCCGCCGACGCCGTTCACCTGGTCGGTGTCGATCCGTTCGCGTACGTCGCCCTCGATCGCGAAGCCCGACAGATGGACGTTCCGGCTTCCGCCGTCGGCCGCGTCCTTGCCGTAGAAGCCGACGCCCGTGTGGACCGAGCCGTCAGGCGCGGGCCGGCCGAGGGTGACCTGGCGGCCCTTGACGATCGTGTGCCAGTTGCCGGCGCCCTCGATCGTGACGTCGTCCACGATGATGTGCCGGTTCACCTGGTAGGTGCCCGGCGGGATGTACACCGTGAGGTGTTTCCGCTTCGCGAAGGCGATCGCCCTGTCGAAGGCGTCCGCCGAATCCCGCCGGCCGAGGGGATCGGCGCCGAACCGCAGGACGTTCGCGGCGGTGAGCCGGACGCGGGGCGCGCCGACGAGCTCCGAGTCGAGCAGGTCCACGACCGTCCAGTCGGCCTTGCTGCCCGCCGGGACCGTCAGCCGTACCTTGTCACCGGCCCGGTACGTCCTGCCGAGCTTCAGGCGCTGCTCGTCGTAGAAGTGGCTCGGACGGAACGGCTTCGTGATGACCGGCGCGGGCGTCGTCGCGGCGGGCACACAGGCGCACTCGGTGATCCACCAGTCGGGGTGGAGCAGGTCGGCGCCGGGGTCGTTCGAGAAGGGGTACTGGTTGTAGAGCCACGCGTACTGCGAGGTGAGCGTCATGGTCTTGCGGTCCTTGCCGTTGACCGTGACATCGAGGGGTGCGGTGATGCCGCCGCCTCCGGGCGCGTCCGGAATGCTGTACCGCACGGTGATCGCGTCGGCGGCCCTGGGCAGGGTGAACTCGACGTACTGCCTGGGCGCCAGCTTCACCGCCGTACGGCCGGAGGCCTCGGAGGGCAGGGTGTACGCGGCCCGGTCCGGCCCGATGACCGCGCCGTTCGTCGCGGCGTTCTCCGCCTCCTGCTCGGCGAAGGCGACGCGGGCGCCCCGGCCCGCGACGAGCGCGGGGTCGAGGGCGGCGCGGGTGACGACGGGTCCGGCGGGTCCGGCGGGTCCGGTGGGTCCGGCGGGTCCGGTGGGTCCGGCGGGTCCGGTGGGTCCGGTGGGTCCGGCGGGTCTCCCGGGCGGCGCGGCGAGGGCGCCGCCGCTCAGCAGGCTGAGACTCAGCCCCAGCCCGACGGCGGCGGCGGTCAGTGAGGTCCACGACGAGGTCCACGACATCTGCGGCTCGATTCTTTTGGGGAGGACGAACGCCGGTGGGGCTGACGCTCGGTGGAGCGGACGTCGTGGGGGTGAGGTGGACATTAGGACCGTCGTGCCGGGCTTCACAAGATGCCTGCGAGCAGTTTTCGCGCCGCTGCACCCGGACTGCGCTGAAAAGTCACCTTCTTGCGTTCCGAATCCTGGTTCCTTACGGATCGGCGGCGCCAACAGCCCCTGCGGCGATGCCAGGTCGCGTAGGGCCGCTCGACGCCGACCAGCCTGCGCGGGCCGGCGCTTTCACCAACCCGCGCAGGCGGGCGGTCTACGGCAGCCGGTTCACCGCGCTGCCGCCGAGGGCGGTCAGCGTCGCCTGGTAGGCCGCCTTCTTGTTGCCGTCGCGATCGAAGAGCAGCGGGTTCTCCCCACTGCGCCAGGAGTCGCTGTCGCGGATGCCCCATACGGTGATCCCGGTGCACCGTGAGACGTTCACGCACGCCCGGACGATGTTCGCGTACGCGGTCGTCGGCGCCTGGGCGATGTCGAGTTCGGTGATCTGTACGTCCACACCGAGGGCGGCGAAGTTCGACAGCGTCGTCTGGAAGCCGGCCGGGGGGCCACCGGTGCCGAAGTGCGCCTGGAAGCCGACGCAGTCGATGGGCACACCGCGTGCCTTGAAGTCGCGCACCATGCGGTACACGCCCTGCGTCTTGGCGTCGCTCCAGTTCTCGATGTTGTAGTCGTTGTAGCAGAGCTTGGCTACCGGATCGGCCGTCCGGGCGGCGCGGAAGGCCTCCTCGACGAAGCCGTCGCCGAGCAGGTTCTGGAACACCGAGGGGCGGTGCCCGCCGCCGCCCCCGTCGGCGAACGCCTCGTTGACCACGTCCCAGGCCTGGACCTTACCCCTGTAGTGGTTCATCACCGTGCCGATGTGGTTGTTCATCACGCCGCGCAGTGTGTTCGCGTCCGTGAGAGAGCTGACCCAGGAGGGCAGTTGGGAGTGCCAGACCAGCGTGTGACCGCGCACGCGCTGGCCGCGCGCCGAGGCGCGGTCGACGATCCGGTCGGCGGGAACGAAGTTGAACGAGCCGCGGGAGCGCTCGATGGTGTCCCACTTCATCTCGTTCTCGGGCGTGACCGAGCTGAACTCGCGGTCCAGGATCGTCGCGTACGTACCGTCGCCCAGCTTGCCGGCCGCCACGGCGGTCCCGAAGTACCGTCCGGACTGGGCCGCCTGGGCACCCAGGGTGCTCGCCCGGATCATTTCGGCCTCCGCGGCGGGCGCGGGTGCGGCGGCGACACCGGTCGTCAGCAGCGCGGAGGCGGTCAGCAGTCCTGACACCGAGGCGCGGGACCGGCTGCGTCGCTTGGGGGGATTCATGGCTCTCCTCGTACGGTCGGAGGCTGATACGGAAGCGCAAGCGGATGCGTGGTGCGTTGCGTTGCTGTGCGTTGCGTTGCTGTGCATTGCCGTGCGGATCGAATCGTTTCGACAACGTCGCGCGAAGTGCCGCCGGCCCTGGAGAACGACATGAGGAGCCGCCCGTCCCGCGCGGGGCCGCGCTGGGCGCGGTCCGCGTCGGGCCGGGCATGGTTCAAGACGTGTGCGTTCGAAGTATCGGACGGACACCGGGGCTTCGGACAGTCTGGATAATAGAAGTCCCGGCGAAGGCGTCAATACCCCTCGCCTCAGCCGGCCGGATGAGGCGGTTTCTCAGGCGTCCAGCCTCCTCAGATGGTGAAACCTCCGTCGACACTGATCGAGGTCCCGGTGATGTAGTGGGCGTCTGTGCTGGTCAGATACGTGACGGTGGCGGCGATGTCGTCCGGTTCCGCGTACTGCCCCAGCGCGGTCAGCCCGCGGATCGCGTCGGCGTTGGGTCCATCGGCGGGGTTGGCATCCGTATCGGTCGGGCCCGGGTGGACGAGGTTGACGGTGATACCCCGCGGCCCCAGATCGCGCGCCAGGCCCTTGGTCATGCCGATGAGCGCGGTCTTGCTCATCGCGTACAGGCTGAACCCGGGAAACGCCGCCCGCTCGGCGATGTTGCTGCCGATACTGACGACGCGCCCCCCGTCGCCCATGTACCGCGCCGCCGCCCGCGAGGCGATGAACGGTGCCCGTACGTTCACCGCCATGGTCCGGTCGAACTCCGCCGGCCCGAAGTCCTCCGCCGGTCCGACCAGGAATACGCCCGCGTTGTTGACGAGAATGTCGAGGGCGCCGAACGTCCCGGCCGTCTCGTCCACGGCTCCGGTCACGGCGTTGACGTCGGCGCTGTCGGCCTTGATCGCCAGGCCTCGACGGCCCTCCGCCTTGATCTGGTCGACCACCTTGGCCGCGCTCTCCGCGTCACGTTCATAGGTCAGCACCACATCGGCGCCTTCCCGGGCCAGCCTCATCGCCACCGCCGCGCCGATGCCGCGGCTTCCGCCGGTGACCAGCGCTACTTTGCCTTCGCTCGTGTTCATGGCAACCAGCCTGCTCGCGGGCGGACACCATGTCCGGCGGTATTACGGCATGACGTTCGATCACCGGCGAGGCTCAGCCACGCCGCGGGTCTGCTCCGGGCTGTTCCGGGTCTGTCCGACGGCCGTGACAGCCGACGGCCCCTCAGAAGGTGATACGGACCTTGAGGGCCGAGCGGTCGTCCATCGCGCGATAGCCGTCCGGGACGCCGTCCAGGTCCACGGTGCGGTCGAAGACCAGGCCCGGTTCGATCGCGCCGGACAGTACGTCCGGCAGCAGCTCGGGGATATAGGCACGGGCGGGGGCGACGCCACCCACCAGCGCCACATTCCGGTCGAACATCTGGGCGATGGGCACGCCGGCGGAGCCGCCGTGCGGCACACCCACGTAGCCCACCGCGCCACCGTCGCGGGCTATGGAGACCGCGGTGCGCATCGACTCCTCGGTGCCGACGGCCTCCAGGACGGCGTGCGCGCCCTGACCGCCGGTCAGCTCCTTGACGGCGTCGACCGCGGCGTCACCGCGCCCGGCGACCACGTCCGTGGCGCCGAAGGCGCGGGCGATGTCGGTACGGGCCCGGTGGCGCCCGAGCGCGATGATCCGCTCGGCGCCGAGCCGGCGGGCGGCGAGCACACCGCACAGCCCGACCGCGCCGTCGCCGACCACGGCGACCGTGCTCCCCGGCCGGACCCCGGCGGCGACCGCGGCGTGGTGGCCGGTGCTCATCACGTCGGACAGCGCGAGCAGGCCGGGCAGCAGCTTCTCCTCGCCGGCCGCCTCCCCGGGCAGCTTGACCAGGGTCCCGTCGGCGAACGGCACCCGGACCGCCTCGCCCTGGCCGCCGTCCGAGCCGACCTCGCCCCAGATTCCGCCCTCGGGACAGGAGGTGTGCAGGCCCTCCCGGCAGAAGTCACAGACACCGTCCGACCAGACGAAGGGCGCGAGCACGAAATCACCACGGGTGAAACCGGTCACCTCGGAGCCGGCCTCCTCGACGATGCCGAGGAACTCGTGTCCGATCCGCTGTCCGGCGACCCGGGTCGCCACGCCCCGGAACGCCCACAGGTCGCTGCCGCAGATACACGCGTCACCGCCTCCGCCGTCTCACAGCAGCTACGGCTCCTGGAGGAGGAGACGCGCACCCGGCTCCTGGAGCGCACGGGACGTTCCGTCCGCCTCACGGCGGCCGGGCGCCAACTGGCCGAGGACACCGAGAACGTGCTCACCGCTCTCGAACAAGCCCGTAACCGCCTGCGCACCGGAACCGGGAAACCAGCCGGCCCCCTCCATTTCGCCTGCTTCCCCAGCGCCCTGGTACCACTGGCCGCCCCGCTCCGCGATGCCCTGGAGAACGTCCACCGGGATCTGAGGCCGCACCTCACCGAGGCCGAACCCGAAGCCGCGGTCCGGCTGCTCCTCCAGCGCCGCGTCGACATCGCGCTCGTCTACCGCTACACCAACCTCGCCACTCCCCCACACCCCGGCGTCGAAACGCACACCTTGCGCAGCGATCCGCTGGTCGCGGTCCTGCGCGGCGATCACCCGGCAGTCCGCCCGGACGGATCCCCGATCGAACCGCGGGAACTCGCGGACACCCCGTGGATCACCGCCCCGCCGCGAACGGCGTGCGGGGACGCCGTCCTCCAGGCCTGCCGGTCAGCCGGTTTCACCCCGCGGGTACGGCACACCCGCACCGACTTCTCCGCCATGATCGCCCTCGCCGCGAGCGGCGGCCATACGGTCCTCATCCCCCGCATGGCAACGGCCCGCCTCCCGCGGGCACTGAGCGTACGACCGGTGACCGACAGCACGCTCGCCCGCACGATCGAGACCGCCGTCCGCCACGGCACCGCCGACGAACCCGCGATCGCCGCGTGCCTCACCGCGCTTCACGCCCTCACCCCCGGCAGCCCGGCGAACACAGCGGACCTGAACAGCGGTGGGGAAGGACTGTCCTCCGCTGTGCCGCCGCCGTAGCCCCGCCGCCCCCGCCCGACAGCGGCGCCGGCTGTTTCAGCGGCCGAAGTCGAAGCTGTCACCCGGCATCGGCGTCAGTCCCAGATCCGCGGGCTCGATGAGCGTCGGCCCGGACGTGCTGATGCCGGACGGGCCGCCGCGCAGGACCCGCACCGTGTCGTCGGCCCCGCTCTCATGCCACGTGCCGCCCGCCAGATCGGCCGCGCCGTCGCCGTTCAGGTCATGGAGCGCCAGCATGGGCCCCATCGGGAGGCCTATGCTCGTCGCGTTCTTGCCGGTCAGGCCCTTCGGTCCGCCGCGCAGCACCATGGTCACCGCATCGCCGGCCTCGCCGGTCTCGACCGGAGCGATGAACGCGACGTCGGCGTAACCGTCGCCGTTCACATCACCCGTCGCCGGCGCGTACCCGAAGCCGCAGCCGGAGGAGACCGGCCTGCCGGGCAGCCCCGCCGTCCCCTCGTTGATCGTCGACGGCTTCAGGCTGGTGCTCTGCCCGCTCCTTCCGCCGTACGCGACCATCAGCCGGCTGCCGCCCTCGGGCACGGCCATGTCGCCGATGGTCTCGCAGGTGAGGCTGACGATCACGTCGTCGAAGCCGTCCTTGTTCACGTCGGACGTGAGGGTGACCGAGCCGTACATGTCGTTGCCGCGCGCGTCCTTGAGGCGCGGGCCCCTCTCCAGTACGCCGTCGGCCGCTCCTCGGTACACGACGGTGGCACGGGGGATCGGCATCTCGTCCGCGAACACGTGCGACCAGGTGACCACCAGATCGTCCTTGCCGTCGCCGTTCACGTCGCCGACGCCGGTGGGCCGGGGTGTGTAGTACGACGACGTGTCGGGCGTGAGGTCGAGCGTCTTCGTACGCATGGGCTTGCCCGCCCGGGTGAACGGGCCGAACCGTACCGTCGCCTCGGAGCCCGTGCTTCCGCTCGTGACGAGGTCGGCGTGGCCGTCGCCGTCGAAGTCGCCGGCGACCGGCGTGGCGCCGGTCAGCCCGACCGCGCCGGAGAGCTTCTTCTTTCCGCCCCAGACCACGAAGACCGTACTGCCGCCGGCCTGCGTGATGAGATCGCTGCGGCCGTCGGCGTCGAGGTCGGCCGAGATGGCCTGGCTGCCGAAGCGGCCGCCGGTGCCCGCCTTGCCGAGGCCGAGACTGTCCTGGGTGATCACCTGGTGGCGCCGGATGTCGGGGCCGGCCGTCGAGCCGTACACCACGGCCGCGTAGCCGGCGGCGTACTTTCCGTCGACGGTGGCCGAGGTGTTGGTGATGACCAGATCCTCTTTCCCGTCGCCGTCGAAGTCGGCGTGGGCCCCGGCGGTGTCGGGGCCGGGGGCCGGCTCGGCCGCGGGCCGCTTCGTGGCCGTGGCGGTCCGCGTCGTGCCCGGTGGGACGGTGGAGTCGGGTACGACGCCGGGGGCCCCGCATGCGGTTGCCACGGTCAGGGCCAGAGGGACGAGAAGTCGTTTCCGCATGGGGAGTTGGACCGCGGCCGCTCCCGAATGGTTGTGCGGGCGGCCGGACCGGACCGTTCGTGGCCCCCTGGCCCACACCCCCCGGCGCCGGCACGCGCGCGTCCGAAGTCGGCTTGTTCTCCCGCACGGGTGCCTCACCACCCACTGTTCGGCGTCGTCCGCGCCTGATTGGCTGAGGCGGCCGGGCGGTGCCCCGCACGCCCGGACCACCGGCATTTCATGAATCACCTTGCGCCCGGCCACGGGATTCCGACTTGAGGAAGAGGTCCTTCATGCACGTGACTCGCCGTCTCACCGCACTGGCCGCGACCGTCGCCGCACTCACCCTGGCTCTCGTATCGCCGGCCGCGGCCTCCCCGGCCACTGCCCCGGCCCCCTCTGCCGCGGCCGCCTCAGCCGCGGCCGCAGTGGGGCCGGTGCAGCTCTACATCGGTGGCCTGGGAAGCGGCCCGTACAACGTCGCCGTGCAGTCGGCCGTCGGCACCGCCCTGGACAACGCCGTGGCCAAGGGCTTCGACCCCGCACGATGCAACCTGGTCAAGGGCCCGACGATCGTCAACCAACTCCCCAACGGATACGTGCAGGTCGCCGTCGAATACCTCTGTGCCGGAGAGCCGTACGCCCCGGGTCCGACGTTCGTCCTGAACCGGTACCACAAGAGCTCCGACACGCAGAGCAACAGCTGGTACCACCCCGCCGGGTACCAGTTGCAGGGGCCGCTGGGCTCGCTCTACACCTACGCGGCTCCGGAGACCACTCCGCTGTACCTCTGCCAGGTCAGAGGCGACCACTTCACCAGCACGGACGTCAACTGCGAGGGCCAGCAGTACGTGACCCGCCTCGGGTGGCTCCACACCAGTCCGCCGGCAGGCGTGGCCACGGTTCAGTTGTTCCGCTGCCTGCGGAACGAGAACCGGCAGATCTTCGACTCCATCCAGGCCACCTGCGAAGGGCAGATCCACGGAGGCGTACTCGGTTACACCCTCGCCTGAAACCCTCGCCTCAAACCCTGGCCTGAAACCCTGGCCTGAAACCCTGGCCTGAAACCCTGGTCGGGCGAGCCCCGCGCAGTGTCGTTTCGGCGATGAAATCGCTGGACCATACGGGTGAGTTGGTGTCCGCGCGGCTGTCGCGGGCGCCAGCGGACTGCCTTAATCCGGGGGTGTGATCAAGAAACTCGTGTGGCGCGGCCTTCCCGCGCTCGCCCTCGCGGCCCTGCCCATCCTGGCCGCCGTTCCCGCCGCCGACGCCGCGGGCAGTGACCGTACCGTCCGGAGCGCGCAGCCCCGAGAGGCGCTGCGCGTCGATTCCCGTTTCTACGCGCCCGCCACCCTCGGCAAGAACCAGGCCTGGACCTCCGGCAACGGCCGCGCCATCCTGCGCGTCCAGAGCGACGGCAACGTCGTCCTCTACAAGGACAATCGTGCCGCCTGGCAGGCCCCGAACGTCTACCCCAACGCCGACCGCCTCGTCATGCAGGAGGACGGCAACCTCGTCGTCTACAACAGGGCCGGCCGGGCTCTCTGGGCCGCCGGAACCTGGCAGAAGGGGCGCTACCTCGCCGTCCAGGACGACGGCAACGTCGTCGTCTACAACAGCGCCAACCGGCCCGTCTGGGCGACCAACACCGGCGACTGACCGGTACTCCCCCATCCAAGCGGCCGCCGCGCGCGTGACGTCGCCGAACGCGCGCGCCGGCCGCCCGGAGCGGGCGTGCCGGATCAGCCGAGGTCGAGCAGTTCCTCGTGGAAGCCGCCGAATCCGCGCTCCCGGTCGACGAGATGGATCTCCAGGATCCAGTGGCAGCGGCGCCCGGCCTTGTCGGTGCGCCGCAGCGGGGTGCCGTTGCCGGGCGCGATGTACGACTCGACGTCCGCGCCGTCGATCGTCTCGTGCGGGAACTCGCCGACCAGATGCCCGGCGTGCCAGCCGCCCAGCTCCCATCCGGCGTCGGTGGCGAGTCGCTCGACCTCGGCGTAGAGCGCCTTGCCGGTGACGCCGGGCTCGCTCTCGAAGAACCGCCGCCCGGCCGCGAAGACCCTCGGGAGGTCGTCCCGCAGCCGATGCCTGACCGGGTCGTCGCCGAGCACGAACGTCCGCCCGAAGTCGGCCTCGTACTCCTCGAAGATCGGGCCGAAGTCGGCGAACACGATGTCGTCCGCGCCGATCAGCCGGTCCGGCGGATTCTCCCGGTACGGCATGAGCGTGTTCGGCCCGGAGCGCACGATCCGCTTGTGCCAGTGCCGGGTCGTGCCGAACATCTCGTTCGCCAGGTCCCGGATGCGGTCGCTGAGCGCCCGTTCGCCCTCTCCCGGGGCGACGAGCCCGCGCTCCTCGATCTCCGCGAAGAGCCGGACGGCCTTCGCCTGGGCATCCAGCAGACGCGCGGCGCGCGTCGGTTCGTCATCCGCCATGTGGGCGACCGTAGGCACACGCATCGTCGTCCCGCAACCGAGTTCGCCCGACACGGCAGGTCAGGGGGTCGTGGTGGAGACGACGTACACCCGGGGGAAGCCGGGTTCCGTCAGGTCCACCACCACGTCCTGGCTGGGTCGCGGGCCCTTCTGCTGGTGGCTGGTGCCCGCCCAGTCGTGGCCAGGGATGTCGAAGTTCCAGCCGACGGTGCGGCGGTCGCGCGGTGTGATCGTGATCGCGTCGTCCTTGAGCGCGGAGCGGCTGGTGCCCATCTCGGTCAGGAAGGTGTCGAGCCGTCCCGAGGTGACGTCGAACTGGACGTAGAGCCGGCTGGTCTTCCAGTTGCTCGTCTCGAAGTAGCGCACCCTGGTGGCGCCCAGCGGTATCGGCACCTCGAAGACGCGGCGCTTCATCTTGGAGGGGCGCAGCGGCTGGAGACCGGTGGCCGAGGACTCGGCCTCCTTGTTCCGGCCGCTCTCGCGGCTCTGCCCGGCCGAGATGACGAGGTAGCCGGCCGGGATGCCGATGAGCAGCACGATGACGATGGCCGTCAGCCAGCGGCGGCGGTTGCGGTGCCCGCGGTCCTCGGGCGGCTTGCCGCTCTCGTCGCGCACGGGCACGGGGAGCTCCACGGTCATGAGGGCGGCTCCTGGGTCGTACGGGGTTCCTGCGTCGGGCGGGCGGTGCGGATGGCCTGGGCGTATCTCTCGTACCGCTCATGGCGCTCCACCCGGCGGCGGTTGGCGCGGCGGAAGCGCCGGGCCACCAGCCGGGCGAGGTCGGCGGCGCCGACCATGCCCGCCTCGGGGCCGAGCTGCGCCTTGGCGATCCGTGCCTCGGGGCGGTAGCCGCGGCCGGTGAGATGGCGGCGGAAGGCGTCGCGGGCGGGGCCGATCAGCAGATCGTCGGCGGCGCTGACCCCGCCGCCGATGACGAAGCAGGACGGGTCGAGCGCGGCGGCCAGATTGGCGATGCCGACGCCGAGCCACTGGCCGATGTCCTGGAACAGCTCGACGCACATGGCGTCGCCCTCGCGGGCGAGTTCGGTGATCAGCGGTCCGGTGATGTCGTGGACGTTGCCCTTGACGCGGTCGATGATGTTGTACGCGACCGGCGAGTCGGCGGCGGCCAGCTCCCTGGCCTCCCGTACGAGGGCGTTGCCGGAGCTGTACTGCTCCCAGCAGCCACGGTTGCCGCACGGGCAGCGGTGGCCGCCGGGTACGACCTGCATATGGCCGAACTCGCCGGCGACACCGAACTTGCCGCGCTTGACCCGGCCGTCCTCCAGGATGGCCCCGCCGATACCGGTACCGAGCGTGATCATGACGAGATGGTCCTCGCCGCGTCCGGCGCCGAAGCGCCACTCCGCCCAGGCCGCGGTATTGGCGTCGTTGTCGACCATCACCGGCACGGCGAGCCGTGAGGAGATCGCGTCCCTGAGGGGTTCGTCACGCCAGGCGAGGTGCGGCGCGAAGAGCACCTTGGAGCGGTCGGCGTCGACCCAGCCGGCCGCGCCGATGCCCACGGCGTGCACGTCGTGGCGGTCGGAGAGGTCGAGGACCAGCTCGACGATGGTGTCCTCGACGACCCGGGGGCTCTTGGACTTGTCCGGCGTCTCGGTCCTGAGCTTCTCCAGGATGTTGCCGTCGGGATCGACGACGCCGGCCATGACCTTCGTACCGCCGATGTCGATACCGACGGTCGGGACGCGGGGCGCGGTGAGGAGGGAGCGGCGCTCACGGGTGCCGACGGTCCTCAGGACGGTGGCGCGGGCGGTGCCGCGGTGTGCGAAGTCGCGGTAGGTGCTCATCGGCCCGGCCTGGTCTCGTCCGTCGGCGCGAGCGGTTCCGGCTCGCCGTGCCGGGTGAGTGGGCGGCTGCGTACGCGCACGAGTCGTGTCGTCCCTGCGGGGTCGGGGGCCGCCTGGCCCGGACGGGCGGCGGCGGCGGACGGTGTCCGCCGTGCCAGATTCTGCCATCCGGGGCGGGCATGGTCGCTGTGCGGCCCGGCGGGGGCCGTACGGTGGCGGCGGCGTCCCAGGTCAGTCCCTGTCGCCCGGACCGTCACCGGTGCGTCCGCCGGGGTGCCCGCCGAGATGGGCGGGCGCCGGAGCGCGCTCCAGTTCGTGGCTCAGCTCCTCCAGCTCGGAACCGCCCGCCATCTGCCGCGTCAGCTCATCCAGGGTGATCGAGTCCTTGGTATGGCTGCCCGACATGACGCCCCGCTTGAGCAGGACGAAGCGGTCACCGACCAGATACGCGTGGTGCGGGTTGTGGGTGATGAGTACGACTCCGAGTCCCGCGTCACGTGCGGCGGCTACGTACTTGAGCACCACCCCGGACTGCTTCACCCCGAGCGCCGCGGTCGGTTCGTCCAGGACGAGGACCTTCGCGCCGAAGTAGACGGCTCGGGCGATGGCCACACACTGGCGCTCACCGCCGGACAGCGTGCCGATCGGCTGGTCGACATCGCGGAGGTCGATGCCCATCCGCAGCAGTTCGGCCCGGGTGGTCTCGCGCATGAGGGCGACATCGAGCCGTTTGAAGGGGCCGCTGCCCCTGGTCGGCTCGGAGCCGAGGAAGAAGTTCCGCCAGACCGGCATCAGCGGTACGACGGCGAGGTCCTGGTAGACCGTGGCGATTCCGCGGTCCAGGGCCTCGCGCGGGGAGGCGAGGGAGGTTTTCTCGCCCTCGATCAGGAAGTCGCCCGCGTCATGCCGGTGCAGCCCGGCGATGATCTTGATCAGGGTGGACTTGCCCGCGCCGTTGTCGCCCAGTACACAGCTGATCTCGCCCGCGTGGACCTCCAGCGAGACGCCTTCCAGGGCGCGGATATTGCCGTAGTACTTACTGACGTCGTCGAGTTCGACCAGCGCGCCGCTCGTGCCGCCCGCCGCGGCACTGCCCGTTGCGCTGCCCGCCGTAGCACTGCCCGCCGTGGTGTCGCCCGTCATCGTGTCGCCTCCGCACGCTTGCGCACCCACGCGTTGAGCAGGGTGGCCAGAAGGAGCATCGCTCCGAGGAAGAACTTGAACCAGTCCGGGTTCCACTCCGCGTAGACGATGCCCTTGCTGGTCATGCCGAAGATGAACGCGCCGACCGCGGAGCCGATCGCGGAGCCGTAGCCGCCGGTGATCAGACAGCCGCCGATGACGGCCGCGATGATGTAGATCAGCTCGTTGCCGACGCCCTCGCCGGACTGGACGACGTCGAACGAGAACAGCAGATGCTGGCCCGAGACCCAGGCGCAGAAGGCCACGCCCATGTACAGCGCGATCTTCGTCTTCAGCACCGGCACACCGACCGCGCGGGCCGCCTCGGCGTTGCCGCCCACCGCGAAGATCCAGTTGCCGAAGCGGGTGCGCAGCAGGATCCAGGTGGCGAGCGCGACCAGCCCGGCCCACCACAGGATGGTGACCTTCAGCTCGACGCCGCCGAGGGTGAGCTGGGAGGCGAAGAGCGCCCTGGCGGAGGGGAAGCCCTCCATGTCGCCGATGCTCTTGGTCGAGACCGTGCCGCTGATCAGCTTCGTCAGCCCGAGGTTGAGCCCGGTGAGCATCAGGAACGTGCCCAGCGTGATGATGAAGCTCGGCAGTTTCGTACGGGTCAGCATGACCCCGTTGAAGACCCCGAAGGCCAGCGTGACCAGCAGCGACACCAGAACGCCCACCCAGACGTTCGCGGTCATCTGGAAGCTGAACATCGAGGAGACCAGCGCGGAGCTGGTCACCATCACACCGGCGGAGAGGTCGAATTCGCCGCCGATCATCAGCAGCGCCACCGGGACGGCCATGATTCCGATCGTGGAGGCCGCGTAGAGGACGGTGCCGAAGCTGGACAGCTGGAGGAACGAGTCCGCCACGAACGAGAAGAAGAGGAAGACGGCGAGCGCGCCGACGACCGAGCCCAGCTCGGGCCGGCCGAGCAGCGTGCGCAGCGGGGAGGCGTGCAGCAGCCGTTCGTCGTCGCCCGCGGGCCGGCCGGGGCGGTCCTTGACCGGCGGGGCGGTCGCGGTCATCGGGTGCCCCGCTTCGTGTACGCGGCGAGCGCGCCGGCGTCCTTCCGCGTGATGATCTGCGGCCCGGTCAGCACGGGGCGTCCGCCGCCGAGGACATCGGCGTTGTACCGGTAGAGCCAGAGCAGGTCCACGGCCTCGTACCCCTGGAGGTAGGGCTGCTGGTCGACGGCGAAGCCGAGCGCGCCGGAGGTGAGCGAGGAGGCGACCTTGGCGTTGAGGTCGAAGGTGTCGATCTCGGCCTCGCTGCCCGCGGACTCCTTGGCCTTGACGGCGGTGTCCGCGAAGGGGGCGCCGAGGGTGACGACGGCGTCGATGCTCCGGTCGGTCTGGAGCTTGGCCTCGATGGACGCCTCGACGTCGGGCATGTTCGTGCCGTCGACGTAGAGGTTCTGGAGCTGCCCGTCGAAGGTCTTCTTCGCTCCGGCGCAGCGCTGCTCGTGGCCGACGTTGCCCTGCTCGTGGATGACGCAGAGGGCCTTCTTCCTGCCGCGCTTGTCCAGTTCGTCGCCGACGGCCTCGCCCGCGATGGTCTCGTCCTGGCCGATGTGGCTGAGCGCGCCGAAGGACGCCGATTCCGCCGCTCCGGAGTTGACGGTGATCACCGGGATACCGGCCTTGACCGCCTTCTCCACGACGGCCTTCATGGCGTCGGGCTTGGCGAGCGTGACGATCAGTCCGTCGACCTTCTTGTCGATGTAGGACTGCACGAGCTGGGCCTGCTGCTGGCCCTCGTCGCTGTTGGCGTAGAGGAACTTGATGTTGTCCTTGACGGCCGCCTGCTTGGCGCCGCTCTGGACGATGTCCCAGAAGGTGTCGCCGCTGCCCGAGTGGGTGACCATGGCCACGGTCCACTCGGGGGTGTCCACCGCGGCCCGCCCCTGGGCCGCCGCCCGCTGGGCCCGCTCCTCCGCGCGCTTGCCGCCGGTGCTGCTGCACCCCGCGAGAACCGAGGCCGCGAGTACCGCCGCCAGCACGGCGCTCGTCGCGCGTACCCCTGTCCGAACCCTTGCCACGACGCCGCGCCCTTCTTGCCGTACTCCGCTGTGCGGCCGGGACCCGTTCGCTCCCGGCGCCGCCCAAGTATCGGTCATGCCGGTCCGGTGGCCGGTCGGCGGGTACCGGGGCGGGTGGACTCCCGGGCGGGCCGGGCCCGCTTCCCGCCCTCCGTTTCCGGTGGTTCGCGTGCTGCGAGGGGTTCGCGCCATGGATCCGCCTTCTGTCCCGGCCGCCCCGTTGCGGCTGGAGGGAGTTCTAGCCGGGCCCGTACGGACGCGTCAATACTTTGTCCGTACATGCTGACGAGGAGACGGCGGCGCCGTGGCCGCTAGGGGCGCACCAGCAGCTGGAACTCGAAGGAGTAGCGCGAGGCGCGGTAGATGTGCGAGCCGAACTCCACGGCCCGTCCGGTGTCGTCGAACGTGGTCCGCTCCATCGTGAGCAGCGGGGCCCCGGTGGGCTCGGTGAGCCGTTCGGCCTCCTCGGCGGTGGCGGCCCGCGCGCCGACCGTCTGCCGGGCGCTGTGCAGGGTGATTCCGGCGGAGCGCATCATCCGGTAGAGACCGGTCGTCTCCAGACGGGGGGTGTCGCAGTCGAACAGCCCGATCGGCAGATGGTTGCGCAGATACGCCATCGGCTCGTCGTGCGCGTACCGCAGCCGTTCGACGAGCCGTACCTCCGCGCCCTCCGACACGCCGAGCGCGGCGGCGACCTCGGCCGTGGCGGGTTCGACGGTGTTGCGCAGTACGCGGGTGGCGGGGCGCTGGCCGGCCGCCTCCAGATCGTCGTAGAGGCTGCTCAGCTCCAGCGGACGTTTGACCTGGCTGTGCACGACCTGCGTGCCGACGCCCCGGCGGCGCACCAGCAGCCCCTTGTCGACCAGGGACTGGATGGCCTGCCGGACGGTGGGACGGGACAGCCCGAGCCGGCCCGCCAGCTCGATCTCGTTGCCGAGCAGGCTGCCGGGCGCCAGTCCGCCCCGCTCGATGGCCGCCTCCAGTTGCTGCGCGAGCTGGAAGTAGAGCGGAACCGGGCTGGTGCGGTCGACGCTGAGCTGGAGCGGCGTGGCGTGATCCGTCTCCGGTCCTGGCGTCTCCTGTCCGGGGCGGGCTGATCTCGGCTGCTGGGGCACGGGGCGAGCGTAACCGCACGGCATGTTGACGGGAAGTCGGTACGTTCGATTGTCAGGACAAACTCTTGACATGACGAGCGCCCTGTGGCCAGCTTGGGGCCATGCGCATCGGACTCATCGGTACCGGCCGTATCGGCACCTTTCACGCGGACGTGCTCAGCCGCCACCCCGACGTCGGCTCACTGGTGGTCGCGGACACCGACGCGGAGCGCGCGGCCGTGGTCGCCGCCCGCACGGGAGCGACCGCGGCCCCCTCCGTCGACGAGATCTTCTCCCAGGGCGTGGACGCCGTGGTGATCGCCTCGGCCACCTCCTCCCACGCCGAACTGATCAGCCGCGCCGCCCGGGCCGGGCTCCCCGCCTTCTGCGAGAAGCCGATCGCCCTGGACCTGCCGGGGACGCTGGGCGCGCTGCGCGAGGTGGAGTCGGCGGGCACGGTGCTCCAGCTGGGCTTCATGCGCCGCTTCGACGCGGGGTACGGCGCGGCGCGCGAGCTCGTACGGTCGGGGCGGCTCGGCCGGCTGCACACCGTACGGGCGATGACCTCCGACCCGGCGCCGCCGCCGGCCGCGTATCTGCCGCTCTCCGGCGGCCTGTACCGCGACTGTCTGGTGCATGACTTCGACATCATGCGGTGGGTGACCGGACGCGAGGTGGTGGAGGTGTACGCGACGGGTTCTGACGCGGGGCCCGCGATGTTCCGCGAGGCCGGCGACGTGGACACCGCCGCCGTGGTCCTGACCCTGGACGACGGGACGCTCGCGACGGCCACGGCCACCCGCTGCAACGGCGCGGGCTACGACGTACGGATGGAACTGGCGGGCGAGCTGGACCAGGTGGCGGTCGGTCTGGACGACCGTACGCCGATCACGTCGGCCGAACCGAAGGCCCCGCCGGCCCCCGACAGCCCGTGGCCGGGCTTCCTGGAGCGGTTCGCCCCGGCGTACGAGGCCGAGCTGGACGCCTTCCTGAAGGTCGTCTCCGGCGAGCTGGAGAACCCGTGCGACGGCCGGGAGGCGCTGCACGCGCTGCGGATCGCGGAGGCGTGCGAGCGCTCCCGGCGCGAACGGCGCCCGGTGCGGCTGTCGGAGATCCCCGTCCAGGACGGTTAGTACTCCAGCGAGAAATCGCGTCCTGAGGTGGTTCTTCTGTCAGCCGAGGCGTCGTGTCAGCCGAGGGCCTTCATCGATCTCCAGTCCTTGGCCAGGGCTACCTTGACCGGCGCGTTCGTGTTGGTCTTCGACGGGTAGTAGATCCGCATCTGACCGTCGACGCCCGAAAGAGCCCAGATGTCGGGGATGCCGTCGTTGTTGACGTCGGGGATACCGAGAGCCGTCGAGATGTTCGCCTCGGTCCAGTTCGTTCCATAGGAGACGTCCCCGTTGAGGGAGTTCCCGGCCAGCTTGAGCGATTCGAGGTCGACGCCGTCGGCATTGCCGGGTTTGCCGTGGCGGACGTACATGTTGCCGTTGTCCAGGTTGCGCCACAGCAGGTCGGGCACGCTGTCGCCGTTGATGTCGGCGACATTGACGATGTCGCGGCGGGCCCACGCGTCGACGTTCATCAGCGTGGCCGTCCGGAACGTGGCGCCGGTGTAGCCGGACAGGACCCAGAAGGCCGGGCCGGCCCGCAGGGCGAGATCGGGCAGGCCGTCGCCGTCGATGTCGCCGACCGCCTTGATCTGGGTCCAGACGGCGGGGGCCGGGGCGTTGGCGGGGAGCAGGATTCTGATCCGTTTACCGATGTCGAAGCTGCCGTAGCCGTCGCCGGGGTAGAGCCAGAAGGCGCCGTCCGGCGTGACGGCGAAGAGGTCGGTGATGCCGTCGCCGGGGTAGGCGTCCCCGTAGTGGGTGATCAGCGCGGCCTTGCCGGTGGTGGGGTTATACCAGTGCTTGGCCGGGTGCAACTGCTTGTCCGAGGTGTACGAGGCGCCCAGGCAGCCGTTCAGCGAGCCGCCAGGGAGCCCGACGCAGTTGTACAGGTCGCCGTCGCCGCTGACCTGGAGGATGTCGGGGATGCCGTCGCCGCCCGTGTCACCAGGGCTGTCGCCCTTGTCGCCGGGCTGGACGTAGAAGGTGTAGTTGGTGACGGCGCTCTTGTTCCCGTTCACGTCGTAGGCGTACACCTGGAGCGAGTTGGGGCCCGAATGCGGGGGCTTCAGGGCGGGGATGGTGGCGGTGCCCTTGGTCGCCGTCACATCGGTCCAGCCCTGGCCGTCGATGCCATACTGGAACTTCGCTGTGTCCGGGGAGGTGAAGGTGACGGCTCCGGTGCCGGGGAATTTGACGGTCGCCCAGGTCAGGCCGTCGTCGGTGGCCTCGGGGAAGACATCGCTCTCGACGGTCGGCGGGGACGGGGCGGAGCCGTCGACTGTGACGGTGCACCGGTTTCCGCTGGTGGGGTAGTACGCGGAGACCAGGCCGCCGGAGTCCTCCGCGCGTACGTCCCAGTAGTACACGCCCTTGTCCACCAGGGTGCTCGACGGGATGGTCAGTGTGCCCTTACCGCTGGACAGACTGGTGACGAGCGTGCCGGCCGGGGTGCTGGCGCCCGACTTCCAGAACCGGAAGCGCAGCCCCTTGAGGTTGCCGTCGGGGTCGGTGGACTTCGCCGACAGGACGAGGTTGGTCTTGCCGATCGTCGCGCCGCCCGCGGTGGTCTTGCAGGTGCTGCCGGGGGTGGAGGTGACGCTGCCGGGCACAGTCGGCTTGCGGTTGTAGACGACGGTCAGCTCCGCCGAGGTCGCCCGGAACTTCCGCCAGGTCTGGGTGTCGCCCTCGCTGGTGGCCTGCATCCCGAAGGTGATGGTGGACCAGCCGCTGTCCGCGCCCTTCTGCGCGCCCGACTTCACGTCGAACGACTCGTAGGCGTCGGGGCAGTCGCTGGACGACCAGCCGTGCGCGAACGACTGCTTCAGGACCGCGCCCTCCCAGCCCGGCTTCTCTTTCCATGTCGTACCCGAGGAGATCGCACCGGTCAGCCCGAACTGGAACTCCCGTTTGGTGCAGGACCAGGAGTGGTTGTTGAGCACCTTGAACTTGGCCGAGGTGACCGTCGCGCCCTTCAGCGTGGTGCTGTACCTCATCCGCCAGTAGGAGCGGGCGGTACCGCCGGTGTCGTCCTCGTGGCCCACTCGTGCGTCGGACGTGCCCGAACTGAAGTTGGTGCCGTTCCAGAAGCTGGTGTTCGGGTACGGCTTGTAGGCCACGGTCCAAGCCAGCCAGCCCGCGTTGAGAGTCGGATCGACGAACACCGGGAATTGGGCCTCAGGATCGCTGAGCAGACCGGTCTCGCCGACCTTCACGTCGATCCGCGCCGTCCCCGTACCGTCTCCGGCCAGCTCCATCGGGGCCGGAGCCTGCCGGGACCCCGGCTCGATTCCAGTCAGTCCGGACAGCTTCAGTACGTCTTCCGGGGTGGCGACCGAGGTGCGCGGCTCGTTCGTGCCCGCCTCCGTTTCCCCGTTCGTCCCCTCGTCCGTCTCCTCGGGCGCCTCTTCGGGCGCCTCAGGGTCACGCCCGCTGGAATCCCAGGCGAACGGCGTCGGCACGGAACCGATCTCCTTACCGTCGGGGTCCAGCACCAGGATCCGGCTTGCCGTCGTGTCGTACCGGAAGACGGCCGTCGACGACCGCAGTCCGTACGACATCTTCGCCAGCGCCGGGTTCCGGGCGGCCTCGCGGTCCTTGACGATGAGCAGTTGCGCGAAACCGCCTTCCTCCCGCGCGACCAGCAGCAGGTCGACGCCCGGCATCGCCTCGGAGTAGAGGGCGCGCGGTCCGTCGAGCACCGGCTCGGGCAGCTCGCCCTGCCAGGTGTACGAGATGACGTGGCCATGGACGACCGTCTCCGCCAACACCGTTTCACCAGGCAGTATTTGAGTGTTCGTCAAGAGCGCTCTGGCATAAGACCGGTTCGCGCGCGTCTTCCCGACGGTGGACGTTCCGTCGGCGAACCGCACCGGTACGGCCGGGTTGACCGGGCGGATCCCCAGTCCGTCGGTGGCGCCGGCGGTGCGGCGCAGGCGGTTGTCGATCGGCGCCCACCGTCCCTCGGCGTTCTTCGCGCGCCGGGGGAGTGCGGCCATCTGCGTGCGCAGTTGGCCGTCCGGCTGAACCCAGGTCATGGCGGTGGCGGTGGTGGCCGTGTCGACGACTACCGCCTTGCCGGTGCGCCGGGCTTCGGCCGCTGCGGCGGCCTCGTCGCGGGGAGCGGTCGCTGTCCTGTGGAGGTCATGCGTCTTGCGGGCTTGGGGTGGTGACGGTTCGTCAGTTTGCCACCAGGGCAGCAGGGCAGCGGTCAGGGCGGCCAGAACCAGGCCGAGACTGAGTGTCAGCCGGGCGCGTGTGCACACGAAGGGGCTGAGAAAACGGGGCGGCGCGGACACGGCGGTCTACTCCCGGGTGAACCAGGCGGATGAGGGCACGGGCGCGGAAACGATCACACGGTCCACACAGCGTGTCCATACGTAAGGAATTTATGAATCTGTGATGGAGCCTTGGTGTGGTCTTGGCCATCAATCGCGAATGTCGGATTCTAGTGATCTTGGCCGGTGGACGTGTGGCGGTAATGGTGATCCTTGGCTGGTCTGACTCATTGGACCGCCAGATGGGGATTTGGCAGTGATTCTCCCGTGAGCGGCATCACAGAGCGTCGCTCGTGCTTCACACAATGCCCTTGAAACCTGCGGCGCTCATGGCAGAAGGTGCGGACCGCCGCTGTTGTTTTTTGCATCGCCTGGGTGGGGTCGTCGCGTATGCGTGTTCAAGGTCCACTGTCCTGGCTGGGTCGAAGACGCCTGGTCAAGACGGAATCACAACGACAGCGCCGGCGGCATGCCCGCATGGCGACCGTCCTTCTGCTGTCCACGACGCTGACCGTCACCTGCCTGGGCGGCAGCGCGTTCGCGGTGCCCGGGCCCGGCATGAGCCGGTCGGTCGAGCTGCCCGAACTGCCGGAGAACACCGCGGTCGACGGTGACGAGGAGGCCGACAAGAGTCTCACCACCGCGCCCGAGGTCCCGGTCGATCCGTACACGCCGACCGCCGTCACGCCGTGGACGGAGGACAGTGGCGTCGCGACGCTGACGAAGGACACCGCGCCCGGCTCCACCGTCCCGGTCGACGACCTGCCGATCGCGGTCGGCGTGCCCGAGGGCGCCGATCCGGCCACTCTCGCGGGCGACTGGAAGGTCGACCTGGCTCCGCCGGCCACGTCTCAGGACGCCGGCGTCTCCGGAATGATCATGCGGGTCACCCCGCCCGCCTCCGCCGATCCGACCGCCCAGGTCGCGCTCGCCGTCGACACCACGGCCTTCGCCGACCTCTACGGGCCCCAGGCCGCCGACCGCTTCGGCCTGATGCTGCTGCCCGACTGCGTCCTGGACGCCCCCGACACCGGCGACTGCGCCGCCGAGGGCGTCACAACCATGTCCGGCAAGGCCGGGGAGAAGGCCGAGCGGCTGAGCAGCTCGGTGGAGGTGGTCCCCGCCGCCGAGTCGCCGACCCGTACCGCCGCCGCCAAGAAGTCGCCGACCCGCAAGATCCTCTCGGGCTCGGTGCCGGTCGCCGGACTGCTGTCCGGGGACACGGGCGACTCCGGCGACTCGGGCGCGTCCGCCTCCGGTGCTTCCGTCCGTACGGCGTCCACCGACACCTCCGTCCTCCCAGCCGTCGACGCATCCGGCCCCCAGGTGGTCGGCGCCCTCGACACCGGCTCCTCCGCCTCCGGCGACTACACCGCCACCCCGCTGCTCTCCTCGGGTTCCTGGTCGGCGGGTTCGTCCTCCGGCGCGTTCACCTACGGCTACCAGGCACAGGTCCCGGAGTCCGCGGGCGGCCTGACGCCGAAGGTCAACCTGAGCTATTCCTCCCAGTCGGTGGACGGCCGCACCTCAGCGGCCAACAACCAGGCTTCCTGGATCGGCGACGGCTGGGACTACAACCCGGGCTCGATCACCCGTACGTACGCGTCGTGCCGTGAGGACTCCAAGAAGTCCGGCTCGAACAACGCCACCCACCGCACCGCGGACCTGTGCTGGGGCTCGAACAACGCCACTCTCTCCCTCGGCGGCACGACCACCGAGCTGGTATGGGACGACGGCAAGTGGACCACCGCCAACGGCGACGGCGCCAAGGTCGAGCAGATCAAGGACAACACCACCGGCAACGGAGCGCGCGACGGCGAGTACTGGGTCGTCACCACCCGCGACGGCACCCGGTACCACTTCGGCAAACACAAGCTACCCGGATGGTCGAGCGGCCGGCCGGTCACCGACTCCGTCCTGACCGTGCCGGTGTACGGCAACCATCCGGACGAGGACTGCTACAAGGCCGGTGACTGGGCAGGGTCCTGGTGCACCCAGGCATGGCGCTGGAACCTCGACTACGTCGAGGACGTCCACGGCAACGCCATGTCCCTGTGGTGGAACAAGGAAGAGAACTACTACGCCCGCAACTTCAACTTCAAGGCCCCGGTCCGATACGACCGCGGCGGCTGGCTCGGCCACATCGACTACGGTCAACGCAACATCAAGGGCAGTGTCTTCACCTCCCCGGCCACGGAACGCGTCGGCTTCACGGTCGCCGAGCGCTGCCTCGCCGAGGGCGCGCTGACCTGCTCGGACGACAATTTCGCCGACAAGGACCCGGGCAAGTACCGCATCTGGTACGACACCCCGGCCGATCTGCGCTGCCAGGCGGGCAAGAAGTGCTGGAACGCCGGACCGTCGTTCTGGACCCGCAAGCGGCTGACCACCATCACCACCTCGTCCCAGCGCCTCACCACCACCGACGCCCGCCAAGTGGTCGACAAGTACACCCTCAAGCAGAGCTTCCCGGTCCTGAAGACCGGTGCCAACACGGCCCTGTGGCTGGAGTCGATCCAACGCACGGGCTACGCCCGGAAGGGCTCGACCGACGACAGCGTCACCCTGAACCCGGTGCGCTTCGAGTCCAACGCCGAGGACATGCCGAACCGCGTGAAGAACGACGCGCGTCCCGGCTTCTCCCGGCTGCGGATCGCGCGCGTCATCAACGAGTACGGCGGCGAGACCGTCGTCACGTACAAGCAGCCCGAAGGGGCGTGCGCCTCGGGCACCGGTCTGCCCGGCGAGAAGGACACCGCGGCGCTCAAGGCCAACACCCGGCTGTGCTACCCCTCGTACTGGAACCCCGACCCCGAGGTCGAGGACATCGACTGGTTCCACAAGTACGTGGTGGAAACCATCGAAGAACTGCCCAACGTCGACGGCGCGTTCGCGACGCAGACGGCGTACGGCTACAAGAACGCGGGCTGGAAGCTCGCCGAGGCCGAGTTCACCAAGAAGTCCACCCGTACCTACGCGCAGTTCGCCGGCTTCGAACAGACCACCGTCATCACGGGCGCGGACGAGACGTCCATCGGCAGCAAGAAATCCAAGTCCGTCACCCGCTACTTCCGCGGCATGGGCGACACGATCCCGGTCAACGACATCACCGGCGCCGAGATCGCCAAGGACCGGGAACCCTTCGCCGGCCGTATCGCCGAGGAACTGTCGTATGCCAGCGCCTCCGACGCGGACACCGACTGGCTCTCGCGCAGTGTCACCGTCCCCGAAGCCACCGAACTGGCCAAACGCGACCGCGACGACGGCCTGAGCCCGCTGCGCGCCTGGCGGGTCACCGAGCCCGAGGATGTCGCGTACACCCGCTCCTCCGGCACCGGCGACGACACCCGCACCCAGCGGACCGTCAGGAGCAAGACGGCCTACGAGCCGGTGTACGGCCTGCCCACCCAGGTCGAGTCCCTCGGTGACACCGGCAAGAGCGGCGACGAGTCCTGCACCAGGCTGGAGTACCTCCACCAGGACGCCAGGAACCTCATCGGCCTCACCAAACAGGTCCTGGTCTCCCCGACCACCTGCGCCGCCGCCGAATTCGCCGACCTGTCCACGCTGAGCGGCGCGACACGCACCGCCTACGACGGCCAGGGCTACGGCACCGCGCTCGCCTCCAGCGCCCTCGGTGAGGCCACCCAGACATGGTCCCTGAACGGCGAGGGAACCGGCTTCCAGGGCGACGGCCGCAGCGAGTTCGACGAAGTCGGCCGCGTCGTCAAGCAGTACGACCCGGACGGCAACGCGGGCACGATCACCTACGACCCGCCCACCGGACAGGTCTTCACGGTCACGGAGACCAACGCGGCGGGACACTCCCAGACTCAGGAACTGGAGCCGGGCCGCTCGACGACACTCCGGACCACGGACGCCAACGGCCAGGTCAGCGAGGCGAGGTACGACCCGCTGGGCCGCATGTCCGAGGCGTGGGGGGCGGGCCGTACCCCGTCCTCCTCGTCCGTCCCGGACTTCCGCGCGACCTACACCATCCCGCGCTACGACGAGAACAACCCCGACCGCAAGCCGCCGTACGTCACCACCTACGTCCGCGGTCACGAGGACCGGATCGAGACGTCTGTCACCCTCTACGACGGTCTCGGCCGCGAGCGGCAGACACAGGAGGAGGCCGACGGCGGCGGTCATCTGATCACCGACACCCTCTACAACACCTCGGGTGAGGTCTGGCAGACCAACAACGCCTACCTCACGCAGGACGCGAAGCCCGGCGAGCTGTTCACCCCGCTCGCCGACACCGCCGTACCCAACGTCACGCGCTACACGTACGACGGCCTCGGCCGGGTCCTGGCCGAGACCCCGGTCCTGAAGGTCCAGGACCCGCTGACCGGCGAGGCCACCTCGCGGCCGGTCCCGGAGCGGGCCACCCGCTACGAGTACGGCCAGGACTGGTCGAAGGTCGTCAACCCGGCCGGCACCTCCGACTACCGCGTCTACACCGACGCCCTCGGCCGCACCTCCCGCGTCGACACCTTCAACCCGCAGGCCCCGGACGGCTTCACCTCGACGCGGTACGCGTACGACAAGCACGGCCGCATGGAGAGGGCGACCAGTTCGGCCCAGCCCCAGCATCCGTGGAGCTGGACGTACGACCACCGGGGCCGCCAGCTCACCGCGACCGACCCGGACACGGGCACCACAAGGACCACGTACGACGCCCGTGACCGTGTCCTGACCACCAAGAACGCCCGGAACGTCACCGTCTGGAACGGCTACGACCTGCTGTCCCGGCCCACTCAGCAGCGCCTCGACGGATCCACCGGCAAGCTGCTGGCCGCCTTCGACTACGACAAGGCGCCCGGCGGCAAGGGCATGCCGTACACCGCGACCCGCTACACGGACGGCGAGGCGTACACCCAGAAGGTCGAGGGCTACACCAAGGACTACCAGCCGACCTCGACCACCCTCACCCTGCCATCCTCCCTGAAAACAGCGTGGGGCCTGGAGAGTTCTTACACGTACGGCTACACGTACAACGACAACGGCATGCTCCAGGAGGCGTCGCTTCCGAAGGCCGGCCAGTTCGACGCGGAGAAGCTCGTCGTCCGCTACAACGAGGACGGCAAGCCGCTCTCCCTCTCCGGCAAGGACTGGTACGCCGCCGAGACCGTCTACGACTCCTACGGCCAGGTCCAGCGCTCGACGCTGGGCGCGCAGCCGAACCGGGTGTGGACGCAGGCGGCCTACGACGAGTCCAGCGGTGAACTGACCGAGCAGTCGGTCTACCGCGAGCAGACCGGCGACCAGAGCGTCGTCGACGGCATCCTCGTCTCCAAGCGGGCGTACACCTACGACCCGTCCGGCAATGTCACCTCGATCCGCGAGCACTCCACCGGCATCGCCGAACGCCAGTGCTTCTCCTACGACCCGCTCGGCCAGCTCAAGACGGCCTGGACGGCAAAGGAGCAGACCGCCTGCACCACCCCGAAGAACAGCGACGGATCGCTGAACGTGGCGGCGGGCCAGGACAACTCCGGTTACTGGCAGGAGTACGAGTACGACCTGGTCGGCAACCGCGAGAAGCTGACCGAGAAGGACCTGACCGGCGCGACGGCGAAGGACGCGGTCACCTCGTACGCGTACGGCAAGGAGGATGGCACCCAGCCGCACACGCTGACCAAGGTCTCGAAGACCTACACCACCCCGGCGGGCGCCCAGGTCAAGGCCGAGGCGGAGCGCCTGTACGAACTCACGGGCGAGACCAAGTCCGTCACCTCGTCCGAGAACGGCGACAAGCAGGAACTGTCCTGGACCTACGACGGTCAGGTCGAGCGCATCACCGGCCAGGGCACGGGCGGCAAGACCCCGTACGTCGGCCTGGCGGACAAGTGCCTCGACCTGAAGAACGGCCTGGCGACCGCCGCCCAGCCGCTCCAGCTCTACCCGTGCAACACGTCCACGGCCCAGAGCTGGCGCTTCACACCGACGCCGGAACAGGCGGATGCAGACCGCGGCGCGCTGACCGTCCATGACGACTGGTGCGCGCAGCCGGCCGCCAACACCGAGGGCTCCGCGCTCGGGATCCGGAAGTGCGACGGCAAGGCGGACCAGGAGCTGAAGCGGACGGCCACCGGCCAGCTCATGCACCTGGAGTCACGCCTGTGCGTGACCGTCAAGGACGGGAACACGGCGAACGCGACCCCCCTCGTGCTGGCCGCCTGTGCGACCGACAAGGCCGAACAGCTCTGGTCCGCACAGAACGACACCCGCTACGTGTATGGCCCCGACGGCAGCCGGCTGCTCTCCATCAAGGGCAAGCAGGCCACGCTCTCCCTCGGCGACACTGAGGTCACGGTCGCGGCGGGCGGCGCGCTGCTCCACACGCAGCGCACCTACGCGGCGCCGGGCGGCGCGGTCATGCGGTACGCCAACGGCGAGGGCGCCGATCAGTTGGTCGCGCTGGCGGGTGACCACCAGGGAAGTACCTACGCCGAGGTCGCCCTGAACAGCACGAACACGGTCCGGATCCGCAAGCAGGACCCGTTCGGCAACCAGCGTGGCACCAGTACGGTCGGCGCCAATCTTCAGTCGCACACCGGTTTCCTGGGCGCGACCCGTGACGACTCCTCAGGCTTCCAGCCTCTGGGAGCCCGGCTCTACGACCCGCTGGTGGGCCGCTTCCTGTCGGCGGACCCGGTCCTGGACCTGAACGACGTCCTCCAGTCCAACGGCTACACCTACGCCCACAACAACCCCGTCACGATGTCCGACCCGACGGGTCTGGCCATCTCCCTGACGGCGTCGGAGCGCGCGGCGGCCCTGGCCGGCGCGGGCCTCTCGGCGGCCCAGGTCTCCCAGGCCCAGGCGATGAACGGCAAGTCCCTCACCTCGGTGATCCTCGCGGTGGCATGGGAGACCCTGAAGGACTTCATCGGTATCAACGAGGCGTTGTCCTGCTTCGGCGGCGACATGTGGTCGTGCGGCAGCCTGATCATCGGGGCGATCCCCTGGAGCAAGCTGGGCAAGATCCCCTCGGTGCTGAGGGCCGTCAACCGCACGATCAGCGCCATTCAATCCTTCCGCGTGGCCAAGAAGGCGGCGGAGCTGGTCCTGAAGTCGGCGAAGGCGGCGGAGGCGGCGGCGCTTCGGGCCAAGAAGGCGGCGATCGAGAAAGCGAAGAGGGAAGCCGCCCAGAGAGCCAAGAAGAAGGCGGCGGAACAGGAGAAGAGAATCGCCGACCGGGCCGCGGCCCAAGCCAAGAAGACCGGCAACGCGGTCCAGAAACAGGCCCAGGCGAAGGCCGCCCCGAAGGTCTCCCTGCAGAAGGCATCCAGCGGAGGCGGCGGCGCCTCCAAGGCCGGCGGCGCCAAGCCGGGCGGCACTTCGGGCGGCACGGCCCGCACCAGCGGCGGCGGCTCCAGCGGAAGCGGCGGCTCGGGCAAGGCGGGTGGGGGCGGTTCCTGCGAGACGCCTGACAACAGTTTCGTGGCGGGCACGAAGGTCCTGATGGCCGACGGCACCACGAAGCCGATCGATCAGGTCAAGCCGGGCGACAAGGTCGTCGCGACCGACCCGAAAACGGGCGAGACCCGCGTCGAGACAGTCACGGCGGAGATCAAGGGCCATGGTCTGAAGCAGCTGGTCAAGGTCATCATCGACACCAACGGCGAGAAGGGCACGAAAAAAGCCGAGGTAACGGCGACGGACGGCCACCCCTTCTGGGTCCCCGAACTCGCCGAATGGATCGACGCCACCGACCTCCGCCCAGGCCAGTGGCTCCGCACCGGCGCCGGCACCATCGTCCAGATCACGGCGGTCGAGCACTGGACGGTCCCGGACGAAACGGTCTACAACCTCACTGTCGGTAACCTGCACACGTACTATGTGCTGGCTGGGGCTACCCCGGTCCTCGTCCACAATTGCGGTACGGTTTATCGCGGCGATACGCGGTCGCCCGCTGAGATCGAAGAGGCTGGCGGTTTCATGTCCCGCAACCCGGATGGGGGAACAAATCTTGGAGATTACGTAGAAAACAATACCCCCAGTAACTACATATCGACTTCCAGCAATGCACAGACTGCTGCCACATTTCCCACCTACGCCAGGGATGGGTACGTGTACGAGATTAGTGGGGCACCGGGCGGAATCGATGTGAACGAGCGCATGGGTGGCATGAACCCAAACGCCCACGAGGCAGAGATAGCCTTCGAAGGCGGAATTCCATGGGCGTATGTGACCCGAATCTGGAAGAAGGATGAGTGGGGTGAGATCGACTTCGACTACGATGAGCCAATTTGGGAGAGGTAGCGATCCACCCCGGTTGATTGGGGAAGGGCTTGGAAGGCTCAGAGACCCAAGGACGACCGCTGCGCTATGGGTGTGACATCACCCTTGGTGATGTCACACGCCTGGAATCGTTTCTCATGGCGCGAACTGCGGGACTTGCCCAGGCGGAGCGCGGATCTGACGAGCGGCAAATGGCGCGCACTGTCAGAAGTGCCCTGCATCACCTCGTGGTCACGCTTCAAAATTCTCTATCCTTCTCGGATCGGGGCAATGAGGCACAGTCATTGGTGCGCATGCGGGTCACAGTGTCGTGGAACGCCCTGTGGGCACTGGTATCTTCATGGAAGTGGCATGAAGAGTACGATCTGGAGCGATGGCGCTCCGTCAAGTACTGGGATGAAAACCAAAAGGAAGAATTTGAGAAGTGTTTGGCTGATGAATTCTCCAGGAGTCGGCGCCGCGACATCTCGGGGAATGATGGCCAATAAGGACTGAAGGCGCCGTGCATTTTTAGGAAATAAGTCGCGCCAATCTTCCCTGCTCTGGCAGAGGGAAGTTTTGAAGCCCCGCCGGGTTCCGATTCCGGTGGGGCTTCTGGGCGCTGACGGCAACTCTGTCGGCAACATCAGCGGACGATGGACCATCCGCCTCCACGGCGTCTGGCACTCCAGCGTCACCCTGCTCCTCGAACAAGGCATCGACCTCGTCATGATCAAGGAGTTCCTCGGTCAGCCGCAGTCCGGCACGGTTACTTGCGCCAGCACGATTCGCGCGATGCTCCCAACGGGCACAGAACTTACGGTGAGACTCCAATTCGACAGGCGCACTACTTGCGCAGTGATCTTCGCGGCTTCCACAATCTCTTCAGCCACCAGGAAAGAATCCGCCAAGCAGGGGAGATGAAGATCCTTAGCAGAACGGATCTCGTAATGGTGCAGTCAAATAATGGAACTCTCCGAATAGCTCGGACAGTACTGTGCTCCCCTTGGTGAAGGTGCACATGGACCGGACTCAGCAGGGCCGCGCCCGTGGCTCAGCCGAGATAAGGGGCAAGGGTGGCCGCAGTGGTCGACGACCGCAGGTAATTCTTGGCGTGATGGAAGTCGAAGTGGAACCCGACGACGGCCGTGTGGTCCAGGGCGACGCCGTCGAAGAAAACGCCGAGGCCCGGAGGAATGGCCACGGGGTCGCCGGGATCGGCGATGTTGACCCAACGTGCCACGCCCGGTGGACGCGCGCCCCGCAGCGCTGGCGCGACGCCCTTGGGGGAGGGTAGTAGTCGCTTGAAGACGGCGCGTGGCAGGGCCAGGGGCGAGCTGATGGTCAGGAACAGCCCCGGGGCAGTTCCGGGTGTGCGTGCGGGGCTTCGTAGGCGACCACCAGATTCGTTGCCAACGGGACCGAATCACCGCCTGATTGACCTGGTGAGCCGTCCTGATCGTTGATGTGCCACAGCTGCCGGACAAGGGAGTCGACGATCTGGCCGGTCCCCAGGCGGCGGGCGTGGACGACTGCGACCCGCTCGTTCTCGCCGGGGGCCGAGCCACCGAGACCACGCCACAGGGCCCTGGTATGCCTGCGCAGCGTCGGGTGCGCGGCACAGACAAGCACGCCCAGCAGGTCCGACTTGCCCGCCGCCGGCTTGCCCGCTACCACACGCAGGCCCGGCCCTGCTGTCTCGTCGTCCAATCAGGTGGAGGGCTCGTGCAGTTCGTCCTCGCGGCCGCGGAAGTAGCCGTCCTCCCAGCCGCGGTTGACGGGCTCCGCGCCGCCCGCTCGCCGCATGAAGTGCTCAGGATCCCAGGCCCAGTTGGTCAGCGCAGCGATCTCGGGCTCCATTCCGCTCGGCAGTCCTTGTCGGGTGCGGGTCTCGCCGTGCGAGGGATTAGGGAAGAAGGGGAGCTGCGAGAGGTCGGCGTGCGAGGGGACAAGGCTGGTGGTGATCTTCTGTGGCAGCCCTTCGTCGCCCGACGCGGCCGGGTCGTGGACCGTACGCTCGACGTCTTGGAAGACGACGGCGGGCGGGATATACCGGACCGACGGATCGAACCGGATCTCACGGGCGCGGTACTTCCCAAGGACCGCCGTCAGGGCCTTTCTGAGCCGGTAGCCGAAGGCCGGGTCCCTGGGGCCGGTCGCGGCGAGCACCCACGCCTTACGGGCAGCTACGTCCATCCGCGCGTGCCAGGACCACGCGACACGTAGAGACCGCGGAACGCCTCAGCTCCAGCCACCGATGCGGGTCCAACACCACGTCAGGGTACGTGGCCACGCCACCCTGCGCGGAGGGGACGGGGATGCCGCGGTTGCTGTCAGCAATCATTTCGGTGAGCTTGGCCAGGGCTTCCGTGCGGGTGGTGCCGTAGACGCGCACGCGCTTGCTACTGGCTGGAGAACGTCGCCGTCCAGCGGCCCGCGCCGGCCTGCCCGAGTCCGACCCAACGACCACGCTCGTCGTCGGCCACTGGGACTACTTCGGCTCGGGCTACGGCTCCGGCGCCGCGCTCCTCGCCGTCGCTGTCCGGTATCGCAGAGGACTGGAATGGCAGTTCGCGGCGGAAGGCGGCTGCTGATGACCACGGCCTCCGAGGGGGCTCCGGAGGAACTGCTGACCGTGCCCCAGGCCATGGCCCGCCTCCAGCTCGGCCGTATTGCGTCAACCGCTACCTCATCCCCGGCCTCGGCCAAGAAGAAGCTCACCAAACTCGCCGCCAAGGACGTCCGCGCCTGGCTTGGCCAGGGCGTGTTGCGAAAGCAGTGTCGTCCGCCCGCAGGGCGGGCGGGACATCGACGGCACGCCCACAGCGGGGCCGGTTTCCCTTCTGCCTCTACCAGCGCACCGGCAGCCCGCGTACCCCGCGGATCAGCAGTCCTGGCAGCCACTCGTACGGGCCCGCCGCCGGGTCGAGCGCCAGGTCCGGGCAGCGCTCAAGCAGCGTGCGGATGGCGATCCTGCCCTCCAGCCGGGCGAGCGGCGCGCCCAGGCAGAAGTGGATGCCATGGCCGAAGGCGAGATGGCCGGGGCCGCGGCCCGGGGTGGTGGAGCGGCGGATGTCGAAGGTGTCAGGGGCGGGGAAGCGGGCCCGGTCGCGGTCGGCGGAGGCCAGCGAGATCAGAACCGTCTCGCGCGCCGGAATCTCCGTGTCGCCGTAGGTGACCGGCTCGCTGCTGAACCGTACGGTGCTGGTCTCCACCGGCCCCTCGAACCGCAGCGTCTCCTCGATCGCCCCGTCCAGCAGGCCGAAGTCGGCTCGCAGAGCGGCCAGTTGACCGGGATTGCCGAGCAGCGTCCGCACCGCGTTCGCGATCAGGTTGACGGTCGTCTCATGACCGGCGATCAGCAGGACATAGGCCCAGGCGCGCAGTTCGGCCGCGGACAGCCGGTCACCGTCCTCCGCGCGGGTGCGCAGCAGGGTGGAGAGCAGATCGTCGCCGGGCGCCGAGGCGCGCTTGTCCTCGATGAGCGCGTCGAGATACGCGCAGAGCTCGATGGTGTTGTCGCGGGCGCCGGTGGCCGTGGTCGGCGCGACGATCTCGTTCGTCCAGGCCCGGAAGGTGTCACGGTCCGCGTGCGGCACACCGAGCAGTTCGCAGATGACGGTGATGGGCAGCGGGAAGGCCAGCGCGTCGACCAGATCGCCCTGTCCGGCCGGGACCATGGCGTCCAGCAGGTCGTCGGTGATCTGCTGGACGCGCGGGCGCAGCTTCTCCACTCTGCGCGGGGTGAATTCGGGTGCGACCAGCTTGCGCAGTCGCGTGTGGTCCGGCGGGTCGAGAGTCAGCACGTGCGGGCCCATGATCGCCTCGTCGGTCGACTCGTACCCCATCACGGAGAGCGACTTCGACAGCCGCGCGTCGGCGAGGGCGAGGCGCCCCTCCTCGTATCCGACGACCAGCCAGAAGCGATTGCCGTCCGGGGTCCGGATCTCGTGGACGGGGCCCGTCTCACGCATCTTCTCGTAGTACGGATAGGGATTGACGTTGAAGTCCGGTCCGTAGTCTGCCAGTTCGATAGCCGCCATCGGATCAGCGTACGTCGCCGCCGCGGCCACCGTCCTCTCCCATGGCCGGATCGGCGTCATGCACCAACAGGGCGATCTGGACACGGTTGTTGAGGCCGAGTTTGGCCAGGACGCGGGAGACATGGGCCTTGACGGTGGGGACGCTCATATAGAGCCCGGCGGCGATCTCGGCGTTCGACTGGCCACGGCCCACGGCGAGCGCGACCTCCCGTTCGCGCTCGGCGAGGGAGTCGAGCCGGTCCGCCGCAGCGGCGTCCCGCCGGGCGCCGCCGGGCGCCTCCGCCACATGGGTCATGAGCTGGCGGGTGACGGCCGGTGAGAGCACCGGGTCCCCGGCCGCCACCCGCCGTACCGCGGTGACGATCTCGGCGGGCGGGGTGTCCTTCAGAACGAATCCGGCCGCCCCGGCGCGCAGCGCCCGCAGCACCTGTTCGTCCGCGTGGAAGGTGGTCAGCACGAGCACCTCAGGGGCGTCCTGGCGGCGGCGCAGCGTCTCCGTGGCCGTCAGACCGTCCACGGCGGGCATCCGGATGTCCATCAGCACCACATCGGGCGCGGTCCGCTCGATCAGCGCCGGGACCTCGGCGCCGTCGGCGGCCTCGCCGACGATCTCGATGTCGTCGGCGCCGCCGAGCATGAACGTCAGTCCCGCGCGGACAAGGGGGTCGTCGTCGACGATGATCAGCCGGATACTCATGAGGCCCACGGTAGCCAAGCGCGGACGGCGAACCCGCCGTCGCCGGTGGCTCCGTGCTCGAACCGGCCGCCGGCCAGCAGCGCGCGCTCGGTCAGCCCGATCAGCCCCTGGCCGGAACCGGGCACTCTCGGGACCTCGCCACGCGGCGCGGCGTTGCGCACTTCGACGGTGAGACCGTCCCCCGGCCCGCCGCTCACCTCGACGGTGGCCTCGGTGCCCGGCGCGTGCTTGCGGGCGTTGGTCAGGCCCTCCTGGGCGATGCGGTAGGCGGTACGGCCCGTGGCGGCGGGCACCGCCGTCGGATCGTCGACCCGGCTGTCCAGCGTCACCTTCATCCCGGCCTCCCGCGACTCGGCGACCAGCGCGTCCAGGGTGGCCAGAGTGGGCTGCGGCCGGTGGCCCTCGTCACCGGGCGCCCGCAGCACCCCGATGATCATGCGCAGGTCCTGGAGCGCCTCGTGCGCGCTGTCCCGGATCACCCCGGCGGCCCTGGCGACCTCGGGCGCCGGCGCGTCCGGCCGGAACTCCAGCGCGCCCGCGTGGACGCTGAGCAGCGTCAGCCGGTGCGCGAGCACGTCGTGCATCTCCCGCGCGATGGCCTCGCGCGCGAGCCGCTGCGCCTGTTCGGCCCGCAGGTCGGCCTCGGCCTCGGCGCGGGTCGCCCGCTCGCGCAGCGCGACGACGAGCTGGCGCCTGGCCCGTACGAGCATGCCCCAGCCGGTGACCATCAGGACCAGCACGACGGTCGCGACGATGCCGGTCGTCAGCGACGTCTCCGGATCGGGCCGGACCCATGCCTGAAGGCACCCGGCCACCAGGGACAGTCCGCCGACGGCCGCGACGGTCCGGAACGGCCGGTGCACGGCCACGCAGAAGAGCGCCACGAGCGCGGCCCCGCCGGTGACCGGCGCCACCACGTTGACCACGGCGAGCACGACCGCGAGCACCACGGGCCAGCGCCGCCGCGTCCACAGGGCGCAGCAGGCCAGCACGCCCACGATCATGTCGGCGAAGACGACGCCCTCCGGGTTGCCGGCCCTCTCGCCGGCCTCCAGGGCGAGCAGCCCGATGCCGGCGGCGAGGACGAACATCAGGGTGTCGATGATCCAGTCCCGCACGGTCCGCCGCGGCCGGGCACGGCCACGGTCGCCGGGCAGCTCGGGGCCTCGTGGGTCGATCATCTCCGAGGGGAGCAGCCAGGGGTAGTCCGTGCGTGTCATATTGACAATTTACGCAGGTGGGGCGGGCCCGAGCGGGTCGGCGAGGTCGGCGGCTACCAAAGTCGGAGGAGAGCCGACGATGGTCTCCGCGCGGTACGCCTTCCGGCGGGGGGTCGTGGTTCGCGGTACGGCTCGGCCGGGGCCGATGACCGGGCGCGGTGCGCCTTCGGCCACGAGCCGATGACCCGGCGACGGTCCCTTCCGGCCGCAGGCCGGTCGTCGGGCGCCATGCCCTTCGACCGCAGGCCGATAATCGGGCGCGGCGCCTTCCGGCCGCGGGCCGGTCGTCGGGTGCCATGCTCTCCGGCCGCAGGCCCGTCGCCCGGCGCCGTGCCTTCCGGCCGCGGGCCCGTCACCCGGCGCCGCGCCCTCCGGCCGCAGACCCGTCACCCGGCGCCGCGCCCTCCGGCCACAGGCCCGGCGCCGTGCCCTTCCGGCCGCAGGCCGATGATCGGCCACGGTCCCTTCCGACCGCAGGCCCGTCACCCGGCGCCGTGCTCTCCGACCGCAGGCCCGTCGCCCGGCGCCGTGCCTTCCGGCCGCGGGCCCGTCACCCGGCGCCGCGCCCTCCGGCCGCAGACCCGTCGTCCGGCGCCGTGCCTTCCGGCCGCGGGCCGGTGGTTCGGTGCGGTGCGCCTTCGGCGGGGGCGTGGTTCGCGGTGCGGTTCTGCCGCCGGCACCGGCCGTGGCGACCGCGGCCCGTCGCCCACCGCGGCTATCCCCCGCCCAGTTCCCTGTGCCGCGCCGCCAGCCCGGCCGCTCCCGTCTCCGTCAGGCCCCCGAACACCCGCAGTCGCGAGACCCCTCCGTCCGGGAAGATGTCCAGTCTGACCTCCGTCGCCACCACCGCCGCACCGAGTGCGAACCGGTGGTTCGTATCCGGCTGCAGCCTCGTCCGGGGCAGCGCCTCCGTCCACTCCCCCGTCTCCCCGTCCCGTACCGACAGCGCCGCCCACCCCGCCGCGTTGCCCTTCAGATACGCCGTGTCGATCTCGACGGCGCGGATCTCGGCCTGTGCCACCAGCCGGTAGTGGATCCAGTCGTTCCCCTTGTCCCGGCGGCGCCGGGTCTCCCAGCCGTCGTCCATCTGGTGGGAGCGGCCCGGCTGGATCGTGTTCGTGGCGGGCGAGTAGAAGCGGTCGGAGGCGTCCTCCACCCCGCCGCCGTTCTCCAGCGCGACGAGGTCGAACGTACCGAGGACCCCGAGCCACGCGGGATCGGGCGCGACCTCGCCGTACACGCGGAGCCTGGCGACGCCGCCGTCGGGGTGCTGGTTCAGCCGCAGATGCGTGAAGCGCTGTTCCACGTCCACCGCGAAGCCGTTCGCGGCGTGGCCGCCGATGGCCGTACGGGGCACCAGCGCCGTCCACTTCACGCCGTCGCCGAGGAGGTCCTCGGGCGACGGGGAGCCGGGCAGCGAGGTGGCCTCCACCGAGACCGCCCGCGGGTAGTTGCCGCGGAAGTGGGCGGTGTCGACGACGATTCCCCGGATCACCCCCGGCGCGCCGAGCCTGATCAGGGCCCAGTCGTGGTCCTCGTCGGCCGGGTGCGGCCGGTCGGCGCCGGAGCCGCGGCGGCGGCGGGTCTCCCAGCCGTCCATGATCTTGCCCTTGTGGCCGAAGCGCTCCGGGTCGAACTCCGCCGCTCCGGGTTTCAGCAGGTTCTCGCGTTCGGCGAAGAACTCGTCGTTGGCGGCGATGACACCGGCCCCCAGCCGGCGGTCGGCGAGATCGGCGAGGTGGGCGAAGGGAAACTCGGTGGTGCGGTAGTCGGCGTACGGGTCGCCGCCGCCGTACGGGCGGGCGTCACCGGTGAACAGGGCTTCGGGCACGGTCAGTCGTTCCTTTCGAGCAGGTGGCCGGTGGGCTCCGTGAGCACGCCGTCGTGGCTGATCCGGGTGCCGCGCAGCCAGGTGGATCTGATGACGCCGAACAGCGTCCTGCCCGCGTACGCCGTCACCTGATTGCGGTGGTGGAGGCGGGCCGGGTCGACGGTGAAGGTCTCGTCGGGCGCGAGGACCGCGAAGTCGGCGTCGCGGCCCGTCTCGATGGCGCCCTTGCGGGTCAGTCCGGCGAGCGCGGCGGGGGCCGTCGACATCCAGCGGACGACGTCCTCCAGCGGCAGGCCGCGCCGGCGGGCCTCGGTCCATACCGCGGGCAGGCCCAGCTGGAGGGAGGAGATGCCGCCCCAGGCGGTCGCGAAGTCGGCGGTCTTGAGATCGGTGGTGCAGGGCGAGTGGTCGGAGACGACGCAGTCGATGGTGCCGTCGGCGAGGCCCTGCCAGAGCGCGTCCTGGTTCGCGGCCTCGCGGATCGGCGGGCAGCACTTGAACTCCGTGGCCCCGTCCGGGACTTCCTCCGCGGTGAGGGTCAGGAAGTGCGGACAGGACTCGACGGTGATCCGGACGCCGTCCCGCTTGGCCTCGGCGAGCAGCGGCAGCGCGTCGGACGACGACAGATGCAGTACATGGACCCGGGCGTCGAGCCGCCGGGCCTGGGCGATCAGGCTCGTGATCGCGGCGTTCTCGGCGCCGCGCGGCCGGGACGCCAGGAAACCGGCGTAGGCGGGGCCGCTCGGCGGGGGCGCCGCCGCCAGTTCGCGCGGGTCCTCGGCGTGCACGATCAGCAGCCCGCCGAAGCCGGCGATCTCGGCGAGCGAGCGGCCGAGTTGTTCCTGGTCCAGCGCGGGGAACTCGTCGACTCCGGACGGCGAGAGGAAGCTCTTGAAGCCGAAGACCCCGGCGTCGTGGAGCGGGCGCAGATCCTTGACGTTGTCCGGGACGGCGCCGCCCCAGAAGCCGACGTCGATATGGGCCTTCGTACGGGCCACCTCGCGTTTGGTGCGCAGGTGGGCGGCCGTGGTGGTGGGCGGCAGGGAGTTCAGCGGCATGTCCAGGAGCGTGGTGATCCCGCCGGCCGCCGCCGCGCGGGTGGCGGTCCAGAAGCCTTCCCACGCGGTGCGCCCCGGGTCGTTCACATGGACGTGGGTGTCGACGAGCCCGGGGAGCACGGCATCGCCGCCGACGTCCTCCAGCCGGGCGCCGGGCGGCACCTCCGCGTCGTACGGCAGCACGCCCGCGATCCTGCCGTCGGCGACGGCGATCGAGGCCGCCCGCGTCCCTTCCGGCGTGATGACGCGCGTCGAGCGCAGTACCAGGCTCACATCGGACACCGGTGCCCCTCACTGAGCGAGATTCAACGAACTGTTGAAGGAGTCTTCACTCCCGGCCCTGACCAGTCAAGACCGGACCGGGCCCGAATGTTTCCGTACAGTGAAAACTTGATTTCGCGATAGAGAATGGACCAATCGCACACAATTGACCGTCGGCGCCGGACGGAAACGTCCTGACCGGCAGAGACGCTCCACCATCGATCAAGTACCCGCTCGCACGGCCCGATAGGCTGCTTGCCTGCACCGCCCGCCCTGAAAGGACCGTTGCCGTGCCGTCGTCCAGCGCCAGCACCACCGACGCCACCAAATCCGCCCCCGCCAGCGGCGGCGTCCAGTCCCTTGAGCGCGCCTTCGACCTGCTCGAACGAATGGCGGACGCGGGCGGCGAGGTCGGGCTCAGCGAACTCTCGGCAAGCAGCGGGCTGCCGCTGCCGACCATCCACCGGCTGATGCGCACGCTGGTGGCCTGCGGCTATGTGCGCCAGCAGACCAATCGCCGGTACGCGCTCGGCCCGCGGCTGATCCGGCTCGGCGAGTCCGCGTCGCGGCTGCTCGGTACGTGGGCGAGGCCCTATCTGGCCCGGCTGGTCGAGGAGACCGGCGAGACGGCGAACATGGCGCTGCTCGACGGCGACGAGATCGTGTATGTCGCGCAGGTCCCCTCGAAGCACTCGATGCGGATGTTCACCGAGGTCGGCCGGCGGGTACTGCCGCACTCCACGGGCGTGGGCAAGGCACTGCTCGCGCACATCCCGCCGGAGGAGGTCCGCGCCCTGCTGTCCCGTACGGGGATGCCCGCCGCCACCGAGAAGACGATCACGACACCCGACGGCTTCCTGGACGCCCTGGAGCTGGTGCGTCGCGCGGGGTACGCGGTCGACGACAACGAGCAGGAGATCGGCGTCCGCTGCCTGGCGGTTCCGGTGCCCAACTCCCCCACGGCCGCGGCCATCTCCATCTCCGGTCCGGCGGGCCGGGTGACGGAGGAGGCTACGGATCGGATCGTTCCGGTGCTCCAGGAGGTCGCGCGGGATCTCTCCGAGGTGCTGGCGAACACGGCGCAGGCGCAGTCACCCGCCTAGGGCGTGGCGCGAAAGTCCCGCCCGGCCCGCGGCGCCCGCCACGCGGCGCCCGGCACGCGCGCTCGCCGCGTTGTCGGAGTGGTCCACGTACGTCCAAGTACACAGATGATCCTCCGCCGCCGAGCATGGTCACTCCACGGGTTTCAGTTCCTGTTCGGCCCAGACGATCTTGCCCTCGGCGCTGTAGCGGGTGCCATGTTTCCAGGCGAGCCGCGCGACGATGAAGAGCCCTCGGCCACCCTCGTCGGTCGCACGGGCATGGCGCATGCGCGGGGCGGTGTCGCTGGCATCGGAGACCTCGCAGACGAGCACGCGGTGTCGGATCAGACGGAGGGTGACCGGCGCGGCACCATGGCGAAGGGCGTTGGTGACCAGTTCGCTGACGATGAGTTCGGTGGTGGCCGCGAGATTCTCCAGTCCCCACTCGGTCAGCTGGGCGGTGACCAGCGCGCGGGCCTGACCGACGACGACCGGCTTGTCCGCCAGCTCCCAGGAGGCGACCTGCGTCGGCCTGAGCGAGCGGGTCCGGGCGAGGAGCAGGGTGGCGTCGTCGAACGGTGCCTGGGTCGGCAAGGTGTCGATCACGGCCGAGCAGAGCTCTTCCAGGGGCCGGTCCGGCCGCGCCGCCAGGGCAGTGCCCAGTCGGCGCAGCCCCGCGTCGATGTCCTGGTCGCGGGTCTCGACCAGTCCGTCGGTGTAGAAGGCGAGTACGGAGCCCTCGGGGAGTTCCAGCTCCGCGGCTTCGAAGGAGGCAAGTCCGACGCCGAGCGGCAGGCCGGACGGCAGGTCGGGGAAGGTGACCTGGCCTTGAGGTCCGACGATCGCGGGCGGCGGGTGCCCCGCTCGTGCCATCGTGCAGTGCCGTGTCACCGGGTCGTAGACGGCGTAGAGGCAGGTGGCCCCCACCGCCACGGTCGTGTGGTCCTGGGAGTCGGCGCCCTCCTCGGCGAGGCGGTCGATCGTGTCGTCGAGGTGGGCCAACAGCTCGTCGGGCGGCAGGTCCAGGTTCGCGAGCGTATGCACGGCCGTGCGGAGCCTGCCCATGGTCGCCGCGGCGTTGATGCCGTGTCCCACGACGTCACCCACGACCAGCGCGACCCGGGCACCGGACAGTGGGATCACATCGAACCAGTCACCTCCCACTCCGTCCTCCGTGTCCGCGGGAAGGTAGCGGGAAGCCACCTCGACGGCGTCCCCGCCGGTGAGGCGGCGCGGGAGCAGGTTGCGCTGCAGTGCGAACGCCGCGGCACGCTCGCGGACGTACCGGCGGGCGTTGTCCAGTGACAGCGCGGCGCGAGAGACGAGTTCCTCGGCGAAGAGCAGATCATCCGCTTCGAAGGGCGCCGGGTCCTCCATACGGACGAAGACCGCCACCCCCAGCACCGCCCCGCGCGCGTGGATCGGCACGACCATCAGGGAATGCATCCCGTAGTCGCGGATCTTCTCCGACCGCCCCGGATCCTGCCCGAGCCACGTGCTGCCGACGTCCAGCACCGGTTCCAGGTGGGATCTGCCCGAGGTCAGGACCTCGGTGAAGGGCGAGTACGCGGGGACGAAGACTTGCTCCCCCCGTGGCCAGAGGGACTCCGGAGCCCCCTCGTGAATCGATGCGACGCCGGCCCGGCGGAAGGCCGGTATACGTCCGTTCGCCGCGCCGAGCCGGGCCAGGGAGTCCTCGCCCAGCGGCACCGACTCCGCCAGGTCGACGGTGACGTATTCCGCGATGCGTGGCACGGCGAAGTCGGCCAGTTCCTGCCCGGTCCGCATCACGTCCAACGTGCTGCCGATCCGCGTGCCGGCCTCGCTGAGGACGGCCAGGCGCTCCCGTGCTCGCTGTCTGTCCGTCACATCCACGCTCATGACACACACCCCCAGGACGTGGCCCTGAGCGTCATCGAGGCGGAAGAAGGAGGTCGAGAACGAATGCTCCCGGCGTGGGTCCGCTCTGTCCGGCGCACCGGGCAGACACACCCGGTACTCAAGGTCGACTGTCGGGATGCCGCTCTCCAGGACCTGCCGCATGACCGCCTCGACCTTCCGGGCCTCGCTTCCCGGCAGTACCTCCGTCAGCCGCCGCCCGAGCCGTATGTCACGGGGAAGGCCGTCCTGAAGTGCCAGGGCGTCGTTCACCCAGGTACAGCGCAGTTCCGGATCGCGGACGGCGATGCCGATCGGCGCGCTGGACAGAAGCGACTCCACCCCCGCCCCGTTCACCGGCCACGAGGAGATCCCGGTCATGTCGGCCACGGAGACGAGCCAGTGGGTCCTCGCGCCCCGCCCCTCCAGCGGGCAGGCCCGGAGGGTCACATCCAGAGGGCTGCCGTCGCGGTGGCGGAGCCCGGCGCCCCCGGGCCAGCCGCACTCGGCGCGGCCGCGCTCCGCCCATGCCGATGCCTTCGAGACGCCGTCAAGGGCAGGCAGCACCTCCGCGGCGGCGCGGCCGACCGCGTCCGCCGCCGGGAAACCGACGAGCCGCTCGGCGGCCTGAGTCCACCCGACCACGGTCCCTTCCGCATCGACGACCGCTATGGCCGCGCCGATCGTCCGCCCTGTCTCGTTTCCCGCGCTCGGCGGCATGTCCCTACACGTGACCATGGCGGCCGTCCCTCCTGTCGGGTGCGTACCGGACGACAGGAGGACCCGTGTCGGCGATGCGATCGAGCCAGTCCGACAGCAGCGCGCGCTCGGAACGCGTCAGTACGGTGGTGCCGCTGTCGCGCAACGCCTCGCGCAGGGCCACGGCTCGCCCGGCGACGCCCGTCGCCGCCTCCTGCTCGCACTCACCCGTGGTCGTGATCGTTCGCAGTACGTGTTCGCGGGCGATCGCCGGAAGTTCGAGGTCCCGCTCAGAAGGCGGGGTCGCGATCAGTGACAGCACGACGCCGAGACCACTGGCGTGCATGAGCCGAGTCGCGCGCTCCACGCTCATGCGGAGCCGGCCGGCGACCGCCACCCGGGTCAGGTTCCGGCGCAGGATCGCGCTGGTCTCCGACCCGGCGGGGATGTCCCCTCGGTAACGCCCTTCGCCGTACATCAGTACGTAGAAGCCCGGCCGCGAAAGACCGAAATCCACATGCAGGTCCCACGAGCGGCGCAGGTCGGCGAGGGGGTCGTCGGTCTCCTCCAGAGCCTGCTTCTCGATGAGGTACTGCCGGAACCCGTAGGCCGCGAGCGCGTCGAGCAGCCCCTCTTTGTCACCGAACAGCCGGTACAGCGTCGGTGGCTGAACCCCGGCCGCGGCGCTCACCGCCCGGGTGGAAACAGCCGCGCGGCCCTCGCTCGTCAACAGATCCGCTGCGGCGCCCAGCACCCGATCCCGAGTGCGCGCGGTTCGCTTCTGCATACACCTAATTTACAGGCGATATCATCATTTCAAGCTCATTGATATGATTTTTACGAGGGCCCGACAGCTGCGCGCCGGCGAGAAGCGCGCGCCGACGGGAAACATGAACCCCGTCAGTGCCTGCGGGGCGCGTCACCGAAGAGATCGACCGCGGCCCGTACGCTCATCAGCGCCTGCCCCAGCGCGCTGACCGAACCGATCGAGCCCACGATCAGCAGCAGCGAACGGCGCATGCGGGATGCCTCGGGAGCGCCACTCGCCACCATCGCGGCAAGGGCCGCCAGCTCGTCCTCCGCGATGGCGCGGTCCCTGAACTCGGCCTGGTAGCCGGCCAGTTCACGTCTGAGCCGGGACACCGCGGCCCGCAGCTCCGCGACCCTCGGGTCCTCGCCCTTCTCTGCCACCGGCGTCTGCTCCACGCTCCGCAACAAAGCTCTCCCCCTTGCCCCTCGCCCGTACACGCCGTTGCGCCGGGCCCGTTTCTGTACCGCCGCACACCAAAGGCCGACTCCCCGGACGGTGGTCAAGCGCCAAGGTTCGCGGGCAAGTTAACGCCATTACGCGCGGTACGCGCCACTCCACGGAGCGAAGTACGACGGATTGAGGTACGCAGTACTCATGCCAGGCACAGCGAAGGACACGCGCCCGCCCGCCCCGCCACATCCCGTGATCGCCGGGCTGCTGCTCGCCGCCGGCGGCGGGCGCAGGCTCGGGGGACGGCCCAAGGCGTTGCTGACGCATCGGGGGCGGCCACTGGTCGAGCATGGCGCGCGTGCGCTGCGCGAGGGGGGCTGCGGGCCGGTGCATGTGGTGGTGGGGGCGGCGGCGCACGAGGTACGGGGCCGGGCCGAGCTGCCGGGATGCGTACTGGTCGACAATCCGCGATGGGCCGACGGCATGGGGTCCTCGCTGCGGGCGGGGCTGGCCTCGCTGGCGGGTACGGACGCGGAGGCGGTCGTGGTGCTGCTGGTGGACCAGCCGGGCATCGGCGCGGCGGCGGTGGCCCGGGTGGCGGGCGCGTACCGCACCCCGGATTCGCTCGTGGCGGCCTCCTACGACGGGAAGCGCGGCCATCCCGTGCTGTTCGGCGCCCGCCGGTGGGCGGAGATCGCGGCGGACGCGGAGGGTGATCGCGGTGCGCGGGCGTATCTGCGGGCACACGAGAGCGAGATCGCGCGCGTGGAGTGCGGGGATGTCGCGCGGGCGTACGACATCGATACGGAGGAGGATCTGTCGCACCTCGCACCGTGAGCGGGGGCCGTGGCACTCGGAGCCGTGGTCTGTCGACCCGGAGAATCTCGACATCAACAAACCATTGAACTTCCACCATGAGGAAACTATTATCCACAGGTCAGAAGCGCCTGACCCCCCATACGGCGCCGGCGACCGTACCCCCATGCCTCGGCACTCCGTGCCGTACTGGGCCGAACGGCGGTCCCAGGCACCGCCCGTGAAGGAGTGACAGCTCATGTCCGCACCAGCGCCCTCCCCGCTGGCCGTCGTCGATGCCGAACCGCTGCCCCGGCAGGACGAGGTGCTCACCGAAGCGGCCCTCACCTTCGTGGCGGAGCTGCACCGGCGGTTCACCCCGCGCCGTGACGAGCTGCTGGCCCGCCGCGCCGAGCGCCGCGCCGAGATCGCCCGTACCTCCAGCCTGGACTTCCTGCCGGAGACCGCCGCGATCCGCGCGGACGACAGCTGGCGGGTCGCGCCGTCGCCTGCCGCGCTGGACGACCGCCGGGTGGAGATCACGGGTCCGACCGACCGGAAGATGACCGTCAACGCGCTCAACTCAGGTGCGCGCGTCTGGCTCGCCGACTTCGAGGACGCCTCCGCCCCCACCTGGGAGAACGTGATCCTCGGCCAGCTCAATCTGAGCGACGCCTACCACCGCCGTATCGACTTCACCGACCCGCGCTCCGGCAAGTCGTACGCCCTCAAGGACGCCGATGCGCTCGCGACCGTCGTGATGCGCCCGCGCGGCTGGCATCTGGCCGAGCGTCACCTCCAGCTGAACGGCGAGCAGGTGCCGGGCGCGCTGGTCGACTTCGGGCTGTACTTCTTCCACAACGCCAAGCGCCTGATCGAGCTGGGCAAGGGCCCGTACTTCTATCTGCCGAAGACGGAATCGCATCTGGAGGCCCGTCTCTGGAACGATGTGTTCGTCTTCGCCCAGGACTACGTGGGCATCCCGCGGGGGACCGTCCGCGCGACCGTGCTGATCGAGACGATCACCGCCGCGTACGAGATGGAGGAGATCCTCTACGAGCTGCGCGACCACGCCTCCGGGCTGAACGCGGGCCGCTGGGACTATCTCTTCTCGATCGTCAAGAACTTCCGTGACGGCGGCGCCAAGTTCGTGCTGCCGGACCGCAACGCGGTGACGATGACGGCCCCGTTCATGCGCGCGTACACCGAACTGCTCGTCCGTACCTGCCACAAGCGCGGCGCCCACGCGATCGGCGGTATGGCGGCCTTCATCCCGTCCCGGCACGACGCCGAGGTCAACAAGGTCGCCTTCGAGAAGGTCAAGGCCGACAAGGACCGCGAGGCGCACGACGGCTTCGACGGCTCCTGGGTCGCCCACCCCGATCTGGTCCCGATCGCCATGGCCTCCTTCGACGCGGTCCTCGGCGACCGCCCGAACCAGAAGGACCGGCTGCGCGAGGACGTCTCCGTCGCCGCGGGCGATCTGACCGCCATCGACTCGCTCGACGCGCGGCCCACCTACGAGGGTCTGCGCAACGCCGTCCAGGTCGGCATCCGCTACATCGAGGCGTGGCTGCGTGGCATGGGCGCGGTCGCGATCTTCAACCTGATGGAGGACGCGGCGACCGCGGAGATCTCCCGTTCGCAGATCTGGCAGTGGATCAACGCGGGCGTCGAGTTCGAGCACGAGGGCCGTACCGTACGCGCCACCGGGGAACTGGCCCGCGCCCTCGCCGCCGACGAACTCGCCGCGATCCGCGCCGAGATCGGCGAGGAGGCCTTCACCGCCGGCCGCTGGCAGCAGGCCCACGATCTGCTGCTGACGGTCGCGCTCGACGACGACTACGCGGACTTCCTCACGCTCCCGGCGTACGAGCAGCTGCGCGGCTGACGAATCCCGGGGGGGGGCGCGCGCCCGTGGCGCGCCCCCGGGACCACCTCACCCTGTTCGTCAGACGATGACCGGCACGGAGTTGGCGGGGTTGGTGGCCCAGCCGGTGACGATGGGCTTGTCGACGGTGGCGGGCTCGGGGAGCTTGAGTTCGGCGGGGTTGGGGTCCTCTTCGCCGACGCCGATGATGACGTTCTCGAACTCGACGCCTGAGTCGTCGCTGGTGGTCTTGGGGCTGATGCCGGTGTAGGCGGCGGCGGAGCCGGTGAGCTTGATGGGGTCCTCGCCGCCCTGCCCGACGGGGGAGGCGACGCCGTCGGCGTCGGAGCCGAAGGACACGCTGGGGGTGTTGATGTCGAGGTAGCAGGTGATGCCGGACTTGGCCTTGGCGGTGACGAGGTAGTAGCCGCCGGCCTGGGACTCCGAAGTGACCGTGAAGTCCAGGTCGTTGGCGCCGCAGGACTGCCCGTAGCCACTCTTCCCGCCGTCGCCCGAGCCGGCCTTGTCGCCGGAGCCGCCGGAGTCGGAACCGCCGGTGGACGAGCCGCCGGAGTTGGAGTCGCCGGCGGAGGTGCTGTCGCCGGAGGCGTCGTCGCTCCCGCCACTGCCCGCGGAGGCGACGGCGGAGGGCGCCGCGGAGCTGCCGGTGTCCGCGCCGTCGCCGGGGTTGCAGGCGGTGGTGGCGGCGGCGAGGGCCGTCACGGCCGCGGCGGCCAGGGCGAGACGGGCGGAACGGGCGGCGAGACGCGAACGCATCATGATCTCCAGCGACTGTCGGTTGCGGTGTTTCCTGCTGACACCGACGACACTAGGGCCGGCTCGATCCTGAAATGATCCTGCGCATGTCCGGGTTCTGTCTCAGCGACTGCGGTTCCACGAAACGGCGTTGGATCGCACAGCCGCAGCTCAAGGGGCATGTCCGGGGGTCTTGGGGGACGGAAGCCTCGGTACGCTCGCGATCAGCCGCCGCGAGTACGGATGCGAGGGCGCGCCCAGGACGGACGTGGTGTCGCCCTGCTCCACGACCCGCCCGCGTTCCAGCACCGCCGTCCGCTCGCACAGCGCCGCCACCACCGACAGGTCGTGCGAGACCATCGCGATGGTCAGCCCCCGTGTCTCCTTCAGCTCGACGAGCAGGTCGACGATCCTGACGCGGGTGGTGACATCGAGCGCGCTGACCGGTTCGTCGGCGAGGAGCACGCGGGGCTCGCACACCGTGGCCCTGGCGATGGCGATGCGCTGGCGCTGGCCGCCGGAGAACTCGTGCGGATAGCGGCGGGCGGCGTCGGCGGGCAGCCCGACGGCCTCCAGAGCGGCGGCGACGCGCGGATCCTCCTCCCCGCGCGGCACCGGCCGGCTCAGACCGAGCGAGCGCAGCGGTTCCGCGACGATGCCGCTGACCCGCTGCCGGGGGTCGAGCGAGGAGTACGGGTCCTGGAACACGCTCTGTACGCCGCGCCGGAAGCGGCGCATCTGGTCGCGGTCGCGGAGCCTCAGCTCGTCCCCGTCGAACAGGATCCGCCCGCTCGTGGGGCGGCTGAGGCCGAGCAGCAGCCGCAGCACCGTGGTCTTGCCCGCCCCGGACTCGCCGACCAGCCCGAGGCTGTGGCCCGCGGTGATGTCGAGGGAGACGTCGTGCAGGACGGGGGGCGCGCCCCGGTACGCGAACCCTGCGTTCCGCGCGGCCAGGATCGCGGGGGCGGGGGTGTCGGCAGGGGCGGCGGCCCGGTGGCCCGGCGCCGGGGTGCCGGGGTTCGGAGTGGTCATCGGACGATCCGTTCCAGTGCGCTTTCGAGATGCCGGGCGCTGTCCACCAGGTCCCGGGTGTACGGGTGCCGGGGGCGCCGCACGATGTCGTCCACACTGCCGGACTCGACGGCCGACCCGTCCTTGAGCACCAGGACGTGATCGGTCACGGACGAGACCACCGCCAGGTCGTGGCTGACGAACAGCAGCGCCATGTCGCGCTCGGCGACCAGCCCGTCCAGCAGCGCGAGCACCTCGGACTGGACGGTGACATCGAGGGCGGTGGTGGGCTCGTCCGCGATCAGCAGGGCCGGTTCGCAGGCCAGCGCCATGGCGAGCGCGACCCGCTGGCGCTGTCCGCCGGAGATCTCGTGCGGATAGGCGCGCGTGATCCGCTCGGGGTCGGGGAGCCGTACCTGATCGAGGGCCTCCGCCACGGCGCGGCGCAGCGCCGCTCCGCGCAGCCCGCGCCACCGGCGCAGCGGTTCGGCGAGCTGGCCGCCGATCCGCATCAGCGGGTCGAGCGCGGTCAGGGGCTCCTGGAAGACGACGGTGGCGGCCCGGCCGCGCAGCGCCGTCAGCCGCTGCTCGGACGCGCCGATGACGTCCGTGCCCGGTGCGTCCGGGGCCGGTCTCAGGACGATGCTGCCCGAGGCGTGCATTCCGGGGGGCAGCAGGCCCAGCACGGCGAGCGCGGTGAGGGACTTGCCGGAGCCGGACTCGCCGACCAGGCCGAGCCGGGAGCCCGCGTCGACCGAGAACGTCAGGCCGGAGACGAGGGTCCGGCCCTGGTCGGTGCGGATCGTCAGTCCGTCGACATCGAGCACCCGCGTGGCGCGCGCGTTCATCGGGTCCTCCGCCGGGTGGGGTCGAGGGTGTCACGCAGTCCGTCGGCGATCAGATTGACGCCCACGACCAGCATGACCAGCAGTACTCCGGGGGCGATGACCCCGGTGGGCGCGGCGAACACGGTCGCCTGGGCCTCCTGGAGCATGCGCCCCCAGGACGCGTTCGGCGGCGGGGCGCCGAGCCCGAGGAACGACAGGCTCGCCTCGGCCATCACTGCGAGGCCGAACTGCTGGGCGAGGTTCACCACCAGGGTGGGCCAGATGTTGGGCAGCACATGGCCGGTGATGACGCGGGGCCAGGAGGTGCCCGAGGTGCGCGCCGCCGTGATGTAGTCCTGCGCCAGGACCCGTTTGACCAGGATCCGGGTCAGCCGGGCCACCACGGCCGTCATCGCGAGCCCGATGGCGAGGATCGCGGAACCGAGCGAGGCGGAGCGGGCCGCCACCATCAGCATCGCCAGCAGCAGGGTGGGGAAGGCGATCAGGACGTCCAGCAGGGTGGAGAGGGTGTCGTCGAGCCAGCGGGTGGCGAAGCCCGCGGCGAGCCCGAAGCAGACACCGAGCACCGTCCCGATCGCGATGGCGCCGAGGCCGGCCTCCAGCGCGATGCGCGCGCCGGTCATCAGCTGGGTCAGCAGATCGCGGCCGAGCTTGTCGGTGCCGAGCAGATGCGGCAGTCCGGGCGCCGCGAGCCGGCCGCCGGTCGTGTCGTCGGGGGCGTACGGGACCCAGAACAGCGAGACCAGCGCGGTGACGACGATCAGGCCGAGCAGGACGCAGCCGGCCAGCAGGGCCGGGGAGCGCCGGGTACGGGCGGCCGGGAGCCGCTTCGTGCCGCTCGCCGCGGCGGGGGCGGCGGGCTCCACGGCCGCGGCGGCCTCGTCCGGGCCGGGGGTCAGGTCGGTCCGCTCGCTCATCGGGTGCCTCCGGACAGCCGGCCGCGCAGCCGGGGATCGATCAGCCGCTGCGCGAGATCGCTGAGGAACCCGATCACCAGCACCGCGAAGGTGCTCACGAAGAGGACTCCCTGGACCGTGGGGTAGTCGTGCTGGGCGACGGCCTGGGCGAGGAGGCTGCCCAGGCCCGGCAGCGCGAACACCGTCTCGACGACCACCGCGCCGAGCAGGGTGGTGGCGAGTTCGATCCCGAGGACGGAGATGACCGGCACCGCGCCGTTGCGCATGCCGTGCCGCCACATCGCGCGGTTGAAGGACGAGCCCAGAGCCCTGGCCGTCCGCAGATAGTCGCTGTCGAGGACATCCAGCGCCGCGGACCGTACGTACCGGATGAGGGAGGCCGACATCACCAGCGCGACGGTGATCACCGGCAGGGCCAGCGAGGTGAGGGCCTCCCCCGGCCGCGCCCAGCCGTCCTGCGGAAAGCCTCCGGCGGGCAGCACGCCGAGGCGCAGTGCGAAGACGGTGATGAGGATCATCCCGATCCAGAAGACCGGTACGGCGATGCCCAGTTGGGAGATCCCGCTGATCAGCGTCCCGTACCAGGTGGCCGACCGGTGGGCCGCGACGAAGCCGACGGGGACGGCGATCACCACGGCCAGCAGGAAGGAGAGCAGCGTCAGCGGGACCGTGACATCGAGCCGGGAGGTGATCTCCGGGCCGACCGGGAGCGTGCTGACGAACGAGTTGCCCAGGTCGAAGGTGGCGAGCTGGTGGAGCCAGTGGACGAACTGTTCGGGTACGGGGCGGTCCGAGCCGATCTCGTGGCGGGCGGCGGCGATCTGCTCCGGGGTCGCGCCGACCGAGAGCAGGGAGTTCGCCGGGTCACCGGGGAGCAGCCGCAGCAGCAGGAAGAGCACCACGCTGGCCAGGAACAGTGAGCCGGCCAGGAAGGCCAGCCGTCGCAGCAGGTAGGAGATCATCAGGCAGGGGACCGATCGACGGAAGCGGGGATTCCGCCGTGCGGGCCCGGAGTGAGGCGGCCGGGCCCGTACGGCGGGGCGGAGCGTCGGCTCACATGGAGCCTCGGCCCACAGGAAGCGTCGGCCCACGTGGGCTTTGGCTCTCATGGAGCCTCGGCCCACGTGGGCTTCGGCTCGGGCGGGAGCGTCAGCTCTTCTTGATGCCGTAGGCGTGGAACTGCGCGTTGAGACCGTTGAGCGGGTAGCCCGACAGCTTGGTGTTGGCCACCACGATCTGCGGATAGAGGTAGAGCCAGTCGCTCGCCGCGTCCTCGGCGATCTGCCGGTTGACCTTCTTCAGCAGGGCCGTCTGCCCGTCGGTGGTGTCCGACTGCTCGGCCTGCTTCACCCACTCGGTGACCTGCTTGTTGTCGTAGCCCCAGTAGAAGTCCGGGTTGCCGTACCAGACGACGTCGCGGTCGTTGACATGCTCCTGGAGCGTCGCGCTGAAGTCGCGGTTCTTGTAGACCTTGGTGTACCACTCGTCCGGCGTGATGACGTTGATGTCGACCTTGATACCGACCTTGGCCAGCTCCGACTTGATGAAGGTGGCGGCCGTCGGGTGCGGGTCGTAGTTGGGGGTGTCGAGCGTGAAGCTGAAGCCCTTGGGGTAGCCGGCCTCGGCGAGCTGCTTCTTGGCGAGCGTCACGTCGTACGGGTTGACCTTGGTGAGGTCCTCGTACCAGGGGTCGGTGGGCGGGACCATCGAGCCGATCAGCGTGCCGTGGTCGCCCCAGACCGACTGGAGCAGCTTCTTGTTGTCGATCGCGGAGCTGACGGCCTTGCGCACCTTGACGTTGTCGAACGGCTTGACCCGGTCGTTGAACGCCAGCAGCAGCTTGGTGGTCGAGTTCCCGTCGTTGACCTTGTAGTTCGGGTTGTTCTTGAACTGGTCGAGGGCGTCCGGGCTCTGCTCGCTGGTCACCACGTCCACGGCGTTGGTGAGCAGCGCGTTGTTGAGGGCGGTCGCGTCCTTGTAGTAGTGGAAGACGACCTTCGCGTTGGTCGCCGGCGTACCCCAGTACCCCGGGAAGCGCGCCAGGCTGAGCGCGGAGCCCCGGGTCCACTTGTCCAGTGTGTAGGGGCCGGTGCCGTCCTCCGAGGTCTTGAGGTCCTTGGCCGCGGAGTTGACCACCCACACATAGCTGAGGTTGTAGACGAAGGAGATCGACTTGGACGACAGGGTCACCTTGACGGTGGCCGGGTCCGGGGTCGTGATCGACTTGACCATGTCGAAGCTGCTCTTGCGCGCCGACTGGGAGTTCTCGGCGCGGACCTTCTCGATGCTGTACTTCACATCGGCGGAGGTGAGCGCCTTGCCCGAGTGGAACGTCACGCCGTCGCGCAGCGTGAAGGTGTACGTGAGCCCGTCCGGGCTGACGGTGTAGTCCTTGGCGAGCCGCTTCTCGGTCCTGCCGCTGTCGGTGAGCGTGAACAGCCCCTCGTAGACATTGCCGTTGAGCGCCTCGGTCACGCCCTGGCCGCCGCCGCCGGTGTTGTCCAGGTTCTGCGGTTCATAGAGCGAGCCGATGCCGACGGTCGCGTTCTTGTCGTACGAGCCGGAGGGCGCGTCGCTCGTTCTGTCGGTCCCGGAGCCGCAGGCGGTGAGGGCGAGGGACAGGGTGACCACCAGGGTGCCGCCGAGCAGCGGTACGGACTTTCTCATCACTTCTACTCCTGATCGACTGCCGGACGGGTCCCCGGGGAGGGGTGGTGGGGTCCGGCTGTGGTGCCTCGGGTGTGCTCAGTTGACCGTGTAGCCGTCGCGGAAGACCGGAAGCTTCTCGCCCGCCTCGACGGGCAGGTGCAGCCGGTTCTGCCGCGGCGGCAGTGGACAGTTGTACTGAGCGGAGAATCCGCACGGCGGCACGAAGGCGCGGTTGAAGTCCAGTACGACCGTTTCGCCGTCCGGCTCGCGCGGGACGAACAGGAAGCGGCCGGCGCCGTAGGTGTCGCCGCCGTTCGTCGGGTCACCGAAGACCAGGAGGAGCGTCCCGTCGTCGTCGAAGGCCGACAGCGTGTAGTCCACACCGTCCAGTGTGACGTGAATATCGCCGGGGACAACCAGTTCGCGACTGCCTCCGCTGTCGCGCATGTGCTCGAACGGCACCCGGCGGTCGGTGGATACCGAGGTGAAGGTGGCCTCGATCACCCAGTCCGGACGGAACGGATATGAGGTGATATGCGAGAAATGGCGGATGGCCGGCGCGTCCGCGTCCCAGAAGCGCAGCGCCTCTTCCGGCTCGCCGGTATGGAGGTTGGTCCGGCGGACGGTGGTGAGGGTCACACCGTCCGGGACCACGGTCCTCGCGCGTTCCTCGGCGGCGTCCACACCGGGATCCAGCCACCGGGTCTCCGTGAGCGCCAAGTTGCCGACGGGGCCGGTCACGGCGGTCCGCCGCGCGGCGTGCCAGGACTCCAGCGCCTCCCGGGCCTGCTGGACGGCGGCGGACGTCTCGGCCTTCTCGGCCTTCTCGGGTTCCTGTGCGGCGGCCGCGGTCGCCTCGGAAGAACGCGTATGCACGGACATGCGGGACTCGCTCCGGTCTGACGGAAGGGTTCGATCCCGCGCGGCATCGCTGTGGGGTCTGGAACGACTGGATCGTACATACATAGGGTTATTTCCAGCCATGATTGACCATCCTTCGAGACAGGTCGTCTCGAAGGTCTTACGGAGCGATGAGTTTCGGCGGCCGGGCCGGTCTCCCTCATATGGACACACAGACAGCGATGGAGCCGTTCGACCTGGGGCCCGCGTGCGGCGAGGTCGCGCGGCTGCTCGGCGGTATCAAGGATGATCAGCTCGCCGGGCCGACGCCGTGCCCCGACTACGCGGTACGGGAGGTGCTGGCGCATCTCGTCGGGCTGACGGTGGCGTTCCGCGACGCCGCGGCGAAGAAGTCGGGGCCGACGACGGACACACCGCCGGACGCGGGCCTGCCCGTACTGCCGGACGACTGGCGCGAGGTGCTGCCACGGCAACTGGACGAGCTGGCCGAATCCTGGCGTTCGCCCGCCGCCTGGGAGGGCGCGACCCGGGTCGGTGGGGTCGATCTGCCGGGCGCGGTGGCCGGGCTGGTGGCTCTCAATGAAGTACAGATCCATGGCTGGGACCTGGCACGGAGCACGGGGCAGCCGTACGCCCCCGCCGAGGCGTCGCTCCGGGCGTCCTTCGCGATGCTGGCCCCGCCCGCGGCGGCCGGCTCCGGCGGGCCCGACGGAGCCGGCGTGACCGGCCAGGGCGATGCGACGGGCCAGGGCGATGTGGCCGACGCGACCGGCCCGGCCGACGCTCCCGCTGACTCGGGCGAGGCTCCGGACGGGGTGTTCGGGCCACCGGTCGAAGTCCCCGAGGACGCGCCGCTGCTGGACCGGGTGGTCGGCCTGACCGGTCGCCGCCCCGACTGGCGGCCCGGGGAGTGAGCCGGGGCCGGTCGCCCGAGGGTCCGGGGGGCTCTGCGGTCGGCCGGCCCGGCAGCGACGCCCTGGCAGCGCCGGCGGGCCTCCCGAGTGCGGTCAGTCGGTGGCCAGGGCGTCGGTGCGCCGGGACGCGGCGGCGGTGCGCAGCAGTGCACGGGCCTTCTCCTGGAAGCGCGCGTCCGAGGAGACCACATCCGATTCCGAGCCCGTCCCCCACACCCGACGGTCCCGTTCCGCCAGGCCGGCCAGCCGGTGGAGTTCGGGCTCCGTCAGGGATTCGGCGCCGAGCGACGCGAGCGCTTCCAGGGCGCCCATCGGGTCCGCGTCGCGTTCGGCGCAGCTCAGGAGCGTGTCCGCGAGCCGCACACGGCGGGCACCGTCCGTCTGGTGAGCACCGTCGGCGTGGTGGGCACCGTCCGCGTGGTGGTGCGTGGCGGCTCCGGTGGCGAGCAGGGCCTGGGCCATCGACGGCGCCCGGTCGGGATCGGCCAGGCCCCGTTCCAGTGCGGGACGGAGCGCCGTCGCGGCCGGGCCGAGGCGGGCGGCGGCGCGGGCGGCGTTGACGGCTGTCCAGCGCATCCACTCGGAGTCCGTCGCCTCCAGGACGGCCGCGATCACCGGCAGCGCTTCCCCCGGATCACCGGTCAGGCTCCACAGGGCCAGGGCGATGTCCAGGTCGGCGTCCAGGCGCGGTGCCATCACGCGGTCGTCGTCCGTGCTGAGCGCCGCCCGCAGCCGCGGAACCAGTACGTCGGCTTCCTTGCCGAGATCGGCCGTGGCACGGGCGGCCTGCCGTATACGGCGGGTGTCGTCCACGGCGAGTTCGGCGGCGAGGACGGTCAGCAGCGGCTCCGGACCGCCGGTGACGGCGTCGGTGCCGGAGTCGCCGGCGGGGGAACGGAGTGAATGGAGCGCCCGCGCGGCGGCGAACCGGCCCTGCTCGGGCCCCGATACGGCGGCCTCCTCCAGCGGCACGACGGCCCGCCCGGGGTCGACGGCCGCCAGCGCGGCGGGTACGAACACGGGGAACCTGCCCAGCGACGCGGCCAGTTCGGGGAAGGCGGGCGCGGCCCGCTCGCCCCAGGAGGCGAGCAGCCGGACGAGATGAATCGGCTCGTTCCCGTCGAGCTCCGGCGCGGTCAGTCTGGCCCTGGCGGCGGCCAGCAACTCCGGGTGGTACGGAAACGGCCCGTCGAGCCGGTCGTACGGAAATCCGCAGGCCGCGCCGAGGGCCGCCGGGCGCTCGGGCAGATCACGCGCGAGCAGCGGGGCGGCCCGCTCCGGGGCCACGACGACCAGGGCCTTGAGCGCGCGGTCCGCGAGTGCGCCGCCCTCGGAGGCGAGCGCCGTCAGCGCGGGCGCCGCGGCGGCCGCGTACGGTCCGAGCTTGTCCAGGGCGCTGAGGGCGGACCGCGCCGACGCGGGGTCGTCAAGCAGCGCGATCAGCGGGTTCGCGAGCCGGGCCGGGGCGCTCCGTGAGGTCACGCATGCCTGTTCCGTCGCCCACAGGGCCTCCGCGCGGACGTCGTCGTCGGGGACGCGCAGCGCGAAGTCGAGCAGTGCGAACGCGGCCTCGCGGTCGTCGGAGGTGTCGCGCTCCAGCAGTGCCTCGACGATGCGGTGGAGCGGTTCCGTCCGCTCCAGATCGAGGCGGCCGGCGACCAGTGGGTCGGCGGGCAGCAGGGACAGCACCGCCTGATGGTGCGTCCCGGTCCAGGGCAGTCCCAGGTCCAGGGAGCCCAGGACCGCGGCCATCCGCAGCTCCCCCGGCTGCCCCGTCTTCAGCGCGGCGGTGACCATGGCCGCCGCCGGGCCCGCCGGGTCGAGCAGCACCGCCCCGGCGAGCAACTCGGCCCGTACGAGCGGCTCTTCCTCCCGTTCCCAGCGCCGCAGCAGCACCGGGAGCACCGCCTCCACGGCTCCCGTGCACGCCGCCGCCCAGACCGCCGCCTGCCGCACCGCCGCGTCCTCGGCGTCGACCAGCGGCAGGATCAGGGGCAGTTGACCGGTCACGGCGGCCTGGCACGCGCCGGGCGGTGTGCCGTCGTAGACGCCCTCGCTCTCGGCGATCCCCCCGAGCAGCACCAGCAGATCGCCGGCCCGTACCCCGGCGGCGGCCAGCCCGGCGAGATACGGCACGGCCCGCGCGGACGCCTCGTACACCGATCCCTGGTGGAGGATGCTGCTGTAGAGCTCGCTCAGGGCCTCCCCCGCCTCCTCCTCGTCCGCGCTCGCCAGCGCCCGCAAGTGTCCGGGCGTGTCTTCGGCGCTGCCGTACGCGTGCTCAAGCTCCGCCCACGGCTGGGCATCGAGATCGGCTAATACCTGTACGAGATCCATGGCCGGAATGCTGCCACGGGGGTCTGACAACGGCCTCAGGCCGGAGGGTCCCCGCGGTGCGCCACAGTGCGTCACCGGGGACGGTATCGCCCCAAGTGACCGGCCCACACTCCTTCTTCACAGACGGACGGGTATACGGCGCCTCCACGCTTTGGTAGGAAAGCTTCCTAACAGATCCGCCGCAGGAAATTTCCCCACCTTCCACCCTGGAGGTCAGGTGCCCACCCCCCGCATTCGCACCGTTCTGCTCGCGCTGACGCTGGTCGCGGTCCCCACCGCGTCCGTGGCCCACGCGGCAGCGGAGCCCCCCGCCGCACCCCCCGCCGCCGCACCCGCCACCTCTCCTGCCATCGGCAGCGCCGTGGCGGCGGCCACCGGACTCGACGACCCGGCGAAGAAGGACATCGCCATGCAGATCGTCTCCAGCGCGGAGAACTCCTCGCTGGACTGGAAGGCGCAGTACGGCTACATCGAGGACATCGGCGACGGCCGCGGCTACACCGCGGGCATCATCGGATTCTGTTCCGGCACCGGCGACATGCTGGATCTCGTCGAGCTGTACACCCAGCGCAAGCCCGGCAACCCGCTCGCCACGTACCTGCCCGCCCTGCGGGCGGTCGACGGCACCGACTCGCACAAGGGTCTCGACCCGGGGTTCACCGCCGCCTGGAAGCAGGCGGCCAAGGACTCCGCGTTCAAGACCGCGCAGAACGACGAACGCGACCGGGTCTACTTCAACCCGGCCGTGAACCGCGGCAAGCAGGACGGCCTAGGCACGCTCGGGCAGTTCGCGTACTACGACGCCATCGTGATGCACGGCGACGGCGGCGACAGCACCAGCTTCAGCAGCATCCGCAAGCGCGCGCTGGCCAAGGCGAAGACCCCGGCCCAGGGGGGCAACCAGACGACGTATCTGCACGCCTTCCTCGACGCCCGGGTCTGGGCGATGAAGCAGGAGGAGGCCCATGAGGACACCAGCCGGGTGGACACCGCGCAGCGGGTGTTCCTCAACAAGGGCAATCTGAACCTGGACCCGCCGCTCGACTGGAAGGTGTACGGCGACAGCTTCCACATCGGCTGACAGGTCGTCAGATCGGACCAGGCCCTGTCGGGCCGGTGCGGCGGGTACGGAACCGGGTCCTCCGGCTCCGTACCCGCCGCCCGTGTTCACATCACCGTCCGACCCACCGGCGCCGGTTCCGCGGCCGGTGCCGATGCCGGTTCCGCAGCCTGTTCCGGTGCCGCGTCCGCTCGTCCCCCGTCCGAACTCCTGCTCGCGCCCAGGTGGTTGAAGGCCAGGTTCAGGACGATCGCCACCACGCACCCGGTGCTGATGCCCGAGTCCAGCACCACCAGCAGGTCCTTGGGGAAGGCGTGGTAGAAGTCCGGCGCGGCGATCGGTATCAGCCCTATGCCCACGGCCGCCGCGACGATCAGCGCGTTCTCGCCCTTCTCCAGCGCGGCCGTGGCCAGCGTCTGTATTCCGCTCGCGGCGACGGAGCCGAACAGGACGATCCCCGCGCCGCCGAGGACGGGCAGCGGTACGAGCGCGATCACGGACGCCAGCACCGGACAGAGCCCGAGCAGCACCAGGATTCCGCCGCCCGCCGCGACGACGAAGCGGCTGCGCACTCTCGTCATCGCGACGAGTCCTATGTTCTGCGCGAAGGCGCTGCACATGAAGCCGTTGAACAGCGGGCTGATGGCGCTGCCGAGTGTGTCGGCGCGCAGCCCGCCCTTGATGGTCCGCTCGTCGGCGGGGCGTCCCACGATCCTGCCCAGCGCGAGCATGTCGGCGGTGGACTCCGTCATGCAGACGAGCATCACGACGCACATGGAGACGATGGCCGCGATCTCGAACTGCGGGGCGCCGAAGTGGAATGGCGCCGGGAAGCCGACGAGATCGGCGTCCTTGATCGCGTCGAGGCTGGTCATCCCCATCGGGATGGCGATGACCGTTCCGATGACGAGACCGATGAGGATCGCGATCTGCTGGAGGAAGCCGCGCAGCAGCTTCCGCAGGACCAGCACGATGACCAGGGTGAGGGCGGCCATCCCTATGTTCCGCGCCGAACCGTGGTCGCCGGCCCCGGCGTCGCCGCCCTGGGCCCAGGTGAAGGCGACCGGCAGCAGAGAGACACCTATCAGGGTGATGACGGTGCCGGTGACGACGGGCGGGAAGAAGCGGACGAGCTTCGAGAAGTACGGGGTGAGCAGAAAGCCCAGCACACTGGCGACGATGATCGCGCCGAAGATCACGGCGAGTCCGTCGGCGCCCCGGTCCTTGCCGATGGCGATCATCGGGGTCACACCGGCGAAGGAGACGCCGTTGACGAAGGGGAGCCGGGCGCCGATCTTCCAGAAGCCGAGGGTCTGGAGCAGGGTGGCTATTCCGGCGGTGAAGAGGCTCGCGCCCATCAGGAAGGCGGTCTCTTTGGTGTCGAGGCCCACCGCGGGCCCCACGATCATGGGCGGGGCCACCACACCCGCGTACATCGCGGCCACATGCTGAAGGCCGCTGGTGAACATCCTGGCGGGCGGGAGCCTTTCGTCGACCGGATGCCTCCGGTGGGGATCGACGTCAACCGCCCCCGCGGGGCGGGGCTTCGACGGGGACGGTGGCTCTGTTCGGGGTTCGGTCGGCACGGCGGTTCCTCCGGTCGGTGGCGCGCCGGCGGCGGCGCGGGTATCAGGGAGGTGTTACGAGGTGAGTACACCTGTCTGCGCGTGCGGGCACAGGACACATGTCACCGTCCCGGGAGGTGAGGTACCGGCAGCGTGCGGTACGACACCTCCCGGTCACGGCTGCCACGGACCCCGCTCGGGTCCATGGCCTCCGGTCGCGGGCCGTCCCCCACGACCGGACATTCCGGCGGGATCAGCCCTGTGCGGCGATCCGCGCGAGACGCAGGGCCTCGCTCCGTGTGTCACGGGCGATGGCGTCCTCGTCCACCGTGGTCAGGTGGCCGTCCTCGACCACGGTCCGGCCGTTGACGAGGGAGAGGGTGACGGGGGCGGCGGCACCGAGGACCAGCGCGGTCACCGGGTCCGCGATGGAGGCGTGGGCGAGGGTGTCCAGCTTCCACAGGACGAGATCGGCCAGCTTCCCGGGCTCGATCGAGCCGATCTGGTCGGCGCGGCCGAGGACTTGGGCGCCGCCGTACGTACCGAGGCGCAGCGCCTGGCGGGCGTTGAGCGCCGATTCGCCATGGGCGCCGAGGCGGTTGATGAGCAGCGCGTTGCGCAGTTCGGTGTGGAGTTCGCCCGACTCGTTGGAGGCGGTGCCGTCCACCCCGAGGCCGACCGGTACGCCGGCTCTCAGCAGGTCGGGGACCCGCGCGATCCCGGCGCCGAGCCGGGCGTTGGACGAGGGGCAGTGGGCGACGCCCGTGCCCGTACGGCCGAAGGCGGCGATGTCGGCGTCGTTCATATGGACGCAGTGGGCCATCCACACGTCGGAGCCGAGCCAGCCGGTCGACTCGAAGTAGTCGGTGGGCCCCATTCCGAACAGTTCCTTGCAGAACTGCTCCTCCTCCACCGTCTCGCTGCCGTGGGTGTGCAGTCTGACGCCCTTGCGGCGCGCCAACTCCGCTCCCTGCTTGAGCAGTTCGGTCGTGACGGAGAACGGCGAGCACGGGGCCACTGCGATCTGGGTCATCGCGTCGAAGGAGGCGTCGTGGTGGGCGTCTATGGTCTTCTCCGTGGCGGCGAGCGCGCTGTCGAGGGACTCGACGGCGAAGTCCGGGGGCAGTCCGCCGTCCGAGACACCGCGGTCCATGGAGCCACGGGCGAGGGTGAACCGTACGCCCATCTCCGCGGCGGCCCCGATGATCGCGCCCGACAGGTCGCCCGTGCCGCGCGGATAGACGTAGTGGTGGTCCATCGCGGTGGTGACACCGCCGCGGACCATCATCGCCAGGGAGCCCCGCGCGGCGGTGCGGACCATCGGTTCGTCGAGCCGCGCCCAGGTCGGGTAGAGCGCGACCAGCCAGTTGAACAGGTTGTGGTCGGTGGCGAGTCCGCGGGTGAGCCACTGGTAGAAGTGGTGGTGTGTGTTGACCAGGCCGGGGGTGACGAGATGGCCGCTGCCGTCGACACGGCGGACCACGTTCTCCAGGCGGGCCGGGGCCGGGCCCGCGCCGACCGACTCGATCCGGTGTTCCGCGACGACGACATGTCCCGAGGCGTACTCGGTGTCGTGCGCGTCCACCGTCGCGATGGCGCAGTTCTCGATGACGATGCGCGAAGCCGCCATGGCGGTTCCTCTTCCTGAGTTCGGGCCGGCAACGGGTCAGAGGTTGGTCAGATCGACCGGGATCTGCGGCTCGGTTCCGTCCCGCAGGACGGTCGCCTCGATCAGTCCGTAGGGGCGGTCCGCCGCGAAGTAGACCTCGTTGTCGTTCTTCAGTCCGAACGGCGCCAGATCCACCAGGAAATGGTGCTTGTTCGGCAGCGAGAACCGGATCTCGTCGATCTCGCCGCTGTTGTCGATGATCCTCGAACCCATCTGGTACAGGGTCTGCTGGAGGGAGAGCGAGTAGGTCTCGGCGAAGGCCTGGAGCATGTGCTTCCTGGCCTGCCCGTAGGACTGGTCCCAGTGCGGCATGGGCGCGTCGTCGCTCGACCAGTTGTAACGCCACTTGGCCGACACCTCGGTCGCGAGGATACGGTCGTGCGCCTCTTTGAGCGTTGTGTACTTGTCCTTGACGTAGCCCCAGAACTCGGAGTGCGTCGAGTTCATCACGGTCAGATCCTTCAGACCCGAGATGACCTGCCAGCGCTCGCCGTCGAAGGTCACCTGCGTGAGCCGGGTCTCCTGGCCCGTACGGACGAAGGAATGCCCGACCTCGTCGGCGCCGGCCGGCCGGGAGTCGGCGTCCGACGTCGCGATGCGCTCCCAGGCGTACTCCTCGATCCGGATACGCGCCTGCCTGATCGGTTCCTGGCTGGTGACGAAGTGCCGGGCGAGATGGATACCGAACTGCTCGGCCGATTCGACGCCGTGTTCCTTGGCGAACGCGTAGACCGTGTTCTTGGTGGTGTCGGTCGGCAGCACATGCGCGTTGGAACCGGAGTAGTGGACGTCCTCCATCTCGCCGGACAGCGCGACGGAGACATTGAGGTCCTTGATGTGGTGGGTGTCGCCGTCCCGCGTGATCTTGACGACGCGGTTCTCCGCCTTGCCGTACTGGTTCTGACCGAGCATCACAGGGCGGCTCGGGCGGGACTGATCGGTCATGTCTGCTAGCTCCCTCGGTATACGGAGTAGCCGAACGGGTTGAGCAGCAGCGGTACGTGATAGTGCTCGCCGGGAACGACGGCGAAGGTGATCGCCACTTCCGGGAAGAACACACCGCTGTCCCTTGCGCGGGGGGCGTCCTGCTGCGCCTCGGCTTCTTGCCTGCTGATGAAGTACGCCTCGGTCTCGAAGCCGAGACGTACCTGTGTGGTGCCTTCCGGCAGGGCCGGCAGGTCCTTGCAGCGCCCGTCGCCATCGGTACGCGAACCACCGAGCGCCTCCCACCGACCGCCGGGGCCGCCGCGGGCCGCGAGCGCGATGGTGACGCCCGCCGCGGGGCGTCCGATGCTGGTGTCCAGGATGTGCGTGGACACCGAGGCGGTGGTGGCGGTGCTCATGAGTCGTCGTCCTCCGCTACGAGACGGGTCAGCCGGATCCGGTTGATCTTGCCGAGTTCGGTGCGCACGATCGCACGCTCCCGTTCCGGTGTGTGGCCCATCCGGGTCTTCAGCGCGTCGCGCAGCTGCTCACCGGTGGCTCCGGTGGCGCAGATCAGGAAGACATGTCCGAACCGCTCCTGGTAGGCCAGGTTGAGTGCGAGCATCTCGGCCTTCAGCGCTTCCGGAGCCCCGGCCATCCCCCGCTGTTCACGGGCGGAGGCCGGATCTCCCGGCTTCGGGCGGCCGATCGGCGGGTGTCCCGCCATCGCCTCGGCCAGATCCGCGCCGTCCAGTGTCACCGTCGCGGTGTCGCTGGCGGCGAGGAGTTCGTGCAGGCCGGGGTACGGGCGGCGGGCGAGGAGCTGGGTCCCCCACGCCCGGCTGGCGCACACCTCGTGCAATGCGGCCAGAGCCACACTGTCGGGCGAGGTGTTGAACCGGGTGAGGCCCGGTTGCGGTGTCGACGTCACGGGATCCTCCGTGGCAGTGCTGGGCGGGCTTCGCATAGCTAACGCCCTCAGCAACACCACGTCAACACTTTGTTGAAATCTCGTATACGGAATCCCCGCGTCAGGGCCTACTCGCCCTCGGTGGCGCTTCCCCGCTCACTCGCGCGCGCGTTTTCCCTGTTCAGGTAGTTGTAGACGGTGAAGCGGCTGACCCCGAGGGCGCTCGCCACCGTCTCGACACCATGCCGCACGGAAAAGGCACCGCGTGCCTCCAGTATCCGGACGACCGACTGCTTGGACTTGCGGTCCAGCTCGGCGAGCGGCATCCCGTGCCGGCGCTCCAGCGCGGCCAGGATGTGGTCGAGGGAGTCGGACAGCTGGGGCAGCCGCACGGCGAGCAGTTCCTCGCCCTCCCAGGCGAGCACGACATCGTCGGGCTGGGCCTCGCCGGGCGCCATCAGCTCGCCGCCCATGGCGTCGACCAGCGGCTTGACCGCCGCGACGAAGGGGTGGTCCAGCGGCTCGGCCATCAGCCGTTCTCCCCGTCCGCGGCCGCGGGGGCGTCGCCGGCCGCCTGACCGTTCTCGATCACATTGACCTGGAGGGAGACCCGGGTCGCCCCGGCGGCCAGCGAACGGCGCAGCAGCGCGTCCACGGCGCCCAGCACCGCGTCCGCGCCGCCCTCCGCCGTATTGCCGAACGGGCCGACGTCCACGGCGTCCAGTTCGGCGCCCTGGACGACCTCGCGGGCCACCAGCGCGTGGGCGGGCGCCTCGTCCAGGTCGAAGGGCTCGGTCGTGAACTCGACTCTCAATCGCACTGTGTCCCCATGGCGTCGACTCTGACCTGCGCGTTGTCTCGGCCCTCCGGCTGAGAGGGCGCATCCGGGGCACGATCCCCCTTCGGACTCCGACACGACCTTAACGGACTCTCCCGAGGCGATCAGCGGAGATGCGCGGGGCGGCGGCATGGACCGTACGGGCGAAGCGCGCGGTACCACCCGGGCCCGCCAGATCTCACACTCACGTAACACCACATCAACACACGCGGCCGGATCCCCTTGGAGCGCCGAGGAGCGATGGCCCGGACAGTGGCGTGGATGTGACGGGTGGGGCCCGGACGGGTACCCCCACCCACCACGGCGTTCAGGCGATCAGGTCTGGCACTGCTTCGTGGCCGCCGAGGACCAGCCGCTCCAGGCGGCACCGCTGACCTGGGCACGCACCCGGATCTCGATCTTGCCGGCGTTGCACGGGGCGGTCTTGTTCCCCGCCTCGACCGGACCAACGGTCTGGCCCGCCCCGACGGTGGTGCGACTGTTGCTCAGCTTCTTCCACTCACCGCCGTTGGTGCGCAGGTAGGCCTCGTAAGCGACATTCAACGCTCTCGTTCCGACATTGCGCAGCTTGACGTATGCCGTCACATCCCGGTAGGAAACGACCTCGATCCACTTGCGCTCGGCGCTGATACAGCCGTTGACCGCGACGCGGCCGGTCGACGCACCCCCGCCGCAGACGACTGACGCGGCGTGAGCGTTGGCCGGGACGGTCAGGACGGTGAGCGCGGCCGCACCCAGGACCGTTCCCGTACGCCTCAAATACATGAGATGTGCCCTTCGTTGAGTTTTTCCTGCCTGAAGGGACCATGGCCCACTCGGGGACGGGGCGTACGGCTTCATTCAACGCTTCACCCGGATAGGCATATTTCGACCGATAAGAGGGGGAACACTCGCCTCCGGGTTCACCAGCGGCCCGGCCCACGGCTTCCGCTCCACCGCCGGTGATCGGGCCGTTCCATCGGGCCGGTCATGCCGACGGGCCGGTGCGACGCACCGGCCCGTCGGGGGCTTCGGGTGTCAGTGGTGCCTGGCGCGCCGCTTGCGGCTGACGAGGACGACTGCCGTCCCCGCGCCGATCAGCAGGGCCACCAGGGCGAGGACCTCTCCCAGGTTGGACGTACCGGTGTTGGCGAGTGAACCCGGTGGCCGGCCGGCCGGTGCCGGGGTGTTGGGCGCCGGGCCCGTCGGCGGCACCGATGTCGGTGTCGGGGACGGTGTCGGTGATGTGGTCGCGGGCGGCGTGGGTGTCGGCGACGCCGCCTGCGGGATGTACACGCCGGCGTCGATCGTGTGATCAACCCCTCCCGGCGTGGTCGGTGCGGTGACCGGGGCGTATCCGTTGCACAGCCGGCCGGTTCTCGGCGGGGTCACATTGGAGTCGTGTACCCGGTCGTCACCGGCCCTCGGCAGGGTGAACCGCAGGTCGGTCGCGGCCGGCCGGCCCGGCACCTCGCTGGTGTCCGCGGTGCACACATCGAACTGCACGGTGTACTTGGCACCCGGTGTCAGCTCGTACTCCGCGCCGACACCACCGAAGTAGTACTCACCGGCGGGATCGGTGGTGGTCGTGGCGACCTTCTTGCCTTCGGCGTCCAGCAGGTTGATCGTCGCCCCCGGCAGCAGCACCTGCCCGGGGTCCTGGATGCCGTTGTGGTCGCCGTCGTACCACACGACGTTGCCGATCTGGATCGGTGCGTTCGCCGCGGCGTACGCGATGTCGCCGAGGCCACCGGCCTTGCCGAACCCGTTCTGGTTCGGGCCGATGAACTGGTAGGCGTTGGCGGCCGGGTCGTTGCCGGGGCCGAGGCCGGTGGCGACGTCGTAGTAGCCGGTTCCGTTGGTGATGACCTGCCCGGTCGGGTCCATCTGCGTGCTGACGACCCACTGCTGCTGCGGGATGTACGCGACCGATCCCAGCGCGGACTCCTGGTGCGGCCCGGGTTGGGTCGCGGAGCCGCCGTTCGGGAAGAAGTCACCCGGGAAGTACTCGACGACGCCGCCGGGCTGGACCCCGTCGATGGCCGGGTCCGTGGCGTGGTCGGGGCAGCTTCCCGTGCCTTCCCACTCGTACCCGCCGGTGGGCGTGGCACAGGCCATGCTGATGTCGCCGCCGGACATGCCGTTCTGCGGGGTGTCGTTGCCCGGCCTCGGGTCCAGCCCGCCCCAGCTCACGACGTCCATGAACCGGTCGCGGAAGCCGAGGATCAGCGAGCCGTCGCGGGCGAAGGCCGTGGTGGCCAGCTCCGGCTGCGGATTGATCATCGGGCCGTTCACGCTGAAGGTGTCCCAGTCCGCCAGGTCGGTGTTCCACGGGTTCCAGTGGTTGACCTGGTCCCGGCCGGAGTTGCTGGTGAGCACGCTCCCGCGCTCGGCGGTCAGCGGCTGGGACAGCACGGTGGTGAACCGCTTGCCGTCATAGGTGGCGACGACGGCCTTCAGGTCCGCGCGTTCCTGTGTGCTCTCCGCGCTGCACACGCCCCCGACGTACAGGGTGTTGTTGTGGGTGGCGAGGCTGAACGGACGCCAGTCGTCGGCCGACGCGCAGCCCGGGTCGGGGATCGGCACGGTCGCCTTGGGCGCCGAGGCCGTGGGCTTTGTCGCGTCGAAGCCGACCAGGCTGCGGGTGAGCAGGTTCACCGCGTACAGGGTCGAGCCGTCCTCCGACAGGGTCAGGCCGCCGATGCTCTCCTTGCCCGGTGCGTCGGTGAACCCGGCGTCCTTGATCAGGTTGCCGGTGTCGTGCGGCGTCTCCGTGGCGCCCGGCACCTTCGCGAACAGCTTCGGGGCGCCCCCGCCGTCGGCCGGCACGGTGTAGATCGCGTCACCGCCGTCCGGTCCGTACTCGGTGTACCGCCGGGCGAACGCCGACTGGAACAGCTGCTCGCGGTACTTGTCGTAGGCCAGCCCGAAGGTCGTGCCCACCTGGTCCTGGGTGTTGAGCACCTCCGGACATGCCTGCTGGTCGGGGCAGTTGCCGCGGGCGTTCGTCCCGAACGCCACCAGTGCCCGGGTGTCCGTCCCCCCGGCGCCGCTCTGGATCGGAACGAAGTAGCGGGAATCGGGCAGCGCGTAGTCGGCCGGGTCCCAGACCCCGGTGGTCACCGAATCGTCCTCGCCGTCCGAGACGTCCACGAACGTGGTGAAGCTGTCGAAGTGGTTCGGCGCGGTCGAGGCGGGCGCCGCCCGCAGATAGTCGTCGTACGGTGCCGGGACGGTGACGTCGACCCGGTACCGGCCACCGGTCAGCTCGTCCGACGGCGGCACGATGACCTTTCCGGTGGCATCCGTGACACCGGTGACGTGATGCCCGTCGGGGTCGGAGACATCGACCTTCATTCCCCGCTGCGGCACGTCCATGGTCGAGTTGATGACGCCGGTGCCGAAGAAGTCCCGCAGTACCTCGACGGTCAGGGTGCCGTCAGAGGCCGAAGCGCCGGCCTGACCGGCGCCGGTCAAGATCGTTCCTGTGCTGCCCCCCACCAATAAGAGGCCGGACAGCCCCACCCGCACCAGTCCACGTAATGGCATGGCGCTCCTTTACGTCGTCCTACGCTGATGCCAACTCGGCAAATGCAGGGGTGAGACTACAAGTTGACGCAACGTCATGTCTGGTAAACGCAGAGTTTGACGGTGCCTCGGCTGAGACCTGTTACGCTCGCGCCGCGTGCGGAGCATCAGAAAGCGGAGCATCGACAGCAGGCGGGGTCTCCCGGGGCGCGAGGCAGGCCGGCGCCGCCGGTGGCCGAGGTTACGCTGGGCGGCAGCCGCCGTCATCGGCGTCGCGGCCGCCACGACCACCGCGTTCGTCCTCCTCGGCAACGGCGATGATCCCGCCGCCCCGAGGGCGTTGACCTCGGACGAGGTGAACCGGCTGGCGATCACGCGGTTTCTCAACTACCAGGCGAAGGGCCGGGCGGTGACGATCACCGTGCCGAACGCCACCGGCGGGCTGGTCATCACCGGATCCGTCGATTACCGCACCCACACGGGTTACGGGGTGGTGCACGGGACCGGGCGCGACACGTCCAGCGAGGGGCTGATCCAGTGGACGGCGACCACCGTCCTCGTCCACCCCATGACAGATCCCCCGGCGGCCGCACCGGCGTCGCCGCCCGCGTCCGGCTGGCACCGGCGTCCGCTGAAGACCTCCGGCATGACCCTGGACAGCGCGCTGGCCATCGCGCTCCGCCTCGGCAACGACCGGCCGGACAACGCCGCACTGCTGCCCCAGAGCGGCGCCGCGTGGGTCGGGCGGGATCAGGTGCACGGCCATCGGACGGACATCATGAACGGGCCGGACGCCGACAGCGAAGCCGCCGCGTCAGGGGCCGTGCGCTACTGGATCGGCTCGGACGGCACCATGTACCGGGTTCAGGCCACTATCGCCTCCGAGTCACGGCCGGTGGTCTTCGACTTCGACACCCGGCCGTACGTCCCCGTCCAGCCGGTACCGGGAGCCGGACCGGCGGCGTAGCGGCCGCTCACGAGGACCGCACCCGCACACCGGCGGCGAGCAGCGACGGCGACGGCAGCGCGATGTCCGCGATGTCCGGCAGCGCCGGAACGTCCGGCACGACGGTGGCGCCGGCGGTGGCGGCGCGCGGGAACTCCGGCTGCGGGCCGGGCGCGGCCACGTCGGTGAACGGGATGCCCGGGGGCGCCGCCGGACTCGCCCAGCTGCCGGAGGGCGTGGGTGACGTGGCGGGCACCGGGCAGGACGCGGTGTCCGCGAGCCCCGCCGGTACGGTCGTCCGAAGCGCGTTCCCTCGCAGGCAGTTGCCCTGTCCACGGGTGGCGGTGGGGAACGTCCAGCCGATGTCGACGCCGTTGGCGGTGAAGGTGTTGCCCGTGATCCGGTTGCGGTCCGCCGTCAGGTCCGCGGTCGCGGTGATCACGAGCCCGGCGTTGGTGTTGCCGGTGATCCGGTTGCGGAGGAACCGGTTGTCGCTGCCGCCGTCGACGCCGATACCGATGCCCCAGCCGCCGTCGGCCTGTTCGGGGGTTCGCGTCTGCTGGTTGTCCGCGATCAGGTTGCCTGCGACGACGGCGTCGCGCTGCGGGAGCAGTTTCTCCTGGTGGTCGGAGTTGGTGGTCAGTCCGACGCGGTTGCCGACCAGGCGGTTGCCGACCACATACATGTCGCCGCCGGCGTTGGTGCCTTCGTAACCGACCGCGTTGAGTTCGGAGATGTTGTCCCGCACCACGATCCGACACGGTTTGCACTGGCCGACATAGATCCCCGAGTCCGCCCCGCCCGACGCGTAGGAGTGCTCGATGACACCGTTCTGCGCGGAGAACGCGTAGATGCCGTACAGACCGTTGCGGGTCGCGGTCACATGCGAGACCAGGAACGACTTCAGCAGCCTGACGGGTTCGTCGCCGGTGTCGTAGCCGCCGCTTCCCGGCAGCCCGGCGACCGCCGCCGCCGAACCGGTGACCAGCACCCCGTTCTGTGTGTTCTTCCGCACGGTCAGGTTCTCCACGGCCACCCCGGGGGCGGTGACGACCACCCCGTTCGGCCGCCGCAACTGCCCGTCGATGACGACCTTGTCCCGGGACTCGCCCCGCAGTGTGACGCGAGCCGTGCCGATCTTCACCGATTCGCGGTACACCCCCGGAGCCACCAGCACGAGGTCACCGGGCCGGGCCAGGGACACCGCGTCCGAGATCGTCGGAGCGTCGCCGGGCACACGGATCGTCACCCGCGCGCCCTCCGGCCGCCGGCCCTCGCCCGATCCGTCGTCGTCGCCACCGCCACCGCCACCGCCACCGCAGCCGGTCACCAGCGTCAGTACGCCCAGTACCGCCGCCATCACGCGTAAAGCTGATCGAGACATGATCCCAGTCTGGCATGGCGGCGAATTCCCCGCCGGAACGCGGAAGTTGGGCGGCGGACGCGAGACGGTTATGGCACTCTGCACCTCATGCACCGCGCCGATCGCCACCCGTCACGCCGCGCGTTCCTCGATGTCACCGGCGCCACGGTGGCCGCCGGTCTCGTCGCCGGGTGCTCATCGGACTCCGCCCGGCCGGGCCGGCCCGCGCCTTCCGCGGCGGCCACGTCCACGTCGGTTCCGGCGACGGGCCGGCACCAGGCGGGCATCACGCTTCCCCGGTCGTCCCAGCGCAACCTGCTGGCCGTGGTGGCCGACCTCGGCGCCGCGGTGGCGCCCGGCCCGTTACTGGCCGAACTCGGCGAGACCGTCCGCGCCCTCACCGCCGGGTCCGACCCGCGGCTGCTGGGCCTGTCCCCGGGCGACCTGACCGTGACCGTCGGCGTGGGCCCGCGGCTGGTGCGGACGGCCGGCGCTTCGCTGCCCGGCGCGGCCGATCTCCCGCGGTTCTCCCGCGAGCGGATCGCCTCGCCGGCGCGCGGCGGTGATCTGCTGCTCCAGATCTGCGCCGGTGACGCGCTGCTCGTACCGGTCGTCGCCACCGCGCTCCTGGAGCAGGCAGGCGACCGTATCCGCGAACGCTGGCGGCAGTCCGGACGCCGCGGTACGGACGTGTCCGTCGCCGAGGGCCGCACCGCGCCGCGCAATCTGCTCGGTTTCATCGACGGCATCGTGGGCCCGCACACGACCGCCGAGCAGGAACGTGACCTGTGGCTGGCCGGGCCCCCCGCGGTCGCCGGCGGCACCCTGGCCGTACTGCGGCGCATGGAACTCGACCTGACGCGGTTCGCCGCCCTGTCCGTCGACGAGCAGGAGGCGGTCTTCGGGCGGCGCCGGGCCAGCGGCGTACCCCTCTCCGGCGGCAGCATCGCCTCGGGCCCGGAACTCGGCGCCAAGACGCCGGACGGCCGCTATCTCGTCCCCGTGGACGCCCATGTCCGCAGGGCCAACCCGACCGTGGTCGGCGTCGGACACATGCTCCGCCGTTCCTACAGCACCGACGAGCCCGCCCCCGGCCTGCTCTTCATCAGCTTCCAGAACGACCTGCGGACCTTCACGGCCACGCTCAGCCGCATGGACGCCTCCGACGCGCTGCTGCCCTTCACCACCACGACCGCCAGTGCGACCTTCCTGATCCTCCCCGGCTTCGACCGGCAGCGCCCGCTCGGTTCCCACCTGTTCGGCTGACTCCGCCGCGCGGGGATCCCCGCGCTCGATGGGTGCGGGGTGCAGGGCGGAGTGAACGGCTACGGCCTGGTGTGCCGCGGCGGGTTCCCGTGTCGCGTACCGCGCCCCGGTCACAGGACGCGTGTCGATACCGCGCGCCCTGCCGCGCGGGCGGCGAATTCACGGGATCCCCCTTGACAGGCCCCGAGCCTCCCAGGCAGTCTTCCATCAAGCAGAAGATGACTTCCGCAATACGGAAGGAGCGCCTGACTCCTCATGGCCCCTCTCCTCACGAACGGGCGCGGCACCGAGCAGCGCTTCGATGTGAACCTGTCCATCCTCTTCACCGAACTCCCGCTGCTGGAGCGCCCCGCCGCGGCCGCGGCCGCCGGCTTCGACGCGGTGGAGCTCTGGTGGCCCTGGACCGACACCCCCACCCCGCCACAGGCCGAACTCGACGCCCTGGAGAAGGCGCTCGACGACGCGGGCACGCGACTGGTGGGGCTGAACTTCTACGCCGGACAGCTGCCCGGACCGGACCGCGGGGCGCTCTCGGTGCCCGGCGAGGAGTCCGACCGGTTCGTCGCGAACATCGAGGTCGCGGCCGACTTCGCCGCCGCCACCGGCTGCGGGGCCCTCAACGCGTTGTACGGCAACCGCGTCGAGGGTGTCGATCCGCGGGCGCAGGACGAACTGGCCCTGGAGAACCTCGTACGGGCGGCCCACGCGGCCGACCGGGTCGGGGCGATCCTGCTGATCGAGGCGCTCAACAAGCCGGAGTCCCCGCTCTACCCCCTGGTGAGCGCCCCCTCCGCCGTCGAGGTCGTGGACCGGGTCAACGCGGCCACCGGTCTCGGCAACGCCGCGTTCCTGCTCGATCTCTACCACCTGTCGATGAACGGCGAGGACCTGAACGAGGTCATCGACCGGTATGCCGAGAAGACCGGCCACGTGCAGATCGCGGACAACCCGGGCCGTGGCGCGCCGGGCACCGGATCGCTGCCGCTCGGAGATCTCCTCGGCCGGCTGCGGAAGGCCGGGTACACCGGCTGGGTCGGCCTGGAGTACAAGCCGGGCGACCGGCCGAGCGCCGAGTCGTTCGACTGGCTCGCCGCGGGGGCCTGACCGGCCGACAGGGCCCGGGCCCCGGCCCGCCGGCCCGCCGAAACCGACCGTATTCACGCGCGTGTTGTGCTGTGCGCGGGTATCGAAAGAGGCACCCTGATGAGTAATCTCCCCACGATCGCGTGGATCGGTCTCGGCATCATGGGCTCCCCCATGTCCGAGAACCTGATCAAGGCCGGCTACTCCGTGACCGGCTTCACGCTGGAGCGCGACAAGCTGGACCGGCTGGCCGCGGCCGGTGGTACGGCCGCGGGCTCGATCGCCGAGGCGGTACGGGACGCCGATGTGATCGTCACGATGGTGCCCGCCTCCCCGCAGGTCGAGGCCATCGCGTACGGAGAGAACGGCATCCTCGCGAACGCCCGGTCCGGCGCGCTGCTGATCGACATGTCGTCCATCACTCCGCAGACCTCGGTGGACCTCGCGAAGAACGCGGCCGAGAAGGGCATCCGCGTCCTGGACGCCCCGGTCTCCGGCGGCGAGGCGGGCGCCATCGAGGCGGTCCTCTCCATCATGGTCGGCGGCGAACAGGCCGACTTCGACGAGGCCAAGCCGCTGCTGGACGCGCTCGGCAAGACCATCGTGCTGTGCGGGCCGCACGGCTCGGGCCAGACCGTGAAGGCCGCCAACCAGCTGATCGTGGCCGTGAACATCCAGGCGTGCGCCGAGGCCGTGGTCTTCCTGGAGAAGTCCGGCGTGGACCTCGCGGCCGCGCTGGACGTCCTCAACGGCGGGCTGGCCGGTTCGACCGTACTGACCCGCAAGAAGGACAACTTCCTCAACCGCGACTTCAAGCCGGGCTTCCGGATCGATCTGCACCACAAGGACATGGGCATCGTGACCGACGCCGCCCGCAATGTGGGCGCCGCGCTCCCCGTGGGCGCCGTGGTGGCCCAACTCGTCGCCTCCCTGCGCGCGCAGGGCGACGGCGGGCTCGACCACTCCGCGCTGCTGCGCTCGGTCGAGCGCCTCTCCGGCGCCGACGTCTGAGCCCGGCAACCCGGCTGCTCTGTCGCTCGGTCGCTCGGCTGCTCGGGTGCTCGGGTACGGTCGACGACTTTCCGGATCTACGACTTTCCGGCTCCCCTTGATCTCCGGGCAGCGGTGGCGCTGACACCTGTCCTGTCGCGCCCAAGCGTCGCCGCCGCCCGGAACCCATCCCCCGGCGCCCACACGGCGGACCGGGGGGACGGCCGGCGCGCCGAGGACACGGTCCGCACAGCGCGCGAGAACCGACAAGCCATGCACGGGAGATGACGGGAGGTCAGCTCCCGTGCGTCGTCCCGTACCACCGGCCCCGTATGAGGGGTGGCCGGCGGTACGGGCAGCGAAGGGACCGCGGCGGCGCGCGAGCCAGTGCGGTGGTGAAGGGAACGGCGGTCCTTCCCGGCCTGAGGGAAGGGCCGCGCGTCTCCCGTCGCCGCCGCCGCGGTCCCGACCTCCCCTCCCCTCACCTCCCCTCCCTGCGCCCCTGCCCCCTGCCCCCTTGCCCTTCAACGCCCCGCGCACAGCGTGGAGTACGGACGATTCCCGTGCTCCACGCTCTTTCGCGTGCCCGGTACCGGGCGGACACTGTGGCGGTGAAGACACTGTGGCGGAAGGCCGCTCCCGTGCTCGGCTTCTCGGGGATCGGGGCGTTCGTCGCCGGGCTCGGCTACGCCGTTTCCGGCGCGGGGGCCTCCGGACCGGTCTGGCTCGGCGTCCTCGGGGGCGTGCTGCTGGTGGTGATGAGCGGATTCACCACGGACGCGGAACCGGCGGAACCGGCGGGACCGGACGCCGGGGCCGGGGCCGGGGAGAGCGGCCACAGCTGGTGGGCCGACGGCTCCCCCGGTGCGCACTCTTCGGGCACGAAGGAACCGGAGCCGAAGGGCAAGTCCGGGTCGGACTCCGGGGGCTGTGGGGGCGACGGCGGCGGGGGATGCGGCGGCGGATGCGGTGGCTGCGGCGGGTGACCGTACCGGCCGGACGGCGCCCACCGGCCGTACGGCCCGCATCGGCCCGCAGGGCCCGTATAGGCCCGTGCCGCCCCGGGCACGGCGGTCCCCGTGGCCCGTAGAAAACGCTCATGCGAGGCCGTCCCCGCGCGGCGGCGGACGCGGCAGAGGGCCTCGGCGCCGGATCGCTCCGGTGCCGAGGCCCTCGCTGCCGCCGGGTCAGGGTCAGGTCAGCGGCAGGATCTCCGTGGGCGCGTGCCACGGCTCGGTGGCGAGGTCCTCGAACTCGTTCACGCTCGCGATGTCGGTGCCGCTCATCGAGATATTGGTGACGCGTTCGAGGATCGCCTCGACGATCACGGGGACACGGAACTCCGCGGCCAGCTTCTTCGCCTGCTCGAAGGCCGGCAGCAGCTGGTCGGGCTCGGTCACCCGGATCGCCTTGCAGCCCAGGCCCTCGGCGACCTTCACATGGTCGACGCCGTAGACGCCCAGCTCCGGCGAGTTGAGGTTCTCGAACTCCAGGTTGACCTGGAAGTCGATGTCGAAGTTGCGCTGGGCCTGGCGGATCAGACCCAGATACGCGTTGTTCACCAGCACATGCACATACGGGATGCGGTGCTGCGCGCCGACCGCCAGCTCTTCGAGCATGAACTGGAAGTCGTAGTCGCCGGAGAGCGCCACGACCGTGGCCTCGGGATCGGCGGTGGCCACTCCCAGCGCGGCGGGGATGGTCCAGCCCAGCGGGCCGGCCTGGCCGCAGTTGATCCAGTGGCGCGGCTTGTAGACATGCAGCATCTGCGCGCCGGCGATCTGGGAGAGGCCGATGGTGGTGACGTACCGGGTCTCGGGACCGAAGGCGCGGTTCATCTCCTCGTACACGCGCTGCGGCTTGAGCGGCACGTTGTCGAAGTGGGTACGCCGGTGCAGCGTGGCCTTGCGTTCCCGCGCGGAGGCGGCCCACGCGGCGCGGTCGGGCAGTTCGCCCGCGGCCTTCAGTTCCTTCGCCACCTCGACGAAGAGCGTGAGCGCGGCCCTGGCGTCCGAGGCGATGCCGTAGTCCGGGGCGAAGATCTTGCCGATCTGGGTGGGCTCGATGTCGACATGGACGAAGGTGCGTCCGCGTGTGTAGACATCGAGCTTGCCCGTGTGGCGGTTGGCCCAGCGGTTGCCGATGCCGAGGACGAAGTCGGACTCCAGGAACGTGGCGTTGCCGTAGCGGTGCGAGGTCTGGAGCCCCACCATGCCGGCGTTCAGCTCGTGGTCGTCGGCGATGACGCCCCAGCCCATCAGGGTCGGCACGACCGGTGTGCCGGTGAGTTCGGCGAACTCGACCAGCAGGTCGGCGGCGTCGGCGTTGATGACACCGCCTCCGGCGACGATCAGCGGGCGCTCGGACGCGTTCAGCATCCTGAGTGCCTTCGCGACCTGCGCGCGTGTGGCGGCCGGCTGGAAGACCGGCAGTGGCTCATAGGTCTCGGGGTCGAACTCGATCTCGGTGAGCTGGACATCGATCGGCAGATCGATGAGGACCGGCCCGGGGCGCCCCGAGCGCATGAGGTGGAACGCCTGCTGGAAGACGCCGGGGACCTGCGCGGCTTCCAGGACGGTCGTCGCGGCCTTGGTGACCGGCCGCGCGATCGAGGCGATGTCGACGGCCTGGAAGTCCTCCTTGTGGATCACCGCGGTCGGGGCCTGGCCGGTGATGCACAGGATCGGGATGGAGTCGCCGATCGCGGAGTACAGGCCGGTGATCATGTCGGTGCCCGCGGGCCCGGACGTACCGACGCAGACGCCGATGTTGCCCGGGTGCGTACGGGTGTAGCCCTCGGCCATGTGCGAGGCGCCCTCGACATGGCGGGCGAGGGTGTGATGCACCCCGCCCGCGGCCTTGAGGGCGGCGTAGAAGGGGTTGATCGCGGCGCCCGGCACACCGAACGCGTTGCGGACGCCTTCGCGCTTGAGGATCTCAACTGCCGCTCGGGCGGCGGTCATTCGAGGCATGAAGTGCTCCTGCTTCGGCCGGCGGATCAGGGCTCTGTCGCGCCACCTGAGAGCACTAATTCCGTGATGCGGAAGTTTAGTTCTACTATCCGGAATCAAATCTAAGGTCCTCGCGGTACGGCGTCAAGGGATCGCCGAAGGCCCTCGCCCACGGGCCGCCCTTGGTGGACGATGAACGGGGAGGTCGGGATGGGAGAGGGCGTTTCGGTGTGCTGTCCGTCGTGCGGCAGCCGCCATACGTTGATGGCGCAGGTCTATCCGTGCGCGTGCGGCGCCCCGGTGGCGCCGACTCTGGCCGGGAGCGCTCCGGTGGAGACGGTCACCCGGCGCGCCTGGGCGGACGAGTGGGTGACGGTCCGCTGTACGGCCTGCGCGCGTGAGGGCCAGTGGCCACGGCCGGAGCTGGGCTGTCCGTGCGGAGCGATGCTGCGGATCGTGGTGGAGCCGACGGCACCCGAGCCGGCGACACCCGCGCCGGTCGCAGCCGAGCCGGCGACGGCCGGGGAGCCCGCTCCCGAGCCCGAGGTCCCCGCGCGGCCCGCGTCCGAACGATCCGTGCCCGAGCAGTCCGCGTCGGAACGACCCGTCCCCGAGCACCCCGCGCGTATCCCGCTGCCCCGCACCGCCACCGCGCCGCGCCCCGCCTTCCGCCCCGTGACGATCCGTACGGCCCGTGACGCGGTGACCACGGCCGCGCTCTATCTGCGCTGGCTCGGCTTCAAGAGCGTCGTCGAGTCCGGGGAGCCGCCCGCGCCCGGCATCAGCACGCCCGGCACCGGTCTGCGCGGACCCGATGTGGTCGCCCAGGTCGACCCGACCACCGGCCCGGCCTCCCTGCGCTCCGTCGAATGCCTCTGGCTCACCGGCATGAACGCGTCGGCGACGAGCGTCTACTTCTCCCTCGCGGGGTACGCGGACGACGCCCGCGCCCGCGCGGACGCTCTCGGCCTCCCGCTCTTCGTACTCGACCTCACGGGCGCGCCCCAGCCCGTCAACGGCCCGGCGGACGAGCTGGTCTCGACCGGGGCGCACCACCCGTAGGAGCGGCGGGGACAGGCCGCGCTCATAATCACTTCATGCTCATTCGTCCCGCCGCCCCCGCCGACCTCCCCCTTCTCCAGGACATCGAACGGGCGGCGGGCGAACCGTTCCGCGCGCTGGGGATGGCCGCGATCGCCGATGACGCGCCGCCCGCACTCGATCTGCTGGAGGGCTACCGGCGGGCGGGCCGCGCCTGGGTGACGGACGACGGGACCGGCCGGCCCGTCGCGTATCTGCTCCACGACACCGTCGACCGGGCGGCCCACGTCGAACAGGTCTCGGTCCACCCGGACACCGCCCGCCGGGGCCTCGGCCGTGCGCTCCTCGGGCATCTCGCCGAGCGGTCCGTACACGCGGGACTGCCGGCCCTCACCCTCACGACGTTCGCCGAGGTCCCCTGGAATGCCCCGTACTACGCGCGGCTCGGCTTCCGTACCCTCGCGGACGACGAACTCTCCGACGGGCTGCGGGAGATCCGCCGTACGGAGGCCGGACACGGTCTGGGCCGCTGGCCGCGCGTCTGCATGCGGCGCACGCTCTGACGTACGCGTGTACACACGGACACGCGGAGACGCGGGCGCACGGGTCCACGGGTCCACGGGTCCACGGAAAAGACGGTCAGGCCCCCGAAGGCGCCGAGAACCGCTCGCGCAGCTCGATCTTGCGCACCTTCCCGCTCACCGTCATCGGGAACTCGGCCAGGATCTCCACCCGGCGCGGGATCTTGTAGTGCGCGAGCCGTTCCCGGCAGTACGCCACGATGTCCGCCAGGGCCGGCGGATCGGCCGGGTCGCGGGGGATCACGCAGGCCAGGATCTCCTCCCCGTACTTCTCGTCGGGGACTCCGACCACCTGCACGTCCGCGACCTTCGGGTGGCCGTACAGGAACTCCTCGATCTCCCGGGGAGAGACGTTCTCGCCGCCCCTGATGATCATGTCCTTGATCCGGCCGACGATCTGGGCGTAGCCGTCCTCCCGTATCACCGCCAGATCGCCGGTGTGCATCCAGCGGCCGGCGTCGATGACCTCGGCCGTACGCTCGGGCTCGTTCCAGTAGCCGAGCATCACGCTGTAGCCCCGGGTGCACAGCTCGCCCGCCGTGCCGCGCGGCAGTGTCACCCCGCTGACCGGGTCGATCACCTTGACCTCGATATGCGGCAGGGCCCGGCCGACCGTGCCCGTACGGCGTTCCAGATCGTCGTCGCGCCGGGTCTGGGTGGAGACCGGTGAGGTCTCGGTCATGCCGTAACAGATGGAGACCTCGGCCATGTTCATCTCGCTGACGACGCGCTTCATCACCTCCACCGGGCAGGGCGAGCCCGCCATGATGCCGGTGCGCAGCGAGGAGAGATCGTACGAGGCGAAGTCGGGGAGGTTCAGCTCCGCGATGAACATCGTGGGGACGCCGTACAGCGAGGTGCAGCGCTCCCGCTCGACGGCGCGCAGTGTCGCCACGGCCTCGAACGACGGCGCCGGGATGACCACGCACGCGCCGTGGGAGGTGACGCCGAGGTTGCCCATGACCATGCCGAAGCAGTGGTAGAAGGGCACCGGCAGACAGACGCGGTCCTGTTCCGTGTAGCCGACCGTCTCGCCCACGAAATAGCCGTTGTTGAGGATGTTGTGGTGGGAGAGGGTGGCGCCCTTGGGAAAGCCGGTGGTGCCCGAGGTGTACTGGATGTTGACCGGGTCGTCGCAGGACAGCGTGGCCTCGCGCCCGGCGAGCTGATCCTCCGTCACCTGGCCTGCGGTGGCGAGCAGTTCATGCCAGCTCGGGTCACCGATGTAGTGCACGGAGCGCAGGTCGGGACAGCGCGCCCGGACCTCCTCGACGAGGGCGCGGTAGTCGCTGTTCCGGTGGGCGAGCGAGGCGACGAGCAGGGAGATCCCGGACTGGCGGAGCACGAACTCCACCTCGTGCGCGCGATAGGCCGGGTTGATGTTCACCATGATCGCGCCGATCCGGGCGGTCGCGTACTGCACGAGCAGCCACTCGGGGCAGTTGACCGCCCAGATCCCGACCCGGTCGCCCTTCGCCACACCGCGCCCGAGCAGCGCCCGCGCCAGTTCGCCGACCGCCGCGCCGAACTCCGCGTACGTCCAGCGCCGTTGGGAGGGGACGTCGACCAGCGCCTCCCGGTCGGGGTAGGCGGCGATCGCCCGGTCGAGGTTGGCGCCGATCGTGTCGCCGAGCAGCGGGGTCGTACCGGTGCCGTGTGTGTACGAGTTCACGGTCGCGGCGCTCTCCGTCGTCATCGCAGGTCCCCCTCGTCGTACTCGGCGCCGGATCCCCGGGCCGTACGCTCCCGCAGTTCGATGCGGCGGATCTTCCCGGACACGGTCTTGGGCAGTTCGGCGAACTCCAGCCGGCGCACGCGCTTGTACGGCGCGAGGACCGCCCGCGAGTGGGCGAAGATGACCTTGGCCGTGTCGGGGCCCGGCTCCCAGCCCTCGGCGAGGACGACATACGCCTTCGGCACGGCGAGCCGTACCGGATCGGGCGCGGGGACGACCGCGGCCTCGGCGACGGCCTCGTGCTCCAGCAGCGCGCTCTCCAGCTCGAACGGCGAGATCTTGTAATCGCTCGCCTTGAACACGTCGTCGCTGCGGCCGATGTAGGTGATGTAGCCGTCCGCGTCGCGCGCGCCGATGTCACCGGTCCGGTAGTAGCCGCCGGCCATCGCCTCGGCCGTACGGTCGGGGTCACCGTGGTAGCCCGTCATCAGGCCGACCGGACGGGCCGAGAGATCGAGCGCGATCTCGCCCTCCCGCGCGCCGGGCGCGCCGGTGACCGGGTCGAGCAGTTCGACCTTGAAGCCGGGCGTCGGCCGTCCCATGGACCCGGTCGTGACCGGCTGGCCGGGCGAGTTGGCGACCTGCACGGCCGTCTCGGTCTGGCCGAAGCCGTCCCTGATCGTCACGCCCCACGCGCGCCGTACCGTCTCGATGACCTCCGGGTTGAGCGGCTCGCCCGCCGCGACGGCCTCGCGCGGCGGCGTACGCAGCTGGGTCAGATCGGCCTGGATGAGCATCCGCCAGACCGTGGGCGGGGCGCAGAAGCTGGTGACGCCCGCCCCGTCCATCTCCGCCATCAGCCTCGCCGCGTCGAAGCGCGTGTAGTTGTGGACGAAGACGGTCGCCTCGGCGTTCCAGGGGGCGAAGAGGTTCGACCAGGCGTGCTTGGCCCAGCCCGGTGAGGCGATGTTCAGATGGACGTCGCCCGGCTTGAGCCCGATCCAGTACATCGTCGCGAGATGGCCGATCGGATACGAGACATGCGTGTGCTCGACCAGTTTGGGGCGGGCGGTCGTGCCGGAGGTGAAGTACAGCATCAGCGGATCGTTCGCGTGGGTGGCGCCGTCCGGCTCGAAGACGGCGGACCGGTCGTACGCCTCCTCGTACGAGGACCAGCCCGCCGGGACGCCCGCCGGGCCCGCGCCCACCACGATCCTGGTGAAGCCGCCCGGGATCGCGTCGAACTTCCCGGTGTCCTCGGCGCGGACGATCACATGCGCGGCCCGGCCGCGTTCGATACGGTCGCGCAGATCGGCGGGGCCGAGCAGCGGGGTGGCGGGGATGACGACGGCCCGCAGCTTCATCGCGGCGAGCGCGGTCTCCCACAGCTCGACCTGGTTGCCGAGCATGACGACGACGCGGTCCTCGGCCCGTACGCCCTGCTCGCGCAGCCAGTTGGCGGCGCGGTTGGAGCGGGCGGACAGCTCGGCGAAGGTGAGGCTGACACGGCGGCCGTCCTCCTCGACGATATGCAGGGCGACCCGGTCGTTCCCCCGCCCGTCCGTGCCTTCGGCGATCCGGTCGAACCAGTCCAGCGCCCAGTTGAAACGCTCGGGACGCGGCCAGTCGAAGCCCGCGTACGCCGTCGCGTAGTCCTCCCGGTGCGCCAGGAGGAAGTCCCGGGCCGCCCGGAACCGCTCGGTCGGATCGGCCGTGACATCGGCCGCCCTCGGCTTCCTAGCCGTCATGTGTCCTCCTCATTGCCGGACGCTCTCTGCCATCGTGTAATCAGTGACGTGGATCTCACCACCCCCGGATGGGGGGTGAGGGACGGTGGCGACGGAAGGAAGAGGTGTGGCCGAGCCGGTCGAGGCGGCGGAGATGCGGGCCGCGCTGCTGCGGCTGCGCAGGACGACCGGGCTGCCGGTGGCGTTCGGCGGGCTGCTGCACGAGGCGGGACGGCTGAACATCGCCGAGCTGAACGGCGCGTCGACGGGCGCGCTGCGCGGCCTGGGGATCTCCGCCGGCAACGGCCTGGGCGGCAAGTCCATCGCGCTGTCCCGGCCGTGCGCGGTGACCGACTACCGCGAGGCGCGGCACATCAGCCATGAATACGACGCGGCGGTGGCGGCGGAGGGCCTGCGCTCCGTGCTCGCGGTGCCGGTGGTCGTACGGCGCGAGGTGCGCGGGGTGCTGTACGGAGCCCTGCGCAGCGCCCTGCCGATCGGCGAGCGCACCTTCGACGCGGCGGTCGCCGCCGCGCGGGACGTGGAACAGGCGCTGGTCGTACGGGACGAGGTGCGGCGGCTGCTCGATGTCAGCCGCGAGCCCACGCCGGGCCCCGCGGCCTGGGAGGAGGTCCGCGCGGCCCACAGCGATCTGCGGGCGCTGGCGCCGCGCGTCGTCGACGCGGAACTGCGCGCGGAACTGCTCGGCGTCTGCGGGCGCCTGGCGGGCGCGTCGGACCCGGGGGGCGCCTCCGGCCCGGCGGGCGGCGCGCCGCGTCGTACGCCGGTCGCGCTGGCGCCGCGCGAGGTGGACGTCCTGACCTGTGTGGCGTCGGGGTCGACCAACGCCGTGGCGGCCGAACTGCTCGGGCTGCGGCCGGAGACGGTGAAGGGGTATTTGCGCGCGGCGATGCGGAAGCTGGGGGCACACACCCGGCTGGAGGCCGTGGTGGCCGCGCGCCGGGCGGGCCTGCTGCCCTGACCGTCACCGCCACCGCGCCGGGCGGGCCCGCCGCCCCGACCACCGGCCTCCACCGCGCCGGGCGAACCTGACCGCCCGGTCAGCGGCCTCCACCGCGCCGCTCCGGGCTCCGCTTCGCGGACGCTCACCGCACGGGCCTGGCGCCGTCCCCGGCCTTCCCGTCAGACTGTGCCCGCATATGCGACTGGAGGTACTGACATGGTGTCCACGGACCGGTTCCTGGCATTCGCCGCGATGTCCCTGCTGGTGATCGTGATCCCGGGGCCCAGCGTGCTGTTCGTGATCGGCCGCGCGCTGGCGCACGGCCGGCGCACGGCGATGGCGACGGTGCTGGGCAATGTGATCGGTTCGTACGCCCTGGTGGTGGCGGTCGCGCTGGGGATCGGCGCGCTCGTCGAACGGTCGGTGACCATCTTCCTCGCGGTGAAGCTGGCGGGCGCGGCCTATCTGGTGTTCCTGGGCGTGCAGGCGTTCCGGCACCGCAAGGACATGCGCGCCTCGGCCATGTCGGCACCCGCGGGCCCGGCGCGCGGTGATCTCCGCACCGTCGGGGACGGCTTCGTCGTGGGGATCACCAATCCGAAGGGCGTGGTGTTCTTCGCCGCCGTGCTGCCGCAGTTCGTGGACCACTCCGCGGGCCACCTTCCCGTACAGATGCTGCTGCTCGGGCTGGTACCGATCGCCATCGGTCTGGTCACGGACACGCTGTGGGGGCTGGGCGCGGCGGCGGCGCGGAGCTGGTTCGCCCGCTCGGAGCGCCGGCTGTCGGCGGTGGGCGGCGCGGGCGGCTGCGCGATGATCGGGCTCGGCGTGACGGTCGCGATGACGGGCCGCGCGGACTGAGGGTCGAACGGATCGGGCGGGGCCGGACGGATCCGGGGGCCGGTGGGCCGGGGGCCGGGTGGATCCGGGAGCCGGTGGGCCGGGTGGGTCCGGGGGCTGTCACCGCGACCGGCACACTCCGGTGCGGCGCGATGCGATGCGGTCCGGTCCGGTCCGGCGGGGCCCAGCGCCAGGATCGCGTCAAGATGAGGTCTCCCCAGGTCAACGCCGCGTTATGGCCAGGCCTTTTCGCCCCGTCCGGGGCATAGCTTCCAGGTGTCGGAGCGCACGCGCTGCCCCGACGGGTCAGACAGCGATCGACTCCCCTGGGAGGAAACCATGAAGCCCCTCATTTCCGAGGACGCGGACGGCGGTTCGGACCCCGCCCCGGCCGCGGACCCCGACGCCGACCCCGACGAACCCCGGACGGCCCGGCCGCTGTACGTACCCGTACGGCTCGGCTCGGCCGGCGGCCACCAGCTGCGGTTCGCGCGCACGCCGCTCGGCGCGCGGACCGCGATCGGTTTCACCAGCAGCCCGCGGCTGACGGCCGTCCTCGGTGAGGGGCAGGCATGGATCAGGCTCGCGGAGCCCGCGCTGCGCGCGCTCGCGGAACCGCTCGGCGCGGCCCTTGTCACCGTGGACCCGCAGCTGACCGCACCCGCCATCGGCGGGCGGCCCGCGCCGGCCGGGCCCTGTGCCAGGCGCGCCCTGGAGATGCCGGAGGCGATGGCCGTATGACCGCCGAACCCCTGCTGCTGGTCAGCGAGTTGAACACACCGACGGTCTGGCCCGCGTCCGCGGCCCTGGCCCCCGGCGGCGATATCGCGGTGTCCGGAGTGTCCCTCGCGGAACTGGCCGAGCGCTATGGAACCCCCACCTATGTCCTGGACGAGGAGGAGGTACGGGCCCGTGCGCGGGCCTGGCGGCAGGCGCTGCCCGACGCCGACGTCGTCTACGCCGCCAAGGCGTTCCTGTGCCGCGCCGTCGTCGACTGGATGGAGCAGGAGGGCCTCGGCCTCGACGTCTGCTCAGCGGGCGAACTGGAGCTGGCGGCCACGCGCGGTTTCCCGCCCGAGCGGATCGTGCTGCACGGCAACGCCAAATCCCCGCAGGACCTGAGGACCGCGCTGCGCCTCGGTGTCGGTCGTGTCGTCATCGACTCGGCCTGCGAGACGGCCCGGCTGGCGGCGCAGGTGCGGGGGCCGGACGCCCAGCAGGTGATGGTGCGCGTACTGCCCGGAATCGAGGCGGGCGCGCACCCCAAGATCCGTACGGGAGCCGACGGCCAGAAGTTCGGGCTGTCCCTCGCGGACGGAAGCGCGGAGGACACGATCGCGCGCGTCCTCGGTCAGCCCCGGCTCGAACTCGTGGGCCTGCACTGCCATCTGGGCTCCCAGATCACCGAGCCGGGCCCGTACGCCGAGGCGGTACGGCGGCTGGTGGCGTTCATGTCCGCCCTCCGCGACCGATACGGGGTGACGCTGCCCGAACTGGACCTGGGCGGCGGTTTCGCGGTCGCGTATCTGCCGGGCGATCCGGCTCCCGCGCCCGCGGAGTACGGCGGCCTGATCACCGGCACGCTGGCGAGCGCCTGCGCCGAGCACGGTCTGCCGGTCCCGCGCCTGACCGTGGAACCGGGCCGCTCGGTCATCGCCCCGGCCGGGATCGCCCTCTACCGGGTGCTGTCGGTGAAGCGCACCGCCGGGCGCGTCTTCGTCGCCGTCGACGGCGGGATGAGCGACAACCCGCGGCCGGCGCTGTACGGGGCGCGGTACACGGTCCGCCGGGTGGGCCGCGCGTCCGACGCGCCGATGCGCACGGCGACGGTCGTCGGCCGGCACTGCGAGGCGGGCGATGTGCTCGCGGAATCGGTGGAGCTGCCGGAGGACATCAGGCCGGGGGACGTACTGGCGGTGCCCGCCGCCGGGGCGTACCAGGTGTCGATGGCGTCGGGCTACAACATGACGGGCCGCCCGCCGGTGGTGGCGGTCGCCGGGGGGAGATCGCGGCTGCTGGTGCGCCGGGAGAACTTCGACGACCTGCGCGCCCGGGACGTCGGCCTCTGAGACACCTCCGCCCGCCGCGCGCGGGGCAGCGGAAGCGGGCGGGCGCGCGGGCACCGCGGACGGTTTCTGTCCGCGGTGCCCGCGCGTTCCCACCCGTACGGGTGAAAAATCCGGCGACACGCGGATGCCCGGTTTGTTAGCTTCCGGACCATGAAGCCGCTCACCGAGGACGAGATCCGCGGATCGTTCGTCAACTGTTCCAAGGGCGAAGCCCGCAGAATGAACCTCCCCCGGGAGCTGTCCGAGCTGCCCTGGGCCGATCTCGACTTCCTGGGCTGGCGCGATCCCGGGGCTCCCGACCGCGGCTATCTCGTGACGGAGCGCGCGGGCGCGTGGGTGGGGATCACGCTGCGTGGCGCGTCGTCCGGGCAGAAGAATTTCCTCAAGTCGAGCATCTGCTCGATCTGTGTCACTCCGCACGCCGCCTCCGGGACGGACCTGATGACCGCGCCCAAGGTCGGCGCCGCCGGCCGGCAGGGCGATTCCGTCGGGATGTACATGTGCGCGGACCTGGCGTGCCCTCTGTACGTCCGGGGCAGGAGGAAGTCCCTCGGCCGCCGGCTGGAGGAGTCGCTCACGCTGGAGGAGCGGCTGGCCAGGGCCCGGACGAATCTGGACCGCTTCCTGGACAAGCTGTACGAGAGCGCGCGGACGACCGCGGCCTGACGGCGTACCCCGCCGTACCCGTGCCGCGGTACGGGTACGGCGGGGCGGCCCGGGTCTCCCCCTGACCGCCCCGCCGCACCCGCTCATCGCCGCACGCGCGCCGTATCCCCCGGCGCCGTACGGGGCCCGTCTCTCAGGCTCCGCCCGGCCCCGCCGGGCGGCGGGACGGGCGCGCGAGGGTGTAGCCGGCGATGCCCGCGAGCGCGCCGAGCACACCACCGGCCACGGTCCAGATCCAGCGGTCCGTCCACCAGCCGGAGGACCAGCCGTCCTCGGGCTCGACGCCGGAGGCCGCCCACCGCGCGCCGTCGCCAGGAGCGCTGTCGCCGCCGGTCCCGGTCCCGTCTCCGTCGCCGGCCGCCGCGACCGTGGTACGGCCCGGGGTCAGCGGGACGGCCAGCCGGCCGCCGACCGCCGAGGCCCCGCCCTTGTCGGGCGTGGCGGCCTCGATCTCCGCCCGTACCGGCAGCCCGAGGTCCACCTCCTGCGCGTTCAGGACGGTCAGCCGTACGTAGTAGCTGCCCGGCAGCGGATCGTTGGACCACGGCTCCGCCCAGGCCCGTACGGTGCGCAGCGTGCACCGCAGCTCGACCGTGCGCGCGTCGGCCGCGAGCGCCCTGGTCTGGGCGCCGTACACGCACGGCTGGCGGCGGCGCAGTCCGTCGTAGACGTCCACCTGCCAGGTCGTCGCGCCCTTCCTGGCCGCGGCGGACTCGGGGAGCGTGACCTTCGCCGTGACGGTCGGGCGCTGCCCGGCGTCCGCGGGGAACACCCAGTACAGGTAGTCGCCCGAGGAACCGTCGGCCGTGGCCCGCTGGCCCGGCCGGAACGCGGTGGCCGTACGGAACGAGGTCCCCGCCTCGGTCGGCGCCCCGGCGGTGTCGGAGCCGTCCGAGCTGCCGGTGGGCGTCGGGGTCTGGTCGGCGGCGGCGCCGCCCGCCGTGCCGAGAAGCAGCACACCGGCCAGCAGGGCACCCGTGAACATACCGGTGATACGCATCAGTTGCTCCTCCATACGAGACGCAGGCGCGAGAGCCAGCCCCAGAGCAGTCCGGCGACGAGTCCGGTGAGGGCCAGGGTGCCGAGCAGCCACCAGCCGCGGCCGAGACCGAACGCGGCGATGTCGGACGGCTCGTCGGGCGAGTCGACGAGGTCGACGGTCAGCTCGACGGGCAGGCCGGGGGTGGTCTTGACGGAGGCGGGCGCGGAGAAGGCGTTGCTGACCTGGAGACAGACCGTCTCGGCGGCCGGCTTCACGTCGTCCTCGTCCGCGTCGTCGAGCGGCGGCTTCGGGTAGCGCAGCCCCGACGAGATCACGTCGGTGCGTCCGTCGCCCGATTCCGAGCCGCGGACGATCTCCCTGCCGTGTACGGTCACGGCGCGCAGCAGCACGCCGTAGTCGCGGTTGACGGCGCGGTCGGCGCCGACGCTGACGGAGGCGCGCAGCTCCTGGCCGGGCAGCACGTCCACGCGGTACCAGCGGTGCTCGGAGAACATCTCGCGGTCGCTGTAGAGACCGGGCGCGATCCGCGGGGCGTCGGCGCAGCGCGCGGCGCCCTCGGTGGCCACCGGGGTGACGACCGGGTCGGCGGCGCGGTCCACCAACTGCGTGACGCGGCGGGAGAGTTCATCGGTGTGCTGGACGGAGGTGAAGGTGCCGCCGGTGGCCTCGGCGATACAGGTCAGCTGCCGCCGGGTCTTGTCGTCGGGGACGAGGCCCAGGGTGTCGATGGTGAGATGGATGCCCTTGGCCGCGATCTCGCGCGCGACCTCGCAGGGGTCGAGCGGGGCACAGGTGTCCTCGCCGTCGGTGATGAGGACGATGCGCCGGGTGGCGTCGTCGTCGCCCTCCAGGTCGTCGGCCGCGCCGAGGAGTGCGGGGCCGATGGGCGTCCAGCCGGTGGGGGCGAGGGTGGCGACCGCGGTCTTCGCCTCGGTACGGTCCAGCGGCCCCACCGGGTAGAGCTGCCTGGTGTCCTTGCAGCCGACCTTGGTGTCCTTGCCCGGGTAGTCGGCGCCGAGGGTGCGGATGCCCAGTTCCACTTCCCGCGGAACCGCGTCGAGCACCTCGTTGAACGCTTGTTTCGCGGCTGTCATCCGGGACTGACCGTCGATGTCGCGGGTCCGCATGGAGCCGCTGACGTCGAGGACGAGATCGACCTTCGGGGCCGGTTTCCCGCTGGGTTCGTCGGCGGCGGCAGCGGCGGGAGGGAAGAGCCCTACGGCCAGGGTGGCCACCAGACCGCACACGGCGGCTGCCGGCCATTTACTTATGATCATCGCCGGATGATAGTGAGACTTCCCCCACCGGACCAAAAAGGAACTGACGTAGCGTCAACTTCTTTTCCGACCCCCCGAGGTGACGTCATGCACGGGAACACCGAACCGTCCGAACGATTCACCGGATCCGCGGACGCGCCGGAGCGGCGCGGTCTGAACCGCCGCCGCTTCCTGGGCACGGGAGCGCTCGCCGCCGCGGTCGTCACGGCGGCGTCCGCTCCTTCCGCCGCCGCCCCCGTCTCCGCCCCGGCCCCCGCGCCCACCCGCCCGCGCGCCGCCTCCCGGCCGCTGTTCCTCGGGACGTACACCTCGGCCGCGGGCGGCGGCACCGGTGTCGGCCTGGCGACGTACGACACGGGGACGGGCGCGATCTCGGGCGCCGGTACGGTCACCGGCGTCGCCAACCCCTCGTATCTCGCCGTCCACCCGGACGGCACCACGCTCTACACCGTCAATGAGCAACAGGACGGCGGCGTCACGGCGATCGCCCTGCCCGGGGCCGGGGGCGGGAGCCCGACCGTGCTGGGTACGCGCGCCACGGGCGGCGCCGGGCCCACCCATCTGTCGGTGCACCCCGGCGGGGGCTGGCTGCTGAGCGCCAACTACACCTCCGGCAGCGTCGCCGTCCACCCCATCGGGGCCTCCGGCGCGCTGGGCGAGCGTACGGACCTGGTCACGCACTCCGCGCCGCCGCCGGGCCCCGGACAGCAGGGGCCGCACGCCCACCAGATCCTCACCACGCCGGACGGCGGCCATGTGGTCGCGGTCGACCTGGGCAACGACACCGTCTATACGTACCGCCTCGACACCTCGGCCGGAACGCTGGCCCAGGTCTCGTACGCGCGGCTGCGGCCCGGCGCGGGCCCGCGCCATCTCGCCTTCCACCCGTCGGGCGCGTTCGCCTATCTCGCCAACGAGCTGGACAACACCGTCGTCGTCTGCGCGTACGACCCCGCGACCGGTGAACTCACCCCTGGCGAGCCGCAGTCCACCGGCGCGGGGCAGGCGGGCGGCAACTTCCCGGCCCAGCTGGTGGTCACCGGCGACGGAGCCTTCGCGTATCTCGCCAACCGCGGCCACAACAGTCTGACGCGGTACGCCGTCGAGGCGTCCGGCGCGAGGCTGCGGCTGCTCGACACCGTGCCGGTCGGCGGTGACTTCCCCCGGCAGCTCGCCCTCTCCCCCGCCGGGAACCTGCTGTTCGCCGCGAATCAGCGCTCGAACTCGGTGACGGTCTTCCATGTCGACCCGGACAGCGGCGAACTGCGCCCGGCGGGCGCGCCGTTCCGGTCGCCGGTGGCGGTCTGCGCGCTGCCGCTCTGAGAGAAGCCGGCTGGTGCCGGGCGCCCTTCTCCGGCCCGGCACCCGCGTCGGCCCGACCGGTCTCAGCCGGTCTCAGCCGGCCTCACCGGACGGGCCGGCCGGGCCGGCCCCGGTGCCCTGGCCGCCGTGCCCGCTCTCCTGCCGGAGTGCGGCCACGCGCCGAAGAGCGGCCTTGAAGGCTTTGTACTCCTGCTCGCCCAGCGCCCGCGCATGGCGTTCCTCGATGGATCGCATGATGGAGGCGGCGGCCTCCATCTGGAGCAGGCCGCGTTCGGTGGGGTGGATGAGTTTCGCCCGGCGGTCCACGGGATCGGGTTTGCGTCGATCACCCGGGACAACGCGGCAGTGGTGCTGGTCGACCATCAGGTGGGGCTTCTCTCCGGGGTCCGGGACATCCCGGTCGCCGACCTGAAGCACAACGTGGTGGCGCTGGCCCGAGCGGCGACCGTGCTGGGCATCCCGCTGGTCGTCACCACCACCGCGGCCGGCAGCATGTGGGGGCCGACCACTCCCGAGCTGGTCCAGGCGCTGCCGGCCGGACAGAAGATCATCGACCGCGACAGCGTCAACGCCTGGCACGACGACCGGGTCCGCCACGCCATCGAGGCCACCGGCCGGCAGAAACTGATCTTCGCCGGGGTATCGCTGGAGGTCTGCGCGGCCCTGCCCGCGATCTCCGCCACGGGCGCCGGGTACGACGCCTACGTCACCCTGGACGCCTCCGGCACCTTCAGCCAGGCCAAGCCGGAGGCCGGACTGCTCCGTATGCAGCAGGCGGGTGTCATCGTCTCCGACTACGCCACCCTCATGGTCGAGGCGCTGGCGGACAACGCCGCACCCGGATCCGGTGCCCTCTACACCGCCCTCGACATGCCGTTCGCCGTTCTGGTCGGCCAGATCTCCGCGGCCTGTCAGGCATGACGCGCACCGGCCGCCGGGCCGGGCGGTGTCCGGCGAACAGGCATGGCACCGCGAGCCCTTTCCGGTAGCTCCCCCGAGCCGGGACGCGGTCCCAGCGCTTGACCGGGGCCCGCCACCGCCGGAGGTGCGGCCAGGTCCCGTCCGGCCGGCCTTGGCGGGCCGGACAGGACCTGTTTGAAGGGCCCCGGCATGCGGCGGGTTCTGATCAGCGTGTGGTCAGGATGACCTGGCTGGAGCCGTCGGGCATCCCCGCGATGCCCACCTGATCGCCCGCGAGTGTCCCGGCGCCCTTGATGCCGCCGACGGGCCGGAACGGTGTCCAGTCGCCGTTACGGGCGCGGACGGTGTGGTACACGTTTCCGTCGAGTCCGACGGCGAGCATCTGGCTGTCGCCGTCGGGCGTGCTCGTGAGGGAGATCTCCGAGGCTCCCATCATGGGGGTGGAGACGCCCGCCGGGCCGTTCCAGCCGGTCCAGCCGCCCTTGGCGAGCCGGATGGTATGCCAGATGTTGCCGTCATTGCCGATCGCCGCGATCTGGGTGTCGCCGTTGGGCAGGGCCGCGATCGTCAGGGCTCGTCCGACGAAGCCCGACGCGTTGACGCCCGGTACCGAAGTCCACGAACCCCAGGAGCCGTTGGCGGCGCGGAGGACCCTGCGCATGGTGCCGTCGGCTCCGTACGTCACCACGTGGGCCGAGCCGTCGGGCATGCCGGCCACGGCGACCTTGGACGCCTGGACGCCTTCGATCTCGGTGCCCGTCATGTGCCGCCATCCCTGCCAACTCCCGTCATTGCGACGGACGTTGTGGTAGGCGAGCCCATCCTTGCCGACGGCCACGATCTGGGCATCGCCGTTGGGGAAACCGGCGATGGCGATGTCCTTGGCGGCAAAGCCGGTCTTCGTGCCGTCGGCGGCCGGAAGGGCGTTCCACCCCTGCCAGGTGCCTGTTCTGCCGCGCAGGTTGTGCCAGATGTTGCCGTCGAGTCCGATGCCGAGCACCTGGACGTCGCCGTTCGGCATCCCGCTCACGGCCTGCCGGGAACCGACGAAGCGGAACGAGTTGCCGGCGCCGCTCAGCGGGCTCGGGGCGCTCCACGTACCGTCCGTCTTGCGGGTCGCGTTGTAGAACGTGTGGGGAGTTACCTTCTGGCCGAGATTCTTGGAGATAATTTCCCGCTGAAGCTCGCCACTTGGCACGGCGGGCTCATTCATATTGACGTCATCGGTCATGATGATGTTCATGTTGTCGGTGACGTTGGTGTGGTTCCAGTCCTTCCGGAACTTGTCCAGCATCTGCCGGTTCAGCTCGTGCCCGATCTTCAGCAGAAAGTTCCGGTCCGTCTGACCGAAGTTCTTGATCGTCGACCAGACCTCGTCCAAGCCGGCGTCCGGGAGGTTGGCGGTGGGATTGAGGATGCCTTCGTATACGAAGAACTTCCCCGAGTTTCCCCCCGGCGCCTGCTCGAAAACCTTGTCGCCACGGGCGAGCACGGCCTCGATGTTCTTCTGCGTGACGGTACTTCCGGAGACCGGACCGCCATGTCTCCACAAACGCTCCGGCAGCAGGTCGAGGAGGCCCACATCGACGTAGCTGCCGCGGAAGGACTGGGCGGACGGCCCCCATGCCCACGGGTAGCTGGTGCTGTCCGTGTCATCGATGAAGACCACGCTCTTGCCCGCGGCCATGAACTGGTTGTACGTGGAGGCCGGGCTCAGCGTTCCGTCCGCGATCGCCGGGTTGTCGAGGGGTCCACCACCGATGGCACCACCCAGGGCCGCTATCGCCGCGCGATTGACCTCCTTCGCGGTCTCCGGCGGCACCGCTGTCTGCAGCCTGATGATGACGATTTCCTTGGGGTGCCGCTTGATCCAGTCGGCCAGCTCATTGATCTCGCCCTTGATGATGCCGCTCTGCGCCCCGGCGAAGGAGTCGAAGAACTGACGTCCCATCGGGCCGCCGTGGAAGGTGAACCACTTGTCGCCCTGCTTGCACAGCCGCAGGTCAAGATAGCGGGACCCGCCTTCCAGCTGCTCCGCGAGAGAGCCGGTCTGCGACCGCGCCATGCTCGCCGCCAGGGCGGGATACACCCTGGCCGCCTCGGCCTGATCGCCATAACTGCAGATACCGCTGTCCTTGGTGATACCGGCCGTTCCGGCGTCATGGCTGCCCGGCATCACGATCTGGTTCAACGGACGGTCACCGATGGTGCCTTTCAGCTGCTCCATCCATGACCCCAGACCGATGTTCTGAGCGGCCTGTGCGGACCGGGGTGCCGGCGCCATCGGCTTCTGGTCGGTCGTGGCGGTCCCCGCGACCGCGGAAGGGACCGATAACGCCCCGAGGGCGATCGATAGGGCGGCGACGGTCGAACGCCGCAGCGTGGCTCCGCTGTTTCTGCTCACGGGCAATTCCTTTTCTCGTGTCACGCGGGTCCGCTCCGGACCGGGGGGACTGCCGCACCGAGCCCTATGGGAGCGCTCCCATAGGGCTCGGTGATTATGGGAACGTTCTCAAGCGTCAGTCAAGAAGAGCGCCTCACGCAGACACGTTCCGGAGGTCTCGTGAAGGTCCGCCGGCACCCGGGAAAGGGCGGCAGCGATCTCAACGCGGCAGGTCACGAGCCCTATTGCCGCGAATGGCACGGCGGGCCGAACGGTGTGGAACGCTCACCTTCGCCGCGCGTTCCCGGGCGGCGGCCATACGCGCCGGGCGGGGTATGGGTCAGCCGTCTCCGGAAATCGGAGATCCTATGGGATATACGAAGAAGGGGAAGCGGCCACCGCTGTGCCGTGAACGGGCCGCGCGTGGGCGGCGAGCGGGCCGGGCCGTGAGGAGGGTCAGCCGCCGGCGGACACGCGCCGCGCCCCCGCCGCCAGATGCTCGCGCAGGGCGACGACCGGACGCCCGGGGTCGCCCGACTCGAACGCCGCCAGGATCGCCGCGTGTTCGTCCACGTCCGACTCGATGTCCGCCGTGCAGGGAAGGGCCGTCTGCCGCGGCCGCAGCACCTGGGGGCTCAGGGACTCGGCGGTCCTGAGGAGGAAGCGGTTGCCGGAGGCCCGGATGATCGTGAGGTGGAACTCCCAGTCCGCCGCGAAGCACTCGCGCAGATCCGGGAAGCCGGGCACCCGGCCCCGGGCACCCCGTGACGTCCGTACGCGACGGGCGCGGAGCACGTGCCGGGCGTGGGCGGCACGCAACTCGGGCAGCAGGTCGTCGGTCCCGGAGACCGCGCGCTCCACCGCCGCGGTCTCCAGGATCGCGCGCAGGTCGAACAGCTCCGCGAGCTGCTCCGGTGACAGCGGCGGGACGACGCGGTAGCCCTTGAGCGCCACCCGCGAGATCAGACCGGTATGTTCGAGCTGGACGAGCGCCTCGCGCACCGGGGTCGGCGACACCTCCAGCTCCCGGGCGAGGGAGTCGATACCGAGCGAACTCCCGTGCGGGGTCGAACCGTCGAGCAGCCTCTCCAGAATCGCGTCGTACACGCCGTCGCGGAGGGCCCGGCGAGGCACTACCGGCTTACGCCCGACGGCCGGGGCGGCCGGGGCGCTGCTCTCGTTCCCGTTCATCTCGCTCGCCATCCTAGGGCCTGCCTTGAAAGTAGCGCCGTTCGCCCGAAGGGCGGGCCCGGCGCCCGCCGCGGCAGCGGCACGATGTCGCGGCGGTGCACCGCGTTCGCCGCGCTCTCTCCGTCTCGGCGCCCGATTCCTCCTCCGGACGCCGAGCGGCGATCGCAAGGCGGAGGATCACCCCAGTACTGGACGTACTGAGGTGATCCCGACACCGCCGCGAGCGTGCGTGCCGGGCGTCGCCGGGCAGGCGGGACTGTGCAGACAGGTCCCGCGTCACGACTTCTTTGGCGAGGAACTTCAGCGGATGATTTCGCTGATCCAGTCTCGGTATTGGGCGACGTCGGTAAAGTTGGACTCGGCCCCAGCCCCGTCGCCCAATTCCCGTGCGTTCGAGGTGACGCCCGCCAGCCGCCAGGCTCCCTTGTCCTTCACCACGAGCGGACCGCCTGAATCCCCAGGTGCTACGCCCCGGGACTCTTTATCCTGGATCGCGAACCTGCCGTCGCGCTTCTCGCTGACGGGAAGCGTGACCTCCTGGAGCTTCTCCGGCCAGCAGTCGTCGTCAATGCACATGTTCCCCCAGCCGAGGGCGCGTGCGGGGGTGCCGACCGCAGGGCTTTTCTTGTTGAGTTTCAGAGGCTTTTGGTCGACCGGCTGCTTGAGCTTCAGCAACGCGAGATCGGTCCCGTCGCCCCCACCGTTGGAGAACGCCCAGGAGGGGTGCGCGACAATGTCCGAGACGTCGGCGACGGTTCCTCCCTCGCTTTTGTTGTTGCTCCCCACCCGGACCCGCAGGTCCTTCATGTCCCTGCCCACCGCCACACAATGAGCGGCCGTCAGGACCCACTGCCTGTCTATCAGGGTGCCCCCGCAGAACCCCCCACTGCTGTCGTCGTAGAGCGATACCATCCAGGACTCGGCGGCGGGGACGGACGAGCCGCCGATGATGGCCTGGCTCGGTGTCGCCGTGGCCATTACTCCCGCCACCGCCGCGAGACTCACGACCAGCGCCCCGCGGCGCCGGCGTCGTGCGTGTGGCGCGCTCACCAAGGTGCGGACAATCGACATGGAAGTCCTCCTCCGGGTTGTTCCAACGAGATGCGGTTATCACCCTGGCACCGGTCGACGTTACATATCCCTAACAACGGCTGACGCAATGAGCTGACCGGCATATCGCTTATCTGTGGTGAGCAATAGAGGAGTTGAGCTTCGTCGGCTTGCCCGGCGGTCGTTAGTATCCTCCTGAAATCGACGATCGGGAGGTCCACATGGATTTGAGCAGGCGAGCGTTTACGATGGCTGCGGCTTTGGTGCTGGCCGGCCCGGCGATCAGTGCGACGGCCAAGGAGAATGGCGGATCCGCGGACGACGGCTTCAATGTCAGACACTATGCCGTCGACCTCAGCTATCGGCCGGACTCGGACACCCTTGCCGGTGCCACCACCATCCTGGGCAGGGCGACGCGCCGGTTGCCGCAGTTCGATCTGCATTTCATGCTCACGGTGTCGTCGGTCGTGGTGAACAACGAGCCGGCCACATTCTCCACAGGGAACGGCAGGCTCACCATCACGCCGAAGAGGCCGATCGAGCACGGTGGTGAGCTGCTCGTGGAGGTTCGCTACAGCGACACCCCGGACACGTACCCGGGAGGCGAGGAACACGGCGCGGGTTGGAAGCGTACGGCGAACGGTGCGCTGGCGGTGTTCAGTTCAGCGTGGTGGTACCCGACCGCCTTCGACGTGGCGGACAAGGCGACTCGGGATCTGAGGGTCGTCGTGCCGACGGGGCTGCAGGTGGTCGCCAACGGCACCCTGCGGTCCGGCGGACCGGTTCCGGTGCCCGGCGGCGACCAGTGGACGTGGCGCAACGAGGTTCCCCAGCCGAACTTGACCGCGCTGCTCGCGATCGGCCGGTACGACCTGAAAATCTCGACCGTGCTGGGCGGAAAACAGCTGGTCACCGCGTACGGGACCGATCTCGGCCCGCTGGACGCGCCGGCACGCGCCTCGGTCGAACGGACTCCGGAGATTGTCGCGGCGCTGTCGAAGTGGTTCGGTCCTTATCCGTTCGCCGCGTTGGGCGGGCTGGTCGACACGGATTACCGCACCCCGGTCGCCACGGCGACCCGGCCGATCTACCCCGGCGGCTTCTTCGAAGACGGCGTGAACACGTCACTGGTCGCACACGAGATGGCCCACCAGTGGTACGGAAACGGTGTGTACCCGACGCCGAACGAGCAATGGCTGTCGGAGGGATTCGCCACCTACGCGGAGTTCCTGTGGTCGGAGAGGGAAGGGCAGGGTACGGCGGCCGAACTCGCTCAGTCCAACTACGACCTGTACCCAGCCGACCACAAGGCCTGGAAGCAGGCACCGGTCAACCCGGATCCGGACAACGTCCTGTCGTTCCCGATCTACGAGCGAGGCGCGCTCGCCCTGCAGGCGTTGCGCACCAGGGTCGGCGACGACACGTTCTTCAGGATCCTGCGGACATGGTTCGCCGAGCAGAAGACCGACGAGGCGGCGACCACGGCCGGTTTCACCGCACACGCCGAACGCGTCGCCGGAAGCGGCCTCGACGACGTGTTCCGGCCGTGGATCTACGGAACCGAGCGTCCTGCTGTCGGCCCCAACGGGCGGCTTGGCAAGGCGAAAACAATGACGAAGCCGAAGTCCTTCGACACCATCGACAACAACAGCACTCGATTCGCGGCCGCGCGACACTGAGACGCGGTCCTGGACCCCGTTTCGCGCGGGGTCCAGGACCGGCCACGATCCGGTAGGAGGGGTACGCGGACGTGCGGTCGTCGGAGCGCCTCCAATTGGATGGATCCTATAGGGTCTATGATCCACATCCCGGTCCCGGCCACCTCTGACAGACCCGGAGACGACGATGTCCCACACCGCACAGGACTGGCCCATCGGCGCCGCCGTCCTCCCGTTCCCGAACATCGAAGGCGGGGTCGTCGGCCACCACCGGCCCGAGGGGATCCGGCCGTGACCGTGCTGACGAACGACCCGCGCGCCTTCGCCGACGAAGCCCTGGCCGGGTTCGCCGCCGCTCACGCGGATGAGGTCCGTACGGTGCACGGCGGCGTCGTCCGCGCCTCGGCCACCCCGCCGGGCCAGGTCGCCGTGGTCATCGGCGGCGGCACCGGCCACTACCCCGCGTTCGCCGGCTGGGTCGGGCCCGGCTTCGCACACGGCGCGGCCTGCGGCCAGGTCTTCGCCTCCCCCTCCGCCTCGCAGATCTGCTCGGTGGCACGGGCCGCGGACAACGGCGGCGGGGTGATCCTCGGTTTCGGCAACTACGCGGGAGACACACTGCACTTCGGACGCGCGGCCGAACAGCTCCGCGCGGAAGGCATGGACGTCAGGACCCTCGCGGTGACCGACGACATCGCGTCGGGACCGGCCGAGAACACCGCGCCGCGCCGGGGCATCGCGGGCGACTTCCCCGTACTGAAGATCCTCGGTGCCGCGGCCGAGGCCGGACTCGGCATCGACGCGGCCGTACGGACGGGCCGCAGGGCCAACGCGGCCACCCGCTCGCTCGGTCTCGCCTCCGGCGGCTGCACCCTGCCGGGCGCGGACCGGCCGCTGTTCACCGTCCCCGCCGGGCGGATGAGCGTCGGCCTCGGCATCCACGGCGAGCCCGGGATCGCGGAACTCCCCCTGCCCACCGCCGACCGGGCCGCCGATGTCCTGGTGGACAGGATCCTGGCGGAGCGGACGGTGGCGTCCGCGGGTGTGGGCGGATCCGACCGGGTGGCGCTGCTGCTCAACGGCCTGGGGGAGGCCACGTACGAGGAGTTGTACGTCGTCCACCGCCGCGTGGCCGAGCGGCTGGCCGCCGAGGGCCTGACCGTCGTCGCGCCGGTGGTCGGCGAGCAGATCACCAGCCTCGGGATGGCAGGGCTCTCCCTCACCCTGACCTTCCTGGACGCCGAGCTGGAAGCGCTGTGGACGGCTCCGGCCGCCGCTCCCGCCTTCCGCAGGGGCGCCGTCGCGCCCCGGGCGGCGCGAACCGACGATCTGACCACCACCCACCGGGTGCCGCCGGTCGTACCGGGCGGCCCCGGCTCCCGCGCCCTGGGGGCGCGGCTGGCCGAGGCCCTGCTGACGGTGCGCGACACCGTGGCCGCCCACGAGGCGCTGCTCGGGGACCTCGACGCCGTGGCGGGCGACGGCGACCACGGCATCGGGATGCGGCGCGGGGCCGAGGCGGCGGCGGTCGCCGCGCGGGAGGCGGTCGCGCTCGGCGCCGGCGCCGGTACGGTGCTGGCGCACGCCGGCGCGGCCTGGTCGGAACGGGCCGGCGGCACCTCCGGCGCGCTGTGGGGCGCGGCGCTGACGGCGTTCGGCGCGGTGCTCGGTGATCACGACGGGGTGACGGCCGGAGCCGGCCGCGGTACGGCGGGACGCGGTGGCGGTACGGCCGGACGCGACGCCGACGACGGTGCCCGGCTGACCCGTGCCGTACGGGCCGCGGTGGACGCGGTGCTGCGGATCGGCGGTGCGCGCCCCGGAGACAAGACCCTGGTGGACGCCGCCGTGCCGTTCGCCGACCGGCTGGAGGCGGCCCTGTCCACGGCGGGGTTCGCCGCCGCGTGGGCCCAGGCCGCGCGGGCCGCGGGCGAGGCCGCCGAGGCGACCGCCGCCATCGCCGCGCGCGTGGGCCGGGCCCGTACCCATGGGGTCCGCGGCCTTGGCTCGCCCGACCCGGGAGCCGTCTCGTTCGCCCTGATCGTCGCAGCCCTCACACCCGGGCCCGGGTCCTCCGCCGCACGCGACTCCCCCGGCTCCTCCAGCGTCCCCGGCTTCCCGGGGGCGAAGCGGTGATGCCGCTCGGCACCGCGGCCGAGGCCCGACCGGGCGGTGGTGCTCAGCGGATGAAGGTGCGGCGGAACGCGGCCGGGGTGTGTCCGGTGCGACGCAGGAAGAATTTGCCGAAGTTGGTGGGCTCGCTGAAGCCCAGCCGATGGCTCACCGCCGCGACCGCCAGGTCGGTGTAGGCGAGCAGCCGTTTGGCTTCGAGTGTGATCCGGGCGTCCAGCACTTCGCGCGCGGAGAGGCCGGTGGCGGCGGTGCTCGCCCGGGTCAGTGTGCGCACGCTGTAGCCGAGCCGGCCGGCGTAGTCGGCCACCTGGTGGGTTCTGGCGAAGTCGCGCTCCACCGCGGCGGCGAACCGGGTGGCGATGCTGTCGGGGTCGCCCAGGGCAGGGCCGCCCGTATCCGTGCGGCCGATGCGCAGGAGCATCACGCTGAGCAGGTGTCGCCTGGCCTCGTCGGCGGACGCGGTGTGGCAGCCGGCCTCCAGGCGCAGCTGACGGGCCATCTCCCGGATGCCGGCGTACGCCGTGGCGTCGGGGCGCCGGACAGGGCCCCGGTGGATGTCCCCCAGCAGGCGCGCCAGCTCGGTCGAGGGCGAGGCGGGTACCTCGTCCGTGAAGAGCACCAGCTCCCCGTCCACCGGGGGACCGAACCGCTGCACCTGACCGGGTCGCACCCACAGGACCGTCCCGGGGCCGAGCCGGTACTCGACGAAATCCACTTCGTGCCAGGTCTGCCCGGCGTCGACCAGCATGAGCCGGTGAAACCCCGTGCGGTGCGGTTCACCGAGTGTGTTCACGGCACGACGGCCGAGTTCCTTGCGGTCGAGCACTTCGAGTTCGAGGCCCGGTCCGTCCGGTGCCCTGAATCCGACGTGCCGCACGCCATCACGTCCGATTGCGACCATGTCGAGTCCGCTCGTCACCTTTCCGGGCAATCCTCCATTTTAGAAGATCGAAGCATCAGGCGAAGCAGGAAGGTGACTGTCATGAGCAGGGTAGTTGTGTTCGGCGCGGCCGGGCAGCTAGGACGGCGGATCGTGGCCGAGGCCGCCCGCCGGGGGCACGAGGTGACGGCTGTGGTGCGCCGCACGGAGACCGCCGCGGACCTCGCCGGAGAAGCGGCCGTGGTGGCAGGGGACGCCACCTCGGCGGAGTCCGTCGCCCCGTTGGCCAAAGGCGCCGACGCACTGGTGACCGCCGTGAGCGCACCGGGCCGGAAGATCTACCGCGCGGCGGCGGAGACGATGGCCGGTGTCGTCGCGGCGCTGCCCCGTCCGGCGCCACGGATCATCCACATGGGCGGTGGGGCGACACTGACCACCCCGGACGGGACCCGGATCCTGGACCTGCCGTCCTTCCCCGCCGAGTACCTGGACATGGCCTCCGGACAGGCCGAGGCGCTGGACTTCTACCGGACCAGCTCCGGGGTGACCTGGACGTATGTCTCACCGCCGCCGGTGCACTACGCGGTGGGTGAGCGCACCGGGACCTACCGAACCGGGCTGGACCAGCCGGTCACGGGCGCCGACGGCGAGGCGAGGCTGAGCTATGAGGACATGGCCGTGGCCGTGGTCGACGAGATCGAGCACCCGACGTTCCTGAACACCCGGTTCACGGCCGGCTACTGAGCGCGTTCGCCCGTCGAACCACCCTCCACCGCGGCGCGGTCAGGGCGCGACGGCGCTTTCGGCGGCCTTGCGGCGACTGCTCGCCACAGCGGTCGGCGGCGGCGTACCGTCACCCCGGCACCACCGCCCCGTCCCCGGTGGTTGGATGGGAGCAGGCCCGTCCGCCCGCACCGCGTGCCCCACCCACGGCGCTTCCCGTTCCCGCCGGCAGCCCCCGGGCCCAGACTGGAGGTCGCACGATGGTGACGAAGGGCCGCACGGGCCAGCCCACCCTGGAGGAGGTCGCCGCGCTCGCGGGCGTCGGCCGGGGCACGGTGTCCCGTGTCATCAACAACTCGCCCCGGGTGAAGGACACCACGCGCCATCTGGTCGAGCAGGCCATCGCCCAGCTCGGCTACATACCCAACCGGGCCGCCCGCGCCCTGGCGGGCAGCCGTACCGACGCCGTGGCGCTGGTGATACCCGAGACCGAGAAACGCTTCTTCGCCGAGCCGTACTTCTCCGAGATCGTCCACGGCGTGGGCGACGGTCTCGCCGACACCGATCTGCAACTCCTGCTCACCCTCGTCCGCACGGAGAAGGAGCGCGACCGCTTCCTCCAGTACGCGCGCGCACGCCGGATCGACGGTGTCCTCCTCGTCTCCGTGCACGGCAGCGACCCGTTGCCCGATCTGCTGGCCGGGATGGAGATGCCGACGGTCCTCAGCGGCCGCAGGTCGGGGGACGAGTCGGTGTCGTACGTCGACTCCGACAACGTGGGCGGCGCGCGGGCCGCCGTACGCCATCTGTCCTCGTCGGGCCGCCGGGCGATCGCCACCATCACCGGCCCGCTGGACATGTACGTGGCACGGTGCCGGCTGCGCGGATACGAGGAGGCGGTACGCGATCACGCCGCCGGCCCCGCCCCGTCCTGGATCGCGCACGGCGACTTCACCGAGGAGAGCGGACGCCGCGCGATGGCGGAACTGCTGCGCCTCCACCCGGAGATCGACGCGGTGTTCGCCGCCTCGGACCTGATGGCGGTGGGCGCTCTGCACGCCCTGCGGGCGGCGGGCCGCAGGGTGCCCGAGGACGTGGCGGTGGTGGGTTTCGACGACTCCCCCCTCGCCCGCCACACGGACCCCCAACTGACCTCGGTGCGCCAGCCGGTGGAGGAGATGGGGCGCACGATGGCCCGGGTGCTGCTGGAGACGATCAACGACTCCTCGGCGGCCTGGCAGCACGTGGTCCTGCGCACGGAACTGGTGCGACGGGCCTCGGGCTGAACGGTCCCGTCGCGGCGGCGCCGTTCCGTGCCGGGTCCAGTGGGGGACACGGCACGGAACGGCGACCGCGCACGCTCGGATCACACGCGGATCATGCTCAGAGCGAGCCGAGCCGCTCCAGGGGGAACGGCGGCTGGGCCAGTGGCCGTACGGCGAGCCGGGTCAGCGGCAGTACGTTGTCGTCGCCCGCCGTGCGGTTGGCGTGCAGTACGCCGCAGTGGACGCAGCGGTGGACGAGTACCCATTCGCCGTCCCCGCGTACGGAGATGGCGAGCGGCTCCATCCGGGCGCCGCAGTCGGCGGCCCGGTCGCCCGGGGTGTCGTCGACATGACGGCTCCACAGGCAGTTCGGGCAGTGGTTGCGGTGGCTGGTGCCGGCCGCGGCCATCGGTACGTCGAGACCGCAGTGGAGACAGCGGAAGGACTCGGCGCGTGCCTCGAAGCGCGCGCGTCCGGAGGCACGTCCTGAGGAGCGTCCGGTGGAGCGTTGGGAAGTGTGTTTGGAGGGGTGTTCGGGGGTGTGTCTGGAAGTGTCGCGGGACATCGTGAGAACGACTCCTGGTGTGATGCTCGGACGGTCGGGGATGAACGCCGTCTCGTACCAGGGGAGTTCGCTCCGGTCGGCGATGCCTGTCAGCCGCGCGCGTCAGCGGCGGTGCCGGGAAGACATCACGGAGAGAGAACTGCCTCGGTCAAGAGAACGGTTCCGACCGGCCACAGGCATACAACACCACCCTTTGAACCATCGCCAGGAGCTCCCGGTGAGCGCCGCCTCGATGAAACAGGCGGCCGGGCCGACGCGGCAACCGAATATCCGGCGGCCCGGAAGGTCGTAGGTCCGGCGGCCCGGACATCTCCGCCGGCCGACGGGATCCTCAGGCCACCGACCCGATCGCCCGCGTCCTCGGCCCGTCGTGGTGGATCGGGGTGTGCGCGCCCGTGAGCGGGACTCCGCTGCCGCCCCGCCGGACCGCGACGATCTCCGCCGCGATCGACAGCGCGGTCTCCTCGGGCGTACGGGCCCCGAGGTCGAGCCCGATCGGCGAGTGCAGCCGGGCGAGTTCGCGTTCGGTGACACCGATCTCGCGCAGCCGCCGGTCGCGGTCCTCGTGGGTACGGCGTGAGCCCATCGCGCCGATGAAGGCGACGGGAAGCCTGAGGGCCAGCTCCAGCAGCGGCACATCGAACTTGGCGTCATGGGTGAGCACGCAGAGCACCGTACGGCCGTCGACCGGCGTCGACGCCAGATAGCGGTGCGGCCAGTCGACCACGATCTCGTCGGCGTCGGGGAAGCGGTCCCGGGTGGCGAAGACGGGGCGCGCGTCGCACACCGTCACGTGGTAGCCGAGGAAGGCGCCGGTACGCACCAGCGCGGCGGCGAAGTCGATGGCACCGAAGACGATCATGCGTGGCGGCGGGACGCTCGACTCGACCAGGAGCGTCAGCGGCTGTCCGCACCGCGATCCGCGCTCCCCCAGCACGACCGTGCCGGTACGGCCCGCGTCCAGCAGGGCGCGGGCCTCGGCCGCCGCCGTACGGTCCAGCTGCGGGTGGCCGCCGAAGCCGCCCTCGTACGATCCGTCGGGACGCACCAGCAGGGCGCGGCCCCGGAGCGCGTCCGGTCCTTCGGTGATCCGCGCGAGCGCCGCGGCGTCCCCGCGGGCGGCGGTGGCCAGCGCCGCCGCGATCACCGCCCGCGGGGCGCGTCCCGCGGCGTCGGACCGTACCGGGGTCACCAGGATGTCGATGACGCCGCCGCAGGTCAGCCCCACGGCGAAGGCGTCCTCGTCGCTGTAGCCGAACCGCTCCAGGACGGTGGCGCCGTCCTGGAGCGCCTGTTGGCACAGCTCGTACACGGCCCCCTCCACGCAGCCGCCGGAGACCGAGCCGATCGCCGTGCCCGCGCTGTCGACGGCGAGCGCGGCTCCCGGCAGGCGCGGGGCGCTGCCGGTGACCGCCACGACGGTGGCGACGGCGAAGTCACGGCCCTGCCCGACCCACCGGTTCAGCTCTTCGGCGATGTCCAGCATGTCGGTCTCCTCGGGTCTGATGGCCGCGGTCGGGTGGCCGCGATCGGCGGGTGCGGTCGGTCGGTGGTGCGGTCGGCGGTCGGTGGGGGCGGTCGGGTGCGGGGGCGGGAGGCCGGGTCAGGAGACGCCCAGCCAGGATTCGATCGGGTGGAGCCCGTAGAAGACCAGGAAGATCACGGTGAGGCCCCACATGAAGGCCCCGGTCTCGCGGGCCCTGCCCTGTGCCGTCCGGATGGCGACGTACGAGATGACGCCCGCCGCGACCCCGGCGGTGATGGAGTACGTGAACGGCATCAGGACGACGGTCAGGAAGACCGGGATGGCGACGGCGCGGTCGCCCCAGTCGACGTGCCTGGCGTTCTGCGTCATCATCGCGCCGATGACGACCAGGGCCGCCGCCGCGACCTCGCCCGGGACGATCTGGGTGAGCGGGGTGAAGAAGAGACAGGCCGCGAAGAGAAGGCCGGTGACAACGGAGGCGAAACCGGTACGCGCCCCCTCCCCCACGCCCGTCGCGGACTCGACGAAGACGGTCTGGCCCGAGCCGCCCGCCACCCCGCCGATGGCACCGCCCGCACCGTCGATGAACAGCGCCTTGGACAGGCCCGGCATCCGCCCCTTGTCGTCGGCGAGCCCGGCTTCCGTACCGACGCCGATGATGGTGGCCATGGCGTCGAAGAAGCCCGCGAGGACGAGGGTGAAGACGATCATGCCGATGGTCATCGCGCCGACCTGTCCCCAGCCGCCGAACTCGACCTTCCCGAAGAGCGAGAAGTCGGGCAGGGAGACGGCGCCGCCGGTCAGCTCGGGCGGGCCGCTGTTCCATGCCTTGGGGCTGATGCCGCCCGCGGCGTTGAGGACGACGGCGACGACCGTGCCGATGACGATGCCGATCAGGATGGCGCCGGGCACCTCGCGGGCCTGGAGCATGAAGATGAGCAGCAGGGTGACGCAGAAGATCAGGACCGGCCAGCCGACGAGTTCACCGGCGGGTCCGAGCGTGACCGGACCCCCGCCCTGCGAGGCGTGTACGAAGCCCGCCTTCACCAGTCCGATCAGCGCGATGAACATGCCGATGCCCATGGTGATCGCGTGCTTGAGCGCGAGCGGGATGGCGTTCATGATCATTTCCCGCAGGCCGGTGACCACCAGCAGACAGATCACCGCTCCGTACATCACGCACATGCCCATGGCCTGCGGCCAGGTCATCACGGGCACGACCTGGCCGGCCACCACACCGGAGACGGAGAGCCCGGCGGCGAGCGCGAGGGGCACCTTTCCCACGAAGCCCATCAGCAGAGTGGTCAGAGCGGCGGCGAAGGCGGTCGCGGTGATCAGGGCCTTCCGGCCGAGGGTGTCGCCCGCGACGTCCTCGCCGGACAGGATCAGCGGGTTGAGCAGCAGGATGTACGCCATGGCCATGAAGGTCGTGACGCCGCCGCGCAGTTCGCGCGCGACGGTCGAGCCGCGGTGGGATATGTGAAAGTACCGGTCGAGCCAGGACCGGTCGAGCCAGGACCGGCCGGCCGGGGGACGTGAGCCTGTGCCGGCGTCCTCGGCGGTGGTCCTCGGCTCCACTGACGAATGGGTCATGTATGCCTGCTCCCAAGGTTCAAAGGGGCACCCGCGAAAAAGACATGCGACCGCGGGTTTTGGGATGGTGCGTGGGCTGCACGACCCGGGGGACGGCCCGAGACGAATCGGAGACGCGGTCCCGGGCGGCACGAGCGGCGCCGCCCGGGGACTGCTGACGGATGGGGAACACGAACTGACGGTTCGTCAGGTACGGCGGGTCAGGTACCGGTGAGGTGCTCCGGTCGTACCGGCGTCCTGTTCAGCTCCAGCCCCGTCGCGTTCCTGATGGCCGCAAGGACCGCGGGAGTCGACGACAGGGTCGGAGCCTCGCCGATGCCGCGCAGACCGTACGGCGCGTGGTCATCGGCCAGTTCGAGTACGTCGACGGGAATCGTCGGCGTGTCGAGGATGGTGGGGATCAGATAGTCCGTGAAGGACGGGTTGCGCACCTTCGCGGTCCTGGGGTCGACGATGATCTCCTCCATCACCGCCACCCCCAGGCCCTGGGTGGTGCCGCCCTGGATCTGCCCGAGGACGGAGAGCGGGTTGAGCGCCTTGCCGACGTCCTGGGCGACGGCCAGTTCGATGACCTTGACCAGGCCGAGTTCGGTGTCCACCTCGACGACCGCGCGGTGTGCGGCGAAGGAGTACTGGACATGGCCGTTGCCCTGGCCCGTCCTGAGGTCGAAGGGCTGGGTCGGACGGTGGCGCCACTCCAGCTCCAGATCCACCGCCTCGTCCTCCAGCACGTCCACCAGATCGGCGAGGACCTCACCGCCGTCGGTGACGACCTTGCCGCCTTCGAGCAGCAGCTCGGCGGTGGCCCAGGCCGGGTGGTACGTACCGAACTTGCGCCGGCCGATGTCCAGGACCTTCTCCCGGACGTGCTCGCAGGCGTTCTTCACCGCTCCGCCCGTGACATACGTCTGACGCGAGGCGGAGGTGGACCCCGCCGAGCCGACCTGGGTGTCGGCCGGCTGGATGGTGACCTGCGAGACACCGAGTTCGGTACGGGCGATCTGGGCGTGTACGGTGACGCCGCCCTGGCCGACCTCCGCCATCGCGGTGTGGACGACGGCGACCGGCACCCCGTTGATCGCTTCGAGCCGTACGCGCGCGGTGGAGTAGTCGTCGAAGCCCTCGGAGAAGCCGACGTTCTTGATGCCGACCGCGTAGCCGACGCCCCGTACGACCCCTTCGCCGTGGGTGGTGTTGGAGAGGCCGCCGGGCAGTGCCCGTACGTCGGCCGCCTCGCCCGCCACCAGCCACTGCTGCTCGGGCGGGAGGGGTCTGGCCTTGACCCGGCGCAGCAGTTCGGCGACGGGCGCCGGGGAGTCGACGCGCTGTCCTGTCGGCAGCAGCGAGCCCTCTTCCATGGCGTTGAGCTGCCGGAACTCCACCGGATCAAGGTCCAGCGCCGCCGCCAGCCGGTCCATCTGCGCCTCGTACGCGAAGCATGCCTGGACCGCGCCGAAGCCGCGCATCGCGCCGCAGGGCGGGTTGTTGGTGTAGAGCGCGATCGCCTCGATGTCGACGTCGTCGATGACGTACGGGCCGACGGAGAGGGAGGAGGCGTTGCCGACGACGGCCGGGGAGGCGGAGGCGTACGCGCCGCCGTCCAGCACGATCCGGCACTTCATGTGGGTGATCCTGCCGTCGCGGGTCGCGCCGTGCTCGTACCAGAGCTTCGCGGGGTGCCGGTGCACATGGCCGAAGAAGGACTCGAACCGGTTGTAGACGATTTTCACCGGCTTGCCGGTGCGCAGGGCCAGCAGACAGGCGTGGATCTGCATGGAGAGGTCTTCCCGGCCGCCGAAGGCACCGCCGACACCGGAGAGCGTCATCCGGACCTTGCCCTCGGGCAGCCCGAGTACGGGCGCGATCTGGCGCAGATCGGAGTGGAGCCACTGGGTGGCCACATACAGATCGACGCCGCCGTCCTCGGCGGGCACGGCGAGACCGGACTCGGGGCCGAGGAACGCCTGATCCTGCATGCCGAAGACGTAGTCGCCCGAGACGATCACATCGGCGCGCGCGGCCGCCGCGTCGGCGTCGCCGCGGACGATGGGCTGGCGGTGGACGATGTTCGGGTGCGGGACATGCCCGATGTGGTGGTCGTCGCGGTTCTCGTGGATCAGCGGGGCACCGGGCGCGGTCGCGGATGCCTCGTCGGTGACGACCGGCAGTTCGGCGTAGTCGATCCGTATCTTGGCGGCGGCGCGACGGGCGGTCTCGGGGTGGTCGGCGGCCACAAGGGCGACCGGCTCACCGTGGTGCCGGACCTTGCCGTGGGCGAGGACGGGGGTGTCCTGGATCTCCAGACCGTAGTTCTTGACGGCCGTCGGGAGATCGTCATAGGTCAGTACGGCGTAGACACCGGGTGTCGCGAGTGCCTCGGCCGTGTCGATCGACCTGATCTCGGCATGCGCCACGGTGGAGCGCAATGTATGGCCCCACAACATGTCTTCGTGCCACATGTCGGAGGAGTACGCGAACTCTCCGGTGACCTTGAGTATGCCGTCGGGACGGAGCGTCGACTCGCCTATACCGCCCCTGGTCTGCGAGCCCTGGCTGATCGTGGTGGGGGCTCCGGCGGGGGTTCCGGGGCCGGTGGGTGAGCCGGTCGTGGCCATGCTCAGACCGCCTCTCCCTGACGGGCGGCCGCGAGGCGGACCGCGTCGAGGATCTTCTCGTAGCCGGTACAGCGGCAGAGGTTGCCCGAGAGCGCCTCACGGATGTCCGCGTCGCTCGGGGAGGGGTTGTGCTCCAGCATCTCGTCGGCCGCGACCAGCAGGCCCGGGGTGCAGAAGCCGCACTGCACGGCGCCCGCGTCGATGAACGCCTGCTGGATCGGGGAGAGTTCGCCCGCCTCGCCGGTCCGCGAGTCCGTACCGCCTGCCTGCCACCGCTGCGCGCTCGGCAGGCTCGTACCGCACGAACCCGCGGCGCGGCCATCGCCGGGACGGGCGCCGTCGCGGTGCTTGGCGTAGTCCGCCAGGCCCTCGACAGTGATGATCTCGCGGCCCTCGGCCTGGCCGGCCGCCACCAGACAGGAACAGACCGGGACGCCGTCGAGCCGTACCGTACAGGAGCCGCATTCGCCCTGCTCACAGGCGTTCTTCGAGCCCGGGAGGCCCATGCGCTCGCGCAGTACGTACAGCAGGCTCTCCCCCTCCCAGACGTCGTCGGCTTCCTGCCTGCGGCCGTTGACCGTGAAAGTGACGCGCATGGCTATGCAGCTCCTTCGAGGGTCCGGCCGGCGCCGCCGCCGTCCGCGCGGTACTGCTCCCAGGTCCAGCCGAGCTGGCGGCGGGCCATGATGCCGACGGCGTGACGGCGGTACTTCGCGGTGCCGCGCACATCGTCGATGGGGTTGCAGGCGCCCGCGACGAGGTCGGCGAACCGCTTGGCGACGGACGGCGTGATGGTCTTGCCGCTGTCCCAGAAGCCGCCCTCGTCGAGCGCCGCGTTCAGGAACGTTTCGGCGTCCCGTGCCCGTACGGGGGTGGGCGCGGCCGAGCCGATGCCGGTCCGTACGGTCCGGGTCCCGGGGTGCAGGGCCAGCCCGAAGGCGCAGACCGCGATGACCATCGCGTTGCGCGTGCCGACCTTCGAGTACTGCTGCGGTCCGTCCGCCTTCCTGATGTGCACCGACTTGATCAGTTCGTCGGGTTCGAGGGCGTTGCGCTTCACGCCGGTGTAGAACGCGTCGATCGGGATACGGCGCGAGCCGCGTACCGACTCGGCCTCGACCTCGGCGCCCGCGGCGAGCAGCGCCGGGTGCGCGTCACCGGCCGGGGAGGCGGTGCCGAGGTTCCCCCCGACGCCCCCGCGGTTGCGGATCTGCGGCGAGGCGACGGTGTGCGAGGCGAGGGCGAGACCCGGCAGCTCCGTCCGCAGGTGCTCCATGATGTGGGTGTACGGGACGGAGGCGCCCAGCTCGACGTGGTCCTCGCCGACCACCCAGTCACGCAGTTCGCCGATCCGGTTCAGATCGAGCAGGTACTCCGGCCGCCGGTGATCGAAATTGATCTCGACCATGACGTCCGTGCCGCCCGCGATGGGCACAGCGGTGGGGTGCTCGGCCTTGGCGGCGAGCGCCTCCTCCCAGCTGGCGGGGCGAAGGAAGTCCATCTATGGCTCTCTTCTTGATCGTCTTGGTGATCGCTGGGGATCGCTGGTGATCACTGAGCTCCGGGGACGGCCGGTCTCACAAGTACACAAGCAGCGCTTCCGCCTGGTGCAGTCACCGAAACCATGAAGGAATTGGCTGGTCGCCTTCCGAGTCTTGTAGATTCGAACGAAAGGCGAAGACCCGGTAACCAGAAGGTCTTCGTGCCGAAACGCACGGTGCGAAAAACAGAGATCGGCGGCGACGAGATGCGGCTCCGCGCACTGCTGGAGACCCACGCGCTGGGCCTGCGACTGCTCGGCGGCGAGGAGGAGCTGGACCGGACGGTCCGCGGGGTGATGACCACCGACCTGCGGGACCCGAGCCGCTACCTGTCGGGCGGTGAGCTGGTCCTCACCGGTCTCGCCTGGCGGCACTCCGCCGAGGACTCCGAGCCGTTCGTACGTATCCTCGCGGGCGCCGGGGTGGCCGGGCTCGCCGCGGGCGAGGCGGAGCTGGGCGCTGTCCCGGAGGACCTGGTCACGGCGTGTGCGCGCCACCGGCTGCCGCTCTTCGCGGTGGACGAGAAAGTGGCGTTCGCGACGATCACGGAGTATGTGGTGCGCCAGGTGTCCGGCGAACGCGCCGGGGATCTCGCGGCGGTGGTCGACCGGCACCGCAGGCTGATGACCTCGGGCCCGGCGGGCGGCGGCCCGGACGTGGTCCTCGACCTCCTCGGCTCCGATCTCGATCTGCGGGCCTGGGTGCTCTCTCCCACCGGCCGGCAGATCGCGGGGGCCGGTGGGACGCTGTCCCCGGCGCGGGCCACCGTGCTGGCCGGTGAGCATCTGGCCGCCATCCGCGCCGGTCGCCGTAGCCCCTGTCGAACGACCGTCGACGGGACGGCATACTCCCTCTTCCCGGTCCGCAATGTGGGGCGCGGGACCACACCGACCGCCTTCCGGGATGTGCGCGAGACAGTGCTCTCCGACTGGCTGCTCGCGGTGGAGGCGGACGCGGGCGACTGGCCCGCGGCCCGGCTGGACCTGCTCCAGGGGGTGACGCAGCTGATCGCGGTGGAACGCGACCGGCGCGACGCGGCCCGTACGGTACGACGCCGGCTCGCCCAGGAAGTCCTGGAACTGGTGCAGACGGGCGCCGCCCCGGCGGAGATCGCCGCCCGGCTGCGGGTGGCCGCCCCCGTGCTGCTGCCCGGACTGGGCACGGCGCCGCACTGGCAGGTCGTGGTGGCCCGGGTGGAGTGGGCACGGAACGGCACGGACACCGGCGAAGACGGTACGGGCGGTACGGGCGGTACGGGGGCCACGGGTGGCTCCGGCGGGGCGCTGATCGAGGGCGGCCCGGTGGCCCAGTCGGTGCTGGAGGAGATCCTCGTCGACCCCGCGTGGACGGGGTCGGGCACCGGGGCCGGGGCGGGAGCGGACGCCACCGACCGGATCGCGGTGGCCCATACGGATGACGAGGCGATCGCGCTGGTACCGCTGCCCACGGCGCCCGCGGATCCCGTACCCGCGGATCCCGCGTCCACGGATCCCGCATCCGTCCAGGTCGCGGGCGAGGGGGCGCGTTCCGGCGGCACGGACGGGGCGGAGAAGCCCCTGGACGCCCCCGCCGCGGACCCCGGCCTCCACGCCGACGCGCTGCTGGCCGCCGTACGGAACCCGCTGTCGGCGGGGCTCGCGGACGACGGCCGGCTGACGCTGGGCGTGAGCGCGGCGGTGCACTCGGCGGAGGGCCTGCGCGGCGCGCTGGAGGAAGCCCGTCACGCCCGGCGCGTGGCGGCGGCCAGGCCGGGCCGGGTCTGCGCGGCGGGCCATCACGAACTGGCCTCGCACGTACTGCTGTTGCCGTTCGTCCCGGACGACGTACGGCGCGCCTTCACCGCGCGCCTGCTGGACCCGCTGCGCGACTACGACCGGCGCCACCGCGCGGAGTTGATCCCCACGCTGGAGTCCTTCCTCGACTGCGACGGCTCCTGGACACGGTGTGCGGCCCGGCTGCATCTGCATGTCAATACGCTGCGGTACCGGGTGGGCAGGATCGAGCAGCTCACGGGGCGGGATCTGGCGCGCCTGGAGGACAAGTTGGACTTCTTCCTGGCGCTGCGGATGAGCTGAGGTCGCGGGCGGCAGGCCCTGGGTCTCCGGGTCACCGGGTGCCAGGGAGACGGGTGGTTGACCGCCATCACCCGGATCGGTCACGAGAAGATCCGCGCCCGCCGCGAGACGGGACCGCGGCGCGCCCGCCGCGCCTCCTCCCGTACCGGTCGTCGCAGGTGACAGCCCTCCTGACGGTTCCGCGCGCCCCGGCCGGCGGCCCCGGACACTCCGGTCACCCGCGCCCCACCGCCCCCGCCGATGACCACGTGATTGTGAAATTTTTCACCTGACCTATTGGCCCGGCGTGCCGATCCATGCTGAGATGCGTCCACACTCAACAGCACAATGGCGCGCTCGGGGAGGGCAATGTGGCGCATACCGCCATGTCTGGTTCCGGAACCACCGCTGGTGACGACCCTCTCCAGACCGCGGTATGGCGGCTGCGCTCGCGCGGCTGTTGGACCGACGCAGCGGCTCTGCTCGCACCGCACTCCGCCGTCCCGGCCAGGACGCTCCAGCGGGCCTCGCTGCTCGTCGAGCGCTGTCTGTTCACGGGCGGCGGCTGGCCGGAGGCCGAGGACGCGCTCCGCGCGGCGGAGGCCACGGCGCGCGAGGACCACGAACGGGGCGCCGCCGCGTGCGAGCGCGGCCATCTCGCCTACGCCTCGACCGTCCTCGGCGTACGCGACCGCGCGGACGAGGCGCGGTCGGCGCTGGGGCGGGCGGCGGCGCTGCTTGATCCGACGGCTCCCGGGCGCGCGCTGCTGGACTTCCGGCGTGGTCTGGTCGCCGAACACCTCGCCGACTCCCCGCAGTCGGCGCGCGCCGCGTACCGCCGCGCCCATGCCGCCGCCACCGCGCACGGCGAGACGCTGCTGCTCTCCTTCACCTGGCGCCATCTGGCCGGACTGGCCCTGAGGGAGGGCGAGTTGGCGGAGGCGCGGCACGGCTTCGGCGAGTCCCTGCGGATCCGGGAGGAGCTGGGCTATCTGGTGGGCACGGCCCCGGCCCTCGCCGCCCTGGCCGACGCGGAACCGGAGCCGGAGGCGACCCGTCTGCGCGCGGAGGCCGGGCGCCTGTTCCGGCTGCTGGGCGGAGTCCCCACCTGGCTCGCGGACCAGCTCGCCCCTCCGGCGTCGCCGGCCCCCGCGGTCTGAGCGGGCCGGTCGGGGGCGGACGATCCGCCCCTGCGCCGGTCAGGTCATCGGCCGTCCCACGGACGGGTGAGGAAGGGACGTTTCCGCAGCGGCTGTTCGAGTGAAGCGGCGCTTATGCGCGTAACGGCGTGGCCAGACTGCCCCCGCTCCACCTCTTCCTCCACCTCCCGCAGGCACGCACGCGCACACGCACAGAAAAGAGGTTCCCGTGAAGAGTCTCGGAAGGACCCTGGTCACCGTCGGCGCCGCCGCCGTTCTCTGTGTCGGCCTCCCGCTCAACGCCCAAGCGGCCGAGGGGCTTCTCTTCTATACGTCGGAGTACGGCCCGATCGTCCTGGAGAACCCCACGGACGGCCTGTGCTACAGCGTCGGATCCGCCCGGGACCCGCAGAACTCCACCGACCGAGTGGCGACCTTCTACAGTGCGAAGCAGTGCGGTGGCACCGCCACCCGTCTCAAACCCGGCGACGAGGGTGTCCTCGCGTTCGCTTCGGTGAGGTTCACCCGCTGAGCGCGGTCCCTGGGCAGCGGGTCAGTGGTCGAGGTTGACCATTTTCCTGGGGTCGACGATGCGGTCGAAGTCCTGTGCCGTGATGTAGCCGGTGGCGAGGGCGGCTTCGCGGAGCGTGGTCCCCTCGTCGTCGGCCTTGTGGGCGATACGGCTGGCCTTGTCGTAGCCGATCTCCGGGGAGAGCGCGGTGACGAGCATCAGCGAGCGTGCGAGGTAGCTGTCGATCTGCTCGCGGTGCAGCTCGGCGCCTTCCACGCAGTAGACGCGCAGCTTCTCGCACGCGTCCGCGAGTATGCGGGCGGAGTGCAGGAAGTTGTTGATGATGACGGGCCGCATGGCGTTGAGTTCGAAGTTGCCCTGGCTGCCGGCGAAGGCGATGGCGCTGTCCTCCGCGAGTGCCTGGACGCAGACCATGACCATCGCCTCGCACTGGGTCGGGTTGACCTTGCCGGGCATGATGGAGCTGCCGGGTTCGTTCGCGGGCAGGGCGAGTTCGCTGATGCCGCAGCGCGGCCCCGAGGCGAGCCAGCGCAGGTCGTTGGCGATTTTCATGAGGGGTACGGCCAGCGCCCGCAGCCCGGCCGACGCCGCCACGATGGCGTCCAGACCGCCCTGCGCGGCGAAGGAGTTGGCGGCGGTGCGGAACGGGTAGCCCGTCAGCTCGGCTATCTCCTGGGCCACGTGCCCACCGAAGCCCTCGGGGGCGTTGAGACCGGTACCGACGGCGGTCCCTCCCACGGCCAGTTCCCACAGGCCCGGCAGCGTCGCTTCGACGCGGTCGATGGCGCCGGACAGCTGGGCGGTGTAGCCGGACCATTCCTGGCCCACGGTCAGCGGGACCGCGTCCTCCAGGTGGGTGCGGCCGATCTTGACGATGTCCCACCAGTCATGGGACTTGGCGTCCATCGCCTGCCGCAGGTCCCTCACCTTCGGGAGCAGGTGCTCGTCGATCTGCCGTACGGCGGCGATGTGCATGGCGGTGGGGAAGGTGTCGTTGGAGGACTGCCCCATATTGACGTGGTCGTTGGGGTGGATCGGGGTCTTGGAGCCGAGGGTGCCGCCGACGAGCTGGATCGCCCGGTTGCTGATGACCTCGTTGACGTTCATATTGCTCTGGGTGCCGGAGCCGGTCTGCCACACGTACAGCGGGAAGTGGCCGTCCAGAGCGCCGCTGATCACCTCGTCTGCCACGTGCGCGATCAGGTCGGCCTGCCACTTCGGCAGACGGCCCTGGCGTCCGTTGACGAGCGCGGCCGCCTTCTTGACATAGCCGTAGGCGTGGTAGACGGCTTTGGGCATGCGGTCGTTCCCGATGGAGAAGTGGATCAGGGAGCGCTGGGTCTGGGCGCCCCAGTAGTGGTCGGCGGGGACGTCGACGGCGCCCATCGAGTCGGTTTCACGGCGGTGGCCGGTGGCGTCGATGCCGATCGGCACGTCCCGTACCCCCGGCGGTTTCTCCTCGGCGTTCTGGTGACGGGTGGTCACGGCGACGCCTCCTCACTCGTCCTTCTCGTCCTTCTCGGCCGTCTCGTCCGTGTGCGGAATCCTTCGCGCTGTTCGGAATCCTTCGCGCTTCCCGGACAGCTGTCACCGGCCCGGCCGGCATCTGGCGTCCCGTACGGCCCGGAGCGGTCACCCGGCCGACCGGTCTCGTCACTCCGCGCGTTTCCTCCCCCATTCCATGCTTGAACTTTTCCCCGGGGGGCGCCACTGGAGGCCCTGGACCAGCCGTTTCCATGGCTCCGGGCCGAGGCGGAACGGCCGTGAGCGCCGCGCATACCGTTACGGCCTCCGCACCACCTCACCACCGGCTCGCCATGAACGCACCGGGTTGACGTCTCCAGTACACCTCCGCCGGAAGAGCAAAAGGCGCACATCGCCAACAATGCGGGCAATAATTGCGGCTCGCGGCGCCCCGCGACGGGCGGGGAACGATCACCAACAGGCCCAAATGGGGAGCCTTGCTGAATTTCCGTCAGATGCCAGAAACAGAACAGAACGACATGGACGTCGCCCCATCGTGTGGTGATAAGATCGCCAAGCTTGCCAAGCGGTGCCAAACCCGCTATGGCATAAAGGAAAAGTCAGCGCATCGGCCCAGAATTCCGCCACCCCCGGGGGAGAACTATGCCATTAGCCGGGCCTTTCAAGGCAGTCCGGCAGGCGACCATGCGCCGACCTGTCCCATAATCAGTGACCGCGATATGTCTGTGACCGCGAGATCACTCGAACGTACCCTCCAGACATTCAGTACCTGGTGGCCCAGTCGCCCGAAGAGAGTCTTATGACGCAATACTTCCAGGATCCAGCGCTTTGGGGTCTGATCGCTGGTACTCCTGTCGCCGCGACCGCGATCATTCGCGGAAGAAAATCGATCGCCGAGCTACGGAAGGAGAAACAGGAGCTCAAGGCTCATTACGCCACCCTTGAGGACCATTACGCGGAGGCCGTGGAAGAGGCCAAGGACAGGGCGGAAGAAGCCACCAAGACCGCGCTGAAGTCCGCGATGCGGACACTGCAGGGTCTCGCCAGCGAACAGCAGCTGGCCATCACCAAACTTCAGGACAAGTACGGCGAACTCCAGATTCTCCAGGATCTCCTGGACATCGACCACATGAATTCGCAGTTCGCCCGGCGTGCGCAGTCCATCGCCGTGCTCTGCGACGGATGGCTCGGCCGCCAGCGTGATCCGGCCTCGCTGTACGACGTGGTCCGCAGCGCGAAGGGCCGTATTCGCCACTTCACCCGTGTCGAGATCCGCGCGCAGAGTAATTTCGCCATTGTCAGCCGGGCCGTCGAGCCGGTCGCGCTCACCCTCGCCGAACTGCTGGACAACGCCACCAGTTACTCGGCGCCGGAAACGGTGATCGAGATCAATATCCGGCCGGTGCCCAAGGGCGTCTGCATCATCGTCGACGACGCCGGTGTCGGCATGAACGAGGAAGAGAAGGCCAGGGCGGCCAAGCTCCTGTCGAGCGAACGCTCCCCCGGCGTCTCCGGTCTCGGCAATCCGCCGCAGTTCGGCTTCACCGTGATCGGTGTGCTCGCCGCTCGCTACGGCTTCACCGTGTCCGTGGACTCCACGTCCCCCTACGGCGGTGTACGCGCGGTGGTGCTGCTCCCCGACGAGCTCCTCACCGCCCTGCCAGAGCGCGCGCCCGAGCCCAAGCCGACGCCCGAGCCCAAGGAGTTCCCCACCGTGGCAGCGTCCTCCCCGATGCCGCCCGAGGAAAACCCGGTGGCTCCCTCGACCACATTCGGCGGTCTTCCGAAACGCCGGCGGAGAGGCGCGATATCCATCGTGCCGACCGCCGACAGTTCGGACGCCCCGGCTCGCTCCAGCGAACAAGCCGCCTCCGTCATGGGCGCGTTCCAGCGGGGTACTCAATCGGGCCGCCGTTCCACCAACGCAAGCAGCGAAGGGCATGAGACTCAGTGAATTACGATCTGTCATGGATGCTTGACAGTGCCCTTGAAGTACCCGAAGCACGGCACGCGATCCTCGTCTCGGCCGATGGCCTGCTCATGGCCCGCTCGAAGGACGTCGGCAAGGATCACGCCGACACCGTCGCCGCGGCGATGAGCGGAATGCAGTCGCTGAGCCGTACGGTCGCCGATTTCTGCGGCGCACCGCCGAACAACCGGCCGCACTGGCGCCAGACGCTGGTGGAGTTCGATCACGGCTGGGTCTTCCTCATCTCCGCCGGCGAGGGCGCCTACCTCGCCGTCTCCGCGTCGCCCGACGTCGACATGGCCGAGATCACCTTCCGTATGCAGCAGCTCGTCGGCCAGCTCGGCAAATCCCTGACCAGTCCCCCTCGCGAGATTGCTGACACCAAGGCATGACCACAACAGATGAGCCGGATCAGGAACCAGTAGCCCCGCAATTAGTGCGACCGTATGTCATCACCAACGGCCGCAGCCTGCTCGGTGACCACGAGTTCTCCTTGATCACTCTGGTCACGGCGGCCGAGGACGTACCCAGAACGGGGAATCTCGATCCTGAGAAGCGCCGTCTGCTGGACCTGTGCTCGGGGGGCTATCTCTCGGTCGCCGAAATCGTCGGACACTCTCATCTCCCCGTGGGTGTCGTCAAAATCCTGCTGTCCGACCTCACGGAGGAGGGGTATCTCTTCACACGCGCCCCCATACCTGCCGCGAAACTCGTCGACCGGCACATACTTGAGGAGGTGCTGAATGGTCTTCAAGCCCGCTTTGGATGACGGTGTCTATCTGCGCGAGTCAGTGCAGACCGCTGCGAAGATCCTGGTGGTCGGGCATTTCGCCGTGGGCAAGACGACATTCATCGGGACCATGTCCGAGATCCCGCCGCTGCGCACCGAAGAACTGATGACGCAGGCCGGCGAGGGAATCGACGACCTCAAGGGCACGCCCGGCAAGACCACGACGACGGTGGCCATGGACTTCGGCCGCCTCACACTCAGCGACAGGCTGGTCCTCTATCTCTTCGGCACACCTGGACAGCAGCGCTTCGTGCAGGTGTGGGAAGACATGTCCCGAGGCGCTCTCGGGGCATTGGTGCTGGTGGATCCCGAGCGCCTCGAAGAGTCCTTCCCCGTGATGGACCTCGTCGAACACTACGGAATTCCCTACACCATAGCGGTAAACCGATTCGACGACACAGCGACCCATCAGGACGAGGAAATACGAGAGGCGCTCGACCTGCTGCCCGAGACGCCCCTCGTCAATTGCGACGCGCGGGACCAGCGGTCATCAGCGAACGCGCTCATCGTCCTCGTCCGTTACCTCCAGTCACGCCTTCGCTAGGAGTTCGGCATGCAATCTCATTCGGAATTCCAGGCCCCGCCACCTGGCTGCCCGGCGCACAACAGCGGCTTGCGCGTTCCGCTGTACGGTCCCGAGTTCGCTGCCGACCCGGACGCCTTCTACGAGCACATGCGGCAGTACGGCCCGGCCGCACCGGTGGAGTTGGCCCCCGGGGTGGAGGCCTCGCTCGTCACGGACTACGCGGCGGCCCTCCATGTGCTCCAGAATCCTGAGGCGTTCGCACGGGACTCGCGCCGCTGGCGCGCGCTGAACGAGGGGCGGGTGCCCCTCGACAGCCCGGTCCTCCCCATGATGATGTACCGGCGGAACCCGATGTTCACCGACGGCGCCGAGCACTTGAGGCTCCGCCAGGCCGTGACGGAGAGCCTCGCCAAGATCGACACGCACCGGGTGACCCGGCATGTCGAGCGCGTGGCCTCCTACCTCATCAGCCAGTTCAGCGGCCGGGGCAAGGCCGATCTGATCGGCGACTACGCGCAGGTGCTGCCACTGCTGGTCTTCAACGACCTCTTCGGCTGCCCGGCCGAGATCGGTGACCGGCTGGTCTTCGGGCTCTCCGGCATCTTCGACGGCATCGACGCCGAGAAGGCGAACGAGGTCCTGACCGAGGCGCTGAGCGAACTGGTCGCGCTCAAGCGGGCCACGCCAGGCGAGGACGTGACGTCCTGGCTGATGCAGCATCCGGTCCGGCTCACCGACGAGGAGATGATCCATCAGATCCTGCTGCTCATCGGTGCGGGCACCGAGCCGCTGTCGAATCTGATCGCCAACTCCCTGCGGGTGCTGCTGTCCGACGACAGGTACACCGACGGACCGCACTCGGCCGGCCTGCTGGTCGAGGACGCCATCAACGAGGTCCTCTGGAACAGCACCCCCATAGCCAACTACGCGGCGCACTACCCGCTGTACGACGTCGACCTCAACGGCAGCAAGCTGGACGCCGGCGATCCCGTGCTCATCAGCTTCGCCGCCGCCAACACCGACCCGAGCCTGTCCGTGAGCCGTCAGACACTCAGCAAGCGGGCGCATCTGGCCTGGGGCGCCGGCCCGCACGCCTGCCCGGCGAAGGACCCGGCGCTGCTCATCTCCGTACTGGCCATCGAGAAGCTGCTCAACGGCCTGCCGGACATCGAGCTGGCGGTGCCCGCGGACACGCTGCTCTCCCGGCCCGGCCCGTTCCACCGGGCGCTCAGCGCGCTTCCGGCCCGTTTCACCCCGGTCCGGAAGGAAAGGTCGGAGTCGGTACCGTATCCGGCGAACAGCGGACGTACTGCCGGAAAAGCCCCCGCGCAAGAGTCCCAGAACAAGGCGCAGAAGGGTAGCTTCTGGAGTGGATTCCTCGCCTGGTGGAAGGTGTGAGATCCGCAACAAAGCGGGGTCCTTTACCTTCGCATGAAGGTTCAACCGTAGGGGTAGACAGGGTGGGCGAATCTTACGTGATGCCTTGAAAAGGAGTCTCTGTGGAGCCCTCCCTGACTACCTCGTCAGTAGATCGACGCGCTGTAGTCTCCATATTCTCCCGGCTGCGTACCTCCAATGGCCAATCCAATCCATTGCCTCTCTACGCAGAACTCAGAGCGATGGGAGATATCATCCCCGCCCCCTGGGGCGGGCATCTGGTGACCTCCTTCAACCTCTGCGACCAGGTGCTGAGGAACAAGGCATGGCTGGTTCCCGACAGTGAGTGGCGCGCCAGGCAGGGCGCGGCGACCCGTTGGAACGCCTCCTCCTCGCGGGAGATGGGAAAGACTCTGCCCGCACTGAACCCGCCGCACCATACCCGGGTGCGGCGGTCGGTCGGGAACACCTTCGACCGTAAATCCCTCGCGAATTCCAAGGATTCGGTCGAGAAGGCCACGGAGAAACTGCTCGACCGGCTCACCGAGAAATTGCGGAGCGGCCAAGCCGATTTCAGTTCGCTGGTCAGCGACGAATTGCCCATCATCACGATCGGCGAATGGCTCGGTCTGCCGCCGTCCGATTATCACTGGCTCCGCTCGCTCACCCGTGATCAGGTGTACTCGCAGGAATTGCTGCCGACACCGAGTCAGCTCGCGCTGTCGGACGCCGCCACCGCCCAATTGCGCGAGTACTTCACGGCCGTGATACGCGAACGCCGCCGCGCGCCGGGCGACGATCCCATCTCGGAGTGGCTGCGGACCTGGGACCACCTCGAAGCCGACCGGGAGACGGTCGACGAGGCCGTCTACTTCCTCTCGTTCCTCTTCCTCCTGGCCGCGCCGGAGACGACCGCGACACTCCTCTCCCACATGGTGTGGCTCCTGCTGAAGCACCCGCGTCAACTGGCCTGGCTGCGCACGCATCCGGAGCACATACCCGGCGCGGTCGAGGAGGTGCTCCGCTACGACTCGCCGAACCATGTGATCAGCAGGGTCGCCGCGGAGGACACCACCCTGGGCGGCGCGGATGTCCAGCGGGACCAGATGGTGCATCTCCTGGTCGGCGCCGCCAACCACGACCCGGAGCAGCACGCCGAGCCGGAGCTCTTCGACGTACGGCGCAAGGCGGCGCACCTCAGCTTCAGCGGCGGGATCCACTACTGCGTCGGCGCCCCGCTGGCCCGGCTGGAGGCGACCACGCTGCTGTCGTCCCTCCTGAGGAGGCTGCCCGATCTCCGTCTCGACGGCGATCCCGTCTGGGCACCCCGCGTGGGTTTCCGGCGGATGGCGGAACTCCCGGTGACCAGAGCCTGACCCGCGGTCAGGGCCACATGACGCGAAATTCGCGAAGCGGCGCATCGCGGCGCGACACATTGAGAACTGACATATACACAGGGAACCGCGTGGTGGAAGAGTTCAAGGCACTCCGGGTCATACAGGACGGGCCCGTGCTGAAGGTGGAGTTGAACTCCCCCGAGACCGGCAATGCCGTGTCCGGCACGCTCCTGGACGAACTGCTCTCCGTACTGAGCGCCCTTCAGAACGACCCCGGAATACGGGTGTTGATCCTCTCCGGCGCGGGGAGCGACTTCAGTCTCGGCGGGGACCGGGCGGAATTCGCCGAATTCCTGGCCGCCGACCCCAGTGGGGCGAGCCTTCGTACCCTGGGCAAGAAGGCGCGCCGGGTCTGCGACGCACTCGCGACGGCCGACGTGGTCACCATCGCGCGGCTGCACGGCGGCGTCATAGGAGCGGGACTCGCTCTCGCGGTGTTCTGCGATCTGCGGGCAGGGGCGGACGACTGCCGTTTCCGTATGCCCGAACTCGCCCTGGGTATGCCTCCGGCCTGGGGAGGGGCGCTGCCGAGGCTGATGCAGGAGGCGGGCGCCGCCAGGGTCCGCGAGCTACTGCTGACCGGCGACAATTTCGACGCGGCGACGGCCGTGGAGCTGTCCGTCCTGCACAAGGTCGTCCCGATGGCCGAGCTGGACAGCGCTGTCGAGGCGTGGGTCAGGCCGATGGTCCGCAGGTCCCCGGCGGCGCTGCGCACCGCCAAGGTGATGCTGAACGCGTACGGGGGCGCGAACCGTCTCGCGGACACCACCCTGCTCGACGCGGAGCTGATGACCTCGGCGCTGACCATGGCGGCGGCCGCCTCCCGGCATCGCTGACGCCAGGGAAGCTGACGCCAGGGAAAGCGACACCGGAGAAAGCGACAGCAAGGAAAGGGACGCCGGGGAGGGTGACACCGGGCGGAGTGGCGCCGGGAAGAGTGGCGCCGGGGAAAGCGGGCGCGCGAGGGATCCGTACGGTCTCAGCCGGCCGAGCCCGTGAAGTGCTCCCGTATCAGCGACTGCACCACCGGCAGGTCGCGCGCCGTCAACGCGTCGAGCAGCGCGGAGTGTTCGGCGGCGTCGGCGACCAGATCGGCGCGGCGTACGGCCGGCGCGCTGACCAGCGGCCACTGCGAGCGGCGGTGCAGATCGTCGGCCACCATGACCAGTTGCTCGTTGCCCGAGAGGGTGAGCAGCGCGCGGTGGAAGGCGCGGTCGCACTCCGCGTACGCCGCCCGGTCCCCGACAGCGGCCGCGGCGCCCGTCGCCTCCGCCAACGGGACCAGTTCCGCCCAGCGTTCGGCGGGCACGGTACGGGCCAGCCGCAGCATCACCGGCACTTCGATCAGGGCGCGCACCTCGGCCAGTTCGGCCAGTTCACGGGCGCTGCGTTCGATGACGCGGAAGCCTCGGTTGAGCACGACCTCGACGGCGCCCTCCAGCGCGAGCCGCTGCATGGCCTCACGTACCGGAGTGGCGGAGACGCCGAAGCGCTCGCCGAGCACGGGCGCCGAGTAGACCTCGCCGGGCGCCAGCTCACCGCTGACGAGCGCGGTGCGCAGGGCGTCGAGGATCTGTCCGCGTACGGAATGACGGCGTACCGGCGAGGACGCGCACGTGGGCGGTGCCGGCGCCGGGGAGGGCGCCGGGGGCGGGGACTGAGGCGGGGACGGGGACCGCGCGGGAGTCCCGGCGCCCTCCCGCTCACTGTGTGTGTGCTCGCCGCGCACCTGCTCCGGCACCTGCCGGGACCCGGGGGCCGGCGCCCCCGGCGCATACGGCCGCGGCACGGCCGCGTCGCGCGCTCCGCCCTGCTCCACTCCTGTCCACCTCCCTCTCCTCGCCTGTGCACGATAGGCCGACCGGGCCGCAGTTCAAACCTCGATCACATCGGGTAAGGTAAGGCTTACCTGCAAACGATCCCGATTCGGTGGTCCCTGCATGACCCTGCCCACCCTGCTGCCCGGCCTCCTCGCCTCTCCCGTGACGGACGCGTACGCCCGTCTGACCGAGGTGTTCCCCGCGCTGAGCATCGACCTGCTCACCGAGAGTGAGCGGCCCGCTGCCGGAAACGGCTGGGTGAGCGCGGCGGATCTGGCGGCCGGGGGCGCGGCCCTCGATACGTTCCTCGCCTGGGACGAGGAGCAGGTGCGCCGGGACTACGGACAGGAAGCGCGCCCCGATGTGATCGCCGGTTTCGCCTTCCACCGGTACGCCTGGCCGGCCTGTCTGCTGATCACCGTGCCCTGGTTCCTGCACCGCAGGGTGCCCCGCCTGCCCGTCGAGGCCGTGTCCTTCCACCGGGCGCTGGGCCGGATGACCGTCCGGATCGATGAGTTCGCCTGTCTGCCGGACGACCCGGCCGCGACACTGCCCGGCGCCCGGATCGTCCCGGGCGAGGAGGCCCTGCGCGCCGAGGTGCGGGAGGCCGTCGCCGGCCATCTCGCACCGGTCCTCGACGGTTTCGCCCCGCGGATGCGGCGCGGCAAACGTGCGCTGTGGGGGATGGCGACCGACGAGATCGTCGAGGGGCTCTGGTACATCGCCCATCTGCTGGGCGAGGAGCGGTACGCGATGGCGGAGCTGGAACGGCTGATGCCGGGCACGACCGCGCCGTACGTCGGTACGGCGGGTTTCCGTGAGCTGACCGGCCCCGACGGCGAATCTTTGCCGACCCGTGACCGGGCCAGTTGCTGCCTCTTCTACACACTGCGCCCCGAGGACACCTGCGTCACCTGTCCGCGTACCTGCGACAACGACCGGGTCAGGAAGCTCGCCGCGAGCGTCTGACTCCGCGTCACCCTCGCTCCCACGCCACCCGCAGGGGTGATATTAATCGAACATGACAGCCACCTGCCGAACGGCAGTGTCAGCCGTTCGTGCCTCTTCACGTGCTGCACCGCCTCGTTGGTGTTCTCTTGTCCCGAAACCCCCTGAGCGTCACCGCACTTCCGCCAAAATGGCGTCCCAAACGCCCTACTGCGATGCAAGGAACACCGCATGCGACTGACTGACATATCGCTGAACTGGCTGCTTCCCGGCGTCGTCCTGCTCGTCGGAATCCTGGTGGCGGTGGCGGTGTTCGCGCGCGGCAAGCGCGCGGCTGACAAGCCCGCACCCGTCGAGGATTCGTGGGAACGCAGCGAGGAGCGGCGCAGGCGCAAGGAAGCCATCTACGGCATCGCCTCCTACGCGCTCCTCTTCTGCTGCGCGGCGGTCGCCGCCGCGCTCTCGTTCAAGGGCCTGGTCGGCTTCGGCCAGGAGAACCTCGGCCTCAGCGGAGGCTGGGAGTATCTCGTCCCGTTCGGTCTCGACGGAGCGGCGATGTTCTGCTCCGTGCTCGCGGTGCGCGAGGCCAGCCACGGCGACGCGGCCCTCGGCTCGCGGCTGCTGGTGTGGACGTTCGCCGGTGCCGCCGCCTGGTTCAACTGGGTGCACGCGCCCACGGGTCTCGGCCACGAAGGCGCTCCGCAGTTCTTCTCCGGCATGTCCCTCTCGGCCGCGGTCCTGTTCGACCGCGCGCTGAAGCAGACGCGCCGCGCGGCCCTGCGCGAGCAGGGTCTCGTCCCCCGTCCGCTGCCGCAGATCCGGATCGTACGGTGGCTGCGGGCGCCCCGCGAGACCTTCGGCGCCTGGTCGCTGATGCTGCTGGAAGGTGTCCGCACACTGGACGAGGCGGTCGACGAGGTACGCGAGGACCGTCGCCAGAAGGAGCAGAACCGGCACCGCAGGCGGGAGCAGGAGAAGCTGGACCGGGCGCAGATCAAGGCGCTCAACCGCCAGCACCGGGCCTGGGGCCGGGCACGGGGCGGCCGTCAGGTGGCCCTTCCCGCCGTGAACTCGGGATCGGGCTCGCCGCCCGCCGTCGAAGCCGCAGCGGAGCCTGCCATAGTGGAGCCCGGCCAGCTGAACCAGCACTCCCGGCTCTCCCTTCAGCCCGTCAAGACCAGTGAGACTCCCCGTACGGTCGACCTGACCGCGGAGGACGACACCATGGCGCTGCCCAGGCTCGACTCCCTGGAGCGCAAACTCAAGGATCTGGAGAAGCAGTTCGGCTGACGCGGAGAGGTCGGCCTGAGCGACCTCGGGGGAACAGCACTCGGACCGGTGTGACGGACTGCCGTCACGCCGGTCCGCTGTTTCGTCCCGGCCCACGCTCGCCCCTTCACCGTACGTACGCTCCTTCCCGCACCGTCCTTACGCCGCCTCGCCGTTGAGCTCGAACCACACCACCTTGCCCACCGGCCTCGCCCGTATCCCCCAGTCGTCCGCGAGGCTCCGTACCAGCGCGAGCCCCCGCCCGTGCGTGGCGTCGTCGGGCACCGGCCGCTCCGGCGCGGGCGGCGCGGGCACCCCGGCGACGAAGTCCCGTACCTCCACGCGCAGCCGGGAGTCCGCGATGGTCGCGGTGACCACGGCGCCGTCGTCCGTATGCACCAGTGCGTTCGTGACCAGCTCGCTGATCAGCAGCTCGGCCACCGCCGCGGAGTCCCGCTCCTGCCAGTGCCGCAGCATCTCCCGCAACGCGTGGCGTACTTCGGGGACGGCCGCGAGATCGGCGCCCCCGACTCTGCGCCGCAGACCTCTCATCACTCTGTCCCCCCGGTCATGACGTCCCTCTCCCCGATGGTCCTGACCCGCCCCGTGCTCGTTTGCGTACAGGAGATGCATTCCCCACCCGGAATAGACCACTCATCGTGTTCATCACCTGATCGCCGCGGCGGGGGCAGACGGCGCGCGGCGGGTGCGCGAGGACTGCCCGGGGAAGTGAGGGGGGAGTGAAACCGTGCGAACCGATCCCGAGGAGCGAGGAGCACCGATGCACGACGACCGATCCCTGGTGGAAGGGCGGCTGGAGCGGGCGCTGCGCCAGTTCATCCGTCCCGCGCTGTACGCGGCCCGGGAGCCGCTCGCGCTCTCCGTCTGGCACGCGCCGGGCGAGCCCGTACCGGTGGAGCGGGCGCTCCAGGGCTCCTACGAGCCGTTCACGACCGGCACGGAGTGGGGTTCTCCCTGGTCCACCAGCTGGTTCCGGCTGGAGGGCGTGGTCCCCGAGTCCTGGGCCGGGCGGCGGGTCGAGGTGGTCGTCGACCCCGGGTTCACCGGTGAGGGGCCCGGTTTCCAGGCCGAGGGTCTGGTGTACGACGCCGCGGGCGTCCCCCTCAAGGGCATCCATCCGCGCAACCGCCACATCCCCGTCGCCGCGCCCGCGACCGGTGGCGAGTCCGTCCGGCTGCTGCTGGAGGCCGCCGCCAATCCGGCCGTCCTGCACGACTTCGAGCCGACGCTCCTCGGTGACGTACTGACCGCGGGCGACCGTCCGCTCTACCGCTTCGCCGCCGCCGACCTGGCCGTCCTGGACGAGGAGGTCTGGCATCTGATCCTCGATGCCGAGGTGCTCACGGAACTGATGCGCGAGCTGCCCGCGGACCGCTCACGCCGCCATGAGATCCTGCGCGCCCTGGAGTCCATGCTCGACGCGCTCGATCTGCACGATGTGGCGGGCACGGCCGGCGCCGGGCGGGCCGAGCTGACGGAGGTGCTCTCGCGGCCCGCGTCCCCGAGCGCCCACCGGATCTCGGCGGCGGGGCACGCGCATATCGACTCGGCCTGGCTGTGGCCGCTGCGGGAGACCGTACGGAAGGCGTCACGGACCTTCGCCAATGTCACGGCGCTCGCCGCCGACTACCCCGAGCTGGTCTTCGCCTGCTCGCAGGCGCAGCAGTACGCCTGGGTGCGGGACCACCAGCCGCACATCTGGGAGCGGATCAAGCAGACGGTGGCGGACGGGACATGGGCGCCGGTGGGCTCCATGTGGGTGGAGTCGGACGCCAACATGCCCGGCGGGGAGGCGCTGGCCCGGCAGATCGTGCACGGCAAGCGGTTCTTCCAGGAGGAGCTGGGCGTCGAGACGGAGGAGATCTGGCTGCCCGACTCCTTCGGATACACGGCCGCCTTCCCGCAGCTGGCGAAGCTCGCCGGGGTGAAGTGGTTCCTCACCCAGAAGCTGTCCTGGAACCAGTCGAACAAGATGCCGCACCACTCCTTCTGGTGGGAGGGCATCGACGGCTCGCGCGTCTTCACCCACTTCCCGCCGGTCGACACGTACAACTCTCAGTTCCATGGCGGCGAACTGGCCCACGCGGAGCGGAACTTCGCCGAGAAGGGGCGGGCGTCCCGTTCGCTGGTGCCGTTCGGCTGGGGCGACGGCGGGGGCGGCCCCACCCGGGAGATGATGGAGCGGGCCCGGCGGCTGAAGTCCCTGGAGGGCTCGCCCCGGGTCGAGATCGAGCACCCGGCGGCGTTCTTCGCGGCGGCCGAGGAGGAGTACGGCGACCGGGCCCCGGTGTGGTCGGGCGAGCTGTATCTGGAGCTGCACCGCGCCACGTACACCACCCAGGCCAAGACCAAGCAGGGCAACCGGCGCGCCGAACATCTCCTACGGGAAGCCGAGTTGTGGGCGACGGCGGCGGCGCTGCACTCGGGGGGCCGCGCCGCTCCGTACGCGTATCCGTACGAGGAGCTGGACCGGATCTGGAAGACGGTGCTGCTGCACCAGTTCCATGACATCCTGCCGGGCTCGTCGATCGCCTGGGTGCACCGGGAGGCGCGCGCGACCTACGCGGCGGTACGGGACGAGCTGACGGGCATCATCGGGGAGGCGCTGGCGGCGCTGGGCCGCGACGGGAGCGCGGTGGGGGTGTGGAACGCGGCGCCCTTCGCCCGCCGTGATGTCGTCGAGGCCCGCGCCTCCGATGTGGCGGAGGGTGTCGTGACCCAGCCGCTGGCCGGCGCCGAGGTGCTCGCCCCGGCCCTGGTCAGGGCGGTGGCGCCGGGCACGTTCACCACGCTCGCCCCGGCCCCCGTGACGGCCGTCGCGGCCGGCGGCGGCTTCGTGCTGCGCGATCAGCGGCTGGAGGTGGTCATCGACGCGGACGGGCTGCTCGCCTCCGTACGCGATCTCGTCGCGGGCCGCGAGGTGCTGGCGCCCGGCGGCCGGGGCAATCTGCTGCAGCTGCATCCCGACCACCCCAATCAGTGGGACGCCTGGGACATCGACCGGCACTACCGGCACCGGCACACCGATCTGACCGCCGCCGACTCCGTCGAGCTGATCGAGGAGGGGCCGCTGAGGGCGGCGGTACGGGTGGTGCGGACGTTCGGGGCGTCCCGGATCACCCAGGAGATCAGGCTCACCGCCGACGCCCGGCGGGTCGATATCGTCACCGAGGTCGACTGGCAGGAGTCGGAGAAGGTCCTCAAGGCCGCGTTCCCGCTCGATGTGCACGCCGAACGGTCCACCGCCGAGGTGCAGTTCGGCCATGTGCACCGGGCGACGCACGACAACACCGGCTGGGACGCCGCCCGGTTCGAGATCTGCGCGCACCGCTGGCTGCGGGTCGCGGAGCCCGGCTACGGCGTCGCGGTGCTCAACGACTCGACGTACGGGCACGATGTGACGCGGACGCCGCACGCGGACGGGCTCGGCACGACCGTACGGCTGACGCTGCTGCGCGCCCCGCACAGCCCGGACCCGGAGACGGATCTGGGCACGCACCGCTTCCGGTACGCGCTGCTGCCCGGCGGGACGGTGGAGGAGACGGTGCAGGAGGGCCTGGCGCTCAATCTGCCGCTGCGCGTGGCGCCGGCGCCGGAACAGCCGCCGCTGGTGATCGCCGACCATCCGGCGGTGACCGTGGAGGCGGTCAAGCTCGCCGAGGACCGGAGCGGCGATGTGATCGTACGGCTCTACGAGTCGGCCGGCGGCCGGGCCGAGGCGACGCTGCGGGTCGGCTTCCCGGTGATCGGCGCGCGGGTGACGGATCTGCTGGAACGGCCGCTGCACGACGCGGAGACGGGCGAGGAGGGACCGCGGCTGCGGCTGCGGCCGTTCCAGATCCTGACACTGCGGCTCACGCCCGCCTGAGCTTCGGGGCGAACGGAACCACACCGGTCAGGGCCGTGGCACGTTCCGCAGGTTGGAGCGTGCCATCTGGACCATGCGGCCCACCCCGCCGTCCAGGACGATCTTGCTGGCCGAGAGCGCGAAGCCCGTCACCATGTCGGCGCTGATCTTCGGGGGGATGGACAGCGCGTTCGGGTCGGTGACGACATCGACCAGCGCCGGGCCCTTGTGCTTGAAGGCGTCCTTGAGCGCGCCCGCGAGCTGCCGGGGCTTCTCCACCCGTACCCCGTAGGCACCGGCGGCGCGGGCGACGGCGGCGAAGTCCGGGTTGTGGTTCGTCGTGCCGTACGACGGCAGCCCGGCCACCATCATCTCCACCTCCACCATCCCGAGCGCCGAGTTGTTGAACAGGACGATCTTCACCGGCAGGTCGTACTGGACGAGGGTGAGGAAGTCGCCCATCAGCATGGAGAACCCGCCGTCCCCCGACATCGAGACGACCTGGCGGCCACGGTCGGTGAACTGCGCTCCGATGGCCTGCGGCAGTGCGTTGGCCATCGAGCCGTGGCTGAACGAGCCGATGACACGGCGCCGTCCGTTCGGTGTGAGGTAACGGGCCGCCCAGACGTTGCACATGCCGGTGTCGACGGTGAACACGGCGTCGTCGTCGGCGAGTTCGTCCAGTACGGAGGCGACGTACTCGGGGTGGATCGGGACGTGCTTCTCGACGTTGCGGGTGTACGCCTTGACCACGCCTTCCAGCGCGTCGGCGTGTTTCTTCAGCATCTTGTCGAGGAACCTGCGGTCCGTCTTGGCCCGCACGCGCGGTGTCACACAGCTCAGCGTCTCGCGGACATCTCCCCAGACGGCGAGGTCCAGCTTGGATCGGCGGCCGAGGTGTTCCGGTCTGATGTCGACCTGCACGATCTTGACATCGTCGGGCAGGAAGGCGTTGTACGGGAAGTCCGTGCCGAGCAGGATCAGCAGATCGCACTGGTGGGTGGCCTCGTACGCGGCGCCGTAGCCGAGCAGTCCGCTCATCCCCACGTCGTACGGGTTGTCGTACTGGATCCATTCCTTGCCGCGCAGGGCGTGCCCCACGGGGGACTTGACGCGCTCGGCGAACTCCATCACCTGGGCATGCGCGCCGGCCGTGCCGCTGCCGCAGAAGAGCGTGATCCGGTCCGCCTCGTCGACCATGCGGACGAGCTTGTCGATCTCCGCGTCACCGGGGCGCACGGACGGCCGGGAGGTGACGAGCGCGTGCTCCTCCGCCTTCTCGGGGGCGGGCGCGGAGGCGACGTCGCCCGGCAGGGTGACCACGCTGACGCCGCTCCGGCCGATGGCGTGCTGGATCGCCGTCTGGACGAGGCGCGGCATCTGCCGCGGGTTGGAGATCATCTCGTTGTAGTGGCTGCACTCACCGAACAGCAGATCCGGGTGGGTCTCCTGGAAGTAGCTGAGACCGATCTCGCTGGACGGGATGTGGGAGGCGAGCGCGAGGACGGGCGCCATGGAGCGGTGGGCGTCGTACAGGCCGTTGATGAGATGCAGATTGCCGGGACCGCAGGAGCCGGCGCAGGCGGCGAGCTTGCCGGTGATCTGGGCCTCGGCGCCGGCCGCGAAGGCGGCGGTCTCCTCGTGCCTGACCTGGATCCAGTCGATCGCGCGGGTACGCCGGATGGCGTCGACGACGGGGTTGAGGCTGTCTCCGACGACTCCGTACAGCCGCTGGACCCCCGCCTTGGCGAGGATGTCGACGAACTGTTCCGCCACGCTCTGCTTGGCCATGGAAGCGCACCCTTTCTGTCCGGTGTCCATCAACGCACGCCGGACGGGCTTACGCCTCCCAGACGCCGGCCGCTGTGCGGTCGTCGGCGTAACCCTTCACCCGCAGCCCGGTGTCCGCGAGGAACTCGGCCATACCCGGCGGGCCTCCCCGGCCCCAGCGGTCGGCCAGTTCGCGAGCGAGCGCGGGCTCGCCGCGCAGCGGTTCGGCCAGGCCGGCGCTGCACAGCAGGAGGGTGTCACCCGGCCGGGCCACCGAGGCGCGGAACCGGAAGGGCTCGGCCGGCGGAGGAGGCTGCGGCGCCTCGCCGTGCGGCGCCTCGCCATGCGGGGAGGCGGCCTGCGGGGAGGCGGCGCTCCGGGAGGCGGCCCGCGGGGACGAGGGATACGGAGTCGGAGAGTACGGGGTGTAGGGGGACGGGGGCTTCGTGATCGCCAGATCCATCGTCAGCCGGTCGCCCTCGGGTGTTTCGGGAGGCGGGGAGCCGAAGCCGACCACGGGCGCGCCGGTGGAGGCGGCGGGGTCGGCGAGGGGCGGCTCCAGGTCCTGCCAGGCGCCGTCCCTGAGCCGGAAGAGGCCGCCGTCGCCGACCCCGAAGAACACGCGAGTACGGCAGCCGGGATCCGCGGAGAGCAGCAGACAGCGCAGGTCGGCGGTGTACTGCCCGGGAGGCAGTCCCAGTTCGGCGGCGCGGGCCCTGAGCTTGCCGAACCCCCGGCCGGTCAGCCGCCGCAGGCCGGACTTGAGCTCGCCCCTGCGGCCCGCCCGTATGTCCGCGGAGAGGCTGCCGTGGCCGCGTCCGACGGCGTCGCCGATCCACCGGGCCACGTCCGCCGCGGCGCGGTGGGCGCCCCCGGTGGCGCGGGCTCCGCTGGCGACGGCGACGAGGACGAGCGCGTCGGCGCCCTCCCCGAAGCGGGCGGTCAGGAGCGCGTCGCGGCGGGGCTCGCCGCGGTAGCGCGCGGAGTCGCCCCGTACGGACATGGCCCGCAGCGTGTACGCGCCGTAGCGCGCACCGTCGAGGACGGTGTCGGCGACGATCTCGTCCATCCCGTCGGCGTGCGCGGCGGGCAGGGCGGCGGGTTCGGGGTCGTAGGTGGGGAGCCCGTTGCCGACGTGGGTGACGGGGCGGGGAGGGACAGGCGGCACATACGGGGCCGCGGGGGCGGGCGGGGCCGGGGCGGCAGGGGTTGCGGACTCACGGGGCGCGGAGGTTACGGGAGTCGGCCGGCGCGGATCCGGGGGCCGGGGCGGGTCCGCGGGGCGCCGAGCGGGCGGAGGCGAGGGCGGCGGCGGCTCGGCGGCGGCGCCCGGCAGCGGCCGTGCGTCACTGGGCGCGTAGGCAGCGGCCGGCGCCCACGGCGCCCCCGCGGCGGGCCGCTGAGGTCGCGGGCGCTCCGGAGCCATGTCCTCGGGCCGCGTCCCGGCCGCGTCCGGCACCGAATCCGCGACCGCTTCCGCATACGTGCCCGCGTCCGCATACGTGCGCGTATCCGTGTCCGTGCCCGCGATCGCGTCCGTGTCCGACAGCGCGTCAGCCGCCGAGTCGAAGCGGTCGTCGAGCGTGTCACCCGCCGCCGGGGCGGGACCGGTGTCCGGCACGGACGCGTCGTACAGCCGGTTCCACCAGTCGCCGTCGGCCGGCCTCTCCCCCTGCTGGCTCATGACCCTATTTTCGACCGCGGCGGGGGCGCGAAAACGGAGCGCGCGGTAAAGGCCGGGGAGAAACCCTGAATCCGCCGGGCGACCCCACCCCCCACGGGAAGGACGCCCGGCGGACGTTCACAGATTCGAGCAGAGCCGGGTCATGCATACCCAGGGGGCATATGACCGGGTCTGTTGCTGCTGTGATGGCGCCACCTTGGCAGACAAAGGGCCTGTACAGGGATGATGGGGAGCGGCGGGTTTACGCCGTGGCCGGTTTCCGCCACGGCGCATGGCGGAAAGAGCGCGGCCGGGGAGGCCGCGTGGCGTCCAGGGAGGGGTTGGCAGGGATGCTGGGAGCGATAGGTCTCGACGAGAGACAGGAGTCCGCGTACCGCGCGCTGGTGGCGATCGGCGCCGCGGAGGTGGCGGATCTGGCCCATCGGCTGGCGCTGCCCGAGCCCGACACCGAACGGGCCCTGCGCCGGCTGGAGCGGCAGGGCCTGGCCGCGCAGTCCTCGTCCCGTGCCGGACGGTGGGTCGCGGCGCCACCCGCCGTCGCGCTCGGCGCGCTGCTCACCCAGCACCGCCATGAGCTGGAACAGGCCGAGCTGGCCGCCGTGCTGCTCGCGGAGGAGTACCGCGCGGAGGCCACCGAACCCGCGGTGCACGATCTGATCGAGGTGGTGACGGGCGCGAGCGCGGTGGCCCACCGCTTCCGCCAGTTGCAGCTGGGTGCCGTGGAGGAGGTCTGCGCCCTCGTCACCGGCCGGCCGGTGGCCGTGACCGGGATGGACAACGAGGCCGAGGAGCGGGCGGCCGAGCGCGGGGTCGCGTACCGGGTGGTACTCGAACGCGAGGTGCTCTCGCTGCCGACCGGCATCACCGAACTGTCCGCCGCGCTGGGCCGCGACGAGCAGGTCCGGGTGACCGAGCGGGTGCCGACGAAGCTGGTGGTGGCCGACCGCGCCCTGGCGATGGTGCCGCTGACGGGCCGTGGGGTCGGGCCCGCGGCCCTGGTCGTGCACGCCAGCGGACTGCTGGAGTCGCTGATGGGGCTCTTCGAGGCGGTGTGGCGCGAGGCGCTGCCGCTCCGGCTCGGTACGGGCGGCGCGGTCATGGAGCTGGCCGCTCCCGGTCCTGACACCACCGACCTGGAGGTCCTGTCGCTGCTGCTCGCCGGCATGACCGACGCGAGCGTGGCCAAACAGCTGGACCTGGGGCTGCGCACCGTACAGCGCCGGGTGAAAGGGCTGATGGAGCTGAGCGGGGTGACGACCCGTCTCCAGCTGGGCTGGCACGCCTACGAGAAGGGCTGGGTGGCGCGCGACCCGCGGCCCTGAAGGCCCTGAGCGCGGGGCCCCCGGGACCGCCTCCGGGCGCGCGTCCCTGGGGCCGCCTCGGCCGGGGACTCATTCGTCCAGGGCCCGGGACGGGTGCGCCGCGTGAGGCATCCGTGTGAGGCTGGGACCATGACCGAATTCAGTGAGGCCGAGCGCGCGTATCTGAGGTCCCAGAGGCTGGGGCGGATGGCGACCGTGGATCCCAAGGGACAGCCGCAGGCCAACCCGGTCGGCTTCTTCCCGCAGGACGACGGCACCATCCTGATCGGGGGGCTGGCGCTGGGCACCACCAAGAAGTGGCGCAATCTCCAGGCGAATCCGCGGGTGGCACTGGTCGTCGACGACATCGTCAGCACCGATCCGTGGCGGGTGCGCGGGGTGGACATCCGGGGTGAGGCGGAGCTGCTGACCGGGCCGCACGACCTCGGTCCGCACTTCAGCGAGGAGCTGATCCGTATTCATCCCCGGTGGATCCACAGCTGGGGTCTCGACTGACCCGCACGCCCGCCGCACCCGCCACCCCTGCCGCACCCGCCACGTCCACCACCGTCGCCGGCGCCTCCGCGTGACCCGTCACACGGAGGCCGAGCCCGGCTCCCCGCCCGTGCCGGCGGGTACGGCGTGGACCGCGTCGAGAGCGTCGAACCTGTCGCATCCGTCGAGCCGGTCGAGCCGGTCGAGTCCGTCAGGTCCGTCGAGACGCAGATGCCGTGTCGCGTAGGACCGCCAGGGCCGCCACGCCTCGGCGTCGCGTTCCTCCTCGGGCCCCGCGTCCGGCGCCACATCCGGGTCGCCGAGCGCCCGCATCCGGATCAGCGCCGCGGTACGACGGGTCACCCCGGGCACGGTCAGCAGGGCCCGCTCGGCCTCGTCGCGGTCCGCTCCGGGGTCGAGCCGTACGGTGCCGTCGGTGAGCGCGGTGGCGAGCGGGCCCGCCACCGGGTCGGCACGCAGGGCCGCCGGTTCGGGGAACAGCCGGTCGGGCCGGCCGTGGGGATGGTCCACCGGCTCGCCGTATCTCTCGACGAGCCGCACGGCCGCCTCGTGGCCCACGAGCGCGCGCAGCGCGTACTCCTCGGGTTCGGCCGCGCCGGGCGAGCGCAGCCCGGGGCGGGCGGCGACGAGCGGGGCGAGCCGTGGGTCGGCGCCGAGCCGCTCGTCCACGGCGTACGGATCGGCGTCGAGGTCGAAGAGCCGGCGCAGCCGCTGTACGGCGGTGGTCAGGTCACGCAGCTCGGTGAGGTGGATCCGCGCCTCCAGCCAGCCGCTCCGGACGCGCGAGTCACCTGTGCCGCGTGGGTCGCCCGCGCCGCGTCGGTCGCGTGCGTCGCCCGTCGGCCGGGCCTCGTCCACGGAGACGAACCCGGGGCCGTGCGGCAGCCGCAGCGTACGCCGGTAGGTGCGGGCGCCGGGTTTGCCGGTGACCTCTTCCGTGTGCGGGAGGGCTTCGCGGGCGAGGAGGTCGAAGACCTCGCGGGCGGCGTAGGGACCCCGGTAGGCGAGCCGCAGCGGGATGCCGGTGAGAGGCGGCAGGCCGGTGGGCGACGCCCCGTCCCCCGGGAGCACCGCGGCCGGGGCCCTGGTCAGGGTGCGGGTGCCCGCCTTGGCCCCTGCCTTGGTAGCAGCCTTGGTACCTGCCTTGGTACCTGTCCCGGTCCCCGCCTTGGCCCTCGCCCCGGTCCCCGACTCGGCGCGCAGCGCGCTGGGGGTACGGGCGTAGATCTGCCGGATCGTGTCGTTGAACTGGCGCACGCTCGCGAACCCGGCCGCGAACGCGATCTCCGTGACCGGCAGCCCGGTCGTCTGGAGCAACACCCGTGCCGTGTGCGCCCGCTGGGCACGGGCGAGCGCGACGGGTCCCGCGCCCAGTTCGGCGGTGAGCTGGCGCTGCACCTGCCGGGCGCTGTAACCGAGGCGCCCGGCCAGCCCCGGCACACCCTCCCGGTCCACGATCCCGTCGCCGATCATCCGCATCGCACGGCCGACGACATCGGCGCGTACGTTCCACTCCGCCGACCCGGGCACGGCGTCCGGCCTGCACCGCCGGCAGGCCCGGAAGCCGTGGCCCTGGGCGGCGGCCGCGGTCGGGTAGAACCGAACGTTCTTCCGCTTCGGGGTCACGGCGGGGCAGCTCGGCCGGCAGTAGATCCCGGTCGTCTCGACGGCGAAGAAGAACGCGCCGTCGAACCGCGCGTCACGACTGGCGACCGCCTCGTATCTCGTCTCCTCGTCCATCACGGTTCCAGTGTGCGACGGCCCGGCCAGCCGGACTCGCGGATTTCGGACGCCGCGGTCGGCTTCCGGGCGCCGCGGTCGGCGCGTGCGCCCCCGGGCCGCCGTACGTGCCCTGCGCGCCCCCGGGCCGCCGTACGCCCGTACGGCGGCCCGGCTACGGGCGTACGGCCGACCACCCGCCGCTACCGGATCCGTCCGCGCTTGGCCTCCATGGCCGCGCGGCCCTCCGCGCCCTTGCGCTTCCAGTCCCGCCGGATCTCACCGCGCAGCCGGGCGTCGGTCTTCGCGACGATGCGCTGGTTCTCGCGCAGCAGCTTGCGGTAGCTCTCCAGCCGCCGCACGGACAGCGAGCCGTCCTCCACCGCGGCGAGCACGGCGCATCCCGGCTCCGCCAGATGCGCGCAGTCGTGGAACCGGCACTCCGCGGCGAGCCCGTCGATCTCCGAGAAGACCTGCCCGACCCCGGTCTCGGCGTCCCACAGCCCGACACCGCGCAGCCCCGGAGTGTCGATGAGCACACCGCCCCCGGGCATGGCGAGGAGATTCCGGGTCGTGGTGGTGTGCCGCCCCTTCCCGTCCGCGTCGCGGGTGGCCCGCACATCCATGACCTCCTCCCCGAGCAGGGCGTTGGCGAGGGTCGACTTCCCCGCCCCGGAGATCCCGAGGAGGACGCTGGTGCCGCCCGACAGCACGGCGGAGAGCACATCGATCCCCTCCCCCGTGGCCGAGCTGACGGCCAGCACCTGTACGCCGGGCGCGGTGTTCCGTACGTCCTCGGCCAGATGACCGAGGACGGCGGGGTCGCTCACGAGGTCGGTCTTGGTGAGCACGATGACCGGAAGGGCGCCGCTCTCCCAGCCGAGGGCGAGAAAGCGCTCGACCCGCCCGAGGTCGAGTTCGACGGCGAGGGAGACGGCGATGACCGCGTGATCGACGTTGGCCGCGAGGATCTGTCCCTCGGACCGGGTGGAGGCGGTGGACCGTACGAACGCGGTGCGCCGCGGCAGATACTCCCGTACGAACCGGGGATCACCGCCCGGGTCGACGGCGGCCCAGTCGCCGGTGCAGATCACCCGCAGGGGATCACGCGGCGTCACGAACTCGGTGTCGGCCCGCACCGGTCCTGACGGGGTGACGACATCACACTGGCCGCGGTCGACCCGTACCACGCGGCCGGGCACCAGGCCGCGTTCGGCGTACGGGACGAACGCGGCTTCCCAGCCCTCGTCCCAGCCGTACGGGACGAGCGGGTGCGACGAGGGGAATGCGGGCAGAGAGGAGAAAGACAAGGGGAACCCTTCACAAGGGTGGCCCCGGCACGCGCGTCGGCGCGGGAAAGAAGCAGAGGAAGGTCAGCCGGAGACCACGGGGGTGGGATTGATGAACTTCTCTTCCTGGGCAGCGCCCAGCGTGGTGACAGTCATCAATGTCCTCACCTCCTGATTCCTCGGTCCGTTCTGTTCCGATCCGAACTGATGCGCATCGGTCAGAACCGCGACGGCCCATGACCGACGTCGGCGGTCGGCCGTACGGCGCTCACCCTAGCCTTACGGGACGAGGCGGCGCGAGGTGATTAACCGGTCCCGTCCGCCGGTACGGCCGGGGCCGCCACCTCCGCGGACGCCGCCGCGTGGCACGCGCCGCGGCCGTCGGCGCGGGCGACGATACGGCCCGCCTCGACGCGCACGGCGGCCTCGGTCGCGTCGCTGACGGCGGGCAGTCCCGCCGCCGCGGCGAAGGCGCCCGACTCGTCGAACACCACTTGCAGCCGGGGCCAGGCCGAGGACGGGAACGCCTGGCGCAGGCAGTTGCAGAGGCCGGCGACGGTCAGCCGCGCCAGTGGCGCCAGTTCGGCGGGGTCGCCGGTGACGAGGACGGCGGTGATACGGGCGCCGGGCGGTGCGGCCCGTACCGCCTCTTCCACGGCCTCGATCCGGTGCAGTCCGAGAATCGCCACCACGCCGTCGTCCGTGAGCCGCGCGGGCTCGCCGCGTACCGCGTCCCGCACCCGCGGCGGGTCCCACGGCTCGTCGGTCGGCCATGCCTGGGTGATCACATGCGGGGGCGGCCACCAGTCGTGGAGCACGAGGCCGGCCACCTGCTCGACGGCGCTGACGACATTGAAGGGCTCCACGAAGCCGGGCGCCACGGCGGCGAGCCGGCTCGCGCCGTGCAGGAGGGTGAGCGCGGCCTCCGCGACCCGCACCTGACTTCCGGACCCGTCGTGCGCCTCGGGCGGCCGGAGGCGCTCCAGGGCCAGTCCGAGCAGGATCGCGTCCAGTTTCATCAACTGCGCGAAGGGCCGCCGGATCCGCCCCTCGGCGAGCACTTCCGGCATCACATGCGTCCCGAGCCGGGCCGGGCCGTGTTCCTCGTCGGTGTCGGCGAGCGGCAGCCGTGCGACCCATGCGCGGGCGAGCGCGCCGAGCGCGTCACGGGTGGTCCCGGAGGCGGCCTCGGCCGCGCCCTCGGGCAGGGACGCGGACAGGGACTCGAAGGCCGACAGGGACTCGGCCGGGGATACGGCCAGGGGCTCGCGCGGGGATATGGATCCGGCCGTGGACTCGCGCTCGGCGAGACCTGCCAGGACGGCGAAGTAAAGTGCCCTTTTCCCGGGGAAGTTGGAGTAGACCGCCCCGCGCGTCAGTCCCGCGCGTCCGGCGATATCGTCGACCTTGGCGTCCCTGAATCCGCGCTCCGCGAACTCGTCCCTGGCGGCGGCGAGTATCTTGGCGCGGTTGTGCTCCTGCAGCTCCGCTCTGCTGAGCCGGCCCATCGCCCTCACTCGTCCCCGCTTTGCTGTTCAGTGCCGCTTCAAGATACCGTGACCGTTCAGATGGTGATGTCATATGGTCCAACCATGCGACTGCCGCACAACCGTTGAGGAGACGCTTCCCAGTGGCACACATCGGTGACGGCGGCGAACTGCTGAGGTGCACTTTCTGCGGGAAGAACCAGAAGCAGGTGAGGAAGCTCATCGCGGGCCCGAGTCCCGTCTGCATCTGCGACGAATGCGTGGGGCTCTGCAATGAGTTGATCGCGGAGGAGCTCGTCGGCGAGCACGGGGACGGGCACTGGGAGCTGCCGAAGCCGCGCGAGATCCACGCCTTCCTCGACCAGTATGTCGTCGGCCAGACGAACGCCAAGATGGCGCTCTCGGTGGCCGTCTACAACCACTACAAGCGCATCCGGACGGATGAGCGCGCGGAGGCCGCGCACGGGGGCGAGCCGGTCGAACTCGGCAAGTCCAACATCCTGTTGATCGGTCCGACCGGCTGCGGCAAGACATATCTGGTCCAGACGCTCGCCCGGATGCTCGACGTGCCGTTCGCGATCGCCGACGCCACCGCGCTCACCGAGGCCGGGTATGTGGGTGAGGACGTCGAGAACATCCTGCTGAAGCTGATCCAGGCGGCCGACTACGACGTCAAGAAGGCCGAGACCGGGATCATCTACATCGACGAGATCGACAAAATCGCCCGCAGGAGCGAGAACCCGTCGATCACCCGCGATGTCTCCGGCGAGGGCGTCCAGCAGGCCCTGCTGAAGATCCTGGAGGGCACCACCGCCTCCGTACCGCCGCAGGGCGGCCGGAAACATCCGCAGCAGGAGTTCCTCCAGATCGACACGGCCAACGTGCTGTTCATCGTGGGCGGCGCCTTCGCCGGCCTGGAGAAGATCATCGAGTCGCGCGCGGGAGCGAAGGGCATCGGCTTCGGCGCGACGATCACCGGCAAGGAGGAGCGCGAGCGGCGTGACGTCTACGCCGAGGCGATGCCCGAGGATCTGCTGAAGTTCGGGCTGATCCCGGAGATCGTCGGCCGCCTCCCGATGGTGACGACCGTCCAGCCGCTGGACCGGGCGGCGTTGACGCGGATCCTCACCGAGCCGCGCAACGCGCTGATCAGGCAGTACCAGAAGCTCTTCGAAATCGACGGCGTGGAGCTGGAGTTCACCGAGGACGCCATCGGCGCGATCGCCGAGCAGGCGCTGCTGCGCCGCACCGGCGCCCGCGCGGCCCGCGCGATCCTCGAAGAGGTGCTGCTCAATGTGATGTACGAGGTGCCGAGCCGGGACGATGTGGCGCGGGTCGTGGTCGACCGTGACACCGTGCTCGACAACGTCAACCCCACGCTCGTACCGCGCGAGAAGCCCGCCCGCACCCGGGAGCGCCGGGACCGCTCCGCGTAGCGCACCGCGGGCCGGGTGGCCGGAAACCCGCCCGGCCGGGGAGCCTGTGGGGAACCCTTCCGCTCTCCGCGGTAGTTCTGGTGGCGTTCAACACCCCTATGAAGGAGTGGACGCCACGATGGTGTTCAAGAAACTGCTCGGAGCCGTCGGTGTCGGCGGCCCCTCGGTCGACACCGTGCTGGACGGCACGGCGGCCGTGCCCGGCGGCCCGCTGTCGGGCCGGGTACGGCTGCGGGGCGGCCGTACGGACCTGGAGATCGAGCAGATCACACTGGACCTGGTCGCCCGTGTCGAGGCCGAGGGACAGGACGAGGAGAGCGAGGGCACGGTCGTCTTCGACCGGGTCACCGTCGCCGGCGGGTTCACACTGGCGGAGGAATCGGAACATACGATTCCGTTCATGCTGACCCTCCCGTGGGAGACGCCCGTGACCGAGCTCTACGGCCAGCCGCTGGGCGTGGTGCTCGGGGTACGGACCGAGCTGGTGGTGTCCGGGGCTCGGGACAAGGGCGATCTCGACCAGCTCAGCGTGTCTCCCCTGCCGGTCCAGGAGGCCGTTCTGGAGGCCCTCGGCCAGCTCGGCTGGGGCTTCAGATCAGCCGATCTCGAACTGGGCCGCGTCAACGGCACCGACCAGCGGCTGCCCTTCTACCAGGAGCTCGAACTCACCCCGCCGGCGCACTACGCGCACGCGCTGAACGAGATCGAGGTCACCTTCCTCGCCACCGCCGGCGGGATGGATGTCGTCATCGAGGCCGACAAGCGCGGAGGGCTCTTCTCCGGCGGGCACGACACGCTCCACCGGTTCACGGTCTCGCACCACAACGTCCAGCATCTCGACTGGACCGCCGAGGTCGACAGATGGATCAAGCAGCTCGTCGACAGCCGCGGCGCGCGGCCGGGCCACTACGGCGGCCACTACGGCGAGCAGCACCACGGCGGGCAGCACGGTGACCACCACTCGGACGGGCATCGGTCCGGTCCCGGCACGGGTGCGGTGGTGGCCGGGGTCGCCGCGGGCGTGGCGGTAGGCGTGGTCGGCGGCATGGTGGCCGCCGAGGTCGTCGACGAGATCGGTGACGCGTTCGAGGGCGAGGAGGAGGACGCGGGCGAGGACGCGGGCGGCGACGAGTAGCGGCGCGTCGACCGCCCGTCCGTCCACCCGGCCGTCCACCCGGCCGGACGTGCGCGGGGCGGTGGCGGTCGGCCACCGCCCCGCGTGCCGTCAGCTCTCCCTCGTGTCCAGCCAGACCGCCGTGTCCGGCGGCAGCAGGGTGGTGTCCTGCCCGGCTCCGGCCGTCAGTTCGCCGCTCGCCAGCAGCGTCGTCGCCCCGGCGGGCAGGGTCAACGGCAGCGGCGCGCCGGAGAGGTTGACCCGGCAGACCAGGCCCGCGCCCTTCCTGAAGACCAGTTCGCCCGGGGCCGACGGCAGCCACGCGAAGCTCTCGTCGCCCAGGAAGCCCCGGCGCAGGGACAGCGCCGTACGGTACAGCTCCAGGAAGGAGTCGGGCCTGCCGGACTGGGCCTCCACCGACCACGTGCCCCAGTCGTCGGGCTGCGGCAGCCAGCTGCCGCCGGGGCCGAAACCGTACGAGGAGCCGGCCGTGGTCCACGGCAGCGGCACGCGGCAGCCGTCGCGGCCCTTCACCCGGTGTCCCGTGCGCTCCCACATCGGGTCGCGCAGCGCGTCCGCCGGCAGATCGGTGACCTCGGGCAGGCCCAGTTCCTCGCCCTGGTAGAGGTACGTCGTACCGGGCAGCGCGAGGGTCAGCAGCGCGGCGGCCCGCGCCCGCCGGCCGCTCAGGGCGTCGTCGGGCGCCGGGTCCCGGCCGTCGGTCCGCAGCCAGGCACGGAGGTCGATGCCCTCCGGCAGTCCGTACCGGGTGCGGTGGCGCACCACATCGTGGTTGGAGAGCACCCAGGTCGGCAGCGCCCCGGCCGAGGCCGCGCCGGTGAGCGAGGTGTCGATGACGTCGCGGAAGGAGCCGGCGTCCCACGGGCAGCGCAGATGGAAGAAGTTGAACGCCTGGTGCAGTTCGTCGGGCCGGGTGTAGAGCGGCAGCCTGGCGGCGCTCACCCCCGCCTCGGCGACCATGATCCGGGGCGGGGCGTACGAGTCGGTGATCTTCCGCCAGACGCGGTAGATGTCATGGACCTCGTCGCGGTCCCAGAAGGGGTGGTTCTCGCCGCTGGGCGGGGAGTTGAGGGGCGCGGTGTCACCGCCCCGGGTGTCGCGCAGCGGCGCGGTGAGGTCTTTGCGCAGCCCGTGCGCCACATCGATGCGGAAGCCGTCGACCCCGAGGTCCAGCCAGAACCGCAGGATGCTCTCGAACTCCGCCGTGACGTCGGGGTTCTCCCAGTTCAGGTCGGGCTGCTCGGCCGCGAAGATATGCATGTACCACTGGCCGTCGGGGACCCGCGTCCAGGCCGGGCCGCCGAACTTCGACTGCCAGTCCGCGGGCGGCTCGGCGCCGTCGGGGCCGCGCCCGTCCCGGAAGACGAAGCGGTCGCGGGCGGCCGAGCCGGGCCCGGACGCCAGTGCCTCGGCGAACCAGGGGTGCTGGTCGGAGCAGTGGTTCGGCACGATGTCGACGATCGTACGGAGCCCGAGGGCGCGGGCCCGGCCGAGGAGCGCGCGGAAGTCGTCGAGGGTGCCGTGCCGCGGGTCGACGTCCCGGTAGTCGGCTACGTCATAGCCTCCGTCGGCCAGCGGGGAGCGGTAGAACGGGGTGAGCCAGACGGCGTCCGCGCCGAGTTCGGCGACATGGCCGAGCCGGTCGGTGATCCCGCGGAGGTCGCCCATCCCGTCGCCGTCGGCGTCGGCGAAGCTGGGGACGTAGATCTGGTAGACGACGGACTCCCGCCACCAGTCGCGCCCGTGGTCTCTTCCGCCGTGGCCGCCGTGGCCGCCGGTGCCGTGGCCGCCGAAGCCGAAGCCGTCGCCGCTTCCGTCGCCGTCGCCATTGCCGTCCGGGAACGCGTGCTGAGTCACTGAAACCTCTCGTGCTGGGCTGAGGGGGCGCTGAAACTGTAGTGGTGCGGTGCGATCATCCCTTCACCGCACCGGACGCCCAGCCCGTCCCCGCATGCCCGCCCGACGGCCCTTCCCCGCGGCCGCGCCGTCTCCCCCGCACGACGGCCCCGCCCGTGGCCGCGCGTCGCGGCCCGGCGCGTGACACCTCGCGCGGAACGGTTCCCCCAGCTCCTCCGGGCGAGTGGCCGGCCCGCCGCCGAGCCGCCCGGCGGGGCCCCCGGCGCGGGCCGCTCCACCGTGCGCGAGGCGCCGCGCGCCGCGGGCGTCGCCGCGGCGCGCAGCGCCGTACTGACCTATCGGTTCGCCGAGTTCCTGCCCACGCGGCGACGGTGAAGCGGATCGCGAGCGGGTCAGCGGCCCAGTTCGCGCATCAGCTCGGCCTTGTTCATGGACGAGCGGCCGTGCACATTGCGGCGCTGCGCCTCGGCGTACAGCTGGTCGTACGTCGGCCCGGCGGCCCCGCTGTGCGAGCGCTGCCCGCCGCGCGTGGCGGACGCCATGTCCTGCGTCGACGTCTTGCTCGCCGTACGGGACTCCCCGGCGCGGGCCCGTTCCTTGTTCACGGTGCGTGCGGCGATCTCCTCCGACCGCATCGTGCTCTCGCCGCGCTTTCGCGCGCTGTCCTTGATGTCTTCGTACTGGCGCTCACGTTTGGGGCTGGAGCCTCGTGGCATATGGATCACTCCTCATGGTCCGTTTTATGGCGGATGGAGCGGATGATGCTCTTGAGGTCACCCTCCTACCCCCCTTCGGGACCGGCAACTTGATGGCGACGGCGGGCGCGGATGAGCCGATCCGTCCGGCACTGTCCCGCACTGTGCGGCGGAGCCCGCGATCTTCCCGCCGGTCCGACCAGTCGGTACGTTTCCGGACAGCCGGATCGGCAAGCGGGTCACCCGGCCCGCCCGGGGCGATGGAGGGGCCAGATGACACCACGCGTACCAGGCATACAGGGACACTGCGACGAACGGTTCACCGCCGTGCGCGCCGCGTTCGAGCGGAACTTCGAGGAGCGCGGCGAACTCGGCGCGGGCGTCACCGTGCTGGCCGGCGGCGAGCCTGTCGTCGACCTGTGGGCGGGCTGGGCCGACGGCGCGCGGACCCGGCCGTGGGAGCGCGAGACCCTGGTCAATGTGTGGTCGACGACCAAGGGTCCGACGGCCCTGTGCGCGCATCTGCTGATCGACCGCGGACTGCTCGACCCGGACGCGCCGGTCGCCGCGTACTGGCCCGAGTTCGCCGCGGCGGGCAAGGAGGCCGTGCTCGTACGGCAGCTGCTCGCGCACCGCGCGGGACTGGCGGGACTGCGCGAGCCGCACTCCGTCGAGCAGCTCTACGACTGGGAGCTGACCACGTCCCGGCTCGCCGCGACGGAGCCCTGGTGGGAGCCGGGCACCCGGTCCGGCTATCACCCGATCACCTACGGCTTCCTGGTCGGCGAGGTCGTCCGACGTGTCACGGGCCTGCTGCCGGGTGAGTTCCTGCGCCGGGAGGTGACCGGACCGCTCGGTATCGACTTCACGATCGGTCTGCCGGAGAAGGAGGCCGGCCGCGTCGCCGAGCTGGTACATCCGCGCGTGCCCCTCACCGCCGAACAGACCGCCGCCTTCGCCCGGATGGAGCCGGTCGCGCTCGCGGCCCTGGGCAACCCCGCGACCGGTGCCGACGAGGCCAACACGGCCGCGTGGCGCGCCGCCGAGATCCCCGCCGCCAACGGGCACGGCACGGCCCGCGCGGTCGCGGCGCTGTACGGGATCGTGGCCGGGCGCGGGCGCCTCGGCGAGCACCGCGTGCTCTCGCCCGAGACCGTCGAGCGGATCCGCGAGGGCCAGGGCCGCTGCCGGGACCTGGTGCTCGGCGCGGGTTTCGCGCATGACACGGAGATCGGCCTCGGGCTCTGGCTGAGCGGGGCCAACGGCTCGTACGGCCCCAATCCGAGGGCGGTCGGCCACGACGGCTTCGGCGGTTCCTGCGGACTCGCGGATCCGGAGGCGGGCATCAGCATGGGTTACGTCATGAACCGGATGGGTTCGCACATCGCCGACGATCCACGCAAGATGGCGCTGATCGACGCGCTGTACAGCGCGCTGTAGCCCCTACGGCGGCCGGCGTGGCGGCCACGCGGCCGGGGCCGTGGCCGGTGCCGCGCCGGCGACGGCCCGCGCCGCGGCTCTCCCCGGCAGCCCCCGGCCCACCCGCAGCACACGTCACACGGGTACGCAAGAGCGCCCTGCCGGTCGAATCACCGCTCCGTCTCGGGCCGTTGGGCACCCGTTCGACACCCGGACCAATGAAATTCAGCCATGATCAACACGAGAGCAATTCGGTGGTACGTCACATAAACGGGCGGCGGACGCGCATAGATATGAGCGATCATCGCCCTCCCACCGGTCACGCGAAACCGCTGCGTCATGCATCCAACACCCTCGGTGAAGCATGTGTGTTTGTGACGGCTCTTCGCGTGGCCGAATGACGCCAGGACGCAAACCCCCTGCCAGGACCGGGCTTTGACGGGTATTTGCCGGCGCTTTGCCATCGGCACAGGCTTTGCAGCAGCTCACGATCCCGCCGTCGGCCGGACCCGCGGACCCGGCCGACAGGCCGGTCCCTCGCGGGACTTCGAGGGGCGCGGAGGCCGCGACGGCCGGCCCCCGCAGTCGGTCCAGAAGTCGGCCTTGTTTCGAGAGCGAGCGGAGTCAACGATTCGGACCGTGCGGTTGACAGGTCCACGGCCAAAACCGAATGGCCATGGACGATCGCATCCCCAACGGCCTGCTCACCCACGGGCCACGCGGTTCCCCCACCAATGGAGGATTTTGTGACCTTCAAGCGCTTCTCCCCCCTCGGCTCCGTTTCCAGACGAGCCCAGCTCATCGCCGCCGCCTCCGGTCTGGTGACCGCCGTCGCGCTTGCCGTCCCGGCGGCCGTCGCCGCGCCCGCCCCGGCCCCCCAGCCGACCGCGGCGCAGTTCGCCACCGCCAGCGCCGCCATCGCCGAAGCGGACGTCGCCGGTACGGCCTGGTACACGGACAAGGCCACCGGCAAGATCGTCCTCACCGTCGACAGCACGGTCACGAACGCGGAGATAGCCACGATCAAGGACTCCGTGGGCGACGCCGCGGGCGTCACGGTCAAGCACACCCCCGGCAAGATCAACAAGCTCATCGCCGGCGGCGAGGCCATCACGACCAGCGGCAGCCGCTGTTCGCTCGGCTTCAACGTCCGTAGTGGCTCGACGTACTACGCCGTGACCGCCGGACACTGCACCAACATCGGCACCTCCTGGAACATCGGCACCAGGGCCGGTACGAGCTTCCCGACCAACGACTACGGCCTCATCCGCCACTCCAACGCGGCCGCGGCCGACGGCCGGGTGTACCTGTACAACGGCTCGTACCAGGACATCACCTCCGCCGCGAACCCCTCCGTCGGCCAGGCAGTCCGGCGCAGCGGCTCGACCACCGGTGTCCACAGCGGCACGGTCACCGGCCTGAACGCGACCGTCAACTACGGTAGCGGCCAGATCGTCTACGGCATGATCCAGACCAACGTCTGCGCCGAGCCCGGCGACAGCGGCGGCGCGCTCTTCGCGGGCAGCACGGCGCTGGGCCTGACCTCGGGCGGCAGCGGCAACTGCTCCTCCGGCGGCACGACGTTCTTCCAGCCGGTCGTCGAGGCCCTCAACGCCTACGGCGTCAGCGTCTTCTAAGCGACACCCTCCCTCGGACCGCCCGACGGGCCGCGCACCTGGTGCGCGGCCCGTCGTGTCGTTGTGCCGCGCCGGGGTGTCAGCCGGCGGCCGCCGCGGGCAGTGTGACCTCGAACCGGCAGCCGCCCGTCACATTGCGCACCTCGGCCCGGCCCTCGTGCGCCTCCACGATGCCCCGGACGATCGCCAGTCCGAGGCCCGCGCCGGCGGGCGGGGTACGCGCCTGGGTACCCCGCCAGCCGGTGTCGAAGACCCGCGGCAGGTCCTCGGCCGGGATACCGCCGCAGCCGTCCGTCACGGAGAGGACCACGCAGTCCGCGCGCCGTTCCGCCGCCACCGCGACCGTGCCGTCGGCCGGCGTCCGGTGGATGGCGTTGACCAGGAGATTGGCGAGGACGCGGGTCATCTCCTTGCCGTCCACCTCGACCGGTACGGCCTCCACCCGGCCCCCGACCAGCCGTACGCCGTGCTCCCTGGCGAGCGGATCGACGCCCGCGAGCGCCTCGCCCACCAGGTCGTACGCCGACATCCGGGTCGGCGCGAGCGCCAGCGCCCCGGCGTGGATACGGGACAGTTCGAAGAGATCGCCGACCATCGAGTTGAGCCGCTCCACCTCGGCCCCGATCTGCCGGAAGTAACGTTCCGGGTCCTGGACGACGCCGTCCTCCAGCGCCTCGGACATGGCGCGCAGTCCGGCGAGGGGCGTGCGCAGATCGTGCGAGATCCAGGCGACCAGTTCGCGCCGGGAGGTCTCCAGCGCCCGTTCGCGCTCCCGTGAGGCGGTCAGTCTGGCGCTGGTGGCCGCCAGCTCGCGCCCCAGCGCGGCGAGTTCGGCGGTGGAGGCGCCGTCGGGCGCGGCGAAGCTGCCGCCGTCGCCGAACGAGCGGGCGGCCAGCGTCAGATCGTGGCTGCGGGCGACCACCCAGCGCCCCAGCAGCAGCGCGGTGGCCAGCGAGACGACCGCGGCCATCGCCACGACCGTGGTGACGACGGAGAGGTCGTGGGCCGACAGGAACATCGCGCGGGCGACGACGAGCGTGCCCGCGAACATCGCGGTGACGGCGACGGCGGCGACGACGGTCAGGGCGACGGCGACCGAGCGGTCCCGCAGCAGCCGCAGGACCAGCGCGCCGAGCAGCCCGGCGGCGGCGGCGCCGAGAAAGGCCAGCAGCGCGATCAGCGCCATGTCACCCACGGCGCTCCCTGGTCCCGTCGGCGGGTACGGACACCGGCACGGGTGGACGTACGGGCCGGGGCGCGGTGACTGCGGAAGCCGCCGGTTCGGGGACCGGAGCCGGATCGAGGTACGGGGCCGGGGCGGGGCCCGGGGCCTGGACCCGATCGTCGGCGGGGGCCGGGACCGGATCGTCGGCCGGAGCCGCGTCGTCGGCCGGCACGTCGAAGCGGTAGCCCACCCCCCAGACCGTCCGGATCAGCCGGGGCCTGGCCGGATCGTCCTCGACCTTGCCCCGCAGCCGCCGTACATGCACCGTGACCGTCGACAGATCGCCGAACTCCCATCCCCAGACGTCGCGCATCAGCGTCTCCCGGCCGATCGCCACGCCGGGATGGCGCATGAGGTGGGCGAGCAGATCGAACTCGCGCAGCGTGAGCGCGAGCGGCCTGCCGTCCTTGGTGGCGCGGCGGCCGGCGAGGTCGAGGGTGATCCCGGCCCGGCGCAGCCCCGGCTCCGCGGTCCCCGCCGGGCGCCCCTGGTCGCCGCTGTGACGACGCAGCACGGACTCGACGCGGAGCACCAGTTCCCGGGGGCTGAAGGGTTTGGTGACATAGTCGTCCGCCCCTATCTCCAGCCCGAGGATCCGGTCGTCCTCGTCGCCGCGCGCGGTCAGCATGATCACCGGTACGGGCCCGGTGGCCCGCAGCCGCCGGCACACCTCCAGGCCGTCCATTCCGGGCAGCATCAGATCGAGCACCACCAGCGCGGGCGGGCGGGCGGCGGCGAGCCGCAGCGCCTCGGGACCGTCGGCCGCCCGGTCCACGGAGAAGCCGGCCCGTTCCAGATAGCCGGTGACGACCTCGGCGACGGTCGGGTCGTCGTCGACGACCAGGATGGAGTGCATACGTCCAGTCTCCTCGGGCGGTGCCCGGTGCACCGACCCTCCCCTTCTTACGAAACCATGACGGCCTCTGACGAAGGCATGACGGCCACGGCTCGCGGCACGTCCGATTCGTTCAAGACCCGCCCGGCCCGTGCTCCTACGGTGGGCGCATGAGCACTGATCCCCAGACCCCTGATCCCCTGGCCACTGCCGCTGTTCCGGGTACACCACGACTCGACGCCGTCGGCCTGGTCGTCTCCGACATGGCCGCCTCGCTCGCCTTCTACCGCCTGCTCGGTGTGGACGTCCCCGCCGGCGCCGAAGCCGCGCCCCACGCCGAGGCCACCCTGCCCAGCGGGCTGCGGATCCTCTGGGACACGGAGGAGACCGTCCGCTCCTACGACCCGGGGTGGACCCGGCCGCGGGGCGGCGAGCGGATCGGGCTCGCCTTCCTCTGCGCCGGCCCCGCCGAGGTGGACGCCGCCTACGAGACGCTGGTCGCGGCCGGGCACACCGGGCATCTCAAGCCCTGGGACGCGGTCTGGGGGCAGCGTTACGCGGTGGTGCTCGACCCGGACGGCCGCACGGTCTCGCTGTTCGCCAGCGCCGCGTAGGCGCCGAGCGTGAGCCCGGCCAGCTCGCGGGTCTCCCGGGCGAGATGCGCCTGGTCGGCACAGCCCGCGGCGAGCGCCGCGGCGGCGAACGGCGCCCCGTCCCGTACGAACGCCAGCGCGCGCTGGAGCCGCAGCACCCGCGCCAGGGTCTTCGGCCCGTAGCCGAAGGCGTCCAGCGAGCGGCGGTGCAACTGCCGGGCGCCCAGGCCGACGGCGTCGGCGGTGGCGGCGACCGTACGGCCCGCTTCCAGGGCGTCGACGACCGCCCGGAGCAGCGGGTCCGGCGGTTCCGCCGCGGCGGCCCGGCGCAGCGCGACGGCCTCCAGGGCTGCCGCCGGGTCCCGAGCCGCCGCCAGCCGGGCCGTCAGCCGGCGCACCTCGGCCGGTGACCACAGGTCGGCCAGCTCCACGCGCCGGTCGCGCAGCTCGTGCGCCGGTACGCCGAGCAGCGCCGGCGCGGTCCCGGGCGCGAAGCGCACTCCGGCGCAGTACAGCCCGGCGATCCCCTCGGGGGCGTACGCGTGGGTGTCCGGCCCCGCGACCAGCAGCGTGCCGCCGATCCACAGCAGGTCCATACAGCCGTCCGGCAGCACGGGATGGGGAGGGGAGCCGTCGTCGGCCCGCGCCGTCCGTGTCCAGACGATCGCGCCGTCCAGCCGCGACGTCCGTTCCTCGTACATACGGATCAGGCTAAAGCCTCGCCGGGGGGTGGGGCATTGATCCAGAATGGGCGTCCGGCGGGTCCGGCAGGACGCTGTACGTTTCAATCGCGGGGGCGACGATGACGGCACTGATGGAGTTCACGACCGACGGCGGTGCCACCGTCGTGGTCGAGGTCGACCGTGACACGCCGGGCGCCAGACCGGTCGCGCGCGGCAACTCCCTCGCGCAGGCGGGCCATACCTTCGGCGAGGCGCTCCAGGGGATCCGCTCGGCCGCGGAGTCGGCCCTCGCGGTGTTCCGGGACGGCTCGCTCAGACCGGACGGTGTGGAGCTGGAGTTCGGGGTGAAGCTGATGGCGGAGGCGGGGGCGGTGATCGCCAAGACCTCGGCCGAGGGCCACATGACGGTCAAGCTCTCCTGGAACCCGGGCACGACGGATGAGCCGGCCACGACCGGTGGTCCGGGCCCGGCCGGTGGTCCGGATGCGGCCACTGCCCCGGGCCCGGCCGCCGCCCCGAGCGCGGCCGGTGGTCCGGGTCCGGCCACTGACCCCGGTCCGGCCACTGACCCCGGTCCGGTCGCCGGCCCCTCGGTCTCCGGGGACCCCGGAGCGGCGGGGAGCCCCGGAGCGGCGGGCCGGTGACGCGCTCTCCGGCCTGGCACGCCAGGATCGACGCCGACGGAGCGGTGGGCTCCGGCTTCCTCGTCTCCGGCCGTACCGTGCTGACGTGCGCCCATGTGGTGACGGGCGACCGGGCCTCGGTGGTCTTCCCCGGTGCGCCGGGGCTCGCCCCCGTACCTGCCCGGGTCGTCTTACGGGGCCACGCCTGGGCGGGCGGGGACCGCGACCCTGGCGATCTGGCCGTCCTGGAACTGGACCGGCCGCCCGGCCTCGCTCCCGCCGCCTTCGCCCCGCTCGACGCGCCGTACGCCTCGCCCGCGCCGAAGCTGGTGGCGTACGGCTTCCCCTACGGGTACGACGAGGAGGGCGTGCAGAGCGAATTGCGCGCCACCTCCCGCCAGTTGATCCGCGACGAGTGGGCGCAGCTGGCGGGCTGGCGCGGATACGGGCAGGAGACCGACCACGGGTTCAGCGGCGCCGCCGTGATGCTGGAGGGCACCGGCGCGGTGGCCGGGATGGTCGTCTCGCACGATCCGGTGAGCCGCACCAGCCGGATGATCCCGGCGGCGGTCCTCGTCCGGCACTGGGCGCCGCTCGCCGATCTCGTGCCCACCCCCGGCTATCCGCCGGAGGAGAAGCGGTGGCTGCGCGAGCTGGTGGCCCGCGTCGGCTCCCCGGGCTCCCCCGGCCGCCCCGGCGTCCCCGACTTCCACGGCCGCCCCGACCTCCACGGCTCCTCCGGCGCCGCCGGCTCCCCCGCCCTCGTCGGCGCCCTCGGCAGGCTGCTGCGCGCAGCCGCCGGGCCCCTGGGCGTCGAGCCGCCGCCCGGGGAGCCGGGCAGCCTCTGGGAGGCGGTCTGGTATCTGCTGTCGGAGTCCGGGCGGCCGGGGCCGGGGGCGCTGCCGCTCGCCGAGCTGACGGTACGGCTGGCCGGGCTGGTCGGCGACGAGACGCTGGGCGCGGAGCTGCGCGACTGGTCCCGCGCGCACCGCGCGCGGCACGACCCGCCGCCCGTGGCACCGCACACCGGGAGCCACGCGGCCGTGGGGATCATGGGCCACGGGCCAGCGGTCCCGTACGCCGCCGAGCACACCGCGCGGGAGGCCGCCCCGTACGCGAACACGCCGTACGAAGCCCCGCTCGTGAGCGCGCCCTACGCGACGGCCCCGGCCGTGGCCGCGGTGCCGGGTCCCGCCGTCGGAATGCCGCCCGTCGGCCGCTCCACCCGCCGCTGGTCGCCGATCCTCGTCGAGATCAAGCGCAGCGGGGCCGACCGCGGCAAGCTGCTGGTCGAGGTGTCCGCGTACCGCGACGGCGGACGGCGCCTGGTCGGTGAGGAGCGGCTGGCGGAGCGCGAGGTCCGGGCCTGGGTGCTGGACCGGATCGACGACGCGTTTGCCGAGATCGACACCGAGGGACGAGAGCTGATCGCGTTCGCGCTGCCGCGCGCCTGGCTCAACAAGCCGGTCGACCAGTGGACCGCGCGCAAGGGGATGAGCACACCGCTGGGGTGTGTCGCGCCGGTGGTGGTGATGGACCATGACCGGCGGAGCAGCAAACGGCTCCAGTTCCGGCTGAAGAAGATGTGGGACGTACTGGACCGGCAGCCCGGCTCGCCCGTCCACCCGGTCAGCTGCGCGGGCTCCGCGAGGCCCGAGCTGCTGACCGTACAGCTCCAGGACGTGCTGGGGCCCGTGGGGCTGACCAGACCGCCGCGGAGCAGGGGGGACCGGCTGCACACCGCGGTACTGGACGCCCCTGCCCCGATCGTGCTGTGGCCGCGCACGGGCTGCGCCGACGGGGCGGCCTGCGGTGACTCCTGCCGGGGCGCCGAGTTCCTGAACGCGCTGGCCGACCAGCTCTCCGTACTGCCGCCGGGCGATCTGCCCGAGCGGATCTTCGAGCTGCGCAAGCGCGCCTTCGGCCACGACGGGCCCGAGCCGCACTGGGCCGCCGGCCTCTCCTTCGTCTGGGAGGATCCGCGGTGGTTCCCCGACGTCCCCCCGCTGAGCCGGTCGCCGGTCGGCTGAGCCGGCAGCCCGACCCCGCCGAAGCCGAGACCTGGAGAACGGAATGCCCCTGTGGCCGGTCTACACCGGAGCCGATGAACCGCACGACGGCATCGGGCGGTTGCCCGATCCGCCGCCCTGGCGCGCCTTCGACGGCGGCCCCGTGGTCGAACCGCCCCAGGACGACCCGGCGCCCTCGCCGGACCGGGCGCACCGCGCGCGGGCGTACCGCGCGACGGACGAGAGTGTGCAACTGGTCAACGCGGCCCTGTACTTGAGGCGGCCCCTGCTGGTGACGGGGCCTCCGGGCAGCGGCAAGTCGAGCCTCGCGTACGCCGTGGCACGGGAGTTGGGACTCGGTCCCGTCCTGCGCTGGAACATCACCAGCCGGAGCGCGCTCGGCGACGGGCTGTACCAGTACGACCCGCTCTCCCGGCTCTACGCGGCGGGCCGGGGCCCGGAGAGCGGCGATCCGGAGCACACCAACATCGAGGACCATCTGCGGCTGGGCCCGCTGGGCACGGCGCTGCTGCCGTACGAGCGGCCCCGGGCGCTGCTGATCGACGAGATCGACAAGAGCGATCTCGATCTCCCGAACGACCTGCTGAACGTCCTGGAGGAGGGCCAGTACGAGATCCCCGAGCTGGTACGCGCCGCGCGCACCCGCACCACCGCGGAGGTGCTGGTCGCCGACTCGGACCGGCTGGTGGCGCTGGAACGGGGGCGGGTGCGCTGCCGTGCGTTCCCGTTCACCGTCCTGACCAGCAACGGGGAGCGGGAGTTCCCGCCGGCGTTCCTGCGGCGCTGCGTGACGCTGGAGCTGAAGCAGCCGGAGGCGGCGCATCTGGAGGCCATCGTCCAGGCGCATCTGGGCCCGCTCGACGGGCAGGCACGGGAGCTGGTCCAGCGGTTCCTGGAGCGGGGCAGCGGTGGTGAGCTGGCGACGGACCAGCTGCTCAACGCCATCTATCTGACCCGGGCCTCGGGGCTCGAAGCGCCGACGCGGGACGAGCTGGCGGACCGGCTGATGAACTATCTGAGCCGGGCACCGGAACCCGATGACTTCTGACCGGGCGTTCTCCGGACCGGCCGCGCTGCGCGAGGTGCTGGCGGCGGCGGGCGGCGACACGCCGACCGGCAGGGAGCTGGCCGAGGTTCTCTGGCTGGCGACGCATGTGCGGCCCGAGCCCGGGGCGGACACCGGGCAGGGCGCGGAGGCCGACGACACCGGCGCCGAGCCGGAAGCCGCCTCCGAAGCCGAGCCAGGGGACGTTCCTCCGCCGTCGGAGCCGGAGACCGCCCCTGGTACGGCCGTCCCCCGCGGGGAGGCCCAGAGCATGGGTCCCCGGGGGATTCCCGGTGGGGCCATACCGGTTCCCGGCTCCGGCAGCGCCTTCTTCCCGAGCGTTCCGGACGACCGGGTCGCCCTGTACCGCCTGGCGCCGCCCGCCGTCGGCGGGCCGCCGTCGCCGCCCCCTGCTCCGGACGCGCGGTCCGAGGTGCTCGCCCCCGCGCCGCCGATGATCTCCCATCCGCTCGCCCTCCAGCGGGCGTTGCGTCCGCTGCGCAGGACCGTGCCGTCGACGCGCGTACGGGAACTGGACGAGACGGGCACCGCGCACCGCATCGCCGCGCTCGGCGCCCGGCGCGGCCAGTGGCTGCCCGAGCTGCGGCCCGCGCAGGAGCGCTGGCTCCATCTGGCGGTCGTCCTGGACTGCGGCCCGACGATGGCCATGTGGCAGCCGCTCGCGCGCGATCTGTCCACGGCCTTCGGGCAGACGGGCGCGTTCCGTACGGTGGAGCTGGTACGGCTCGGCGCGGACGGTGCCGTGCCCCCTCGGCAGTGGACGGCAGGGCGGACGCTGGTGCTGGTCCTCAGCGACACGATGGGCCCGCAGTGGCGGCCGGGACCGCGCGGAGCGGCGGGGGCCGCCGGACGGCGGTGGTACCGGACGCTGCGGCGCTGGACCCGCGAGCTGCCGGTGGCCGTGGTCCAGCCGCTGCCGGAGCGGATGTGGCGGCACACCCCGCCCGCGCCGGTGCCCGGACTGTTCACGGCGGCCGGACCCGGCGCCCCCAACACCGCGCTGCGCTTCGCGCCGTACGACATCGAGGCGCGGGGCGTTCCCGTGCCGGTGCTCGAACCGACGCCGGAGTGGCTCGGCCACTGGGCCGGGCTGGTGGCGTCCCCGGCCGGCACCGAATTCCCCGGGGCGGCGGCCCTGTTGCCGGCGGGGCCACCGGCCTGGCCGTCCGCCGCGCTGTCCGAGGACGAAGGCGGCGAAGAGGAAGGCGGGGACGAGGGCAGGGACGGCGGACTGATCCCGCGTGACGTGCCGGCCAGGGAACTGGTGCTGCGCTTCCGTTCGGTCGCCTCTCCCCAGGCGGTGCGGCTCGCCGCCCATCTGGCGGTGGGCCCACCGCACTTGCCGGTGATGCGGCTCGTGCAGGCGGCCATCGAGGAGCGTCCGCAGCCGCAGCATCTGGCGGAAGTGGTGCTGAGCGGCATGCTCACGGCCGTACCGGGCCCCGCCGGTTCCTACGACTTCCGGCCTGGCGTGCGCGAACTGCTGCTCGGTGCGCTGCCGCGTACGGGGCTGGCCCGTACGGTCGGCCTGCTCGAACGGGTGGGGGCCGTCATCGAGTCGCGCGCGGGCTCGGCGCGCGGTGAGTTCCGGGCGCTGCTCGCCGGCGACGGCCGGGCGGGGCACGGCCGGGCGGCGGGCGAGCCGTTCGCGCTGGTGAGCCGGGAGAGCGTACGGCTGCTGCGGGGGCCCGAGCCGGAGAGCGGCGGGCGGGAGCTGGTCGGGCGCTACCGGCTGACGGAGGTCATCGGACGTGGTGCGGACGGCGTGGTGTGGCGGGCGTACGACCGGTACCGGGACCGGCATCAGGACCGGGACCGTACGGTCACCGTCAAGGTCTTCGACAGCCCGGGGGCGACGCGCGATGCCCTGGTGGACATGGCGCGGGCGGAGCACGAGGCCACCGCCCTGCTGCGGCACCCCGGTGTCGTGAAGGTGCGCGAGCACGGCGCGGACGGCGACGTCGGCTACCTGGTCAGCGAGGCCCTGGAGGCGCGCAGCCTCGGCGAACTGCTGGTGGAGAACGGCCACCGGCCGCTCCCCGTGGCCGAGATCATCGGCATCGCGGCGCAGGCGCTCGACGTCCTGTCCCACGCCCGGGAGAGGGGCGTCCGGCCGGAGCCGCCGTCCCTGACCACCATCATGCGGCTGCGGGACGGGCTGGTGATGCTCCGCGGGTTCGGGGGCGCTGCCCCGGACGACACCTACGGCGAACTCCATGCCCTGGGCCGTGTGCTGTACGAACTCGCCACCGGCGTCGAGCCCTTCGGCGCCCCGAGCGCCCTGCCGGCCCCGCTGGAGGCGGCGGTCATGGATCTCCTCTCCGACGCGCCCGAGACCCGCCGGCGCGGCGCCGACGCGCTGAGGTCGGCCGTGCCGGGCAGCACCTGGCGGTACGGCGTGCTGGGCCCGCTGAAGGCGCTGCACGGCGGGCGCGACCGGACACCCGTCCCGCGCCACGCACAGATCATCCTCAGCAGGCTGCTGCTGGCGCAGGGCGATCCGGTGTCCGGCATCGAGCTGGGCCTCGCTCTGGGGGACCCGCCCTCGCTCCGGGACTCGCCGCTCGTCACGCAGGTGATCGACTTCCTGATCGACCACGGGCACGCGGTGGAGGGACCCGAAGGCGAGTACCGTCTGCGGCTGGAAACCGAGTTGGACCTCTCCCTGGCCGAACAGCTGGCCGCCGCCGCCGCGCGTGCGGCGGCGGCGGGCGAGCCAGGGCGTGCCGCCGGGCTGTACGACGCGGCGCTCGGGCACTGGTACGGCGAGCCGCTGGACGGTGTCGAGGGCGCCTGGGCGGAGCGGGAGCGGGAGCGACTGCGCGGCTGGCGCCGTACGTTGGAGGCCGCCCGCGCGGCGCTGTCCGAGCCCGGCGCGGCGAGCGGGCCGCGCCTCGGATCCGCGCCGCCGAGCGCGCCGCAGACCGCACCTCCTCCCGGAGCCGCGCCGCCGAGCGCGCCCCCGCCCCGGACCGGCGCCCGGCCCACCGCGCGACGGCCCGACTCCGCGCCGCCTCCCGGAGCCGCGCCTGCCCCCCGCCCCGCGCCCCGGACCTCCCCCCGGCCCTCCTGGCTGCGCCGTCTGTTCGGCGGCGGTACCACCGAGGACGAGAACACGGAGACCCGGCCGGGTGGAGAGAACGACGACACCGGGCGGCCGGAGAGCTAACTCCCCTGCCCGTCACGCCCCTTGTCGCGGTTCTCCCGCACCCCGTGCAGCCCCGACCTCATCCGCGACTTCACATCGTCCGGCGGCAGGAACCTGGACCAGCGCTCAGGGAACTCCGACGGCATGTCCGGGTCGGTCACATCGTCGTCCTGCGGTCCGTCCTGTCCCTCCGACGCGACCGCGCGGGCCACCAGCTCCGCCGCCTGGGCCGCGCGCAGCCGTTCGTTGGCCGCCCGCGCCGCCGCGGTGGCGACCGACGGCCATACGCGGTCGATGGCGGCGTTGACCGCCGCGCCCACCAGCACCGCGAACGCCGAGACACCGATCCAGAGCAGTACGGCGATGGGGGCGGCGAGGGAGCCGTAGATGGTGGGGCCCTCGACCGTACTGGTCAGATAGATCCGCAGCAGGAAGCTGCCGAGCACCCACATCCCGAGGGCCACCAGACCGCCGGGGACGTCCTCGATCCAGCGCGACCGCGCCGGTACGGAGACGTGGTAGAGCGTGGTGAGGAAGGCGATGGAGAGCAGGATCACCACCGGCCAGTACAGGACGCTGACGACCTCCGTGCCCCAGGGGATGAACTCCACGACCCGGTCGGGGCCGACGACGGCGAGCGGCAGGACCACCGCGCCGATCAGGATCGCCACGATGTAGAGCAGGAAGGCGAGCAGCCGGGTCGCGACGATGCCACGCCGCCCGTCGAGCCCGTACATCACCGTGATGGTGTCGACGAAGACATTGACCGCCCGGGAGCCCGACCACAGCGCGATCGCGAAACCGAGCGAGATGACATCGGGGCGCCCGCCGTGCGTGATGTCGGCGAGCAGGGGTTTGGCGATCTCGTCGACACCGCGCTGCGAGAGCACCGTGCCGGCCGCCGCGAGGATGTTCCGCTCGATGGAGGCGACGGTGGTGGTGTTCGTCCAGTCGTCCACGTAGCCGAGCAGCCCGATGAGTCCGAGCAGCAGCGGCGGCAGCGAGAGGAGGGTGAAGAACGCCGCCTCGGCAGCGAGACCCAGGATGCGGTACTCGATGCACGAGTTGACGGTGTCCTTCAGCAGCAACCAGGCCATCTTCCGCTTGGATACGTCGCGATAGAGGACTCGGGCCCGGTGGAGTCGACCCGCTGGTCGCTCGGGTGTTTCTTTTGCTGCCTGCACCTCCTTACCGTATCGGCATGGCAGCCAGCACCCACACAGTGACCAACCAGGTTCCGCCCCTGGTGGGGTACGACGTCTTCAGCGCCGACCGCGCCCTGACCGAGGGCGTGGAGCGGCACAGCGCGCCCGCACTCCTCGACGAGACCCGTGCGGAGCTGACGGCCCTCGGCCGGACCGCCGGATCCGCCGAGGCCCAGGAGTGGGGTGTGCTGGCCAACGAGAATCCGCCGAAGCCGCGCACCCATGACCGCTACGGGAACCGGATCGACGAGGTGGACTTCCATCCGGCCTGGCATCAGCTGCTGGGGCGCTCGGTCGGCGCGGGGCTGACCGACGCCTGGGGCCGGCCCGGCGGCCATCTGCGCCGTGCGGCCGGCTTCTTCGTCTGGACGCAGGTGGAGGCCGGCAACGGCTGTCCGGTGTCGATGACGCACGCCGCGGTGCCCGCGCTGCGTACGGAGCCGGCGCTCGCCGCCGAGTGGGAGCCGAGGCTGACCTCCCACCGGTACGAGCCGGGGCTGCGGCCCGCCGCGGAGAAGGCCGGCGTGCTGTTCGGGATGGGCATGACGGAGAAGCAGGGCGGCAGCGACGTACGGGCCAACACGACGCGGGCGGTGCCGCTGGACGCGGCCGGCGAGTATCTGCTGACCGGGCACAAGTGGTTCTGTTCCGCGCCGATGTGCGACGGCTTTCTCGTCCTGGCGCAGGCGCCCGGCGGTCTGACCTGTTTCCTCGTCCCGCGCGTGCTGGCCGACGGCACCCGCAATGTGTTCCGTATCCAGCGGCTCAAGGACAAGCTGGGCAACCGCTCCAACGCGTCCGCCGAGGTCGAGTTCGACGCGACGTGGGCACACCGGGTCGGCGAGGAGGGCCGGGGGGTGCGCACCATCATCGAGATGGTGGCGGCGACCCGGCTCGACTGTGTGGTGGGCTCGGCCGCGCTGATGCGGCAGTCGGTGGCGCAGGCGGTGCATCACGCCACGTACCGCCGCGCGTTCGGCGGTGAGCTGATCGACAAGCCGCTGATGCGCAACGTACTGGCCGATCTGGCGCTGGAGTCGGAGGCGGCGACGACGCTCGCGCTGCGGCTCGCGTCCGCGTACGACACCGTCCAGAACGGCGGTGACGGCGCGGACCGGGAGCGGGCCTTCCTGCGGCTCGCGGTGCCCGCGGCCAAGTACTGGGTGACCAAGCGCTGTACGCCGGTCGCCGCCGAGGCCCTGGAGTGCCTGGGCGGCAACGGCTATGTGGAGGAGTCGGGGATGCCGCGGCTGCTGCGCGAGTCGCCGCTCAACTCGATCTGGGAGGGGTCGGGGAATGTGCAGGCCCTCGACGTGCTGCGGGCGCTCCAGCGCGAGCCCGAGGCGCTGAACGCCGTGCTCCGGGAGGTCGGCGAGGCGCGGGGAGCCGATCACCGGCTGGACGGCGCGATCAAGGGTCTGCTGACCGAACTGGCCGATCTGTCCGGCGTCGAGGCGCGGGCCCGGCGGCTGGTGGAGCGGCTGGCGCTGGTGCTCCAGGGCTCGCTGCTGGTGCGCTGGGCGCCGCCGGAGGTGGCCGACGCGTTCTGCGCCTCACGGCTGGGCGGGGACTGGGGCACGGCCTTCGGCACGCTGCCCCCCACACTCGATCTGGCGTCGGTCGTGGACCGGGCACGGCCGGACGGGAGTTAGCTCCCGCCTTCGCAGTCCCGCCTGCCCGGCGGAGCCCGCCGGACAGAGCCGAGGCTCTGTCCGGCGGCAAGCCGGGGTGGCGCCGCGCCGACACGGCACCACCCCTGACTTGCTTTCACTTTCACGCGCTCACCCGCGGTCCGCCAGAGTTGCAGGCCGTTGCAAGCGGGTGCGCCGGACATCCGAAGCACCGCAGGTGACACGGGGGCCCGATGAAGGACGTACCGCTGAAGGACGACGTACCACTGAAGGACAGGGACACATCACCGCACGACGCGCCGCTCGATCTGGCGCGGCTGATGGCCATGGACAGTGCGCGGGCCGCCCGGCTGCTGCACCGCGTACGGGACGCCGCGCTCGCGGGCGAGAGGCCGCCGGTGGCTCCCCGGCCGGTGATCGAGGCGTCCTGGCGGCGGATGCTCGGTATCGGGCTGGATCCCGACCGGTCGGCGAACGGTGTGCCGCTGGAGCCGGACGAGGTGGAGCGGCGCAGACGTGCCTCCGCGCTGGGCGAGGCGATGGGCACGCTCAGCGGTTCCCTCCGTGAGATCGTCCACTCCTCGCGCCAGGTGATGGTGGTGACCGATGACGAGGGGTGGGTGCTGTGGCGGGAGGGCGGTCTCGCCACCCTGCGGCAGGCGGACGATGTCAGGCTCGCGGAGGGCGCCGCCTGGTCCGAGCGCGCCATGGGGACCAACGCGATAGGTACGGCGCTGGCGCTGCGCCGGCCCGTGCAGGTCCACTCGGCCGAGCATTACGTCCGTGACCTGCACACCTGGACCTGTGCGGCGTCGCCCGTGCACGATCCGCGCGACGGGCGGCTGCTGGGTGTGGTCGATGTGAGCGGCCCGGCGACGGGCTTCCATCCGACGACCCTGGCGCTGGTCAGTTCCGTCGCCCGGCTCGCGGAGAGCGACCTGCGCCAGCGGCACGGCCGGGCCGTGGAGCGGCTGCGTTCGGTGGCGGCGCCGATCCTGTGCCGGCTGGGGGGCCGCGCCCTGGCGGTCGACCCCGACGGCTGGACGGCGGCGGTGACGGGCATGCCGCCGGTGGACCGGCTGCCGCTGCCGAAGACGCTGCGGGCGGGCCGCCTCTGGCAGCCCTCGCTGGGCATGTGCACGGTCGAGCCACTGCCGGGCGGCTGGCTCCTGCAAGTGGACGAGGAGTGTCCGCCCACCGAGACGCCGAGCCGGGTGGTGCTGGATCTGAGCCGCCCCAGGCGCTGGTCGGTCGCGGTGTCCGGGTCGGCGGGCGGCTGGGCGCAGGAGCTGACCCCGCGCCATGCCGAGCTGCTGTACATCCTGGCGGTGCACCGGGCCGGGCGCAGCGCGGCGGAGCTGGCGGGCGATGTCTTCGGCGACCCCACCAGGACGGTGACCGTACGGGCCGAGATGTCGCGGGTGCGGCGCCATCTGTCGGGGGTGCTGGCGCACCGGCCCTACCGCTTCAGCGAGGAGGTCGAGGTGGAGGTCGTACGGCCCGAGGACCCCGCCGATCTGCTGCCGCACTCGACGGCACCGGCGGTGCTCGGCGCGCGACGGCTGCCCTGTCCGTGACGACGGTGGGGCCGATGTGTGCGGGTCCTCGTCCCGGCTCCTCGTCCCGGGGCCGCGTCCCGGGGTGTTCGGGCGGCGTGGTTTTCTGGCCGGTATGAGCATCTCCGTGACCACCTGGTCCCTGGAACAGACCTCGCCCGACGATCTGCGGCCCGCCGCCGAGCCCGCCGGCGACGTGCGGATCGTACGGGCCGAGGTGCCGTCGGCGGAGTACAGCCGGTTCCTGTACACGGCCGTCGGCGACGATGTGAGCTGGCACGACCGGCTCTCGCTGACCCCGGAGCGGTGGCAGGAGATCATCGCCGCGCCCGGGGTGGAGACCTGGGTGGCGTACGAGCGGGGCACCCCCGCGGGGTACATCGAGCTGGCGGCGCAGGACGGGGCGACGGTCGAGATCGTCTACTTCGGGCTGATCCCGGCCTTCCGCGGCCGGCGGATCGGCGGTCATCTGCTGTCGTACGGCGTGGCCAGGGCCTGGGACCTGGCCGAGCGGTGGCCGGGTACGGAGCCGACCAAGCGGGTCTGGCTGCACACCTGCTCGAAGGACGGGCCGTACGCCATGGACAACTATCTGCGCCGGGGCTTCCGGCTCTTCGACACCAAGATCGAAGAGGAGCCGTAGAGCGGGCGCTAAACCCGCCGGGCCCGTGACGGGTACCACATCGTCTCGCATCATGGGACACCTGGGTCCAGATGACGGACAGCAGTGGACTGCCCGGAGATCCGCGTGACACGCTTCCGTCATGTCCCGAGCTGGAATTGCCTTGGTGAGTCGGCTGCACGTCGACCTCGGCCGCATGTCCAGCGCCATCTGTCCGGCGGGCTGAGAGTCCCAGCACCGCCGCGATCCAGCGATCTCCCGCTCTTCTGAATTCTCTCTGAATCCTCAGCCGCGCACCGCCGCGCCCACGCGCGAGTGTGCGGCTCAGAGCCGCCCTCCTGCATGTCTCGAAGGACGTATCCGCCATGGCCGCCACCCCGGAAAAGCCCTCCAGCGCCACGCCACGCCGCAAGGTGAGCCGTCACCGCGGTGAGGGCCAGTGGGCCGTGGGCCACTTCACTCCGCTCAACGGCAATGAGCAGTTCAAGAAGGACGACGACGGCCTCCATGTGCGGGCGCGCATCGAGAACATCTACTCCAAGGCCGGGTTCGACTCGATCGACCCCAATGATCTGCGCGGCCGGATGCGCTGGTGGGGTCTCTACACCCAGCGCAAGCCCGGGATCGACGGCGGCAAGACCGCGATCCTGGAGCCGGAGGAGCTGGACGACGAGTACTTCATGATGCGGGTACGGATCGACGGCGGCCGGCTGACCACCGAGCAGCTGCGGGTCATCGGCGAGATCTCGCAGGAGTTCGCGCGCGGGACGGCCGACATCACCGACCGGCAGAACATCCAGTACCACTGGATCCGGATCGAGGACGTGCCGGAGATCTGGAACCGGCTCGAAGCGGTGGGGCTCTCCACGACCGAGGCGTGCGGTGACACCCCCCGTGTGATCCTCGGTTCGCCGGTGGCCGGTATCGCCGAGGACGAGATCATCGACGGCACCCCGGCGATCGACGAGATCCAGCGCCGGATCATCGGCAACCCCGACTTCTCCAATCTGCCGCGCAAGTTCAAGTCCGCGATCTCCGGATCGCCGTCACTGGACGTGGCGCACGAGATCAACGACATCGCGTTCGTCGGGGTCGAGCACCCGGAGCACGGCCCCGGTTTCGACCTCTGGGTGGGCGGCGGGCTCTCCACCAACCCCAAGATCGGCCAGCGGCTCGGCGCCTGGGTGCCGCTGGACGAGATCCCGGACGTCTACACCGGTGTCATCTCGGTCTTCCGTGACTACGGCTACCGCCGGCTGCGCACCCGCGCCCGGCTGAAGTTCCTGCTCGCCGACTGGGGCGCGGAGAAGTTCCGCCGGATCCTGGAGGACGAGTACCTCAAGCGCGCGCTCGTCGACGGCCCCGCACCCGAGCAGCCCGTGCACCGCTGGCGGGACCATGTCGGTGTGCACCGGCAGCGCGACGGTCTCTTCTACGTGGGGTTCGCACCGCGCGTCGGCCGGGTCGACGGCGTCACACTGACGAGGATCGCCGAACTGGCGGCGGCGCACGGCTCGGGCCGGCTGCGTACCACCGCCGAGCAGAAGATGATCGTCCTCGATGTGGCGGAGGACCGGGTCGAGTCGCTGGTGGCCGGTCTTGAGGCGCTGGACCTGCGGGTCAGTCCGTCCCCGTTCCGGCGCGGCACGATGGCCTGCACCGGCATCGAGTTCTGCAAGCTGGCGATCGTCGAGACCAAGCGGCGCGGCGCCACGCTCATCGACGAACTGGAGCGCCGCATCCCGGAGTTCGACGAGCCGATCACGATCAACGTCAACGGCTGCCCGAACGCCTGCGCCCGTATCCAGACCGCGGACATCGGTCTCAAGGGCCAGCTGGTGCTGGACAAGGACGGCAACCAGGTCGAGGGCTTCCAGGTGCATCTGGGCGGCGCGCTGGGCCTGGAGGCCGGATTCGGCCGTAAGGTCCGCGGTCTGAAGGTCACCTCCGAGGAGCTGCCCGACTATGTCGAGCGGGTGCTCGGACGGTTCCAGAAGGAGCGCGAGGACGGCGAGCGGTTCGCCGGCTGGGCGGCGCGCGCGTCGGAGGAGGCGCTGTCGTGAGCGAGCGCGCGGCCCCCTTCTACTGCCCTTACTGCGGCGACGAGGACCTGCGTCCGAACGAGCAGGGACACGGCGCCTGGGAATGCGCGGCATGCAATCGCGCCTTTCAGTTGAAGTTCCTCGGGCTGCTGTCCCGTGGACTCCGGCGGAGCGATGGAGGCGAAGAGATATGACAGCGCTGACGGAGACCGACGATCCCCGCGCCCTCGCCGAGCGCGCGGGCCGCGCACTCGAAGACGCCTCGGCCCTGGAGATCCTCACCTGGGCCGTCGACACCTTCGGCGCGCGGTTCTGTGTGACGTCCTCGATGGAGGACGCGGTGGTCGCCCATCTCGCCTCCCGGGTACGCCCCGGGGTCGACGTGGTCTTCCTCGACACCGGCTACCACTTCCCCGAGACCCTCGGCACCCGGGACGCGGTGGACGCCGTGATGGACGTCCGGGTCATCACGCTCACCCCGCGCGGGACCGTCGCCGAGCAGGACGCCGAGCACGGCCCCCGGCTGCACGACCGCGACCCCGATCTGTGCTGCGCCCTGCGCAAGGTCGCGCCCCTCGAAGAAGGCCTGACGGAGTACGACGCCTGGGCCACAGGACTGCGCCGCGACGAGTCCCCGAGCCGGGCCGGCACCCCGGTCGTGGGCTGGGACGAGAAGCGCGGCAAGGTCAAGGTCTCCCCGATCGCCCGGTGGACGCAGGACGAGGTGGACGCGTACGTCGCCGAGCACGGGGTGCTCACCAACCCGCTGCTGACGGACGGTTACGCCTCCGTGGGGTGCGCCCCCTGCACCCGCCGGGTGCTGGAGGGCGAGGACGCGCGCGCCGGACGCTGGGCCGGACGTGCCAAGACCGAGTGCGGGCTGCACGGATGACGGGCCGTCTGGAGGAGGGGCGTGCGAGCGTGACGGAGCTGATGGATTCGACGGGGACACCGGGGACGGCGGGCACGCCCGGGACGACGGAGCAGGGCGCGACGGTCTGGCTCACCGGGCTGCCGAGCGCGGGCAAGACGACCCTCGCGAACGCGCTGGCGGACCGGCTCCGCGCCGAGGGCCACCGCGCCGAGGTGCTCGACGGCGACGAGATCCGGGAGTTCCTCTCCGCGGGCCTCGGCTTCAGCCGCGAGGACCGGCACACCAACGTGCGGCGCGTCGGCTTCGTCGCCGAGCTGCTCGCGTCGAACGGCGTCAAGGCGCTGGTGCCGGTGATCGCACCGTACGCGGACAGCCGTGCGGCGGTGCGCGAACACCATCGGGCCGAGGGCACCGGGTATCTGGAGGTGCATGTGGCCACGCCGGTCGAGGTCTGCTCCGTACGCGATGTGAAGGGGCTGTACGCCAAGCAGGCGGCCGGCGAGATCTCCGGCCTGACCGGCGTGGACGACCCCTACGAGGCACCGGACTCGCCCGATCTGCGGATCGAGTCGCACACCCAGTCCGTCCAGGAGTCCGCCGCCGCGCTCCACGCACTGCTCACCGAGAGGGGTCTCGCGTGACCACCACCGTCGCCGCCGTCGCCGAGGGCACGGACGCCCCGTACGCGCTGAGCCATCTGGACGCCCTGGAGTCCGAGGCGGTGCATATCTTCCGCGAGGTGGCGGGCGAGTTCGAGCGGCCGGTGATCCTCTTCTCCGGCGGCAAGGACTCGATCGTCATGCTGCATCTGGCGCTGAAGGCGTTCGCGCCCGCGCCGGTGCCGTTCTCGCTGCTCCATGTCGACACCGGGCACAACTTCCCCGAGGTCCTCGAATACCGCGACCGTACGGTGGCCGCGCACGGACTGCGGCTCCATGTCGCGTCCGTGCAGGAGTACATCGACGCGGGGAAGCTGCGCGAGCGGCCCGACGGCACCCGCAATCCGCTCCAGACCGTGCCGCTCACCGAGAAGATCCAGGCCGAGCGGTTCGACGCGGTCTTCGGCGGTGGCCGGCGCGACGAGGAGAAGGCCCGCGCGAAGGAGCGGGTGTTCTCGCTGCGCGACGAGTTCTCGCAGTGGGACCCGCGCCGTCAGCGGCCCGAGCTGTGGCACCTCTACAACGGCCGGCACGCCCCCGGCGAGCATGTCCGGGTCTTCCCGCTCTCCAACTGGACCGAGCTGGACGTCTGGCAGTACATCGCCCGCGAGGGGATCGAACTCCCGGAGATCTACTTCGCGCACGAGCGGGAGGTCTTCCCGCGCAGCGGCATGTGGCTGACCGCCGGGGAGTGGGGCGGCCCCAAGGAGTCCGAGACCGTGGAGAAGCGTCTGGTGCGCTACCGCACGGTCGGTGACATGTCCTGCACGGGCGCCGTCGACTCCGACGCCACGACACTCGACGCGGTGATCGCCGAGATCGCCGCCTCCCGGCTCACCGAGCGCGGCGCGACCCGCGCCGACGACAAGCTGTCCGAGGCCGCGATGGAAGACCGCAAGCGCGAGGGGTACTTCTAGCCATGACGAGCACGAGCACGAGTGACAGCGCCACGGAGCGGTTCGCGGAGCGGCTGTCGGCCACCACACTGCTGCGGTTCGCCACCGCGGGCTCCGTCGACGACGGCAAGTCCACGCTCGTCGGCCGGCTGCTGCACGACTCCAAGTCGGTGCTGACCGACCAGCTGGAGGCCGTCGAGCACGCCTCCCGCAGCCGCGGTCAGGAGGCACCCGACCTCGCGCTGCTCACGGACGGACTGCGGGCCGAGCGCGAGCAGGGCATCACGATCGATGTCGCCTACCGCTACTTCGCCACGCCCCGGCGGCGGTTCATCCTCGCCGACACCCCCGGGCATGTGCAGTACACCCGGAACATGGTGACCGGAGCCTCCACCGCCGAGCTGGCCGTGGTGCTCGTGGACGCCCGTAACGGCGTCGTCGAGCAGACCCGCCGGCACGCCGCGGTGGCCGCCCTGCTGCGGGTCCCGCATGTGGTCCTGGCCGTCAACAAGATGGACCTCGTCGGATACGCGGAACCCGTGTTCGCCTCGATCGCCGAGGAGTTCACGGCGTACGCCGCCTCACTGGGCGTCCCGGAGATCACGACGATCCCGATCTCCGCGCTCACCGGCGACAACGTGGTGGAGCCGTCCGCGCACATGGACTGGTACGGCGGCCCGACCGTGCTGGAGTATCTGGAGACCGTCCCGGTCAGCCACGACCTGGCCGGGTGCCCGGCGCGCTTTCCCGTGCAGTACGTGATCCGCCCGCAGAGCGCCGAGCACCCCGACTACCGCGGCTACGCGGGCCAGATCGCCTCCGGGGTGCTGCGCGTCGGGGATCCGGTGACCGTCCTGCCCTCGGGCCGTACGAGCACGATCGAGGGCATCGACGCGCTGGGCGTCGGCGTGGGCGCGGCCACCACCGTGGACCTCGCCTGGGCTCCGCAGTCCGTGACCGTCCGGCTCGCCGACGACATCGACGTCTCGCGCGGCGATCTGATCGCGCCCACCGCGCAGCTGCCCGCCACGACCCAGGATGTCGAGGCGACCGTCTGCCATGTGGCCGACCAGCCGCTGACCGTGGGCCAGCGGGTGCTGCTGAAGCACACCACCCGTACGGTCAAGGCGATCGTGAAGGACATCCCGTCCCGGCTGACGCTGGACGACCTCTCCCAGCATCCGGCCCCGGGACAGCTCGTCGCCAATGACATCGGGCGGGTGAAGGTCCGTACCGCCGAGCCGCTCGCGCTCGACAGCTACGCCGCCTCCCGGCACACCGGCTCCTTCCTGCTGATCGACCCCGCCGACGGAACGACGCTGAGCGCCGGTATGGCGGGCGACGCCTTCGCCGCGGCCACCGAGCCCGCCGCCGCGCCCGCCGCCGACGACGAGGGCTGGGACTTCTGATGACATCCGGACAGGACCTGACGGTCCACGACGTCTACGCGACGTTCGCGAAGGAGGGCGGCCGGGTCGGCAGCGGCGCCCTCGGCGCGGGAACGGGCGGGGTGGCGCGATGTGCGCGATGACGTACGCGCACCGCATGCGCGCCCGCACCCCCCACCCGCGGTACCCGCATCACCCGTACGACCTGTTCCGCCGAAAACCCGCCGACTTCCCGGCCGCGCCCCCGACTCCGTAGAAAAGGGCGTGAGCACCGGGCCAACGAGAGGACCCCCTCCCGTGCCTGTCTCCCGCACCACCGCCCGCCGCAGACTCGCCGTCGTGGCCGCGCTGCCGCTGCTCGCCGTCACGGTCACCTCCTGCGGCTACGGCTCCGAGGCCGACAAGAGCGACACCGCCTCCCCGGCCGCCGAGGGCAAGGCGCTCTCCGCCGGCACCGTGAAGATCGGATACTTTCCGAACCTCACCCACGCCACCGCCCTCGTCGGTATCCAGGAGGGGCTCTTCCAGAAGGAGCTGGGCGGTACGAAGGTGGCGCCCTCGACCTTCAACGCGGGCCCCTCCGAGATCGAGGCCCTCAACGCGGGCAGTATCGACATCGGCTTCATCGGCCCCTCCCCTGCCATCAACGGCTACACCCAGACCGGCGGCAAGAGCCTGCGCATCATCGGCGGCTCCGCCTCTGGCGGGGTCAAGCTCGTCGTCAACCCGGCGAAGATCAAGACCCTGGACGACGTCAAGGGCAAGAAGATCGCCACTCCGCAGCTGGGCAACACACAGGACGTGGCGTTCCTCAACTGGATATCCGAGAAGGGCTGGAAGGTCGACGCCCAGTCCGGCAAGGGCGATGTCTCCGTCGTCCGTACGGACAACAAGATCACCCCGGACGCCTACAAGTCCGGTTCCATCGACGGCGCGTGGGTGCCGGAGCCGACCGCGTCCAAGCTCGTCGCGGAAGGCGCCAAGGTACTGCTCGACGAGTCGGATCTGTGGCCTGACAAGAAGTTCGTGATCACGAACATCATCGTGTCGCAGAAGTTCCTCGGCGAGCACCCGGACGTGGTCGAGGCCGTGCTGCGCGGCTCCGTGAAGACCAACGAGTGGATCAACGCCAACGAGGACAAGGCGAAGGCGTCCGCCAACGAGGCGCTGAAGACGCTCTCCGGCAAGGCGCTGCCGCCCGAGGTCCTCGACCCGGCGTGGCAGTCGATCCAGATCACCAACGACCCGCTGGCCGCGACGCTCCAGGCGGAGGCCGATCACGCGGTCAAGGCCGGGCTGCTCAAGAAGCCGGACCTGAACGGCATCTACGACCTGGGGCCCCTCAACAAGGTGCTCAAGGCCGCCGGTCAGCCCGAGGTGGCCGACGCCGGTCTCGGCGCCGAGTAGGCGCCGGAGCGGAAGCCAGGACCAGGACCGTATCCACCCGTTCCCAGGAGGTGACGACCATGGCCACCACATTCGCCAAGGCCGCCGAGAGCACCCCGGCGGTGGACCACGCCGCCCGTATCGCGCATGTCTCGAAGTCCTTCGTGACACCGGCCGGGCAGCAGCTCGTCCTGGACGACATCACGCTCGATGTCGCGCCGGGCGAGTTCGTCACCCTCCTGGGAGCCTCGGGATGCGGTAAGTCGACCCTGCTCAATCTGGTCGCCGGGCTCGACCGGCCGTCCGCCGGGTCCATCGGGACACCCGGCGGCCGGCCCGCCCTGATGTTCCAGGAGCACGCGCTGTTCCCGTGGCTGACCGCGGGCAAGAACATCGAACTGGCGCTGCGGCTGCGCGGCGTGCCCAAGCAGGAGCGGCGCGGCGAGGCGGAGCGGCTGCTCGGTCTCGTACGGCTGGAGGGCTCGTACGGCAAGCGCGTGCACGAGCTGTCCGGCGGGATGCGGCAGCGGGTCGCGCTGGCGCGCGCGCTCGCCCAGGACAGCCGGCTGCTCCTGATGGACGAGCCGTTCGCGGCGCTCGACGCGATCACCCGGGACGTCCTGCACGACGAGCTGACCCGGATCTGGCGCGAGACAGGTCTGTCGGTCCTCTTCGTCACGCACAACGTGCGCGAGGCGGTACGGCTCGCCGAGCGCGTCGTCCTGCTGTCGTCGCGCCCCGGCCGGGTGGCCCGCGAGTGGCGCGTGGACATCCCGCAGCCGCGCCGTATCGAGGACAGCGCCGTCGCGGAGCTGTCGGTCGAGATCACCGAAGAACTGCGTGGGGAGATCCGCCGCCATGGCCAGCACTGAGACGACGCGGAAGGACACGTCGCCGGGGGACGCGACGCGCGAGGACACGTCGCCGGACGGCACGGCTCCGGAAGGCACGGCACCCGGGGACGCCTCGTCGCACGGCGACATGGCCGGTCTGGAGGCCGGACTCGACGCGCTGGACACCGTACAGACCGGGCGTACGCCCCTGCGCGAGACGCTCGTCAAGAAGGTGCTGCCGCCGGTCGTCGCGATCGCGCTGGTGCTGGTGGTGTGGCAGCTCCTCGTCTGGGCCAGGATCACCGACGACTACAAGCTCCCCTCGCCCGGCGCGGTGTGGGGCGAGGTGTCCGACGCCTGGGCGCAGGGCACCCTGCTCGGCTACATCTGGACCAGCGTGTCGCGCGGCCTGCTGGGCTTCCTGCTGGCGCTGGTGATCGGTACGCCGCTGGGACTGCTGGTCGCCCGCGTGAAGTTCGTCCGCGCGGCCATCGGCCCGATCCTCTCCGGACTCCAGTCGCTGCCGTCGGTGGCCTGGGTGCCGCCGGCCGTGATCTGGCTGGGGCTCAACGACTCGATGATGTACGCGGTCATCCTGCTCGGCGCGGTCCCCTCGATCGCCAACGGCCTGGTGTCCGGCGTCGATCAGGTGCCGCCGCTCTTCCTGCGGGCCGGGCGTACGCTCGGCGCCACCGGGCTGCGCGGTACCTGGCACATCGTCATGCCGGCCGCGCTGCCCGGCTATCTGGCCGGGCTGAAGCAGGGCTGGGCGTTCTCCTGGCGGTCGCTGATGGCCGCGGAGATCATCGCGTCCTCGCCCGATCTCGGTGTGGGCCTCGGGCAGCTGCTGGAGAACGGCCGTACGGTCGGCAGTATGCCGATGGTGTTCCTCGCCATCTTCCTGATCCTGATCGTCGGTATCGCCATCGACCTGCTGATCTTCAGCCCGCTGGAGCGTCGTGTGCTGCGCGGCCGTGGTCTCCTGGTGAAGAGCTGATCCCATGCACGACACGCACCGCGCGCATCACGCGCACCACAGGTACTCCAGGTATTCCATGGCCCACCCGCACCATCCCGTCCTGCTGGTCATCGCCCACGGCAGCCGCGACCCCCGGCATGCCGCGACCGTGCACGCCCTCGCCGGGCGGCTGCGGTCGCTGCGGCCGGGGCTGCGCGTGGAGACCGGCTTCCTGGACTTCAACGCGCCGTACGTCCCCCAGCTGCTCGACCGGCTGGCGCTGGAGGACGTACGGGACGTGATCGCGCTGCCCCTGCTGCTGACGCGCGCCTTCCACGCCAAGTCCGACATCCCCGCGGTGCTGCGCGAGGCGTCGGCGCGCCACCCGCTGCTGCGGATCCGGCAGGCCGAGGTGCTCGGCCCCTCGCCGCTGCTGACGGACGCGCTGGAGCGGCGGCTGTACGAGGCGGGGCTCACCCCCGCCGACAAGGGCTCGACCGGGGTCGTCCTGGCCTCGGCGGGCTCCTCCGACCCGGAGGCGATCGCGGTGATCGCTGAAATCGCGCGGGAGTGGCGGCACACCGGTTGGTGCGCCGTGCGGCCCGCGTTCGCCTCCGCATCACTGCCCCGCACCGAGGACGCGGTGCGCGCGCTGCGCGCCGAGGGCGTACGGCGGGTCGCCGTGGCCCCGTACGTCATCGCCCCCGGCCGCCTGCCCGACCGCATCGCGGCGGGCGCCCGGGAGGGCGGCGCGGAGGTGCTGGCCGGGGTGCTGGGCGCCGCCCCCGAGCTGGCGCGGCTGCTGCTGCGCCGGTACGACGAGCGGGCCTCGGCCCCGGAACGCCTCACCGCGCCGGAACACCGCACGGCGCTGGCCCGCCCCGCGTAGCGGTACCGTTCGGCCCTATTCATTCCGCTCGTCCGTACGGAGACTCGGAGGAGCGGAAGGTGGTAACCATGGAATCCAAGGAATGGACCGTGCGGATCCACATCACGGAAGAGGGTGACGAGACCACGGCCGATGCCGTTCTGACCAGCCGCGACACCTCACGCATCGCGGGCAGGGGCCTGGCCCGGCGCAATCCGATCGACCGGACCGTACCCGAGATCGGCGACGAGCTGGCCGCCAGCCGCGCGCTGGAGGATCTGGCCATCCGCCTGCATGACGTCGCCTCCGACGACATCGTCGACCTCGCGGGCCCCGCGGAGGCCTCCCGCAGGTAACGGCGCCCGGCAGCCCTGGACCGCGCGGTGAGCGGGCCGACACCGTGGCCGTGCTGCGGCGGCCCGTCGAGCGCGGGGACGCTCATCGACACGGCGGACGCTTACGGGCCCGGTCTCGCGGAGGAACCGGTGGCCGAGGCGCCGCATCCGTATCCGGCCGTACCAGCCGCACCGGCCGGCTCCCGGCGTACCGCTCGCGGAGCAGCCGGGGGCTCTGGCCGAGTCGCGGCAGGAGGGTAAGATCCGGTACATCGGTCTGGACACCATCACCGCCGACCAGCTGGAGCGGGCGCTCTCCCTGACCGGGATCGCGTCGGTGCAGAACCGCTTCCCTCTCCTCGACCGGACCTCGGCCGCGGTGTCGCGTCTGTGCGAGGACCGCGGTCTCGCGCTCCTGCCCTGGTTCCCGCTGTCCAACGGCGCGTTGACCGGCGCGGCGGCGACGGCGCTCGGCTCCGTCGCGGCGCGCCATGGAGCGGTCCGAGGGCAGATCGACCTGGCCTGGCCGCCGCACCGCTCCCCCGTGCTGTGCCCCACCCCCGGCACCGGCTCACCCGCCCGCCTGGACGAGAATCTGGCCGCCGCGGAGGTCCGGCTGTCCGCCGAGGACATGAGCGGGCGGAGACACTCGCGGCGGCCGTCCGGCCTGACGTGCCTGCCCGGCCTGCCCGGCCTGACACACCTGCCCTGCCTGCCCTGCCTGCCCCGCCTGACCCACCTGACCCACCTGACCCACCTGCCACCGACTGACGGAACCGAGGAGCACATGCGCAGGAACACCGCGGCCACCGTGGTTCGCGCGGAGGACGTCGATGTCGTCCGCGACGGAAAGCTGCTGCTGGACTCGGTCTCACTGACCGTACGCGGCGGGGAGCACTGGGCGCTGCTCGGTGCCAACGGCGCGGGCAAGAGCACCCTGCTGGGGATGGTGGGCGCGGTCACGCACCCCACCCGAGGCACGGTCGAGATCCTCGGGGAGTCCCTCGGCCGGGTCGATCTGCGGCAGCTGCGCGCCCGGCTCGGCCATGTCAACCCCCGCCATCCGCTGCGTTCGCCCCTGCGGGTGCGTGATGTCGTACTGACCGGGCTGACGAACTCGGTCGAGCCGGTGCCCCGTTGGTCTCCCACCCCGCGCGAGCGCGAGCGCGCGGGCGAGCTGCTGGCCATGCTGGGAATGGACGGCAAGGGCGAGGCGCGCTGGCCGACGCTCTCGCAGGGCGAGCGCGGGCGAACGCTCATCGCCCGCGCGCTGATGCCCCGGCCGGGGCTGCTCCTGCTCGACGAGCCGGCCACCGGTCTCGATCTCGCCGCGCGCGAGCAGCTGCTGAGCAGTCTGGACGCGCTGCGGCGGGAGCATACCGAGCTGGCGACGGTGCTGGTCACCCACCATCTGGAGGAGCTGCCCGCCTCCACCACGCACGCGATGCTGCTGCGCGCGGGGCGGTGTGTGGGGGCGGGGCCGGCGGACGAGGTGCTCACCACGGAGCGGGTCAGCAGCTGCTTCGACCATCCGGTGCGGATCTCCCGTACGGACGGCCGGTGGACGGCGCGTGCCGAGCGGGTGGGTCCGGCCGCGGCGCGTGGACGGGAACAGGCACAGGGACAGGGACAGGCGTCCGGTCTAGTCGAACAGCGTGCCCTGGTGGAAGAAGAGCAGCCAGCGGTCGTCGGTCAGCCGCCACAGTGAACTGCGGTGCGCGCGGCGGCCGTTGGAGTCGCTGTCGTAGGTCAGCTGCACCACATCGGGAGCGAGCCGCACCCCCCGCATCTTGGAGGTGGTGATCGGCCGGCGCACCGGCGCGCCGCCCTGCTCCATGAGCATCGCGATGACCGAGGCGCGGTCCCACTCCCGGCCGGAGGCGCCGAACTCCCTGAAGTCCGGGTGGAGCAGCTCCGCGAGCAGGGCCGGCGAGGACCGTACCGTCCGGTCGAGCAGCCGCAGTTCGGCCCGGATGGCGGCGGAGATCGCGGAGGTTCGGTCAGTCACGGGTGAGCTCCACCAGTTTGAGTACGGTGTTCCAGTTGCGGGTGGTGGCGGTGACGCCCTTGAACAGAGCCGGCCTGGCCAGCGCCGCGGCGAGCTTGGAGCGGCCGAGGCCGTCCGGCACGTACAGATACAGCGCGCGGTCGCCCAGCCGGAACTCCTCGGGGAGGTACGCGGCCGGATCGAGTGAGGCGAGCCGCTCGGGGCCCACCGGCTCGGAGAAGCAGGTGAGATGGAGCTGCCTGCCCTCCAGCGACCGCGCGGGGAAGGGGCAGGCTTCGGTGACGGCCCGCAGATACGGACCGCCGCGCACCAGGCAGTCGACGGTGAATCCGAAGCGCCGTTCGATGGCGTGCTCCAGAGCGGCGCCGAGGGCGCTCTCGTCGTCCGATTCGCTGGTGAAGACGGCGTTGCCGCTCTGGAGGTGGGTACGGACATCGCCGTGGCCCAGCTCCGTGAGCAGTTCGCGGAGGTCGGCCATCGGGACCCGTCTGTGGCCGCTCACATTGATCCCGCGCAGGAGGGCGGCGTACGTCGTGGTCATGAGCACACGATAGGACGGGAGGCCGCGCGCGGGGCCCCCGGCGCGGGCGGGTCGCGGCGGGTACGAGCGACGGGCACACGCGGCGCGGCGGGCACATCCGGCGGGCCCGCGCGGCGCGGCGGCCGCCGCACTCCGTGGGGGAGAGCGCGACGGCCGCCGGATGTGCCGGGCCTGCCGGGCGTACCGGGGCTACTCGACGATCTTGAGCAGCTTGTTCGGGGTGCCCGGGGACGGGTTGGTGATGACGTCCGGGATGGCGCCGTCGGTCAGGGCCGTGGCGACCTGGTCCGGGGTGGCGTCCGGGTGACCGGCGAGGTAGATCGCGGCGGCGCCGACCACATGGGGCGTCGCCATCGAGGTGCCGGAGATGGTGTTGACGCCGGTGTCGCTGTCGTTCCAGTCCGAGGTGATGGCGGAGCCGGGTGCGTAGAGGTCCACCAGCGCGCCGTAGTTGGAGAAGCTCGACTGGCTGTCGGTCTCGGTGGACGAGGCGACCGTGATGGCCTCCTCGACCCGCGCGGGCGAGGTCGTGCTCGCGTCGCTGGAGTCGTTTCCGGCCGCGACGCCGAAGGTGACACCGGAGGCGATGGCGTTACGGACGGCCTCGTCGAGCGCGGGGTCGGCGCCGCCGCCGAGGCTCATGTTGGCGACGGAGGGGCCCTGGTGGTTGGCGGCGACCCAGTCGATCCCGGCGACGACCTGCTCGGTGGTGCCCGAGCCGTTGTCGTCGAGCACCCGGACGGAGACGATCTTCGCCTTCTTGGCGACGCCGTGCGCGGCGCCCGCGATCGTACCGGCCACGTGCGTGCCGTGGCCGTAGCCGTCGTCGGCGGAGTTGTCACCGTCGATGGCGTCGTAGCCATAGCCGGCGCGGCCCTCGAAGTCCTGGTGGCTGATCCGGACGCCGGTGTCGAGGACGTACGCGGTCACGCCCTCGCCCGCGCCGTCCGGGTAGGTGTAGGCGCTGTCACCGGCGGTCGCGGTCTGGTCGATCCGGTCGAGACCCCAGGACGGCGGGTTGGCCTGGGTGGCGCTGACGGTGAACGTCCTGTTCTGGACGACCTTGTCGACGGCCGGGTCGGCCGCGAGGCTCCTGGCCTCCTCCGCGCTGAGCCCGCCGGCGGAGAAGCCGTTGAGAGCGGTGCTGTAGTCGCGCTTCAGCTGACCGCCGTACTCCTTGGCCAGGTCCTTCTTGTCGGTCTTCCTGGCGGTCTTCCGGTCCAGCAGCACGATGTAGCTGCCGGCGACCGCGTCCTTGGCGTCGGCGCCGTACACCATGCCCTGTGCCGGAGCCGCGCCCGCTGTGGGGGAGGTGAGCGCGGTGATTCCGGCCGCGGCGGCCACGGCGGTGATGGCGGCGGTGAGCTTGATCCTTCTCGCGCGCTTCTGTATGGCCATGAAGAGGGGACTCCTCGTCACTATCTGTGGGGGGATCGCCCGCCGGACGGAAGATCTCCGACGGACTGATGCGAAACCCTGGCCGATTGACGCGCTCAGATCAAGAGCTTCACGCAGCCGTGACGCGGTAAACAACTTTTCGTCATAAGAAATCGGCCAGTCCGGAACACATCGGTCCCGACCGCCAATCCCCTTGCGGTGCGAGGGGCTTCGGTCCTCTTTCATGAGAGATGTCCGCACGGCCCCGGGAGGAGGGAATCCCCCTCCCGGACCGCGGGGGCGCGGGACGACGCGGCTTGAATCCGCCCCTGCCCCAACCCGGGCGACCGGGAGGTCCGTTCGGTCAGCTCACGCCGCTCCGTGAGCATCCGCCGCTCACGCCCCACCCGCCGTTCACACCCCGCCCGCCGTTGCGACCGTGCCCGCCGTCCGGACCGTGCCCTCGGGCAGCGCCTCCTCGATCAGGTCCGCGGCCCGTCGCGTACCGCCCTCCTTCGCCATCTCACGCGCGATCTCCCCGAGCCGCCTGGCCACTTCGGAGTCCGAGGTCAGGGCGAGGACCGCCTCGCGCAGGGCGTCGGGGGTGGCCGCTTCCGTGTCGAGACGGCGGGCCACGCCCAGCCCGACCAGCATGTCGGCGTTGCCGAACTGGTCGACGGCCTGCGGGACCGCGACCATCGGCGTGCCCGTCGCCAGCCCTTCCTGGCTGCCGCCGGCGCCCGCGTGCGTGATGAACGCGTCGGCTCGCTTGAGAACGGCGAGCTGCGGCACCCAGCGGTGGACCTCCACATTGGCCGGCACGTCGCCCAGCTCCGCCTCGTCGACATACGCGCCGATCTGCAGGACGACATGCCAGCCCGGCAGCCCCCCGAAGGCCTCGACGCACGCCCGGTAGAAGGCGGGCCGCTTGGTGAAGGCCGAACCGAGCGACACCAGCAGCACCCGCTCCGCCCCGGCGGGCCGCTCCCACTCCCCCTGGTCCGCGCGGTCCCCCTGACAGGAGCCGACGAAGGTGAACACCGACTCGTCCACGGACTCGGCCCGGTACTGGAGCGCCTTGGGGATCAGTACGAGGGAACGGGCGGGCCTGGCGATCAGCCGGTCCGGGTCGGTGTGGTCCATATGGTGCTCGTCCAGCCACTCCTGGAACCTCGCGCGGTACGCCCGGCCGCGCGCGGAGCCGTCGAGCTCCGCGGTCATCGACTCGGCGACCTCCTTCTCGTACCCCTCCCAGGCGACCATGTGCGTCGAGAACTGGACATACGGAACGCCCCAGCGGTGCGCGAGCAGAGGCGCCGGATAGGACGTGGTGTCGCCGAGGACCAGATCGGGGCGGTCGCCCTCGAACGCCTCGGCCAGTTGCGGCAGTGCCTGGACGGCGTCGTCGAGGAACGGCTCCAGATTGTCGATCAGCTCCGTGCCCCAGTCGTCGGGGTCGTCGTCGGAGCCGGGCAGTACGGAGGTGTAGATCACCGGTTCCGCGCCGGTGGCCGCGACCTTCGCGGCGAAGGAGGCGGGGATCGCGTAACTGACGCGGTGCCCGCGGGCGACCAGTTCCCGGATGACCTCCAGGCTCGGGTTCACATGCCCGTGGGCGGCGATGGAGAACATGGCGATATGGGCGCGCTTCGATGGGGTCATGGCCCGACCGTAGACGAGACGAGACGTCTCGTACAACTTAATTTGGGCCCAGGGACAGGCTCGCGAGCGCGAATGCGAGACTTTGCCGGACGGGTGCGGCCACGAAAGCAGGAGAGAGCCATCGATGGACGAGACGCGGGCGCGGGAGATCCTGGCCGCGACGGGGCTGCCGCGCGACGCGGAGCTGCTGGCCCTGGGCGAGAACGCGGTGTTCGCGACAGCCGGACTGGTCGTCAAGGTCGGCCGTGACGCGACGGACCACACCGAGCTGCTGGAGCGGGCGCGGCGCGAGGTCGCCCTCGCGTCCTGGCTCGCGGAGTGCGGGATTCCGGCCGTACGGGCGGCTGAGCCGGAGGCGCGCTCGGTGGACGGTCATCCGGTGACGCTCTGGCACCGGCTGCCGGCCGCCGTACGGCCCGCCGGGCCCGGCGATCTGGCGTCCCTGCTACGGCTCGTGCACGCGCTGCCCGCCCCGGACCCGTCGCTGTTCACGCTCCCCCGCCGGGAGTTGCTCGGTGGCGTCGAGCGCTGGCTGCGGATCGCCGGGGACGCGATCGACCCGGCCGACGCCGACTATCTGCGCGGCCGCCGCGACGGCTTCGCCGAGGCCGCCGCCACGCTCGTCCCCCGGCTGCCGAGAGGCCCGATCCACGGCGACGCGCTGCCGCGCAACGTCCATGTCGGCCCGGACGGCCCCGTCCTGGTCGATCTGGAGACCTTCTCCTCGGACCTGCGGGAACACGATCTGGTCGTCATGGCGCTGTCCCGCGACCGGTACGGTCTGCCCGCCGAGGAGTACGACACCTTCACGGCGGTCTACGGCTGGGACGTACGCGAGTGGGCGGGCTGCCCGGTCCTGCGCGGCGCCCGCGAGACGGCCAGCTGCGCCTGGGTGGCGCAGCACGCCCCGGCGAACCCCAAGGCCCTCGACGAGTTCCGCCGCCGGGTCGCCTCGCTGCGCGACGACGATCCCGAGGTCCGCTGGTACCCGTTCTGACCAGTCGTCGCCGTTCCGCCCGGCTCCGCCGGGCCCCGGACGAGCGCCTGAGGTCGCGTCAGGGCGCCACCTGTGACGAGGGCTCGACCGCCGGCTCGCGCAGCGGCCAGACCCCGTCGATCACCGCGTCCGCGTTGCCCTTCTTCCGCAGGAATTTCTGGAAGTCGGCCGCCCATTCGGCGTACCAGCCGATCTGGCGCTCATGCAGCAGAGCCGGGGTCAGCCCGGCCACCGAGGCATGCCGCTCCGCTATCGCCGTGGCCACCCGGACCGCCGCCAGCGCGTCCGCGCCCGCTTCGTGCGCGGCGTCCAGCACCACGCCGTACTCCGCGCAGACCGCCTCCAGCGTGCGCTTGCCTCGGCGGTAGCGGTCGACGGCGCGGTCGATCGTATACGGGTCGATCACCGGCCCGACCGGCTCCAGCGGCGGCAGTCCGTACCGCCGCAACTCGGCGGAGAGCAGCGTCAGATCGAACGGCGCGTTGTACGCCACGACGGGCACCCCGCGCGTCCAGTAGTCGCCGAGGACCCCGGCGATCTCCGCGGCCACCTCGGGCGCCGGACGCCCTTCCGCTGCGGCCCGTTCACTGCTGATGCCATGCACGGCGGACGCCTGGGCGGGGATCCGGACGCCCGGGTCGGCCAGCCAGGTCCGCTGCCGTATCACCTCGCCGCCCCGCACCTCGACGACCGCGGCCGTGACGATCCGCGCCTCCAGCGGCTCCGTACCGGTGGTCTCCAGATCGAAACCGACCAGTGATTCCCCATGCCAAGTCATCGTGGCCCTCCCTCATGGTGCGGTGGTGCTTCCCCCGTTGGACATTCACCCTGCCACGCGCCACTGACAGTGCCCCGGCACGGGCCCCGGCTCGCGGCTCCCGGCAGATGGCTCAGGAGACCGGCCGGGAGTCGGTCCAGACCGACTCGAACTCCTCGCGGTAGGTCTGGAAGAGACCGTGCTCGGAGTCCTGCCCCGACCGCACCACCTCACGCCCGCCGCCCCGCAGCACCAGTACCGGCGCCTCCATGCCCCGGGCCCTGCGCAGATAGGACTGGACGACGGCCAGCCCGTCGGGGCCGTCCCCGTCGACGAGATACGCGGTGAAGCGCGGGGTCTCGTCGAAGACATGGATCTCGAACGCGCCCGGATCGCGCAGTTTCGAGCGCACCCGGCGCATATGAAGGATGTTCATCTCCACCGAGCGGCTCAGCTCGCCCTTCTTGAGCCCCAGCTCGCGCTCCCTGCGCTTGACCGCGCTGCTCGCCGGGTTGAGGAAGACAAGCCGTATCCGGCAGCCCGACTCGGCGAGCCGCACCAGCCGCCGTCCGGAGAAGTTCTGTACGAGCAGGTTCAGCCCGATCCCGATGGCGTCGACACGCCGGGCGCCGCCGAAGAGGTCCTCCGCGGGGATCTGCCGTTGCAGCCGCACCCGGTCGGGGTGGACGGAGACCACGTCCGCGTACCGGTCACCGACCAGATCCTCCACCGCGTCGACCCGGAGCCGCACCGCCGAGGGCACCCCGCTGCCGCCGCCCAGGATCTCCAGGAGCCGGGCCGAGGCCCGCTCGGCCTGGGCCAGGACCGTCTCGGAGAGCGCGCGGTTGCGGGAGACGACGTTGCGCGCGACCTCCAGCTCGTCCAGCGCCAGCTCCACATCCCGGCGGTCGTCGAAGTACGGCTCGAAGCAGGGCCAGTGCTGGACCATCAGCTCCCGCAGCTGCGGGAGGGTGAGAAAGCTCAGGACGTTGTCGTCGGCCGGGTCGAGCAGATACCCCTTGCGCCGCGACACCTCCCGGACGGCGACGGCGCGCTGCACCCACTCCTGCCCGGCGGGTCCCGCGGCGGCGACCACCCACTCCTCGCCGTGCACGGGCTCGTAGATGGGCCGCAGCACCGCGGCGACCACCGCGCGCAGCCGCTGTTCCACGAGATTCAGCCAGATATAGGCGCGTCCTGCCCGCTGTGCGCGCGTACGCACTTCACTCCACGCGTCCGCGCCCCACTCCAGTTCCGCCCCGATCTCCATCGGTCGCGCGAGGGAGACCGCTCCGGGCGGGATCTCGCCGGATTCCCCCGCATGACCTGCGTCACCAGGGGGCAACTCCAGCCCTCCCGAGCTCACCCGCGCACCGCCTTCTCTCCCCTTCAACGATCAAGGAAGGGTACTCCGCATCCCGGAGGCAGTGCAGCAGGATGCACAGGCTCCTTTCCCAACTCCCTTAATCGTGAGGCTTGTTCCCGGCGCCGAGATCAGCCGGAGTGAGGTGATTCATAGCGGTTGGACCTGGTACGCGCCCGAGTCCACGGGGACACCGGGAGACGCGCGGGACGGCCGGGGCCGTCGCGGCGATCCCGGCGACGGCCCGTCACGCGAGGTTGACGCCGGGCCCCGTCCTTCGCGCCACCCCTCGCATCGCCCCTCGCGCGCCCCGGCCGAGAACCGGCAAGAAGAGGCAAGAACCCATCGGGTTCCTAGGTGGTTGCCCTTCTTTCGGGGAAGATCTGGCTCAAGAGCCCCGCAGCACCCGGATCAGAAATGGAAGAGTCTTATCTATGCAGGTCTGGCCGGGACAGACGTATCCCCTCGGCGCCACGTACGACGGCGCCGGCACCAACTTCGCGGTCTACTCAGAGGCCGCCAACCGAATCGAGTTGTGCCTGCTGCACGACGACGGTTCAGAAACGGCGGTGGAGCTGCGCGAGACGGACGCCTTCGTACGGCACGCCTATCTGCCGGGCATCATGCCAGGTCAGCGCTATGGCTTCCGGGTCCATGGCCCCTATGAGCCGGAGCGCGGACACCGCTGCAACTCCGCCAAGCTGCTTCTCGATCCGTACGCGCGTGCGATCAGCGGCAGCATCGACTGGGGTGAGTCGGTGTACGGCTACCACTTCGGCAGGCCGGACTCGCGCAATGACATGGACTCGGCCCCCCACACGATGTCCTCCGTCGTCGTCAACCCCTACTTCGACTGGGGCGACGACCGGCTGCCCCGTACGGACTATCACCGCACGGTGCTCTACGAGGCCCATGTCAAGGGCCTGACGATGCTCCATCCGGAGCTGCCCGAGGAGCTGCGCGGCACCTACGCCGGACTCGCCCATCCCGCGGTGATCGAACATCTGACGGAGCTGGGCGTGACCGCGCTGGAGCTGATGCCGGTCCACCAGTTCGTCAACGACCACCGGCTGGTCGACGCGGGCCTCGGCAATTACTGGGGCTACAACACCATCGGCTTCTTCGCCCCGCACAACGCGTACGCCTCCTGGGGCGACCGGGGCGAACAGGTCCTGGAGTTCAAACAGGCCGTACGGGCGCTGCACCGCGCCGGGATCGAGGTCATCCTCGATGTCGTCTACAACCACACGGCGGAGGGCAACCACCTTGGCCCGACGCTCTCCTTCCGGGGTCTCGACAACTCGCAGTACTACCGGCTCGCCGACAATCCCCGGTACTACACGGACACCACGGGGACCGGCAACTCCCTGCTGATGCGCAGCCCGCACGTGCTCCAGCTGATCATGGACTCGCTGCGGTACTGGGTGACCGAGATGCACGTCGACGGCTTCCGCTTCGACCTCGCGGCGACGCTCGCCCGTCAGTTCCACGAGGTGGACCGCCTCTCGTCGTTCTTCGACCTCGTCCAGCAGGACCCGGTGGTCAGTCAGGTCAAGCTGATCGCCGAGCCGTGGGACGTGGGCGAGGGCGGCTACCAGGTGGGGAACTTCCCGCCGCTGTGGACGGAGTGGAACGGCAAGTACCGCGACACCGTACGGGACCTGTGGCGGGGTGAGCCCAGGACGCTGGCGGAGTTCGCGTCCCGGCTGACCGGCTCGTCCGATCTCTACCAGGATGACGGGCGCCGGCCGCTCGCCTCCATCAACTTCACCACCTGCCACGACGGCTTCACGCTGCACGATCTCGTCTCGTACAACGAGAAGCACAACGAGGCCAACGGCGAGTCCAACCGGGACGGCGAGAGCCACAACCGCTCCTGGAACTGCGGGGCGGAGGGCGACACCGACGACCCGGAGATCCTGGAGCTGCGCAACCGCCAGATGCGGAACTTCATCGCGACGCTGATGCTCTCGCAGGGCGTCCCGATGCTCAGCCACGGCGACGAGTTCGCCCGTACGCAGGGCGGCAACAACAACGCGTACTGCCAGGACAACGAGGTCTCCTGGGTCCGCTGGCCGGAGAAGGGCGCCGAGACCGGCACCACCATGCTGGAGTTCACCCAGGCGATGGTGTGGCTGCGGCGCGACCATCCGGTCTTCCGGCGGCGGCGCTTCTTCCACGGGCGTCCGGTGGAGGGCACGCACGACGATCTGTCGGACATCTCGTGGTTCACGCCGGAGGGCGAGGAGATGACCCAGCAGGACTGGCAGGCCGCGCACGCCAAGGCCATGACGGTCTTTCTGAACGGTGGCGCGATCTCCGAGCCGGGGCCGCGCGGCGAGCGGATCTCGGACGACTCGTTCCTGCTGATGTTCAACGCGAGCGCCGAGAAGCTGGAGTTCGTGGTGCCGGTGATCCACGGCGAGCACTGGAAGATCATGGTGGACACGGCCCGGCCGGAGGGAGTGACTCCGGGGCAGGGCGAGAAGGTCGACGGCGGTGAGCGGATCACGATGATCGGCCGCAGCATGACGGTCCTGATGCGTCCGGCCTAGAAAAGCGGCCGGCGCGGAGAAGCGAGGTGGGGCGGAGAAGCGAGGTGGGGCGGAGAAGCGAGGTGGGGCGGAGAAGCGAGGTGGGGCGGGGCCCGGAAGCCCGGTCGCCGCGCCGCCCCTCCCGTGTTCCCCGTGGCGGACCCCCGGGCGGGGATCTTGTACGGATCCCGCATGACACAGATGACGCGAAGCGGGGTACGTACGATCGTATGACTCCCACCGCGACCTATCGGCTCCAGCTCCAGCCGGACTTCCCGTTCACGTCCGCCGCCAAGGCCGTCCCTTATCTTGCCGCGCTCGGGGTCTCGCATCTGCATCTGTCACCCGTCCTGGAGGCCGTACCGGGCTCGACACACGGCTATGACGTGGTCGACCACTCCGCCGTACGGGCCGAGCTGGGCGGCGAGGAAGGGCTGCGGCGGCTGGCCGACCGGGCCCGTGAGCACGGCCTCGGGATCATCCTCGACATCGTGCCCAACCACATGGCCGCCGCGCCCCTGCACAACAAGGCGCTCTGGGAAGTGCTGCGCGAGGGCCGCGACTCGCCGTACGCCCGCTGGTTCGACATCGACTGGGCGGCGGGCGACGGCAAGCTGCTGCTGCCGGTGCTGGCCGGGCCGATCGGGGAGGAGCTGGACGCGGGCGGCCTGAGCGTCGAGGACGGAGTGCTGCACCACGGTGACCAGCGCTTCCCGCTCGCGCCCGGCACCGAGCACCTGGGGCTGCCCGAGCTGCTCGACGCGCAGCACTACCGGCTCGCCTGGTGGCGGCTGGCCCGTACCGAGCTGAACTACCGCCGCTTCTTCACCATCTCCGAGCTGATCGGCCTCCGGGTGGAGGACCCGGAGGTGTTCGCCGCCACCCACGCCAAGATCATCGAGCTGGTACGGGACGGAGTCGTCCAGGGGCTGCGCGTCGACCACCCGGACGGACTCGCCGACCCGGAGGAGTATCTGCGCCGGCTGCACGAGGCGACGGCCGGGCAGTGCTGGACGGTCGTGGAGAAGATCCTCGCCGACGACGAGGTGCTTCCCGCGGGGTGGCCGGTCGCCGGCACCACCGGCTATGACGCCCTGCGCCATATCGACGGGGTGTTCACGGACCCGGTGGGCGCCGAGGTGCTGGAGACGCGCTACCGCGATATCGCCGCGCCCGTCGGGGACCGGGGCGGCTACTGGGAGGGGACCGTGCGCCGGGCCGCGTACAAGGTCGTCTTCCATGAACTGGCCGCCGAGATCTCCACTCTGGTCCGTACGGCGCAGCGCGTCTGCGCCGCCGATCCCGCGCTGCGCGACCACGCGCCCTGGGCGCTGCGCACCGCGATCCGGGAGCTGCTGGTACGCGTCCCCGTCTACCGCCCCTATACGACGGCGGGCGGCCCCTGCCCCGAGGCGGCCGAGGCGGCGGTCCCGGCGGAGGCGGCGCGGCAGGCGAAGACCGTGTTCCCGGTGGAGCGGGAAGCGGCGGCCGTGGACGTGGTGCGGGAGCTGGCGCTCGGCAGGCTCGGTACGGGCCCGGACCATACGGCCTTCTGCGCGCGCTTCGCCCAGACGGCGTCCGCGCTGCGCGCCAAGTCGGTGGAGGACACGGCGTTCTACCGCTATGTGCCGCTGATCTCCGCGAACGAGGTGGGCGGCGATCCCGGCCGTCCCGCGGTGACCCCGGAGCGGTTCCACGCGTACTGCGCCCGGCTGGCGCGCGACTGGCCGGCCACCGGCACCGTACTGACCACGCACGACACCAAACGCAGCGCGGACGTACGGGCCGGGATCGCCGTCCTGTCCGAGTGCCCCGAGCGCTGGGACGAGCTGCTGGAGCAGGTGGCGGAGGCCGTGCCCGCGCCCGCGCCGGATCCTCAGGTGGCCTGGCAGGCGTGGCAGACGGCGGTGGGCTTCACCCCGGCGGCCGACGGCATTCTCCCGGAGGGCTCGCGGATGGTGCCCGCGCTGCTGAAGTCCGTACGGGAAGCCGGGCTGCACACCAGCTGGACGGAGGCGGAGCCGCTGTACGAGCAGGCGGTGGCCGCGTTCGTGGAGGCAGGTCCCGCCGGTCCCGCGCGGCGTACGGTCGCGGCGCTCAGCCGCGCGCTGGCGCCGTACGCGCGGGCCAGCGCGCTGGGCGCGGCGCTGGTGCAGCTGACCATGCCGGGGGTGCCCGACCTCTACCAGGGCACGGAGCGCGCGTACTTCGCGCTGGTGGACCCGGACAACAGGGGGCCGTTCAGGACCGGGCCACCGGACGACAAGACGGTGATCACGACGGCGGCGCTCCGGCTGCGCGCCGAACGGCCCGAGCTGTTCGGCGAGTCGGGGACGTACGCCCCGCTGCCCGCGGCCGGTCCCGCCTCGTCGCACTGCCTGGCGTTCGTCAGGTCGGGGCGCGTGATCACCGTAACCACCCGGCTGCCGTACGGACTTGAGCGCTCGGGAGGGTGGCGCTCGACCGAGCTGGCGCTGCCGCCGGGCCGCTGGCGCGACGTACTGACGGGGCGTGAGGTGGCGGGCGCGCCGCGGCTCGCGGAACTGCTCGACCAGTTCCCGGTGGCGCTGCTGACGAGCGGCTGACGGGGGCCGGCCGACAACCGGCGGACGGAGGCCATCGGACGACCGGCGGGCGGAGGCGACCGGCGACCGGCGGACGGAGGCGGCTGGCGACCGGCGGACGGGCCGGGGCGTCCTTGTCCGAAGCCTTTCGCACACGAAGCGTTTACAGAGTGGGCGGGCCGCGCTACGTTCCGAAATGGGAGCGCTCCCATTCATTATCCACTTGTCATGATCACGACGAAGGGACTCGCGTGATGAAGCACCCCCCACGACGGCCGCGGTGGCTGTCGCATCCCCAAAGAGCCGTCCTCCTCGCCCTGCTCGCCGTACTCCCCGCGCTGCTGCTGGTCGTCGGCACCAGCGGGACCTCGTCCGCCCACGGCACCCCCATGCGGCCGGCCAGCCGTACGTTCATGTGCTGGAAGGACGGCCTGAGCAGCACCGGTGAGATCAAACCCATCAACCCCGCCTGCAAGGCGGCCGTCGCCGCCGGCGGCACGACCCCGCTCTACAACTGGTTCTCCGTGCTGCGCTCCGACGGCGCGGGCCGGACCCAGGGCTTCATCCCCGACGGGCAGTTGTGCAGCGGCGGCAACACCACGTTCTCCGGCTTCGACCTGGCCAGGAACGACTGGCCGCTGACCCATCTGACCTCGGGCGCGTCACTCGACTTCTCGTACAACGCCTGGGCGGCGCACCCCGGTTGGTTCCGTGTCTATGTCACCAAGGACGGGTTCGACCCCACCAAGACCTCCAGCTGGGCCGACCTGGAGTCACAGCCCTTCCTGACCGTCGACCACCCGCAGGTCACCGGGCCCGTCGGCACGGTGGAGGGCGCCTACAAGTGGACCGGCACCCTGCCCACCGGGAAGTCCGGCCGGCACATCATCTACATGGTGTGGGAGCGGTCGGACAGCAAGGAGACCTTCTACAGCTGCTCCGACGTGGTCTTCGACGGCGGCAAGGGCGAGGTGACCGGAGTCGGCGACCCCGGGAACCCGACCGACCCGACCGACCCGCCCACCGACCCCACGGCCACCTGCACCGCCACCCGCACGGCCACCGGCACCTGGTCGGGCGGCTACCAGGCGGAGGTCACGGTGAAGAACACCGGCGCCCACCCGATCCTCGGCTGGATGGTGGAGTTCACCCTGCCGGGCGGCCAGCGGGTCGACAGCCTCTGGAACGGCAACGCCACCTATGGCGGCCAGGAGGTGATGGTCCATAACGCCGACTGGAACGGCTCGCTGGCGGCCGGGGCCTCCACCACCTTCAGTTACGTGGCGACGGGAGGCCCGCCGGACACCACGTCGGCGTCGCCCTGTTCCGTGCACTGACCCCGCGGTCGTGTGCGCCGACCCGTGCGGTCGTATGCGCTGAGCCCGTGGTCGCGTGGACCGACCCGTGCGGTCGTATGCGCTGAGCCCCCGGGCGGGTGCGCCGGCCCGTGAACCGCCCGGCCCGCCGTTCCCTCACCCCACCCGGGACGGCGGGCCGGGTCCCGCCGTGCCCGCTTCCCCGTCAGTGCGAGGCGAGCCGGAAGCCCATCGTCCCGAAGCTCACCAGATCGCCGTCCCGCACCTCGGCCGTCGTGGTCACCCGCCGGCCGTTGACCGTCGTGCCGTTGGTCGAGCCGAGATCGCGCAGGATCCACCGCCCGCCCTGCATGCTCAGTTCGGCGTGCAGCCGCGAGACGGTGTCATGGCTGAGCCGCAGGCCGTTGACCGGATCCCGGCCTATCCGCAGCGGATACGGGCCGGGATGGGGCAGCAGCAGCTTCGGCAGCCGCTCCGCCTGCCAGGCCCTGCGCAGCCGCTGCGAGAACGCGGACACCCGGCTCACCGTGCCGAACACCCGCCGGGACCACGGGCCTTCGGATTCCAGATCCGCGGTGAGCAGCTTCAGCTCATCGGCCCTGCGCGCTGCCAGCGCCAGATCCATCCGGCGCAGGAAGGTGTCGTGCGACAGCTTGCCCTGCGCGGCGCCTTCCCTGAGTACCGCGAGGACACGGTCGCGCTCGGCGTCGGAGAGCCGCGCGGGATACGTGTGGAACTCGAAGGAGGACGTCACAGACGTGATTGTCCTTCCGACGCACCTGAGGTGTCCAGACGGTCAGGCGTTCCCGCCGCTGCGGTCACCGCACCGGACAACCCCCGCCCCTTTCGCCGCCGTCGCCGCGCCTCGCGCCGTCTCGCTTGTCACGATGGAATTTGTCACCGTGTGGCGGAGACGAGTGGACGGTACCGACGACGAGGGGGAACCGGCGTGCGGTTCGAGGTGTGGGCGCCGCAGGCGCAGGACGGGGTCGTACTCCGGCTGGCGGACGCCGGAGACGACGGGGCCGACCGGGACGTCGGGGACGACGCGAACGACGCGGACGACCGGACGGGAACGAGCGGCGCGACCAGCCGGAGCAGCGGGAACGGCACGGGCGGCGCGGGCGCCGGACCGACCGTGGAGCGCGATATGGAGCCCGATCCGGAGCGGGCGGGCTGGTGGACCGCCGAGGCGCCCGCCGCCGACGGCACGCGGTACGGCTTCGCACTCGACGGCGGGCCCGTACTGCCCGATCCGCGCTCCCGCCGCCAGCCGGACGGCCCCGACGGCCCGAGCGCCGTCGTCGACCAGTCGGCGTACGCCTGGCACACGCCGTGGCCGGGCCGCGAGCTGCCCGGCGCGGTCCTGTACGAGCTGCACATCGGCACGTTCACCCGCGAGGGCACCTTCGACGCGGCGGCCGAACGGCTCGCTCCGCTGGCCGGACTGGGCATCACCCATGTCGAGCTGATGCCGGTGTGCCCGTTCCCCGGGACCCACGGGTGGGGGTACGAGGGCGTCTCGCTGTGGGCGGTCCACGAGCCGTACGGCGGTCCCGAGGGGCTCAAGCGCTTCGTCGACACCGCGCACGGTCTCGGCCTGGGCGTGGTGCTCGATGTGGTGCACAACCATCTCGGTCCCGCCGGGAATTATCTGCCGCGCTTCGGCCCGTACTTCACCGACACCCACCACACCCCGTGGGGGGCCGCCGTCAATCTGGACGCTCCCGGCTCGGACGAGGTGCGCGCGTATCTGCTGGGCAGCGCCCTGGCCTGGCTGCGGGACTTCCGGCTCGACGGGCTGCGGCTCGACGCCGTGCACGCGCTCGCCGACCAGCGCGCGCTGACGTTCCTCGAAGAGCTGTCGACGGCCGTCGACGCGCTCTCCGCCGAGCTGGGGCGGCCGCTCTTCCTGATCGCCGAGTCCGACCTCGGCGACCCGCGCACCACCACTGCGCGCGGGGCGGGCGGCCTCGGGCTGCACGCCCAGTGGAACGACGACTTCCATCACGCGCTGCACGCGGCGCTCACCGGTGAATCCCAGGGCTACTACGCCGACTTCGCGCGCGAGCCGCTCGCCGCGCTGGCCAAGACGCTCACCCGTGTCTTCTTCCACGACGGTACGTATTCGAGCTTCCGGGGCCGGACGCACGGCCGCCCCGTCGACCGTACGCGCACGCCCGCGCACCGCTTCCTCGGCTACGCCCAGACCCATGACCAGATCGGCAACCGCGCGCTCGGCGACCGGCTCTCCGCCACCCTCTCCCCCGGACTGCTCGCCTGCGCGGCCACGCTCGTCCTGACGGGGCCGCACACCCCGATGCTCTTCATGGGCGAGGAGTGGGGCGCGACCACCCCCTGGCAGTTCTTCACCGACCACCCGGACCCGGTGCTCGCCGCGGCCGTACGCACCGGCAGGCGCCGGGAGTTCGCGGCGCACGGCTGGGCGGCGGAGGACATCCCCGATCCGCAGGACCCGGCGACGCGGGAGCGCTCCTGTCTGGACCGCTCCGAGGCCGGGAAGGAGCCGCACGCGCGCCTGCTGGCGTGGTACCGCGAGCTGATCGCCCTTCGGCACACCCACCCGGACCTCTCCGATCCGGATCTGGCGGCGGTCCGGGTCGCGTACGACGAGGAGGCACGCTGGCTGGCATACCGGAGGGGGGATCTGCGGGTCGCGGTCAATCTCTCCGGCGAACCCGCGGAGATCCCGCTGCTCGGCGACGCGGGCAGGGTGCTGGCGTCCTGGCAGCCGGCCGAACCGCCGGGCGCCGACGGCGTACTGCGACTGCCGCCGGAATCATGCGTGGTGCTGGCGGGCGGCTGACCCGGACCCGAGCGCCGCAGCCCGGAGACCGCAGCCCTGAGCCCGGAGACCGGCGCCGGGCGCCTGAGCGGGGTATCGCGGGCCTGCGCGGGGCGTCGCGGGCCTGCGCGGGCCGTCGCGGGCCTGCGCGGGCCGTCGCGGGCCTGCGCGGGCCGTCGCGGGCCTGCGCGGGCCGTCGCGGGCCTGCGCGGGCCGTCATCGGCCGGGACCGGATGACCGGTCCCGGCCTCGTCGCGGCCAGGTACACGAAAGTCGGCCGCGGCCCCGTCCGCCGCCCGGCCCGCGGCGGGCGCGTCGAGGACGGTGGCCGGGGCCGCCACACCGGGCGCGGCCCGCAGGCCGTCAGGGGCGGGTGACGTCGAGTACGGCCTTCCCCCGGACGCGGCGGCCGAGCAGCGCCTCCGCCGCCTCCGCCGCGCGCTCCCAGGGGCCGCGCCAGCCGATCTGCGGGTCCAGCAGGCCCCGGTCCAGCAGGCCCACCAGATAGGCCAGGTCGGCGCCGATCGGGGACTCCACGGTGAAGACCTCGATCCGCCGCCTTCCGCCGCGATGCCGCTCCTCCTCGAAGTCGATGACGGTCGGCTGGAGGGACGCCTTGCCGATGGACAGGACGGAACCGCCGGGCTCAACCCGCGAGAACGCCTGCGCCAGTTGGACGCCGCCCACGTTGTCCAGCGCGCCGAACACGGGCTCCTTGACGTTCTCCGGACCGATGACGACCTCTTCCGCGCCCAGTTCGAGCAGCCCCTCGCCGCGCGCCGGGCTGCCCACCGAGGCCACGACCCGCGCGCCCGCGAGCGCGGCCAGCTGCACCGCGTAGCGCCCGACGCCGCCGGACGCGCCGGTGATCAGCACCCGGCGGCCCACCACGGAGCCGAGGCGCCGCAGCGCCTGGAGCGCGGTGACGCCCGCCACGGGCAGGGCGCTCGCGGCTCCGAGGTCCACCCTGTCCGGGACGACCGCCAGCTCTCCGGTCTCCACCGCGCGGAGCGCGGCCCAGGCCCCCGTCCAGCCGAAGGTCACCACGCGCTCCCCCGCCGGCGGCCCGGAACCGTCGGCCGCGGCACGTACGACCACACCCGCCGCGTCCCAGCCCGATACCTGACCGGGGCTCAGCACCCCTTCCCGGTAGGCGATCTCGCCGAAGTTGAACGAGACCGCGTGGACCTCGACCAACGCCTGCGATTCCGTCGGCACCGGATCGGGGGCCTCCCCGAGGCGGAAACCCTGGGGTGCCTCGGGGTCGTACAGGAGCGCTCGCATGTCCGTTCCTCTCGTCTGGGCAGGGCCTGGGTCCGGGTCTGGGGCTACTCGACGATCGCCATCTCATGAGGGGTGTTGTTCAGGCGCCGGCCGCCGTCCTCCGTGACCGTGACGATGTCCTCGATCCGCACCCCGAAGCGCCCCGGCAGATAGACGCCCGGCTCGACCGAGAAGCACATGCCGGGGACCAGCGGACGCTCCTCGCCCTCGATCATGTACGGCGGCTCATGGGTCGTGACCCCGATGCCGTGGCCGGTGCGGTGGATGAAGTACTCGCCGTACCCGGCCCCGGAGATGACCGCGCGGGCCGCCCGGTCGACGTCCTGGCAGGCGGCTCCCGGCCGTACGGCTTCGAACCCGGCCTGCTGCGCCTCGCGTACGAGGTCGTGGACGCGCCGCTCCTCGGCGCCGGGCTCGCCGACATGGACGGTACGGGTGGTGTCGGAGCCGTAGCCGTACTTGAGCCCGCCGAAGTCGAGGACGACCATGTCGCCGTGGACGATGACGCGCTCATCGGCCTCATGGTGCGGATCGGCGCCGTTCGGGCCGGAGCCCACCACGGTGAAGTCGACCTGGGAATGGCCGTGTTCGAGGAGGAGCGCGGCGAGGTCGGCGGCCACGTCCGTCTCCCTGCGCCCGGCGAAGCGGACCTTCAGGATCTCGCCGTACGCGGCGTCGGCCGCCGCGCCCGCCGCCGCGAGCCGGGTCAGCTCCCGCGCGTCCTTGACGGCGCGCAGCATCGGCAGCGCTTCGGTGAGCGCGGCGTACGAGGTACCGGGCAGGGCCCGTTGCAGCCCGAGCAGATGCATCGCCCAGGCGTTGTCGCTGACGCCGAACCGCCCGGCGGGGTCGAGCAGCGGGGCCGTCACACCGTACGGATCCTTGCCGTCCGTCCAGTCGCGCAGGGTGAGCGCCGGGGCGCCGGGGGCCCGCGCCGCGTCCGGCGCCTCCAGCGTGGGCACCACCAGCACCGGGTCCTGGCCCGCCGCGACGACGAGCATCGTGAGCCGCTCGGTGTCGGCGGTCGGCCGGTACCCGGTGAGATACGTGAGATCCGGGCCCGGCGCGATCAGTACGCCCGCCAGCCCGGCATCGGCGGCGGACTCGGCCGCGCGGGCCATCCTGGCGCGGTAGTCGTCGGCGGTGAAGGGCGGGGGCGGCTCGGTGGTGGGCATCGGTGCTCCTTCTCGATCTCTCGCGGACCGGGAGGCCATCCACGACAGGAGGTCATCTCCGGCCGGAGGTGTTCCTTGACCGGATGTCTTCCTCAGATGTCGTCCGGCGACTCCTGGCGGGCCAGCCGTTCCAGCAGCTCGTGGAAGTCGTCGCCGACGACGATCCGCAGCCCCTCGCCGTCCCTGGCACTCAGCTGCGTGAGCGTGCCCGCGCGCCACCAGTAGACATACGGGCTGACCGCCCCCGGGGCGTCCTCGTACCCGGAGGCGGCGAACGCGGTCATGGCGTTGAGGGTCGGGATGATGGAGGTGTCGTGGATGACGTGGAAGGCGAGCTGGTGTCTGAAGGGCATCGCGACCAGCGCGCCGTCCGGCGGGACCGGCCGCCCGGTGACCTTCGGTACGACCGTGTCCAGGGCCAGGACCCGGCTGGCCGTGTAGAACGAGTCGCCGAGGAGCACCTCGAAGCGCATCCCGTCGGAGTCCTTGACGGTCTCGTGCCCCTCGATCGGCAGCTCCTGGAGATTGCTCAGGGCCCGGTCACGGAGGTGCTGGAGCCGGCCGAGCGGCTCCAGGGCCTCGTCGGTGAGCATCATGACGCTCTCGGGGAGGTCGAGGGCGAGCACTTCGTACAGCCCGGGGGCGACGGAGCGCGCGTAGCCGAAGGTCTGCGGGTCGAGGCCGTCCTCGCTGATCACCCGGGGGTAGAGCTGGGCCCGGATCTGCTCGGGCGGCAGGGTGTCCAGCGCGGACGGGGAGTCCATGGTGCGCAGCACCATCCCCGCGTGCCGCCGGGCCAGATCGCCCCAGACGCGGGGGCCGCGCTCGTCGTGGTGGCAGACGGCGGCGAGATTGCCCAGACCGAACTGGCGGCCCGCGCTGTCGGTCACCTGGTCCGCGTAGAGCGTGACCTCAAGGCCGTGCTCGGCGAAGGCCTCTCTGACCTGGCTGCGGAACAGCGCGGCCTCGTCGACCGAGAAGAAGGGGAACGCGAGGTCCCGGGGCGTGTCGCGGCTGTCGCGCTTCGGCCCTCGTCGGAACAACCCCACACCATCGCCTCCTGCCCGGTCGTCCGGTGATCGCCCGTGCCGGTGATCGCCCAACCTCTGATGCTAGTCGGAGGGGGTGACAACATGGCGGGCCGCATCCCGCCATCCCTGCGCCCGCCTCCTCTTGCTGGACATCGGTCATACGTATAACGTACGCCGTATGCCTTATATCGCCCTGGTCACCCTTGTCGTGGACGACTACGACAAGGCGCTCGCGTTCTATACGCGGGTACTCGGCTTCGAGCTGATCGAGGACACCGAGCGGGACGACGGCTCGCGCTGGGTCGTGGTCCGCCCGCGCGCCGTCGTCGGCGGCGGCGCGCGGGGCCGGGACGGCTCGGACGGATCAGGCCGCCCGGACGGACCCGGTGGCACGGAAGGACCCGGTGGCACGGCGAGCTGCGCGGGCCTGCTGCTGGCGCGCGCCAAGAACGACGCCGAGCGCGCGAGCATCGGCGTGCAGACCGGCGGCCGGGTGGGCTTCTTCCTCCACACCGACGACTTCGCCCGCGACCACGCGCGGATGCGGGCCGCCGGGGTCCGCTTCCTGGAGGAGCCGCGCCATGAGCCGTACGGCTCGGTCGCCGTCTTCGAGGACCTCTACGGCAACCGCTGGGACCTGCTCCAGCCCGCCTAGGGCGTGTCTGTCTCCGTCCTCAGAGGAGCGGCGTTCGCCGTCGGGGCCGTACGGCACCTTGCCGTACGGCCCCGACGCGCCCTGCCCCCTGGCGCCTCCCGCCCTGGGGCGCCCTGCCCGTTCCAGGAGTTCCAGAACTAGGACGGGGACTTCCGCAGCAGCCATAAGCCCAGTCCTGACCCCACCACTCCGAGCCCGGCCACGACGCTCAGCGCGATCTCCGTGCCGCCGTCGTCCACCAGGAAGTTCAAATACACGTTGGCCAGCAGGCAAACGATGAGCACGATCCAGAGCAGGGCTTTCATGGGGATTCCTTCACCTTCCGCGACGCTTTCCTCAGCACGTTCACTCTGCCGCACCGAGCCCGCCCGCACAGGAGGGCAGCCCCCCGAACCGGGGGTTCAGCACACCCCCCGAACGCGGGTGTGATTCCCCGGCTCCGCCCCTGCGAGAGCGGGGGTCTGTACGCGCCGCCCGTCGCCGGACGGTACCTTCGTGCTGCCGAACTCGACGCCGCCCGAGCCGGGTTGACGGCCGGGGCACGCAAGGAACGAAGGGGGCCGGCGCATGAGCCTGGCGCAGCTGCACTACACCTCGGCCCCGCAGGGCCCGGACGGACCGGGCGGACCCGATGGACCGGGCGGGCCGGACGGGCCCGGCTCCCGGTTCACCGCGGTCACCCCGGGCCTGCCGGGGGCGCTGCTCAAGGAGGCCGAGCCGCTCCTCGGGTACGAGTCGCCGCGCGACGCCCCCGAGCACCCCGGCGCCGCCGAACTCGCCGCGTTCCCACAGGCGTTCAGCCACAGCGTGCTCTCCGACGGTACGCGTCTGCTCGCCCGCGCGGTGCGTACGGGCGCGAACGGCGGCGGCCCGGCCGGCTCCCACACCCACGCCGTGCTGCTGCCCGGGGACGCGGGGCTGCCCGGCGGAGGGCTGCCCATCTCCGCCTGGAACTCGTCGCGGTGGGCCTCCGCCGCCCCGGCGGACGGGTCACCCGCGCAGTTGGAGGCGCTTCCGCCGTCGGGCCTTCTCGGCCGGGAGGCCCTGGTCGGATTCGCCGCCTCGCGCGGCCCCTGGCTCCCCGGATTCCTGGCCAGTCTGCGCGAGCTGACCGAGGAGACGTCCGGGCCGCGGGACGCGGAGCGGCCGGCGCGGATCGTCCTCGTGGAGCGGGACAGCGCCGACGTGGCCCGGTGGATCGCGCTGGCCTGCGCCGTACTGCCGCGCGACCGCGCCGACCTGCTGACGTTCACCACCTATACGCGCCGGCCGCGCGACGCCCGGCAGCGGATCGTCGGCGTACTGCCCGGGGACGCGCCGGAGCCGGGCGGACGCGACCACGGCTGCCGGGTGCACGACTGCACCGTCCCCGTGCCCCCGGAGCGGACGCCGGCGCCGGACGGCTGGGCCGGTGTCGCGGCCCGCGTCTGGCTGGGCCGGGCTCCCGAGCTGTTCACGGAGGCGGCGGCGCTGCCGGGCGGGGTGTTCTCCCCCGGCGCGCTGGCCGTCGTGGCGCTCTGCGCGGATCTCGCGCCCGGCCCCGACGGCCGTACGGCGGCGGCAGACTGGGCGCGGACACACGCGCGGGCCCTGGGCGACGCGCGGCTGCGCCGGCTCGTCGAGGCGTTCCAGACGGGCGCCGAGGACCGGACGGCGGCCGAATTCGCCGCGCTGACACGGCTGTTCACGGCGCTCCCCGACGATCTCGGGCAGCGCCTCGCCACCGGTCTCGCTCCCGAACTGCGCGCGGGCGTCGCGGACCCCGGCCCCGGGATCGCCCGGCCGGTGGAGCTGCTGCGGGTCGCCGATGTGCTCGGCGTGGACTGTACGGATCTGCTGCCCGGTCTCGCCCACCGGCTGGCCCGCTCCCTGCTCGCCGGCCCGGAGGCCGCCGACACCCCGGATCTGCTCGCCGTCCTGGAGGAGCATTTCGAGCTGCGTACCGCGCTGCTCAGCGCCCTGGACGCGCTCGCCGCCGAGGATCCGCCCGCCGCCGTCCGGCTGCTCGGCCGTACGGCTCTGGTTCTCTCCGGGGTCCAGGCGCTGCCGCATCTGCGGATGTGCGCCGGCGCGCCCTGGGCACCGGCCGGCGGGGGCGGCGACGGGCTCGCCGCGCTGCATGCCGCGCTGCGCGCCTGCGGCGTCTCCCCGTTCACCGATCCGCTGGTGCTGCGTACGGCCGTACAGCTGGTGTGGGACGGCGGCGTGCCGGCCCCGGGCGAGGCGCGGCGGCTGCTGAGCGAGACGGGTTCGGACGCGCACCGCGCCGCGGGCACCTGGCGCACGCTGGTCAGAGCCGCGCTCGACGGCCCCGCGGAGCCCGCCACCCACTCCGCCACCGACATCGAGGACGCGGACGCCGCCGCGCTCGCCCACGATCTGCTGCGCTGCTTCCCCGACGAGCTGGAGCCCCGCGTACGGGGCGCCCTGCTGCTCCTGGAGTTCGCCGGTGAGATCGGCGCGGGCCGGGCAGGGCCGCCGTGGACGGAACGGGTGCTGGCGCTGCGCGCCGAGGCCGAGCCGGTGGAACCGGCCGTCCTGGCCCGGGTGTTCGGGACCCTGACGCGCCGGCTCCTCTCCGAGGAGCGGCCGGAGGGCGAGCTGTACGCCCTGATCCACTGCGACGAGCCCCAGCTGCTCACCGCGTACGCGACCGCCGCCCAGGAGGAGCGGGTACGCGACCGGCTCCGTACCACCCCGGCCTACGCCGCCGACTGCTTCATCGCGTGGAGCTCCCTGCCCGGCGCGAACCGGGCGTGGGACTCGGCGCGTACCTCGCTGCTCGACAAGGTGCTGCGGCCGGCCGTGCGCGCGCTCTCCGACGAGGACACCGCCTCCGTCGAACGGAGCCTGGAGCGGGCGGGGCTCCACCGGGCGGAGGAGTTCAGGGCCTGGAACCGCCCGGGGGCCCTCAGCCGGCTGAGCCGCCGCCTCGGCGGCCTCGGACGAGCCCGGCCGTAGAGCCTTTCGTCTGGATCATGCCGGGGGGGGCGGTGGTGCCGCCCCCGTGGCTCGATCGGTATCAGCGGCGGGTCTCGATCCTCATGTCACCCGCCATGATCCTGCGGATGTGGTCACTGGCGAGCATGTCGTGCGGGTAGCCGAGCCCCGTCGCGCCGGCCTCGTCGAGGCGGGCCAGCTGGGCGGCGGTGAAGCCGACCTCCAGGGCGCCCAGATTGTCCTCCAGCTGCGCGGGGGTGCGGGCGCCGATGATCGGTGCCGTCACGCCCGGCCTCCGCAGGGTCCAGGCCAGCCCGACCTGGGCGGGTGTGCGGCCCAGCTCCGTGGCCACCTCCTTCACGACATCGGCGATGTCGAGGTTGCGTTCGGTGACCGTGCCCAGGGCGCGGTTGAAGCTCTTGCGGTCGCTGTCGTCGGAGGCGATGTCCGTCGCGGTCAGGTCGTCGCGGCTGTACTTGCCGGTGAGCACCCCGCCGGCCAGGGGTGAGTACGGGACCACACCCAGCCCCATCTCGCGTGCCATGGGGATCAGGTCACGTTCCCCGGCACGTTCGATCAGGCTGTACTCGATCTGCAGCGCGACCAGCGGCGACCAGCCGCGCAGGTCGGCGATCGTCTGCATGCGCGACACCTGCCAGGCCGGGGCGTTGCAGATCGCCACGTACAAGATCTTGCCCTGCCGGACCAGATCGTCCATGCCGCGCAGGATCTCCTCGACCGGTGTCGTGAAGTCCCACACGTGCAGGTAGAGCAGATCGATGTAGTCCGTATTGAGCTGTCGCAGACTCACTTCCACCGAAGCGAACAGGCTCTTGCGGTGGCTTCCGCCGGAATTCGGGTCGCCGGGCCGGCGCAGCGTCGTGTACTTCGTCGCCAGCACCAGGCTTTCGCGCTGGTCGCGGGTGAATTCGCCGAGCAGGCGCTCGGAGCTGCCATCGGTGTACGTGCTGGCGGTGTCGATGAAGTTGCCGCCTCGCTCCACGTAGAGGTCGAACAGCTTTCGTGCCTCGTCCTGCTCGGCGCCCCAGCCCCAGTCGGTGCCGAACGTCGCCGCGCCCAGCGCCAGCGGTGAGACCCGCAGCCCGGAGCGGCCCAGCAGCCGGTAGGTGTCGAGGGTGAGTGACATCGTGTCTCCTGTGCTCGTGATCCGTTGGCGAGCACAAGGCTCTGCCGGCCGCGAGCCGGGGATAAGGGAAAGAGGTTCCTGGGAACGCCAGTCCTACCCTGGTTGTTGGCACGGATATGACGACCCACACCGTGGACCCCACACAGGAACTGGCCGCGTTCCTGCGGACCCGGCGCGAACGGCTGGACCCGCGCGATCTCGGTCTGCCGTCGCGCCGGCAGGCCAGGCGGACTCCGGGGCTGCGCCGCGAGGAGGTCGCTGAACTGGCCGGGGTCAGCGTCGACTACGTCGTGCGGCTGGAGCAGGGGCGCGGGCTGCGGCCCTCGGCGGACGTGGTGGAGGCGCTGGCCCGTGCGCTGCGCCTGACCCCCGTCGAACGCGCCTACTTCTTCGACCTGGCCCGGCAGCGCCCCCGTAACACCGACAAGCCCGCCACCACCGCGGCGCCGCCGCTGGCCCAGTTGGTCACCGACCTGTCACCGCTGCCGGCCATGCTGATGAACCACCGCTACGACATCCTGGCGTGGAACCACGAAATGACGAGGCTGCTCCTGGACTTCGGCACCCTGCCTCCGGCGCGGCGCAACGCGATGTGGCTGTGCCTGGTGCATCCGGAGATTCGCGAGTTCTACGTCGACCGGGGACGCGTCGTGCGGGAGGGAATCGCCCACCTGCGCGCCGCGTGGGCCGCGCATCCGGAGGACCGGGCGCTGACCGGCCTCATCGCCGAATTCGTCACGCGTGACGAGGAGTTCGCGAGACTGTGGGCCGAGCGGGACATCAAGGCCAACGGCCGCGGAGACAAGGTGATGCGGCATCCCGACGCCGGAATGATCGGACTGCGTTTCGAAGTGCTGGTGCCGCTTCAGGATCCGGATCACCGGCTGGTGATCTTCCGCGCCGCGGACGATGAGAGCCAGTCGGCACTGGACCGGTTGTGCGCGTGATGACCAGCGCTTTCGCGCGCTTTGGCGACGGAGGCCACGCTTTCGCGACAGGCTCCGGGGACGGTCCCCGCGTCCGTACGGCGGCCTCGGACGGCCCCGGCGTGCGTACGGCGGCCTCGGACGGCCCCGGCCCGACAGGGCCTGACGGAGCCGTCCGCACCGCTCGCCCCGGACGCGTCAGCTCTCGTCCGGGGCCAGCCGCAGCGAGATGCTGTTGATGCAGTACCGCTGGTCCGTCGGGGTCGGGTACCCCTCGCCCTCGAAGACATGGCCGAGGTGCGAGCCGCAGCGCGCGCAGCGGACCTCGACCCGGACCATGCCGTGGGAGCGGTCCTCGATCAGCTCGACCGCGTCCGTGTCCTTCGGGTCGTAGAAGGACGGCCAGCCGCAGTGCGACTCGAACTTCGTGTCGGACCGGAAGAGATCGGCGCCGCAGGCGCGACAGGAGTAGACGCCGGTCGTCTTGGTGTCGGTGTATTCGCCGGTGAAGGCGGGCTCGGTGCCGGCCTTGCGGAGCACCTGGTACTCCGCGTCGGTCAGCTCCGCGCGCCACTGCTCGTCCGGCTTGTCGATGTCGTACGGCATGCGCTCTCTCCTCAGTCGGTCGGGAGGGCCGGGTCCAGCGGGCTCAGGCCCCCAGGCGGGTCAGGATGCCGGGACCGAGGTCCGTGACATCGCCCGCGCCCATGGTGAGAACGAGATCACCGGGGCGCGCCATTCCCGCGACCGCCTCGGGCACGGCTCCCTTGTCGTGGACGGCCGAGACGTCGGCGCCCGCCTTCTCGGCAGCGTCGGTGATCAGGGCGCTGGTGACACCGGGCAGCGGGTCCTCGCGGGCCGGATAGATGTCCAGCACCAGCGAGGCGTCGGCGAGGGCCAGGGCCTGGCCCATCTCCGTGGCCAGCTCCTGCGTACGGGAGAACAGATGCGGCTGGAACACCACCAGCAGCCGGGAGCCGGGAGCCGCCGCGGCCCGCATCGCCTCCAGGTCGGCGGTCATCTCGGTGGGGTGGTGCGCGTACGAGTCGATCACCTGCACACCCGCCGCCTCGCCCTTGAGCTGAAGGCGGCGCTTGACCCCGGTGTACGCGCCGAGGGCCGAGGCCAGATTGTGCGCCGGAATACCGAGGGCGATCCCGGCGGCAAGGGCGGCGACCGCGTTGTGCGCGTAGTGCCGGCCGGGGACCGAGACGGTGAAGGTCAGGAAGCGGCCGTCGAGCAGGACGGTGACCTCGCTGGTCAGACCGCGTGCGGTGACCTTGTGGACGCGTACGTCGGCGCCCTCGGCCTCCCCGTAGGTGACGACCTTGAACGTGCCGGAATCCCGGACCCGGGAGGCCAGCTCGACGGCGCCGGGCTGGTCGGCGGCGATCACCAGCGTGCCACCGGGGACGATCTTGCCGGTGAACGCCTCGAACGACTCGTAGATCTCGTCCATCGACGCGTAGTTCGCGTGGTGGTCCAGCTCGACATTGAGGACGATCGCGACCTCGGGGTCGTACTTCTGGAAGCTGCGGTCGCTCTCGTCCGCCTCGGCGACGAAGATCCCGCCCTCGCCGTGCCGGGCGTTCGTGCCGGGCCCCGCGAGGTCACCGCCGATGGCGTACGACGGGTCGAGGCCCAGTTCCGTGAGGGCGACGGCCAGCATGGAGGTCGTGGTGGTCTTGCCGTGGGTGCCCGCGACGGCGATCGCGCGCAGTCCGCCCATCAGCGAGGCCAGCGCGTCGGAGCGGTGCACGACCGGTACGGAGAGCTCGGCCGCGCGGGCCAGCTCGGGGTTGTCGGCCCGGATCGCGCTGGAGACGACCACGCACGAGGCGTCGTCCGCGAGGTGTTCCGCGGCATGGCCGATATGCACGGTGGCCCCCAGCGCCCGCAGTGCCTCGGCGGTCTCCGAGTCCTTCGCGTCACTGCCCGCGACCTTGGCGCCGCGCTGGGCGAGGATCTTGGCGATACCCGACATTCCGGCGCCGCCGATACCGATGAAGTGCGGCCGTTCCATGGCCGCGGGGATACCGGGTGCCGGTGCCATACGTGTTCTCTCCCAAGGTGCGGGCGGGCTGCGGCGTGCAGTCGCGGAAGGCCCCAGCCTATTCGCTGTGCGCGAAGAGTTTGAGCACCGGTACGCCCACCTTGTGGCGCGCCCGGGACGCCCAGTCGCGGTGGAAGAACTCCTCCACGTAGTGCGGCTCGGTGAGCACGATCACCTCATCGGCCCCGGCCTCGTCCACGACCTCCTTGAGCCGGTCGAGCGGATGCTCCTCCACGACCTGGCCGTTGGCGGCGGATCCCTGGGCGCGCAGCGCCGCCAGCGAGTGTTCGAGAGCGAGTTCGGCGGGCCGTCTGGCCTCCTTGCCCTCCGGCACCTCGTCCTCCCTGGTCGCGTCCCGCAGTTCGCCGATCGCGATGTCGTCGATCGCGCGCAGCAGCAGATCCGCCTGGTCGCCACGCGGCTGCATGAGCACCACGAACGAGATCTCCTCGTCGCCGTGGAGGGTGGTGACGAATTCCACGTCCTCCCGCGACAGGGGCTTCTCGATCATCAATACGCTTGTGAACACGACAGGCGCCCTTCTTCTTCCAGGGCCGTGCGGCCCACTGCTGAAACCATCCTTCCCCGTGCCCGCACGGGGTGTGTGCAGTAAGTCTGCCCAGCGGAAGCTAACCGGAACGATGAATTCCGCTGATTGTCGGACACGCGGATCCCGGGTGGATCAGACGCGCAGGTACCGGCTGAAGAGGAACCCGTCCTGCTCCAGCAACGACGCCAGCGCGAACCGTTCGGGCACGGCGGGAGCCGGCCCGGCCGCGATGCGCTGCGCGTACCCCGAAGTGAGCATCGGAGACATGGTCAGACAGAGTTCGTCCAGCAGCCCCGCCGCCACGAACTGTCCGAGCAGCCTCGGTCCGCCCTCGGTGAGCAGCCTGACCAGTCCGCGATCCGCCAGGGCGCGCACGACCCGCTCGGGGTCCGCTCCCGGGCCGTCCCCGGCGATCACCACCTCCACGCCGGCCTTCTCCGCGGCGAGGATCCGCTCCTGAGGCGCCTCGGCGCCGGTCAGGATGAGCGTCGGGACGAGGGGGGCGGCGAACAGCGGCAGCGTGAAGTCCAGCTCCAGACTCGCGCTGACCACGGCGATCGCCGGCGCGGGCGCCTGACCGGCCGCCGCCCGGCGCGCGGCGAAGGCCGCACGGGCGCGAGCCGGCCGGTACCCCTCAAGGCGAACCGTTTCCGCACCCACCACCACCGCGTCGGCGAGCGCCCGCAGGGTGCCGAAGACACGCATGTCGGCGGGGGAGGAGATGGACTGCGAACGGCCCCCGTGGTGGGCGGCGCCGTCGAGCGTGGACACCATGTTGGCGCGCAGCCATGGCCGCGCGCCGCCCCCCGCGCCGCTGCCGGTGCCGGTGCCGGTGCCCGCGCCGGTGCCCGTGTCCGTGCCGGTGCCCGTGTCCGCGCCTGTGCCCGCGCCTGCCGTACGGGGGTACGCGTAGGCATCCGCCAGCTGGTCGAGCGTCCAGTCACGGTCCGCGCCGGGATCCACCCCGGGACCAGCCCCGGAATCCGCTCCGGAACCAGCGGCGGAGTGTGTCTGATCGGTCACAGGGAACAGGCGTCGCATGCGAAGCAGTCTGGCATGGCGCATAGAGTTACGAACTGTGTCGTCCTCCACCACGGCGTCCGGCCGTCAGTCGATAACCGAAGCGGCCCCGCTCTCCCTCTGCGCACGTGAGCCACATGTCCCCGCCGACCGGCTGGTCGCGGAAATGGTGCCGCCGCCGCGCTTCGACTCCGTACGCTTCGACACGTACGTACCCGACCCCCAGCAGCCCAGCCAGACCGAGGCGGTCTCCGTTCTGGGCGCGTTCGCGGCGGGGCTCGGCGGAGCGCATCCGGCCGACGGCGGACACGGCAGGCGGCGCTGGTTCGCCAGAAAGCCCGTGACACCCACCGGTCCGCGCGGTGTCTATCTGGACGGCGGCTACGGCGTCGGCAAGACCCATCTGCTGGCCTCCCTCTGGCACGCCACTCCGGCCGCTCCCGAGCAGAAAGCTTTCGGCACCTTTGTGGAGCTGACGAACCTGGTCGGCGCGCTGGGCTTCCAGGAGACCGTACGGACGCTCAGCGGCCATCGGCTGCTCTGCATCGACGAATTCGAACTGGACGACCCGGGCGACACCGTCCTCGTCTCCACCCTGCTCGGCAAGCTGGTCGACGCGGGCGTGGCACTGGCCGCGACCTCGAACACCCTGCCGGGCAAGCTCGGCGAGGGCCGGTTCGCCGCGGCCGACTTCCTCCGCGAGATCCAGGGCCTGTCCGCGCGCTTCCGCCCGCTGCGCATCGACGGTGAGGACTACCGGCACCGCGGACTGCCCGCGGCGCCCGTCCCGTACTCCGACGAACAGGTGACCCGGGCCGCGTACGCGACCGAGTGCGCCAGCCTGGACGACTTCCCCGGGCTGCTCGAACATCTCGCCCGGGTCCATCCGAGCCGGTACGGAGCGCTCACGGACGGGGTGCGGGCCGTCTGTCTCACGGATGTCGCACCGGTGCCCGACCAGTCGACCGCGCTGCGGCTGGTCGTCCTCGCGGACCGGCTGTACGACCGGGAGGTGCCCGTGCTCGCCTCCGGGCTCCCCTTCGACCGGCTGTTCAGTGAAGAGATGCTGAACGGCGGCTACCGGAAGAAATACTTCCGGGCGATCTCACGGCTGACGGCCCTGGCGCGCGACGCGAAGGGGCTGGTCGCCGAGTAGGTTCGGTGGCGTCGGACGCGTCGGTGGCGTAACTCCGCGCCGTCGCAAGGCCGTACGCACCGTGGCGGCGCGACGACTCGGCGCCGCGACATCCCGACGCCGTGACACCGCGCGTCATCGCGTCTGCTGTACTCACACCCGTATCACCACGACCAAGCAGAAGGGTTCCACCATGGCCACCACGCGCCAGGCGCACACGGTCTGGGAGGGCAACCTCCTCCAGGGCACGGGCACCGTCACCTTCGACTCCTCCGGCATCGCCGACCAGGAGGTCTCCTGGCCCTCCCGCGCGGAGGCGGCGAACGGCAAGACCAGCCCGGAGGAGCTGATCGCGGCGGCCCACTCCAGCTGCTTCTCGATGGCGCTCTCCAACGGTCTGACGAAGGGCGGCACCCCGCCGACCAGGCTGACCACCCAGGCCGATGTCACCTTCCAGCCCGGCACCGGCATCACGGGTATCCACCTCACCGTCCAGGGCGACGTCCCGGGCATCGACGCCGCGGACTTCGAGAAGGCCGCCGAGGACGCCAAGGCGAACTGCCCGGTCAGCCAGGCGCTCACCGGCACGACCATCACGCTGAGCGCGTCGCTGGCCTGACGCGACACCTGAGGCACGCGGTGACCCGCATGGTTCACGTGTGACACCACACGTGCTACACACATGCGGGTCACGTCTCCTGTCCGCCAACAGGGAGTTGCCTCATGTCCGCAACACGGCGTCAGATCCTCGCCCGCACCGGCGCCACCGCCGCGGGTATCACCTTCAGCGGAGCGCTCTCCGAGCTGTTCTCCGGCACCCCCGCCGCCGCCCAGGGACTCGGCCACCGCGGCTACGGTCCGCTGGTCACCGACCCGGACGGCCTGCTCGATCTTCCCCGGGGGTTCAGTTACAAGGTCCTCTCCCGGGAGGGCGACCCGCTGCGCTCCGGCGAGGGCCGGGTGCCCGGCAACCACGACGGCATGGCCGCCCTGCCGGGCCGCCGGGGCCGCGTGCATCTGGTCCGCAACCACGAGAACCGCGCCACCGCCCCGATCCCCGTTCCCGCCGTGCCCGGCCTCACCTACGACCCGATGGGCAAGGGCGGTTGTACGGCGCTGGAGCTGGACGGCCGCGACAACGTCCTCGGCGAACGTGTCGCCATCGCCGGAACCGCCGTCAACTGCGCGGGCGGCCCCACTCCTTGGGGTACCTGGCTCACCTGCGAGGAGACCGAGGACAGAGCCGGCACCAACGGCTACACCAAGGACCACGGCTTCATCTTCGAGGTCGACGGCGCCGATCCGCGCCGCACGGGCGCCGTACCGCTGACCGCCATGGGCCGCTTCCAGCACGAGGCGATCGCGATCGATCCCGGCACGGGCATCGTGTACGAGACGGAGGACGCGTTCGAGCGGCCGTTCGGGCTCTTCTACCGCTTCCTGCCCCGGAAGCCGCACGGCGGGACGGGATCGCTGCGCGCGGGCGGCGACCTGGAGGCCATGCGGGTGCCCGGGGTGCCCGATCTGTCGGCCGTCCAGGAGCCGGGCACCTCCTTCGACCGGGTGGAGTGGGTCCCCGTACCCGACCCGCTGGCGCGCGAGACCCCGATCCGGCTCCAGGACTTCGGCCCCGAGGGCATCACCCACGCGCAGAAGCTGGAGGGCTGCTACTGGGGCGAGCGCGCGGTCCACTTCGTGTCGAGCTTCGCGCGCAGCGCGGAGGGCTCGGCGGCGGACCACTACGGACAGGTGTGGAAGTACGAGCCGAAGCGGCGCCGGCTCACGCTGGTGATCGTCTTCGGACCCGGCACGGACATCCAGCTGCCCGGCGAGTCCCCCGACAACATCTGCCTCGCGCCGAGCGGGGGCCTGATGGTGTGCGAGGACGGCGGAGGCGCCCAGCATGTGTTCGGCGTGACCCGCCGGGGCGAGGTGTACGCGCTGGCCAGAGGCGCCCAGAACATCGGCACCGCGGAGGAGCCCGAGTGGGGCGAGTTCGCGGGCGTCACCTTCTCGCCGGACGGCGCGACGATGTACGTGAACTGCTATACGCCGGGCACGACCTTCGCGGTGACCGGCCCCTGGCACGAGTAGTACTCCCCGGCGGCGTCAGCGGTCGCAGAACGCCCCGATCCGACGCACCCTCTAAGCAGCCTGAGGAGCCGACCTGAGGGGTGCGCAGTGGCCAAGAAGGACAAGAAGGACGGGAAAGCCGGGAAGCGGCGACAGCCACCACCGGCGCTCCGTGAGCTGCTGCGCATCCCCGAGGGCGAGCCCGTCGACCTCTCCTCGTACGACTCCCGTGCCACCCCGGGCGGCCCCCCGGACAAGGCGGCGGCGCTCGCCGCCGTCCCCCCGCTGGCGGAGCGCCTGGCAGGTCTCCAGGAACGGCTGTACGCGGCCAGCACGGCGACCGACCGACGCCGGGTGCTGCTGATCCTCCAGGGCATGGACACCAGCGGCAAGGGCGGCACGATCAAACATGTGATCGGCCATTTCAACCCGGCGGGCTGCCGGATCAGGGCCTTCAAGACCCCGACCCCGGAGGAGCGGAGCCACCCCTTCCTGTGGCGTGTCAGACGGGCGCTCCCCGAGCCGGGCGAGATCGGGATCTTCGACCGTTCACAGTACGAGGACGTCCTGATCGCCCGCGTACGGGAACTGGTCCCCCGCCGCGATCTGGGCCGCCGCTACGGCCAGATCAACCGCTTCGAACAGGGCCTCGCCGACAACGGCGTGATCATCGTGAAGGTCTTCCTCCACCTCGGCCGCGAGGAGCAGCACGACCGCCTGCTGGCCCGGCTCGACAACCCGGACAAGCACTGGAAGTTCAGCCCGTCCGACATCGAGGACCGCGCGCTGTGGCCCGCCTACCAGGAGGCCTACGAGCTGGCGCTGCACCGCTGCTCGACGGCGGCGGCCCCCTGGTACCTCGTCCCGGCGGACCGCAAGTGGTACCGCAACTGGGCGATCAGCACGCTGTTGCTCGAACACCTGGAGGCGCTGAATCCGGCGTATCCGGAGGCCGACTTCGACGTCGAGGAGAGCCGTCGGCAGTTGCTGGCGACGGGCTGATCCCGGACACACGGTGCCGCCGGGCGTGACCGTGATCGCCGTGCCGCCGGGCGTCTCCGCCACGTGGGGCCTGACCGTACGGGGCGACTTCGGCGGGGGCGAGTGCCGTACGACCATTCCGGGTGGATCATCATATATTTTCCGTGAGTGACCACATATGTACGCATTCTCGCCACCGTCGCCGTTCTGGGCGCCGCGCTCGCCGGCTGCGCCGACGGCGCCGGCAAAACCGTGACCTCCGGCTCCGCCGGCACGCGCGCCGCCGCGACCTCCGCTCCCGGGGCGGTGAAGGCGCCACCGACCCTGCCGCCCGGCCCCGGCGGGCTGACCCCGGTCTTCAAGCGGGGGGACCCGGCCGCGGGCAAGACCGTGGCACTCACCTTCGACGCCGATATGACGGCCGATCAGGGAACCCGGGCGGCGCGCGGCGAGCGGTTCGACAACCCTTCGCTGATCGCCCTGCTGCGCAGGCTGGAGGTGCCCTCGACGGTCTTCATGACGGGCCGCTGGGCCGAGGAGTACCCGACACAGGCGAAGGAGATCGGCGAGGACCCGATCTTCGAGATCGCCAACCACTCCTACAGCCACCACGCCTTCACGGCCGACTGCTACGGGCTGCCGAGGGTCGCCGAGACGAAGATGAACGACGACGTGCAGCGGGCGTTCACCGCGTTCCAGGAGGCGGGGGCGCGCAATGTGGTGCCGTACTTCCGCTTCCCCGGCGGCTGCTACGACGACGCGGCACTGCGTGCGCTGGCGCCCTCCAAGGTGACCGCCGTCCAGTGGGACGTCGTCAGCGGTGACGCCTTCGCCACGGACGCGGAGGCGGTCGCGCAGCAGGTGCTTGAGGGGGTGAAGCCGGGGTCGCTGGTGGTGATGCACTGCACGCGCAGCGCGGCGCCGGCCACGGAGGAGGCCGTGGAGCAGATCGTCCCCGAGCTACGGAAGCAGGGCTACCGGTTCGTCAAGGTCTCCGAGCTGATGAGCCACTGACCGACCGGGCGTGGCCGGGGGGTGCGTACAGCCCGGGGACGGCGCGGCCCGGGGACGGCTCGACCCGAGGACGGCTCGACCGGGGGACGGCTGACGGCTGACGAGACGGGCGGCGGACGAGACGGAGGGCGGAGGGCGGGAAGGCGGTCAGCCCGAACACGCCGTCCGCTGTGCCTCCTGCCACTCGCATACGGGACAGAGCGTCGCGCCCTTGACCGTTTCCGGATACTCGGTCGGCTTCGCGCACAGGACGCAGTCCGCGTACGCGACCTCCTCCGCCCTCCCGCGGGCTTCCGCGATGTCGTCCGTCACGTCGTCCGCCGCGTCTTCGGTCACGTCTGTCACGGCGTCCTCCGTCATGTCTGTCACCGCGTCCTCCGTCATGCCGGCGAGCGTACTCAGCTCCGCCGCTTCGCGACCACACAGGCCACCGCGCCCGCCGCCGCGGCCAGCAGCACAGCGGCGGTGAAGGGCAGCCCCGGCACCCGCACGACCGCGTACACGTCGTCCGCGACCCCTGTGAGCCGCCGCGGGTCGTGGTCGACGAACACGACGGTGCCGCCCGCCGCGACGCGTCCGGCGACCGCCCGGTCCAGTTCCGTACGGGCCGACGCGTCGAGCCCGGTCCATGCCTCGTCGAGCACCAGCAGCTCGGGGTGCGCCAGCAGCGCCTGCGCGACCGCGACCTTCTGGCTGGTCCCCTTGGACAGCTGGGACATGGGGGTACGGGAGTGTCCCGCCGCTCCGAACCGCTCCAGCCACTCGGCGGCGCGGGCCTCGGCGACCGTGCCCCGCAGTCCGTGGATCCGGCCCAGACGCACCAGATAGGCACCGGCCGTGAACGGCGGCGAGACGGGGAAGCGCTCGGGTACGCAGGCGGTACGCGGGCGGCCGGTGAGCCGGCCCTCGGTCGGTGTGCCGATACCGGCGAGCAGTCGCAGCAGGGTGGACTTCCCGCTGCCGTTGGCGCCTTCGACACGTACCAGAGTGCCCGCGGCCAGATCGCGATCGATCCCACGCACCACCCAGGGGCCGCGGAGGCCGTAACGACGGCCCACGCCTCGCGGATTCATCACCATGGAGCGGCCGGGCCCGGTCAGTGCGCGGCGGCCTTCTGCGGGGTGCCCTCGCTGGGCCGGACGATGACGAAGCCGTCGCCCTGGAGCATCAGCTGGACGGCCTCGCCCGAGCCGCCGCGGATCATCGAGCCGACGGACTGCGAGCGGTGCAGCGAGGTGGAGAGCTGCGCGCTCCACCCGACGACCGCGTCGGTGTCGACGTACACCGGGGCCTGGCCCGTGACGGGGATCACGATGGGGTTGCCCTCGCATATGACGCCGAGCTTCCCGTGGCCGGTGAAGAGGCTGTTGAAGAGCCCGCCGCCGGTCATCCCGGCGCCCTTCACCGTCTTGATCTCGTACGAGAGGGTCGGATCGAAACAGAGCACGTTGCGGCCGTTGATGGTGAGCGCGTCGCCCTGCTCGATATCGACGATGAAGCAGTTGGCCGCTTCCTGCGCGAACCACGCCTCCCCCTGGCCGCTGACGGTCATCAGCGGCAGGCCCTCGCCCGTGACGGCACGCTTGAGCAGGCCGCCGATGCCCTGGCCCTTGCGCTCGAACTGGAGGCTGCCGCGGAAGGCGATCATGGATCCCTGCCGTGCGTACATCTCGCCGTGGACGGCGTACTTGATCGACTTGGTGTTCTGCAGCGTCATCCCGGGGGCGGTGGCCGGCTGCGCCAGGTACTCGTCGGAAAAGAGATCGCTCTTCATGCCGTGCATAGTCACCCGGACGCGCCTGTTCCGCCAAGAAGGGTGTGCCCAGGAGCCCAGGAAGGCGGGACCCGCGCTGCTGGCAGACTGGACCCGTGAGCAGTGACATCAGCGACCGCGGCGACCACGTACCCGACCGGACCTCGCGCGACGAGGCTCCCCAGTTCGTACTGCCGCTGGTGGTCCGGATCGAGAAGGCCGCGCCGCCCGCCCGTACCGACGCCCTGGAGACGGCCGCCCGCGCGGTGCTCCTCATGCTCTCCGACGAGCGGTCGGAGGGCGAGGGCGAGTGGGCGAGGGCCGTACGGGAGTGGCAGGACGCCCGGATCCGCAAGGTGGTACGGAGGGCGCGCGGCGCGGAATGGCGCCGCGCCTCCGCGCTCCCCGGGATCACGGTCCTGGGCACGGGGCCCACGACGGAGACGTCCTCCACCGCCGAGGTACGGGTCTTCCCGCCCGTCCCGCTCGACGGCTGGCCCAAGGAACTGGCCAAGCTCCAGGTCTCCGGCACCGAGCTGGACGACCCCGAGGCACCGCCCGCACCGGACCCGGAGCTGCCCGTGCTCTGGTTCAGCCCCGAGCTGGCCATGTCGGCGGGCAAGTCCATGGCCCAGGCCGGGCACGGCGCCCAACTCGCCTGGTGGGAGCTGTCGGACACGGAACGCAAGGCGTGGCGCGAGGCCGGCTTCCCGCTCTCCGTGCGTACCTCGGGCGCCGCGCGCTGGCGTGAACTCACCGCCAGTGGACTGCCGGTGGTCCATGACGCCGGATTCACCGAGATCGCGCCCGGGAAGACGGTTGTGGCCGAAGGGGGCAGCCGCTTCTGCCCTCTCCCGCGCGAGCGGGAGAGGTGAGCGGACTCCAGGCCGTTACGCCGTACCCGCGTGCCATGCCCGTACGCCGTGCCGGTATGCCGTGCCCTCGGCCGACCGGCAGGTCCGCTCCGGCGTCGGGCGCCCGTGCTGTCAGCCGGACACGAGGTGGAGGACCGCCGTACCGTCCTCGCCTGTCGCCGCCTGGATCACCACCGCACGCGGCTGGGGACTCGGCCGGGCGGCGTCCCCCAGACCGCCGCAGGAGTTGCCGCTCCCGTTGTCGCGCAGGACCGTGACGCAGCCTTGTCCCGGGCCGGTCGCCCCGCCCTTGGACTCGCCGTTGGCCGACTTCACCGTGTATGCGACCTTGTCCGGGCCGACCTCGGTCACGGACAGGGTCGCCTGGCCGGCCGGGCCCTTGAACCGGAACGTCACGGGCTCGGTCACCGCGATCTCGCAGTCGCCGTCCGCACAGGCGCCGACGTCACGCCCGTCCGCCGCCGAAACCGACGGTTCCGCCGACGGCCGCGCGGGGGACGGCTGCGCCGAAGAGGGCTGCGCGGAAGGGGACTTCGAGGTCTGCCGATCGGGTGAGGCCGCCTCGTCGGCCTCGTCCGGGCTGCCGCAGCCGGCCACCGTCAGGGTGGCCAGCGCGGCGAGTACGAGGCCCGTCCCCCACCGATACGAACGCCCTGTCCGCGGCCCGCGTGCCGATGTCGTCGTGCCCATCACGTTCCCCCGTTGTCCCGGCCTTGCCCGCATGGGCTCGGTGTCCGGCAGCCAGTCTTCCCCCCTGGCACCGCCGCCACGCGCCACGCCGGAGGGAAGGGAACGGAGCGCCCGGGAAGGGATGGGAGCGCTGACGAGGGCGAGTCGCTGATCATCCGGCGCCGCGGAGCTGAACGCTCCGGCCGGACCGTACGTAACTCCCAGTACCGCGAGGCGGGCCGGCCGGCCGGTCGGCGGTCGGTCAGGGCGGTCGGTTCTGGCGGTCGGTTCTGGCGGTGTCGGAATTCGGTTCGGGAGGCAGCACATTGTTGCGACGCATCAACGGTACGGCGCTCATCATCGCGGCACTGGTCGTCACGATCGGGGCCCTGGCCTTCCCCGTCTGGTCGTACGCCGACCGTTCCGGTACCGGTCAGGCGAACCTCAACGCGTCCAGTGTGGCCACCCAGTGGGGCCCGCTCTCCGCGACGGACCGCGACCTCCTGGTGAAGGTGCGGCTGGCGGGACTGTGGGAGCTGCCGGCCGGGCAGCAGGCCATCGAACGCGCCCCCAGCCAGGCGATCAAGGACTGCGGTGACCATCTGGTCGTCGGCCACACCGATCTCGACAAACGGGCCCGCGATGTCGCGGCGAAGCTCGGGGTCGAGCTGCCGAACCAGCCGAACGAGCAACAGCAGGGCTGGCTCAGGGAGTTGTCGGCGGCCACCGGCCAGGAGTACGAGCGGAAGTTCGCCAATCTGCTGCGCAACGCCCACGGCAAGGTCTTCGCGGTGATCGCGCAGGTCCGGCACACCACAAGAAACACGCTGATACGGCAGCTGGCGAGTGACGCCAACCAGACGGTCCTGGACCACATCACCATGCTGGAGGCCACCGGCAGGGTCGACTTCGACGCTCTCGCCAACGAGGCGGCCGGCACCTTGACGGCCAGTCCGACCGGACCGCCGCCCCCGAACGGCAATCTGCCGCCCGCGCCGGACGCCGTGGCGCCCACCGGCAACGACACCTTCACCTCCCGGCCCTCCACCCAGCCGGGCGCTCCGACGGCGATCAACACGAACCGGCCGGCGCCGGGGACCGATCCGTAGAAACCCGTCCGCGTGTGAGACCCCGGCCGCCGCCGTGGAACCTCAAATCATCCTCTGAACGTCCCCCTCTGCGGATTCACCGGCGCGCCGCGGGGTCATCACCTCTGCACCGCGCCCGTCGCGGACGGCGGACGGGGGACGACCTCGGACACCGAGGAGGGGGAGCCATGAACGACACACCACAGCTGGGGATCGGCATCGGCTGGCGCCCGGAGATCGCGGACACGGTCGAGGCGCTGTCCGGTGTCGACTGGGTCGAGGCCGTCGCGGAGAACGTCTGCCCCGGCCATCTGCCCGATTCGCTGGTACGGCTGCGGGAACGCGGCGTCACCGTCGTACCGCACGGGGTCTCGCTCGGCCTCGGCGGCGCGGACCGCCCGGACGCGCGGCGGCTCGCGGATCTCGCGGAGCGCGCCGAGGCCCTGGGCTCGCCGCTGGTCACCGAGCACATCGCGTTCGTACGGGCCGGCGGGGCGCTCACCGCGTCGCCTGTCCTGGAAGCCGGTCATCTGCTGCCGGTCCCGCGCACCCGGGACGCCCTGCGCGTGCTCTGCGAGAACATACGCGTCGCCCAGGACTCACTGCCCGTGCCGCTCGCCGTGGAGAACATCGCCGCGCTGATCAGCTGGCCCGACGAGGAGATGAGCGAGGGACAGTTCCTCGCGGAGCTGGTCGAGCGCACGGGCGTACGGCTGCTGATCGACGTCGCCAATCTGCACACCAACCACGTGAACCGGGGCGAGGACCCGGCGAAGGCCCTGGACGAACTGCCGGTCGAGGCCATCGCGTACGTCCATGTCGCGGGCGGTGTCGAACGCGACGGCGTCTGGCACGACACCCACGCGCACCCGGTCACCGCGCCCGTACTGGACGTACTGGCCGGGCTGCGCGCGCGGGTCGCCCCGCCGGGCGTCCTGCTGGAACGGGACGACGACTTCCCGCCCGCGGCGGAGCTGGCCGGTGAACTCACCACGATCCGGGAGACGATCACGGCCGCGGCGGCCGTCGCCCCTCCGCGCCCGGCGACGGCGGAAGCAGGAACGGGAACGGGAACGGGAACGGGAACGGGAACAGAAGCGGAAGCGGCAACGAAAGCAGAAGCGGAAGCGGAAGCGGTGCGTACGGAGGAGCGGGGGGCGAGCGGCACCGACGCCGCCCGGGGGCGACTGGCGCTCAGCGAGGCCGCCCTGCTCTCCTCGCTGGTCGCCGGTACACCCGCACCCGAGGGGTTCGATCCGCGCCGGCTGCGCGTCCAGAGCCGCGCCCTCGCCGCCAAACGCGCCGGGGTCGTCGCCAAGGTCGCGCCCGAGCTTCCGGAGATCCTCGGCAAGGGCTTCCGCCCGGCGTTCCTCGCGTACGCCGCGCACACGCCCATGCGCGGCGGATACCGCCGCGACGCGCTCGACTTCGCCGAGAGCCTGCTGATCGAGAGACGCCCCGAGGACTCCGCCGCCCGCCGGCGGCTGACTCTCTGGTGGCGTGAGCGGGCCGCCTCGCGGCCACCGCGCCGGGCGACCCGTCTCCTCCGCGTGGCCCGCGCCGCGCTGGCCGGGAGGTGAGGGGCGATGACGACGTTCCTCCTCACCGCGGTCCCTCTCGCGGTCGCCGTCTCGTCCGTCCTGCTGATCGCCGGGGTGATCCGCTCGCGCGGCGGGGTGACGGGCACTCCCGCCGTCCATGACGTGTGGGAGGCCGCGTTCCTCGGCGGCGGTCCCGGCAGGGTCGTGGACGCCGCGCTGGCCGGGATGCGGGCGGACGGGCGGCTGGCCATCGGCGGTCCCGGCATCGTCGCCGTCCTCCGGCCCGTCGCCCATCACCCGGTGGAGCAGGCCGTGCTCCAGGAACACGCCATGGCGCCCACCGGCGCCCTGCACGCGCTGCGCCTCGCGGTGATGCGCGCCCCGGCCGTACAGCAGGCCGGCGACGCGCTCGCGGCACGCGGGCTGGTGGCACCCCGCGCGCGGACGCGCCCGTGGCGTACCTGGGGCGCCGTTCAGGGGGTGCTGTGCTTCATCGCCCTGCCCGCGTCGTTCATCGCGGGCGCGCTGGCGACCTTCGGCTCCTCCGGCTCCGGTCCCGGCGGGATGTGGGCGTTCGCCCTGCTGCCGGTCCTGTTCGCGGGGACGATCACGGGATTCGTCTGCGCGGCCTTCGCCGGGCGGCGGATCACCGGAGCGGGGCGGCGGGCGCTGCGCGGCTTCGTCGCGGGGCTCGCGCACACCGACGCCTCGGCGGCGCACCAGGTCGCGGCGCACGGGGTGGCGGGGGTGCCGGACCCGGAACTGCGGGAGCGGTTGCGCACCGCCGCGCGCCTGCGCCCCGGGCGTGACTTCGCGCCCGCGGCGCATATGTCCGCCGGGGCGGTGGCCTGGTGCTCGGGCGCCGATCCCGGGTCGGGTACGGGATGCGGGGGTTCGGGGTCGGGCTGTGGCGCGAGCTCCTGCGGAGGCGGAGGCTCCGGCGGTTCCGGCGGGGACGGGGGCGGAGGCGGCAGCGGTTGCGGCGGCGGAGGCGGAGGCTGCGGGGGTGGCGGCGGAGGCACGTGAGGACCGGGATTTCCGAGGTCCGCGCGGCACATCCCGTCCCGTACGGCCACTCCTCAGACCCTTCGGAGTGGCCGTACGACGCATCGGGGTCATTGCGGCCGACACCGCGCACGGATGCTTGTCCGCCTCCGTCGCGCTGCTGACCCTCTGTCTGCGGATCACCCTCCGATCCGTACGCACGGAAGGGAACGCGATGAGAGCAGTAGCGAAATACGGGGCGCTGACCACCCTCGGCTCCGTGGTCCTGTCGGCCCTCGTCGCCGCCCCCGCGGACGGCGCCGACGCCACCGGCGCTCACACCACCCGCGGTGCCACCGCGGTCGCCCCCGGCGGGCACGCCATGACCGGCGCCACCGCCGACGCGGGCCGTGGTGTCGTCCGCGCCGCCCGGCGCGCCGCCACCACCGGCATCACCTTCGGCGCCTGCCCCAAGGCGGAGCGGCTGCCCGCCCCCATCGTCTGCGGCACGGTCGAGGTCCCGCTCGACTACGCCGAGCCCGACGGCCGGACGATCAGCCTCACCGTGAGCCGTGTGCCCGCGACCGGGGGTGCGGAGCGGCGGCAGGGCGCGCTCGTCTTCAACCCGGGCGGCCCCGGCGCCTCCGGCATGTACTTCCCGATGGCCGCCGAGGTGCCGCACTGGAAGCGGGTCGCCGAGGCATACGACCTCATCGGCTACGCACCGCGCGGAGTGGGCCGTTCCGCCCCGCTCTCCTGCGAGAATCCGGCGGACTTCGGCAAGGCCCCGACGCAGGCCCCCGTCCATCCCTCCGCGTCGTACAAACGGGAGCGGATCGCCGAGGCCAAGGCGTACGCGCGGGGCTGCGCCCGCGGCGCCGGCTCCGCGCTCCCCCACTACACCTCGCTGAACAACGCCCGCGATCTGGATGTGCTGCGCGCGGCGCTCGGGGAGCAGAAGCTGACCTTCATGGGCGCCTCGTACGGCACCTACTTCGGCGCGCTCTACGCGACGCTCTTCCCCTCGCACGTGGCCCGGATGGTCTTCGACTCCGCCGTGAACCCGGACCCCGAACAGATCTGGTACCGCAACAACCTCGACCAGTCGGCAGCCTTCGAGCGGCGCTGGTCGGACTTCCGTACCTGGGTGGCCAAGCACGACGCGACGTACCACCTGGGCACCGACGCCGAAGCGGTGCGGCGGAGTTACGAGAAGGTACGCGCCGGGGTCGCGCACAAGCCGGCCGGCGGGAAGGTCGGACCCGGGCAGCTCCAGGCGGCGATGCTCGGGGCGGGCTACTACGACGACTACTGGCCGTCGCGCGCCTCGGCCCTCTCCGAGTATCTGAAGGGCAATCAGCAGCCGCTGATCGCACAGGCCGCGCCCCGTCCGGCCGCCGCGGCGGAGAGCGAGAACGCCACCGCGGTCTATACCGCGGTCGAGTGCGGTGACGCGCCCTGGCCCACGGACTTCGCGGTGTGGGACCGCGACAACACCGCGCTGGCGCGGCACGCGCCGTTCGAGACCTGGGACAACGTCTGGATGAATCTGCCGTGCGCCTACTGGACCGCTCCCCGGCAGCGACCGGCCGAAGTCCGCACCCTGCCGGGCCAGTTGCCCCCGACGCTGATCCTGGCCGCGGAGCGGGACGCGGCGACGCCGTACGAGGGCGCGGTGGAACTGCACAAGCGGCTGGCCGGTTCGGCCCTGGTGACCGAACGGGACGCCGGCACGCACGGGGTGTCGGGCGGCGGCAACGCCTGCGTCACCGCGATCATCGAGGACTACCTGCTGCACGGAAGAACCCCGGCCCGGCGCACCGAGTGCGCACCGCACGCGGAACCGGACCCGGTACAGGGCAAGGAGAGCCTCTCCCCGCGTGTGCTGCCGCCGGTCCTGGCGCGCGTCGACCACTGGCTCGCGACGTAGGAGGCACGGCCCCGGGCTGCCGCGGCTCCTTCTCCCCCGGGCCGCCCCGGGCCGCCCCGGGCCGCTTCCGCTACCGGGTGAGTGTCCGGTCTCGTCCACTCGCCGGGACGCGGTAGCCGTCGCTCCGCCGCGGCCGCTCAGTGGCCCCCCCCTTGACGCATGCCCATATCGGCATACGATTGCCCCATGGCACGAGCAGCGACGACGTCGGACGTCTTCAACGCGATCGCCGAGCCGCAGCGCCGGGAAATCCTGGTACTGCTGCGGGCGGGTGAGCGGTCGGTGACCGAGTTGGCCCAGGAGCTGGGGATGACCCAGCCGGGGGCGTCCAAACACCTGCGGGTGCTCCGGGAGGTCGGGCTGGTGTCCGATCGCAAGGCGGGCAAGCGGCGCCTGTACGGCCTCGACGCCGGCGGGCTGCGGCCCGTCCACGAGTGGACCGGCGGTTTCGAGCAGTTCTGGAACGAGAGCTTCGACCGACTGGACGCCTACGTGCAGGACCTGAAGCAGACAAGGAAAGCGGAGTAACTGATGAGCACGACAGGAAGAGGAACGCCGGCGCGGTCGGCGACAGCCGACCGAGAGATCGTCACCTCCCGGATCATCGACGCCCCGCGGGAGCTCGTGTTCGAGGCGTTCACCGACGTCCGGCACCTGTCGCGGTGGTGGGGACCGGAAGGGTTCACCACCACCACGCGGGCGTTCGCGTTCCGCGTCGGCGGAGAGTGGGACTTCGTGATGCACGGACCGGACGGGACGGACTACCAGGAGTGGATCACCTGGACCGCGCTCACCCCGCCGGAACGGATCGCGATGCTCCACGGTGAGACCCGCGACGACCTGAACGCCTTCGAGTCGGTCATCACGTTCGAGCCCGACGGCGCGGCGACCCGGATCGAGATGCGCACGGTGTTCCCCACCAAGGAGGTGCGCGACGAGGCGGTCGAGAGGTACCACGCGATCGAGGGCGGCCGGCAGACCCTGGGCAACCTGGCCGCGTACGTCACCGAGATCGTCCGGAAGGGAGCGGAGGGCTGATGGCCGGGAAGGTGTTCTTCAGCGTGTCGATGTCGCTGGACGGTTTCATCGCGCCCGAGTCCTCCGAGGAATTGATGGGGCAGCAGTGGATGGAGCTGCAGCGGTGGATATTCCCGCAGCGGTTCTTCCGGGAGAACCTGAAGCTGGGCGAGGGCGGCGAGGAAGGGCGCGACAACGACATCGTGCGGGAGACGTTCGAGCGCACCGGCGCGAGCGTGATGGGTAAGCGCATGTTCGACGCCGGGGAGCGGATGTGGCCGCGGGAGGCGCCGTTCCACACGCCGGTCTTCGTCGTGACGCACACCGAGCGTGACCCCTGGGAGCGGCCGGGCGGGACCACGTTCCACTTCGTCGACGACGGCATCGAGTCCGCCCTCGACCAGGCCCGCGAGGCCGCCGGCGGCCGGGACGTCCGTATCGCGGGCGGCGGCGCGACGATCCTGGAGTACCTGAACGCCGGCCTGATCGACGAGTTCTCGATCGCGCTCTCACCCGTGCTGTTCGGCTCCGGTATCCGCCTGTTCGAGGGCGTGGACGCCGGCCGCGTGGCCCTGGAGCAGATCCGCGCGGAGCCCTCCCCGAAGGTGACGCATGTGACCTACGCCGTCCGGGAGCGGTAGCTGTCCCGAACTCGGCGCTCTCCCACCGGGGTCAGCCGCCCGCGGACGGCCCGGCCCGCCCTGGCGTCGAGGGAACGGGTGCGGGCCTGGCCGCTGCGGCAGATACGGGTGGACCCGCAGGAACCCGCACCCGCTCAGCCGTCTGCCCCGGGGCGGGTTCGCGGTGATCCCGGTGGGGTCACATCAGGGGAGTCAGCCAGCTTTCGAGCACGGCTTCCCGGTCGCGTGAACGCAGGACTTCTGTCGGTCTGTTCTCCTCCCACCACTGGGTCAGCAGGGAGGGCGCGGCGCTGCCGCGCACGAAGTGGGAGAGCAGACCGAGCGAGAGATCGACCTCCCGCTGTGTGTACGCGGTGGCCGCGGCGGAGAAGACGGGTGTCTCGACACGCCGGTCCTGGGTGTACACCACCGCGGTCATCATCGACGGACCGTCTGGCCCCCAGGCGTTCAGCGCCGCGGCGACGACGCTCACCACCCGCGTCGCCCACCGTGCGGCGGTCGAACGGACCGGCACGTCGAGAATCTGTAGATCCGTCACGTCATCCCAGAGCCAAGCCTGTTGGCCGGTACCTTCGCCGACCGAAACTCTGGTCGGCGAGAGGAACACGCCGGGGTCCTCATCGCCTGGAGGCGCGCCCAGGCACACCCTGTCCTGCTCTATCCAGAACAGGCCGATCACGCTGCCCAGACGCTCGGGACCGCCGTCCTGGGGAGAGGGGGCTATCAATTCCGGCTCCGTTTCTCGATCACAGACATGGAAGCCTCCGTCCGCCGGGCGGCGGACCTTCCACATCCGCTCTACCACGTCAGGCCGACCGGACGTACGCGGATCGCCGACGGACGGAGCACATCTGAGTCACGCGGGATCCGGAGCGCCGGTCCGGTCTCATATCGAGACCGGTGCGCGTGTGGCCGGCGAAGGTCGTTATGGCGCACGACATACGGGAAAGAGCGCGGTCTTCGCGTAGCGGCGCGGCACGGCCGCGGGGCGGCGGGCGACCGCGTCGAGTACCGCCTCGCGGCGCTCGGACTCAGCAATCGAGAATGGCCCGGCAGGTCGCGAGGACCCGCGGTCCTGGCTCGCCGAGGGCGAGAGCCGTCGCCTGCTCTCGAACCGTGGGGTGGGCGAAGACGAGCCTGGCGCTCACGTCCACGTCGAGGAGCGCTCCGAGGCGCGTCGTCATCCGGGCCGCCTGCAGCGACGTACCGCCCAGGGAGAAGAAGCTCGTCTCCGGGTCGACCGCCCCGGCAAGGCCGAGGGTCTCCGTCCAGAGCATGGCGAGCACCGACTCCACGGGCCCGGAGACTTCCCGCGCACGGGACGATCCGATGGGCAGGACACGCGAGGCCAGTGCCAGTCGGTCCACTTTCCCGTTGGCGTTCAGAGGGAACGCCTCCAGGATTTCGATCGCGGCCGGCACCGCCACCCGTGGCACGCGGGCGGCGACATGGTTCAGCAGTTCCGGTACCGAGACGCGGCCCTCCGGCTCGGCGACAACATGACCGACCAGCCGCTTCCCTCCTCCGACCTGTCGCGGGACGACGACCGCGTCCTTGACCGCGGCGTGCCGGCGCAACGCGGCCTCGACCTCCGCGATCTCCACCCGAACCCCGTTGATCTTGACTTGGAGATCGGATCTCCCCATGAACTCGATGGTGCCCTCGGGCCGTCGGCGCCCGAGGTCGCCGGTCCAGTACGCCCGCCGGCCGGAGCCGGCGCGTGGCCTGAAGGCCGTGCTCGACTCCTCCCCGATGTATCCGCGGGCCAGCCCGACCTCGCTCTCCACGCACATCTCGCCGGTGACCCAGTCCGGGACCTCATGTCCCTCGGCGTCGACGATGTAGTACCGCTGGTTGCGCATCGGGACGCCGTAGGGGATCGACGGGCCGTCGCAGACGTACCCCGCGGGGAGCGGGTTGATGATCGACCACACACACGTCTCGGCGGGGCCGCCGGACGCCACGACCGAGATGCCCGGGAACACCTTCTCGGCGCGCGCCGGAAGGTCGACGGGAATCCAGTCACCGGCGAGCACCACGGCGCGCAGCCCTTCCAGCGTCCGCCGACGCTGCTCGGCATGGTCGACCAGCAGTTCGAACAGCGCCGGCGCGGAGTTCCAGACCGTGACACCCCGCGACTCGACGAGCTCCAGCCAGTGGCCGGGATCCACACCGCGGTCCGCGTCCGGCATCACCACCGAGCCACCCGCCATGAACATGCCGAAAACGTCGTACACCGAGAGATCGAAGTGGAAACCGGAGACCGCGAGCACCCTGTCCCGGGAGGAGACCCGCAGCTGTTCGTTCATGTGGGCGAACGCGTTCGCCGCCCCTTTGTGCGGTACGACGAGGCCCTTGGGCTTCCCGGTGGAGCCGGAGGTGTAGATGACATACGCGTCGTCGTCGACCGTCGACCTGCCTCGTTCGACCGGCTCGTGGGTGAGGAGTTCGTCCAGCCGTACGACCGTCTTCGTACCGAGGTCCCGCGCACGCCGTTCGAGTGACCGGTCGGTGATGATCAGCGCGACCTCGGCGTCGTGCAGCACCGCCCGCAGTCGCGCGTCGGGCTGCTCGGCGTCGAGCGGGAGATAGGCAGGCCCGGCGACGGCGACGGCGTGCGCGGCGAGTATCTGCTGCCGGCTCTTGGGCAGAAGCACGGCCACCGGGGCGCCGGGTGGGGCGAGTTCGACGATCCCCGCGGCCGCCCGGAGTACCTGCTCGGCCAGCTCACCCCGGGTCACGACGGAGCCGTCCGCGGCGATGAGAGCGGCGTGGCCGGGGTGCTCGCGCGCGCCGTCCAGCAGGGCCCGGGTGAGCGGCAGTCGGGGAACCGGGCCGTCGGTGTCGTTCATGGTCCGGCGTCGTTCGAGCTGCTCCGCGGGGATCAGGTCGAACCGCTCGCACTCCCATGCCCCGGGGTCGTCGACCAGTCGCCGCATCAGCCGGCCGAAGGCACCGAACATGGCGGAGATCATGCCGGGGGGAAAGGCGGAGAGCCGGTGGTCCCAGCTCCAGTGGAGCTCCCCGCCGACCTCCGCGACCTGGAAGTCCAGGCTCACCTGCGGGGTCTGCGTACTCGTGTGGACGGCCTCGCCCAGCGCGGTGTGGAACTCCTGCGGAGGCTGCCCCAGCAGACTGGTCAGCACGACCGGAAAGCCGACTTCGGTCCGCCCGCGGAGGAGGGCCAGCTTACGGGCGACATGGATCCCGCTGAAGTCGCTGTGCGGCAGGTCCTCCCACAGTTGGCGCTGGGCCCGCCGCGCGCGTGCGGCGAACGTCGCGCCGTCGCCGCGCATCTCCAGCAGCACGGTGCTGGTGAAGTCGCCCACCACGCCGCTGTACGCGTCCCCGGCACGGACAGCCGGGAACACAGGGACGTTGACGACGAAGTCACGGCCGCTTCCCCAGGCGCGCAGCACCTCGGCGAACACCGCGGCGAGCAGGGCGGTCGGGGTGACCGACCGGTGTGCCGCCTGCCGCGTGAGGCGGCCCGCCGTCCGCGCGTCCAGCGCGTCCTCCAGGCGCACGAAGGTGGTCTCGCCACCCGCCGCGGAACCGGACGCGGGCAGTGCCGGAGCGGGAGGCAGCGTCTCCAGCCGGTTCGTCCAGTACTCCTCGGCACGCCGCCACGCGGGACTGGTGGCCTCGTCGCGCTCGCGCTCCAGGACGAAGTCCCGGAACGTCACGCCGGGTGCGGGGGCCGGCGGCGCGCCCCGGTACAGGGCCGCCAACTCCGGCACCAGCACGTGGAAATAGCTCCACGCGTCGGCGACCAGCAGATCGAGGCTGAAGTGGACGCGCTGCCGCCCGTCCGGCAGGAGCGACACCTGGACATCCCACAGCGGGAACGTCATGGGGTCGAACAGCCTGTGCGACTGGGCGCCGCGCAGGCGCCCGAGGCGCCGCTCCGCCTCCTCGGGAGACAGCCCGGTCAAGTCGTTGACGGTGACCTCCCACGGAGGGGGGTCGGCCAGCACCCGCTGACCTCCCTCGGGGCACATCACCGTGCGCAGCGCCGGGTGGCGGTCCACCAGCGTGCGCCAGGCGGCGGCGAGTGCCCGGGGGTTCGCGGTCGCCGACTCCCACTCCCAGTAGCCGTGGCAGCCGACCGAGCCGTAGTCCATCCCGGCGTCGCGCCCCACCAGATAGGCCTCCTGGGTGGCCGTCAGCGGGAAGACGTCCTGGGCGTCGTCCGTGCCGTGCCGCTCCCCGGCCGTACGCTCCCTGGTCACGGCAGCATCGCCTCCTTCAGACCGGCCGTGGCGGGACCGCCCCCGGCCGGAAGGTCGTCCAGTTCCCCGCAGATCCCGGTCATCCGGCGGCGCGCCTCCGTACGGGCCGCGTCCGACAACGTGTACGACGTGTCCCCCGTGACCTCCACGGCCCCCAGGACGTCCGCGACCAGCTCGGCCGCCCTGCGCGCGAGGCCGGCGTCTCCGCCGCGGGCCGCGAGCGCGTTCGTGCCGATCCGCAGGCCGCCGGACACGGCCGCGGGCAGTACGTCGCCGGGCACGGCGTTGCGGTTGACGAGGATGCCGCAGCTCTCCAGCGCCTTCTCGGCGACCCAGCCGGTCATTCCCGTGCCACGCAGGTCGACCAGAACCATGTGGTTGTCCGTTCCCGAGCTGACGAGAGAGAGCCCGCGCGCGGTGAACACCGCGGCGATGACCCGGGCCGTCTCAAGGATCCGCCGGCAGACGTCGTGGAACTCCGCCGTGGCCACATAACCGAACGCCCACGCCTTCGCCGCGATCGCGTTGGGCGCGGGGGTGCCCTGGACGCCGGGGAAGACCGCGGCGCGCACCCGCCGCTCCAGCGCCACCGGGTCGGACACGTCGGTACCGCCGAGCACCAGGCCTCCCCGCGGGCCCGCCAGTTGCTTGTAGGTGCTGCTGGTCACGAGGTGTGCGTACGGCACCGGCGACGGGTGCAGGCCGGCGGCGACGAGTCCCGCGATATGGGACACATCGGCCAGCAACGCGGCATCCGTCTCGTCCGCGATCTTACGGAACGCGGCGAAGTCGATCTCGCGTGGATACGCGCTGCCCCCGCAGATGATCACGGCGGGCCGGTATCTCCGCGCCAGCGCCCGCACCTCGTCCGGGTCGATGAGGCCGTCCGGCGTCACACCGTAGTGACGCGCCCCGTACAGAGTGGAGGTGATCGACGAGCGCGCGCCGTGGGAAAGATGCCCACCCGCCTTGAGGGACATCGACAGCACCGTCCCGCCCCCGGGCATGAGGGCCCGGAGCGCCGCGAGATTGGCGTTGGTGCCGGAGTGCGGCTGCACGTTGGCGAACGGGGATCCGAATACCTCGCGGGCCCGTCGGCAGGCCAGTTCCTCGACGCGGTCGAAGACCTCGCACCCCGAGTGGTACCGCCGGCCCGGATAGCCCTCCCCCGTCACGTTGGTCAGGACCGAGCCATTGCACCACCGCACCTGCCAGGGTGCCGTCGACGCCGCCGCCACCAGCTGCAACGTCTCGCGCTGACGCCGCTCCTCGGCTGCCAGCAGTGTGAACACCTCGTCGTCGACGGCCGTTCCGTTCCGTTCGGCGTCGGTTGCCGAGTCCATGTCGTCCCCTCCCCTGCGGGTGGCGCCGACCCTAGGGGCGGACGGTCAGAGCGGAGAAAGATGAGGACGGTGAACTCTGAACCGATTCGTAACCGGCGTTCCTAGACTTGTGCGCGCTCCTTGTCGGTATTCCTTATCCGGAGGCGAAAGAGAACCGTGACTGGGCCTGAACAAGACATCGGGGCGGCAGCGGAGAACGCCGAACAGGGCCGGTCCGAACCAGACCCGCGCCGCTGGAAGTTATTGGCGGTACTCGCGACCGTGCAGTTCATCATCTTCCTCGACGCCACCATCGTGAATGTCGCGCTGCCGTCCATCCGGGACAGCCTCCGGCTCAGTGAACAGCAGCTGACATGGGTCGTGAACGGATATCTGCTGGCGGCCAGCGGGCTGCTGCTCGTCGGCGGCCGGCTGGGGGATGTGTTCGGGCGGCGGAAGCTGTTCGCCATCGGGGCCGGCCTGTTCGCGGCCGCGTCGGTCCTGGCAGCGGTGTCGGTCAACGCGGAGACGCTGCTGACGGCCCGGTTCGTGCAGGGCGTGGCCGAGGCCTGCGCGGCTCCGGCCGCCCTCGGCATGATCGCCCTGACCTTCACCGACCCCAGGGAGGCACAGAAGGCCTTCGCCATCTGGGGTGGCCTCTCCGGGCTCGGAGCGACACTCGGCGTCGTGCTGTCCGGCGTCCTCACCGATCTGATCAGCTGGCGCTGGATCTTCTGGATCAACCTGCCGCTGGCCCTCGTGCCTCTGGTGCTGGTGTTCGTCTACGGCCGGGAGAGCACGATGGACGGCAGGCGCGCCGTCGGCCCGGTGGGCGCGATTCTGGTGACCGGCGGAATGGTGGCGACGGTCCACGGCATTCTGCAGATCACCACCCATCCGGTGGCGAGTGCCGATGTCGCCCTGCCGCTGATCGGAGGACTCGCCGCCCTGGCCGCCTTCGTGGTCCTCCAGGAGAAGTCCGCCAATCCGCTGATGCCGCTGTCGTTCCTGCGCAACCGGGTACGGGCCGCCGGTTATCTGGGACTCTCCTTGCTGAACGCCGCGACGGCCGCGATGTTCTTCCTGCTGGTGCTGTACATGCAGAACGTGCTGGGGTACAGCCCTCTCGCCAACGGGCTCGCGTGGGTGCCGTACTGCCTGATGTTCCTGCTCGGCCTGCGCGCGGGGCTGACCGCCATGCCCAAGCTGGGCGCCCGTGCCGTCATCACGTCGGGGCTCGGCATCGCCGCCGTGGGGATGGGGTGGCTGGCCCTGGTCCCGGTCGACGGCGACTTCTGGACGTCGCTGCTGCCCGGCATGGTGGTCCTCGGCTTCGGCGGCGGAGTCACCTTCCCCGCCGTCCAGACGGCCGCGCTCTCCAGTCTCTCCATGCAGGACGCCGGCCTCGGCTCCGGCATCATCACCACTCTGGGCCAGCTCGGCCAGGCCGTGGGCCTGACCGCCCTGGTCACCGTCTCGCTGGCGGTGACAGCCGGCTCCGACGCGGGTGGCGACCAGGCCGTGGTGGACGGGTACGGCATCGGCCTGGCCATCGGCGCGTGCGTCCTCCTGGTGGGCGCGATCGCCACCCGGGCCACCTTCGGCACGGCGAACCGGGACGTCGCCAAACTGGCCTGAGAGAGCGGCCCTCGCGGTGCGGGCCGGCCCCGGGACCGGCCCCCACCGCTCTCGCCAACACACCTACGAATCATGCGAGTTGAGCTAAATTCAGAACAACGTCCTTGTAGAGTCACCTGGCATGACTTCACCCCATGTGGTCTTCTACCGGAGCATGAATCTCGGCCACGCCGGCAGCCCGGACCGAGCGACGCTGGAGGCGGCGCTGTCCGCCGCGGGAGCCGGCTCGGTCACATCGTTTCAGACGAACGGCACCGTACTGTTCGAGGCGGACGACCCCATGGGCGTCGTCAAGAAGGCGTCCCGGACCCTGAAGTCGGCGGCGGGCTACTCCGAGGCCGCGGTCGTCCGCACCGTGGGTCTGCTGGTCGACGTCCTCGACAGCAACCCGTTCGACGGGCATGAGGACAGCCGCACGTACCGCAAGACCTTCACGTTCTTCGACGGCGGAAGACCCATCGAGCTGACGCTGCCCTGGACGAACACCAGGGACGACGTCGACATCGTCGGACTCCGCGAGGGCCTCGCGCTGAGCGTCATCCGCAAGGCCAAGTCCAACGCGGGAAGCCCGACCGCCGAGATCGAGCGGCTGACCGGAGTACCGGCCACCACCAGGACGTTGGGCACCATCGAACGACTGGTGAAGGCGGCGGGCCGCGGCTGAGCGGGAGGATCCGCGCCCGGCGCCCGCGGGACGCGCGTGCCGGCCCCGCTCCGGCGGGGTGATCAGCCCGGCCAGGCGGCCACCACCTGATGTGCCTGGTCCGGGTTCAGGCGCGGATCGCACAGGGGCTCCGGAGCACCGGGCGGCCAGGCCCAGCCGGCCTCGTCCGGGACGCACTCGACGACGGGATCCGGGGACACCTCCAGATGGAGCCCGCCGGCCACCCCCCGCTCGGCCGTGACCGCGGCGTGGAAGGCCCGTACCTCCCGCACCAGGGAGCCGACCACCCGGATCTTGCGGCCCTGCGGACCGCGGAAGGTGTTGCCGTGCATCGGGTCGCAGAGCCAGACGACCGGGTGTCCGGCCCGCCGCACCGCCGCGACCAGCGGGGGCAGCAGGGCCCCGGCCCGCCGCTCGCCCAGCCGGGCGATCAGGGAGAGCCGGCCCGGCTCCCGTCCCGGGTCGAGCCGGTCGCAGACCGCCACCAGTCCGGCCGCCGTCATGCCCGGCCCGACCTTGCAGGCGACCGCGTTGGACACCCGGGACAGCAGCTCCACATGCGCTCCGTCGAGCTGCCGGGTACGGTCGCCGATCCACGGCCAGTGCGTCGAGGTCAGGACGGGCCGCCCGTCATGGCGCCGCACCAGAGGCAGCTCGTAGTCCAGGACGAGCGCCTCATGGCTGCTCCAGACGCGAGGGAGGGCGTGGCCGCTCCTGGCCGGACGGGCCGAGGCGAGCACCCTGGCCACCTCCGCGGCGGCCCGGTAGCCGGCGGTCATACGACGCGGGTCCGGCGTCCGCGACGCGGCGTCGAAGGCGGGACCGTTGACCAGATGGCCCCGGAAGGCCGGGAGTTCACGGCCGTCCCGTACCTCGGTGTCCTGCGAGCGGGGCTTGGCGTACTGCCCGCCGATACGGCCGACCGTGACCACCTGCCGCCGTGCCCGTGTGCCGAGCGCGTCACCGAGCGCGTGGAGCAGGCCGGCCCTGTGGGCGATCCGCTCGGGCGTCGCCTGTTCCGGGACCTCCGCGCAGTCACCGGCCTGGAGCACCAGCAGCCGGCCCTCGGCGACCTCGGCGAGCAGGCCGCGCAGTTCGGTGGCCTCGGAGCCGCTCACCAGGCCGGGCGCCGACGCCAGTTCCGCGGTCACCCCGGCCACGGCGGTCGGATCCGGCCAGTCCGGCTGCTGCCACGCCTGTCGGGCGCTCACCGCACGGATCACCTCGTCGGAAGCCGGGTGCGAACGCCCGGGGCCGATGAGATCACGGCTGGCAAGGGACACGGTTCAGTCCTTCGGCTCGGGGACTCGACGGAAGCGGCCAGGACGGTGCTCGCCCAGCCGCAGCGCCTCGGTGACGAGGGCGCGGATGACCTGCGGTCCGTGTTCGGTGAGCACCGACTCCGGGTGGAACTGGACCGAGGTGAAATCGGGGCCGCGCAGCGCGTGCACCTCACCGGTGGCCGGGTCCCGGCCGACCTCGACCAGCCCGCCGTGGTGGGGCTCCGTCAGCTGGGAAGTCCCCGACCAGGCGGAGAAGGTGTTGTAGAAACCGGCGTCGACGCTCTCACCGAACAGGTCGATCCGCCGTCGGACCCCCTGGTTGGGCTCGGGACGGCACCGGACGTCGAGGCCGAGGAGGCGGCAGAGCACCTGGTGCGAGAGACAGACAGCGACCAACGGCTTACGTCGTTTCAGGAGTTCGCCGACCAGTGTGTGCAACCGGTCCATCTTCGGCTGGTCCGTACGGCCCGGGTCTCCCGGCCCCGGCCCCGCGACGACGAGGTCGTAGCCGTCGGACGCCGGGACGTCGGTCCACGGGACGACCGTGACCGCCAGACCGATCGCCCGCAGCTGGTGGGCGAGCATCGCGGTGAACGTGTCCTCGGCGTCGATCATCAGCACGCGCAGACCGGTCAGTCCGGGCACCAGCCAGTCCTCCGGGGTCCGCGGGGACAGCCAGAACCGTGCCAGTCCTCTGTTGCGCTCCCGCAGGAGCGCCCGGGCCCGGGGGTGCCGGGCGATGTCGGGCCCGGCGGGCCGGGGGGCGGCGACACGGTCCCCGTGCAGGGCGGAGAGGAAGCCGGCCGCCTTCGCGTGGGTCTCGGCCACCTCGCTCGCCGGGTCGGAGTGGCGTACGACCGTCGCGCCCACCCCGAGGCTCAGCCGGGCGTCCGGGGTGAGCTCCGCGGTGCGGATCAGGATCGTCGAGTCCATCGTCGCCGCGCCGTCGGCGTCCCGGCCGATCAGCGCGGCCACCCCGCTGTAGTATCCGCGCCCCGCCGGTTCGTACCGGGTCAGGACCTCGCAGGCGTTCTGGACGGGGCTTCCGGTGACCGTCGGCGCCAGCAGTGTGCGCCGGAGGATCTCGTGCGGCGGGAGTACGGTCCGGCCGCGGACGAAGTACTCGCTGTGGGTGAGGTGCCGCATCCGCCGCAGATACGGGCCGTCCACGCGCAGGCCGGCATGGCAGATGCCCGCCATCATCTTCAGTTCCTCGTCGACCACCATGTACAGCTCCTCGACCTCCTTCCGGTCGGCGAGGAACGCGAGCAGACCGTCGAGGGTCGGCCCCCGCCCGGAATGGCGGTACGTCCCGCTGATCGGGTTCATGGCCGCCTCGCCGGCGCCGAGGCTGATGTGGCGCTCGGGGCTGGCGCCGACGAACGTCCGCCGACCCGTGTGGATCAGGAACGTCCAGTGGGCTCCGGACTCTCCCTGCAACAGCCGCCGGAACAGGGCCAGTTCGGTCGCCACCGAACTGTCGCGCAGGCGTGCCGAGTAGCTCCGCCTGATGACGAAGTTCGACCCGGACCCGGCACCGATCTCCCGCGCCACCACATCGCGCACGATCGCCGCGTATGCGTCGTCGTCCAGGTCGAACCCCGCCTCGTCGAACGGGACATCGATGTCCGGAGCCGTACGCAGAAACCCGTCCAGGTCCAGCGTCGACCGCTCCTCGATCCGCAGGGCCAGCAACGGCGCACCGTCGTCGGTACAGGCGTAGCCGCGCTCGGCGACCTGCCGGAAGGGCACGACGGCCAGGGTCGTCGGCCCGGCCGCCCGCGGGCCGTGGGCCGGCGGCCCCTCCGCCGGCAGCTGCGCGAGGTACGACAGCTCGGCCACCGGCCCGCGGAGCAGTTCCAGTACGCCCGGCGCTGTCATACCCGGGCGGTACAACAACGCGAACGGCTCCCCGTCGTTCAGGCCGTCCACCGGCACTCCCTCCCGCGCCGCTTCCGCTACCGGTGGCACCGCGCTCAGGCGCGCGGCCGGATCGACACCTTGAGGTTCTCGGGCATGAAGAACCCCCCCTCGGCCACCGACAGCTCGTACGCCTCGGGGACCTCCACATCGAAGGAGCGAACGATCTCGGCCAGGGCCAGGCATGCCGCGTGCAGCGCGAACTGGCGGCCGATGCAGGCGCGCGGGCCCGTCCCGAACGGCTTGTAGAGGTGGGGTTCCCTGGCCCGGACACGCTCCGCGCGGAACCGGTCGGGGTCGAAGGCGTCGACGTCGCCGCCCCAGGCCGCGTCCCGGTGCAGGCCCATGGTGAGCACCGCCGCCCATCCGCCGGCCTTCACCTCGTGCTGCCCGCCGATGACCGTGTCCTCCGTGGCGACCCGGAGAAACGCCGGGGTGGGGGCCCAGAGCCGGAGCGTCTCGTCCACCGCCCTGCGCAGGGTACGCAGCCGGTAGACGCTCTCGAAGTCGATCCGCGAGTCCCCGACGGTCGCGCCGATCTCGGCGCGCACCGCCGCCAGCAGGCTCGGGTCACGGGAGAGGAAGTAGAGGCAGAAGGTGATCAGCGACGCGGTGGTGCCGTAGCCCGCGACCATGAACGTCGTCACCTGGTAGCGCATGTTCTCGCCGGACAGCCGCTTTCCGGTCACCTCGTCGCGCGCGTGCATCATCGTGCCGAGGATGTCGCTGTGTGTGGTCTCCGCCGACCGGCGACGGGTGTCGATGACCTCGTCCACCGTCTTGTTCATGGTCTCGATCCAGGCGCGGAACTGCTCCTCGCGCTGCTGCTGGACCTGCGGTGGCAGCACCGAGTAGGCGAGCGCGTTCACCATGGAGCTCACATAGGGGTGGTTCTGCCCGCCGCCTTCGTACGAGCCGAAGTCGAAGCCGAAGCCGGCCTGCCCGATCATGTCGAGCGCGAGCGTGGTGGCGCTCTCGGCGAGATCGACCCTCTCGTCGTCGGCGGTCCTGGTCCAGTGCTCGACGAGCCTCGCGACGGAACCGGACATCTCGTGGTGGTAGCGCCGCAACGCCTCGCGGCTGAAGGCGGGCAGGAGTATGCGGTGAGCGAGCGCCCAGTTCTCCTCGTCGTTGTAGGCGGTGAACAGCCCGTCACCCGTGACCGGCCGGAACGCCTCGATGCCGAAGCCGGTGAACTTCTCGAAACGGGTGTCGTCGAAGAGGTCCTTGGCGATGTCGGCGCCGGTGACGACCACCATGCCGAAGCCCGGTGCCTGGGTCTCGAAGATCGGCCCCAGTTCCCTCGACCACTGGTACATCCGCTGCATGGGCCGCACGAAGTCGGAGTTCTCCATGTCCAGGGTGTCCGGCCGGCGTCCCGCCGGGTGCGGAATGCCGTCGAGTCCCGGCCACATGTCCTTCAGGTTCACTGCGTTCCCTTTCCTCTCCGATTCACGTGCCGTGAGACCCGGTCGGTCCCCGCGGTGCCCGCCTCGCGGCGCTCGCCCGCACCGGCACCGCCTTACGCCGGCCTCCTGGCCGGGACACCCACGGGGGACCGGTCGCGTTCGCCGGCGAACTCGTCGGCCAGCAGGTCCGTGCCGGTGAGTTCCCGGTGCTCACGGAGCACCCGGGCCAGCCGCGCCATCCGGACCACCATGCGGCGGAGCATCTCCATGCCCTCCTCGTCCGTGAGGACCTCGCCCTTCTCGTTGCCGAACAACACGGCCGGGAAGCCGTACCCGGGGACGATCATGCGGTTCAGCAGGACGTTGTCGAGCAGTTGGTTGTGCACCTCTACGTGGGAGTACCTGCGTCCGGTGACGAAGACGCCGCCCACCTTGTTGGTGAGCACACGGTCGAACCGCAGATGACCGGTTCCGGAGCGCTCCAGGAACGTCGGCATGGTCGGCGCGGATCCGAATCCGTGCACGGACGTGGCGTAGATGAGGGCGTCCGCGGCGGCCATCCGCTCGATCAGCGCCGGCAACCCGTCCTCGATCTCGCACGGCCGGCTGCGGAAGTTGCAGTCACCGCACGGCCCGCACGGCGACAGACGCAGGTCCCACAGGCGTACCACTTCGAGATCCGCGTGCTCCTCGGCCAGGATCTTCCCGACCTGTCCGAGCGCGTGCGTGATGTTGCCGTCCGGGCGCTCGGAGCCGTTCAGGGCGAGGAACGTGAGCCGCTTCGCGGACGTGTCCGCGCCGTCCGTCCCGGTGGGGGTCATGACCGTCCCTCACCGGGAGCACGGCGGGCGCCGGGCCGGAACCGGACCGGAAGCCGGCTCAGCCGATGGACGGTGAAGCTCGGCTTCCAGGTGAGCTTTTCCTCGGGGACGGCCAGTTCCAGATCGGCCAGCCGGTCCACCGTGACACGGAAGGCGACCTCGCCCTCCAGCCGGGCCAGCGGAGCGCCGATGCAGTAGTGGGTGGAGTGCCCGAAACTCAGATGCGGGTTGGTCTCACGGCGCACGTCGAACCGGGCGGGGCACGACACGGCGCGCTCGTCGTGGTTGGCCGTGGGCAGGCAGATCGCCACGTGGTCGCCCTTGGGGATGCTCACGCCCGCCAGTTGGAGGTCGTCGGCGGCGAAACGGTAGGTGATGCCCGATACGGCACTGTCGTAGCGCAGCATCTCCTCCAGTCCTCGCAACGTCGCGTCGCGGGACCGGTCCTCGCGGAAGAGCCGCAGCTGCTCGCGGTGGCGCAGCAGTGCGAGGAGACCGTTGGCGAGCAGGTTGACCGTCGTCTCGAAGCCCGCCGACAGGAACAGGAAAGCGTTGGACCGTGCCTCCCGCTCCGTCATCCGCCCGTCGTCGACGGCTTCGGCCATCGTCGTCATGACGTCGTCGCGCGGCTCCACCCGCCGGGCGGCCAGCAGTTCGCCGGCGAACGCGTCGAACCACTCGCCCGCGGCGGCGATGTCCGCGCCGTTGGCAGAGGTGTTGACACCGGTGATGACCGCGGCACGGGCCTCGAAGTCGGCTCGCCGGTCCTCCTCCACACCGAGGACCTCGCTGATGACCGCGATCGGAAGGGGCAGGGCGACGGCCGGTATGAAGTCCGCCTCGCCCCTCTCGACGATCTCGTCGATGAGGCCGTGGGTGAAATCCGTCATCCACGGGCGGAGCTTCTCGACCTGGCTCCGGGTGAACGCCTTCTTGACGCTCTCCTTCATCCTGCCGTGGTCGGGCTGGTCGGCGAAGAGGAGGTGCCGGCTCAGCGGGAAGTCACTGTTCGCCAGGGTGAGATAGGGCATCAGCTTCTCGTTGGCGGCCGACACACCGCGGACCAGACCGGGGTGCGAGAGCGCCTCTTTCATCTCGGCGTTGCCCAGCACCAGCCAGGCCGGCATCCCGTCGGGGAGCAGGATGGGCACACAGCCGTGGCGCGTGCCGAGATCGCGTTCCAGGGATGCGACGTCACTGAAGTGTTCGACAGTCAGTGGTACGGCCTCGCGGACGGACATGTGCTTCAGCTCCTCTGTTCGCGGGAGATCTCACTGTGCACCGCGGCGGTTATCCCGGCTCGTCCGCCGCCGTCCGCCGCTTAACCGTGGCTGAACCCCGTGGTGCGAGCCTCGGCCGTCCACAACGGCAAGCCCCCGGTGACGGGTGCGGACGGCAGGGGTTCTTCACATGACCACGGAAGAGAAGGAACACTCCCTCGGCAACGAGGCCGGCGAACGGCCCAGCGCGTGCCGCATCTACGGTCAGCTCATCGGCGGGGACACCGTCGCCGAGGCCGACGGGGTCGCGCTGGCACGCCTGTTGCGCATCAATCCGGGCACTCCGGCGGTGGCCCGCGAGAACCGCCAGTTCATGCTCCGTGCCGCCCGCACACTCGCGTCGGATTTCGGGGTGCGGCAGTTCCTCGACCTCGGGTGCGCGTTTCCCACCGAGGGCTCGCCGAACCTGCACGAGGTGGTGGCGGCCCAGCGGAGCGGGACCAGGGTCGTCTACGTCGACGTGGAGGCCGACGCCGTGACCGCGTGGCGGGACCGGCTGGGTGGCACCGGGAACGTGGTCGCCGTGCGGGGCGCCGTCCAGGATCCGTCGGCCGTACTGGAGAACGCCCTGGTCCGTGACACGCTCGACTTCTCGGAACCGGTCGCCCTGGTGCTCACGGGGGTGTTCCCGTTCATCTCCGACGAGGACGACCCGTGGGGGCTGCTGGCCCGCTTCCGGGACGCCACGGCCCCCGGCAGCTGTCTGGTCCTCTCCCATGCCCTGACGTCGGAGGACTGGCCGGAGGGCGCCGAAGAGGTGCTGCGGCTGTACCGGGAGGAGATCCAGCCGATGTTCCCGCGCTTCGAGCGGGACGTCCTGCGTTTCTTCGAGGGTTACGAGCTGCTGGAGCCCGGCGTCGTGGCCACTCCCGCGTGGCGGCCCGACGAGGAGATCCCGCCGGAGCTGGTGTCCTTCAAGCGGGCCGTGGCGGGCGTGGGCAGGAAGGTCTGAAGGCGCCCGCCGACGGCCGGACGGCGGTGCCCCGGCAGGCTCTCCGGCTGCCGGGGCACCGGCCGTTCAGCGCTCGCCCAGCAACCGTTCGGCCTCTTCGTCGTCGAGGGAGGCCACGAACCGCACGAGCGCGTCCCGCTCCGCGCGCGCCGCGTCCAGCAGCTTGCCCACGCCACGCGGGGTGGCGTCCGAGAACAGGTCGTCCATGAGGAGTTCCAGGCCGAGTTCGTCCCTCGCCCTGGCCACGGTCCGCGCGACCGTCAGGGAGTGCCCGCCGCTCTCGAACAGGTTGTCCGTCACGCCGACTTCGCCGCCCGTCATGGCCGACCAGCCGGCCATGACCCACTCCTCGTGCGGGGTCGGCTCGGCGACGTCGGGCCCAGCCGGCCCGCGCGCCCGCCCGGTCACGGCGCCGTCCGCCGCCGCCTCGACGACCCGCCGCCGGTCGACCTTCCCGCTGGTGCTCAGCGGTACGGACGCGGCCTGCCCCACGACCGACGGCACCATGTGCGCGGGCAAGAGCGTCGGGAGACGCTCCCGCACCGCGCGGGCAGCCCCGTCCTCGCCGGTCACCAGGAGGTGAATGGTGCCGTCCCGGACGGCCGCGGCGGCGTCCAGCACGCCGGGCGAGCGGCGGGCGGCGGTCTCGATGTCACCGAGTTCGACGCGGTGGCCCCGCACCTTGACCTGGTCGTCGGCGCGCCCGAGGAACTCGAACGTGCCGTCCCGGCGACGGCGCGCGAGATCACCGGTGCGGTAGGTACGGCCGGGCTCCGCCTCAAGGAAACGGCGCGCGGTGGCCTCGGGCTGACCGGCGTATCCGTCGGCGAGCGCCGGACCGCCCAGGCACAGCTCGCCGACGATGCCGGGCGCCAGCGGGCGCAGTGTGCCGGGGTCGGCCACCCAGGCGGTGTAGCCCGGCAGCGGCGTGCCGATCGGGAGTTCGCCGCCGCTGCCGGCGTCGGCGGCGGACACGGGGGCGGCCATCGCCCACACCGTCGCTTCGGTCGGCCCGTAGAGGTTGACCAACTCGTCAGTACGGCGGGCCAGTTCGCCGGCCACGTCCGGCCGCAGTACCTCGCCGCCGGACAGCACCCGGGGAATCCGGTGCTCCTGCCCCCAGCCTCCGGCCATGAGGACCTTCATCAGCGACGGCGTGCCGTGCACCACGTCCACCGCCCCCTCCTGGATCAGCCGCACCGCGCGGCCGGCGCCGCGCGCGCCCGACCCGCCGGCGAACACCACGGTCCCGCCCGCGGTGAGGGGCAACAGGAGTTCGTACAGCGAGATGTCGAAGGTGGTGGCCGCCATGGCGAGCACACGCTGCCCGCTCCGTACGAAACCCTTGCCCGCCATGGCCGCGGCGAACGTGGCCAGCGCGCGATGGCTCACCCGGACGCCCTTGGGCCGGCCCGTGGAGCCGGACGTGAACATCAGATACGCGGTGTCGCAGGACCGCCGGACGAAGGGCGCTGCGGCCCCCCGCTCCGCCGTGCGCGGTTCCCCGCCGCCGCTCCCCGGAGCCGGACTCCCGGCGGCCTCCACGCGGTCGGACAGCAGCGGCCCGTCGTCCCCGCCCGCCGTGGGAGCGTCCCGTACCAGCAGCCGGGCACCCGCGTCGTCGACGATCATCCGCATGCGCTCGGCGGGAAGCCGCGGATCGACCGGGAGGTACACGCAGCCCGCCTTGAACACGGCGAGCAGGGTGACCGGCACGAGCGCGGAGTGTTCCAGCAGGCAGGCGACGACGTCCCCGGGCCGGGTCAGAGCGGCCAGCCGGGAAGCGAGCGCGTCGGACCGGGCATCGACGCCGCGGTAGTCGATCTCCTCGTCCGGTGTCCGTAGCGCGACGCGGTCCGGCCAGTCGCTCACCGCCGTGTCGAAGGACGCCAGCGCGGCCGGGACCCGCGCCGGTCCCGGTGTCACGGACACCGCCGCACTGTCGTACGGGACGGTCAGTGAGCCGAGCGGCCCGTCGCCCTCGGCCATGCCCTCGACGAGTGTCACGAACTCGGCCGCCAGTTGTCCGATGTGACGTCGTGAGTGGGTGGCGGTGGCGAAGTCGAAGCGGATCCGGGCGGTTTCCCCGTTCGGCGACACCGTCATCTGGAGGCCGACCCGGGCGGTGCCGTTGTGCAGTCCGTGGACGCGCCAGCCGAGCCCGTCGTCCACCGCCACGACCTCGTCCGCGACGAACGGGTCCATGGTCACGAGCACCTCGTACAGCGGATTGCGGCCGGGGATCCGTGGCGCGTCGAGGGCGCGTACCAGTGACGCGAAGGGCACCTCGTACGGGGTGCGTCCGCAGGCGGGCCCGTCGACGAGCGAACGGACCACCTCGCGCACCGTGCGGGCCGGGTCGGCGCGGACCCGGACCGGGACGGTGTCGGCGAACGGGCCCACGCACTCCATCTGCGACGAGGTGGACCGCCCGGTGACGGAGAGCCCGTATACGGCGTCGGGTGTGCCCGAGTGCCGCGACACGACAGCGGCGAGGCAGGCCAGCACGGCCGCCGCCTCTCCGCCCCCTTCGGTGTGCGCGACCGCCCGCAGCCGCTCCCACGCCGGGGCCGGCAGGTCGACGGTGACATGGTCGCCCCGGTAGCGGCCGGCCGCTCCGCCGGGGCGGAGATCGCCGGGCAGCCGCGCGGGAGGGCGCCCGGCGAGGTGACCGCGCCACCACTCCACGGCGGGTGCGGGGACGTCCTCGCCACCGAGGGCGCCCTGCCGGGCGAGCCCCCGGAAGGCGGGCTCGTGCGGTCCGCCGGGCACCGAACGGCGCCGGTATCCGGTGGCCACCATGCTGACGATCTCCGCCATCGACATGCCGTCGGCGACCGCGTGATGGCCGATCAGCACCAACAGGTCCGGCTCGGTCCCCGAAGCGGACCGCAGGAGGGTCGCGGTGAACATTCCGCCCCGCTCCATCCGGATCGGCTCGCGGGCCAGTTCCGCCGCGCGCTCCCACACCCGGGCCGCCTCCTCGGTGCGCACCCGTACCGGCGGCGTACCGGCCACGACCGACCACAGGTCTCCGCGGCCGTCCGCCTCGAACCGTCCGCGCAGCACCGGGAGCCGGGCGGCCGTCCTCTCCACGGCCTCGATCAACGCCGCCTCGTCGTACGTTCCCAGCAGCTCCAGCGCGAAGGGGACGGCGTACGGGGACGGTGCGTCACCGACGGCCTGGTCGACGTAGAACTGCGCGGCCTGCCCCGCCGAGGCGGGCACGGGGACCGCGGGGTCGGAGAGGTCCCGCTCGGCCGGGGCGGCGGCGCCGACGCGCCGCCGCCGCTCCTCCTGGCTCATCGCCGCCCACCGTTCGAGCGTCATCGGAGCCGTCCTTCCCGGTGCGCGCTGTCCCCGGCGTCCCCGAGTTTCGAGACGATCACCTCGGCGAGCTCGTGCGGCCGGTGCTTGGAGAAGTAGTGCTCACCCCCGCGAATGACCGACAGGCTCACCCCGGCGCCGTACCGGCCCCAGTCCGTGTACCGCTGCTCGAAGCCGGCCGTGGCCGGGTCCTCGCTGCCGACGACACAGTGGACGGGCGCCGTCATCGGTTCGATGTCCCTGCCGTGCTCCTCGTGGTAGAGCGTGATCATCTCCCGCAGGTCGTGGCGGACCACCCGCAGCATTCTCGTCAGGTCGCTGTCGTCGAGTACGCCGGCCAGGCCACCGAGGCCCCGGATGTGTCCGAGGAGCAGGTCGTCCTCCGCCTCCCGGACCAGTCGCATCGAGCCCTCGGGATCGCGGTCGGGGAGCGCCGCGCCGAGGAACACGGCCCGCACCTCGATGCCCCTGGCCTCGCAGGCACGCGCGAGCTGGACGGCCGAGGCGCAGCCCGCGCACTGCCCGTAGATCACCACGGGGCCCGGGAGCCGGCCGTCGATCTCCTCGGCGCATCGCCGGGCCACTTCGCGGATGCCCCGCAGGTCACGGCGGTCCGCCGGGTCATGGCCCGGCAGGTTGACGGCCCAGACGTCGAAGCGGTCGCCCAGGGCGTCGGCGAGCGGCTGGTAGACGACGGCGTTCCCGCCGCCGTGCGGGAGGCAGACGAGACGGCCCCGTTCCCGGCCAGGGGACTCGCCCGTCGGCTGGGCCGGTCCCGCCGACAGGCGCAGCAGCAGGTCGAGTGCGCCATGGTCCGGGCCGGCTCCCCCGTCCAGGTGCTCCGCGAGCGCCGCCACGGTCGGGTGTCTGAAGACCGCGGACGCCGGCAGATCGCGCGAAACCAGCTGCGCGGCGCGCACCGCCTTGAAGGAGTCGCCGCCCTGTTCGAAGAAGTCGTCATGCCTGCCGAGGGCCTCGGCCCCGAGCACCTGGGCCCAGGCCTCGGCGACGCGGCGTTCCGTCGGTGTGGCCGGCGGCTCGGAGAGGGGTTCCGGCGCGGTCGTGGCCAGGTCGCTCGCCGCGAGGGCCCTGCGATCGGTCTTGCCGTTCGGCGACAGCGGGAAGGAGCGCAGCACCTTGATCCTGGCGGGCACCATGAACCCCGGCAGCACTGTCCTGAGGGCGGCTCGCAACTCCTTGGTGTCCACGTCGAGATCGGTCGCCACATAGGCGACGAGTTCCTTGCCGCCACCGGGTCCTGGGGCGGCAAGCACCGCGACCTTGTGGAAGTCGCCGAGCGCGTTCAGCGCCGACTCGATGTCCCCGGGCTCGATGCGCAGCCCGTGAATCTTGATCATGTCGTCGTCGCGGCCGAGCAGTTCGAGGTACCCGTCGGGACGCCACTTGGCGATGTCGCCGGTCCGGTAGCGCCGTGCGCCCAGCACGTGTGCGAACCGCTCGGCGGTGAGCTCGGGCATCCGGTGGTATCCGGCCGCCAGGCCGTCGCCGCCGAGAAGCAGGTGGCCGGGGACTCCGACGGGGCTCAGCCGGCCGTCGTCGTCGACCACGACCGCCGTCTGGTTCGCCATGGGCTTTCCGTACGGAATCGACTTCCAGTCCGGCGCGACCGTCGTGCAGGAGTAGTACGTGGAGTGGATCGAGGCCTCCGTGGCGCCTCCCAGGACGGCGAACAGGCTGTCCGGGAAGAGGGAGTACCAGCGGGCGGGCGCCGTGAGGGGCACCCAGTCGCCGCCGAGCACCGCGCAGCGCAGGGGCGGCGCCTCCTCGGTCGAACCGCTCTCCAGATGGTTGAGGAACATCTCCAGCAGGGCCGGCGCCGAGTTCCACACCGTCACGCCGTGGCGTGCCGCCCTCTCCTCCCAGTGCGCGGGGTCGCGGGCCAGCTCCTGGTCGATCACGACGGCGGCCCCACCAAAGCCCGGCACGCCGAGCAGTTCGAAGACCGACATGTCGAAGCTCGGCGACGACACCGTGAGGACCCGGTCGTCCGGTCCCAGGCCGAGCCGTTCCGCCAGGTCGGCGAGGTTGTTGAGGATGCCTCCGTGGCGTACCGCGACCCCCTTCGGGCGGCCGGTCGAGCCGGAGGTGAAGATGACGTACGCCACATCGTCGTGGCCCACGTCGGGCAGCGGGGCGCCACCGTGCCGTCCCTCGGCCTCCAGCACGGGCACGGTGATGTCGTCCTCGCCGACGAGCAGCGCGAGGCCGGCCGTACGGGAGATGAGCGCGACCCGCTCGGCGGGGTAGTGCGGGTCGATCGGCACGAAGGCGGCCCCGGCGGCCATGGCGCCGAGCACGGCACCCAGGTAGTGCGCCCCGGGCTCCAGGCGTACTCCGACCATGTCGCCGCGTCCGACACTGCGCCGCACCAGGGCGGTGGCGACGCGGCCGGCCAGCTCGGACACCTGGTGGAACGACCACCGGTCGCCGGTGGCCTCGACGAGGGCGAGTGCTCCGGGCGTGGCCCGTGTCTGGCGGGCGAACAACCCGTGGAGGCTGTCGGGCAGTTCGAACTTCCGCGCGGTGTCATTGTGCCGGGCCAGCTCGGCGGCCTCCGCGTCCGCCATCACCGGGAGGTCCAGGACCCGGCGCGCCGGATCGAGCACGCCGGCCGTCAGGCAGGCCTCGTACGCCGCGAGCATGCGCTCCGCGGTGGAGCGGTCGAAGAGTTCGGCATCGTACTGGAAGTGCAGCCGGGTGCCGTCGGGCCGGTTGCGCACACTGACGAGGAGGTCGTACTTGGCGGTGCCCGCGACGAAGTCGTCGTCGAGAGTGGCGTCGAGGCCGGGCAGACGCAGCGCGCTGTCTGGGGTGTTGTCCTGCTGGAACAGCACCGGGGTGACCGAGCGCCCGGTCCCGTCGCGGGCGCCCTCCAGGGCGTCCACCACCAGCTCGAAGGGAACGCCCGCGTGCGGCTGGCCGCCGAGCACGGCCGCCTTCACGGACGCGACGACGTCCGCGAAGGTGTCGTGGGCACGCACCTCGGTCCTCAGCACGAGGGTGTTGACGAAGAAACCGACGACTCCGGCCAGGTCCTCGGAGTCGCGTCCGGCGGCCGTCGTACCGACCGCGATGTCGTCACGGCGCTGGTAGGCGCGCAGCACCACGAGGAACGCGGCCAGTACCACCATGAAGGGGGAGGCGCCGCACTCCGCCGCGACGGCACGCACCCGCCGCGCGACCCCGGGCTCCACCCAGCGGGCCACCTCGCCCCCGAGCTGGGCCGGTTCGGCGGGGCGCGTCCGGTCGGTGGGCAGCGCCGGTGGACGCAGGTCCCGGAGCCGGTCACGCCAGTAGGCCAGCCCCTCCTCGAATCCGCCGGCCGACTCGCGTTCGGCCTGCCGGCGCGAGAACTCGGCGTAGGAACGGCCCGCCGGTGGCAGCCGCAGCGCCCCCGACGTCGCGTTCGTCTCGTACGCGGACGCGAGTTCCCGCATGAAGACGCCCATGGACCACTGGTCACAGGCGATGTGGTGGATGGTCAGCAGCAGCAGCCAGTGCTCGCTGTCGATCTCCACCAGCGCCGCGCGGAACACCGGTCCGCGTGCGAGGTCGAACGGCTTGGCCGCCTCCGCGTGGACCAGCCGTTCGGCGGCCTCCTCGCGGAGCCGCGGGGGCAGGTCGCCGACCGAGTGCCGCGAGAGGACGGTCGCCGGCACCGGGCCGGCTTTCTGGCGCAGCTCGCCGTCCACCTCGTGGTAGGTGGTTCTGAGCACCTCGTGCCGTTCCAGCATGAGCGTCAAGGCTCCGGTCAGCGCCGGCACGTCGAGCCGTCCCGAGATCCGGTGCAGGATCGGCACCGTGAAGGCCGGTCCCGGCGCCAGCTCGTGGACGAGCCACATCCGGCGCTGCGCGTGGCTGGCCGGGGCATCGGCGGCCCCCGGTGCGGCCGGATCGGCGGCGGTGCCGGGCACGGAGTTCCGTGTCATCGACTTCAGCAGACGGCGTTGTGCCGGAGTGAGATCGGGCAACTCGTCCTTGATGGATGTCACATGGGCCTCCCGGCGTGGCTTTCCGCCGAAAGCTAGGAGCGACGGGTTATGAGGGCCCCGTACGTCCCCGCGAGGTGCGTAACTTCCTTCTAACCGCGACGGACGACCATTCCGAGCGAGGAGGGGCCATGGAGACGTACGACGTGGTGGTGGTGGGCGCTCGGTGCGGTGGCGCGCCACTGGCCACGCTGCTCGCCCGACAGGGCCTGAGCGTCCTGCTCCTCGACCGGGGAGAGCGTGGCACCGACAAGTTGTCGACCCTGTACATCCATCAGCAGGGGGTCGCCTTCCTGCGGGACTGGCGGGTCCTGGACCAGGTGAGGGCGACGGGGGCGCCGCCCATCACCGCGCTCACCTACCGGGTGGGGGATGTCGAGGTGCGGGCGCCCGGTCCGTTCGTCGGTGGTGGCGACGCCGCGTACGCGCCGCGGCGCGGCGATCTCGACGAGGTGTTGTGCCGGGCCGCCGAGGCGGCGGGCGTGGCCGTGGTCCACGGGGCGTCGGTCACCGGGCTCCAGGAGGAGAACGGGCGTCCGGCCGGCGTGCGGTACCGGCGCGCGGGCCGCTGGCAGCAGGCCCGCGCGGGTCTGGTGGTGGGCGCGGACGGGCTGAGGTCGACGGTGGCGAAGCTGGTGTCGTCCTCCTCGTACGCGGTGCACGCGAAGCTGAGCTGTTGTCTGTACGGATACTGGGCCGGGCTGGACGCGGGGTTCGAGCAGCACCAGAGCGACGGGCTGTGGGTGGGTGTCATCCCCACGTCGGGGGCGCATGTGGTCGCCTGCTACTTCCGGCAGTCCGAGTTCGCCCGGGTGCGGCTCGACGTGGAGAGCGCGTACGACCGCTGTGTGCGCACCGCCGCCCCGGGGGTCGCCGAGCAACTTGCCGATGCCACCCGGATCGGACGGCTGATCGGCATGGGCGACCAGCAGAACTACTTCCGGACGGCCGCCGGCCCCGGCTGGGCACTGGTCGGGGACGCGGGCCATCACAAGGACTCACTGACCGCGCGCGGCATCACGGACGCGTTCGTACAGGCCGATCTGCTGGCCAGGTCCGTGGCCGGTGCGGGGTCCATGGAACCTTCGCGGCTCGACGCCGCGCTGGCCGGATACGCGGCGGAACGGGACCGCCGGATGATGCCGTTCTACCGCTCCACACTCGCGGTGGCCCGGCTGGACGTGGAGGCCGAGCGGCTGGAGGAACTGCGGCACGTCGCCGCCTCGCCGGAGCTGAGCGCCCTGTACGGCGCGGCGGTCGCCGGTGCGATGACACCCGAGGAGTACCGGCTGCATTCCGCGGCGCTGACGCCATGACACCAGGAGGACGAAGATGACCCTGCCGACGGATGAGCCCGCCAACCTGCGCGGCGATGCCGACATGTACACCAAGCCGGTACTGATGATCTACGACCCGATAGCGCTGGGGATGGTCTGTCCCGTCGCGTGGCGGTGCTCGCGCCGGACGATGCTCTCCTTCTACAACGACAGTGTCCGGGGGCATCATCTCGATATCGGGCCGGGCTCGGGCTTCTTCCTCGACAGGTGCCGGTTCCCCGCGGGAAAGCCACGCGTCACACTGCTGGACCTGAACGAGCTGGTGCTGCGCACCGCGGCCAGACGCGTCGCCCGCTACGCGCCGAGGACGGTGGTTCGCGACGTGCTCGGCGAACTCGACCTGGGAGACGAGAAGTTCGAGTCGATCGCCCTGCAGAACGTGCTGCACTGCCTGCCGGGGACGATGAAGCAGAAGGGCGTGGTGTTCGACAACATCCGGCCGCTTCTCGCCGACAACGGGGTTCTCTTCGGCTGCACGGTACTCGGCAAGGACATCCGGCTGCCGGCCCACGGGCGCTGGATGATGGAGAAGTACAACCAGGCCGGCTCGTTCCGGAATACGGAGGACAGCCTGGAGGAGCTCACGTCACAGCTCAGCGCACGCTTTCGCCGCTATTCCGTACGGACGCGGGGCGCCGTGGCGTTCTTCGAGGCGCACCGCTGACCGTCATGAGAGAGGGCCGGCCGGTCCGGGTGCGCGCCGTGCGCCCGCCCGGACCGGCCGGCCCGTGCCGGCGTTGTTCGCGCTGCCGCTCGTACCGCTGCTACGTCGTCACGTCACATCGCCGCATGACCGCCGACAGCGCCATCCGTGTCTCGCCGCTGACCGATACACCGAGTTCACCGAGAAGACGGCTCTCACAAACGCTGTACCATTTCAGCGCCATTCCGAGTTCTCCACGCTTTCCGTGGATTTCCATCATCAGGCGGTACGTTCCCTCGTTGTACGGGTCGATATCGCTGGCCCGCTGACACCATTCGATCGCACCGAAATCGTCTCCGCACTCGACAGCCAGGGCGCCGAGCCGCTGCACGACTTTCAGGGCCGTCGACTGATACCAGACCCTTTCCTCTTCCGCCCAGCGCGACTCCTCCGCCGGAAGAAAGGGGCCGCGGTACAGAGAGACCGCGGATTCGTACTCCCGGATCGCGGCGGCCCGGTCGCCTTGCCGTTCGAAAGACATCCCCCTCTTGGCATGCCCGCGGAAAGCCTCGCAATCCACCCAGGCCACCGGCGCCCGCAGGATGTACCCGAAGTCCTGGTACTCCACCCGAACCCCCGAACGTTCGTCCATGAGGGACCCGTCGGCGAGCGCCTTGCGCAGGGCATGCGCGGCGACCTTCAGTGAACTACTGCTGGGCGACTTGTCCTCGCCCGGCCACAGCACCTCGCTCAGGATCTCGCGGGGCACCACGACACCCCTGCGGGTGATGAGGTACTGGAGCATGCTCCTGGCCTTGCCGGCACGCCACCGGGTGATGGACACCCCGTCGGTGGCAACCTCGAACCCGCCTAACAATCTGACCTGCATTTCACCACAGACCACGCTTCCCCCCAGCTTCCCCTGTGATCTCACCCCGTGTGAACGAATCGCCCTCCCCCGGCGCAGACGCTCCGTCAGTACCTCCTGGAGCAACTGCCTACAGGGGCGACAGGCAAAGCTTAAATGATCCAAAATAAGAAAGAAAGCATCCAAGGTGATCCCGGCAGGGCATTTCACCCTTTATCGATCATGAAATAAGCACCCGCCATACCCCGATACCCGCCCTCCTAAACATTCGCCGGAAAGGAGTAATTCCTTTTCGCATAACCCATCCCGAACCGGGAGTCATTAGCGTGCACCGCATGACGCTCAGGATGGAAGTCGGCGCACCGAAGGCCCCGTCGCCCGACGACGAACGGCATTCCTCGTACTACACATCATTGCTGGACACCGAAGAGCGATGGGACGGCGATCCCTCCTCGGACGTACTCCGCGCGTGGCGCGCACAACGCACCGCCGAGGTGACCGACTGGGTCAGAGCCCGTTCTCCTTTCTACTCGCAGCGGCTGGGCCGCGAGCGGGAGGCCGCCGGGGGGACGTTCTTCACCACGAAGGAAGACCTCGTGGCCGCCGGCCTGTCCGTTCTCAGCGGTCCGGTCGGCGAGGCCCAGGTGTACTACGAGACGACCGGCACCACCGGTCCGCCCACTCCCTGTCCGCGTTCCCCGCTGGAGGTCGCGGTCAGCAACCGCGGCATCATCCGCGCCTGGCAGGAGATGCTCTCCCGGCGCTTCCCCGGCGAGCGGCCGTTCGTGGCCGTGATGGGCCCTTCGGAGCTGTACGCCTTCGGGGATGTCTTCGGCGATGTCGCCCAGTCCTGCGGGCTCGGCCATGTGAAGCTGTGGCCCGACTCACCGCGCGTGGGGTTCGGCAAAGCGCTCAGGCTGCTGCGTGAGCTGGCTGTCTCCGTGGTGGTGTGTGCCCCGTCCATGGTGCTCGAACTCGCCCGGGAAGTGCTGCGCGCCGGCCACGACCCGGCCGATCTGCCGGTGTCGCAGTTCCTGGTCCTGGGCGAGGTGTGCACGCCGGCTTTCCGCCGCGACGCCGAGACGCTGTGGCCCCAGGCACGGGTCGGGCCGGGCATGTACGGATCGCAGGAGACGATGTGCCTCGCCGGGGGCTGGCCCGATGGCCGACTCAGACTGTCGGAACTGAACTACTCGGTGGAGCTGGTGGACCCCGGCACCGGCGAACCCGTCACGGGTGACACCGGCGAACTGGTGGTGACCATGCTCACGCCGGGCGTGAAGCCGCTGATCCGGTACCGCACCGGGGACCTGGTGCGGTTCGACCCCTGGACCCCGGGCGACCTGCCGGGCCGGGCACTCACGGTGCTGGGCCGGGCGAAGGACAACGTCCGGTTCGGCGGCGGCCGTTCGGTCACGGCGTACGACCTGGAGGAGGCCGCGCTCGAAGGGCTCGAACGGTGCCTCGGATACCAGATCGTCCTCGATCACCGGGCGACGGCGGCGGGCCCGCCGGAGGATCTGCTGACGCTGCGCCTGCGGTTCGCCGGCCCGGCACCCGGGCGGGATCACTGGGCGGCGGCCGTTGACCGGATGACCGCTCTCACCGGAGCCGAGGTCCGGGTCGAGGTCGTGGACGACCTCGACGCGCGGACCCAGCAGGGCGCACTGATCAGTTGGAAGGCCGCGCGGGTCGCCGACCGTCGCCCCGGCCCTGTGTGAGCCCCCCGGCCCCGCGAAGGTCAGGACAGGCCGCCCCACTCACCGGAGGAGAAGTGTCCGAAGAACGCGTCTCGTCAGCACCGCCGGCGCGGCAGCCCGGCGTCCGCGTCGCCGGGGACCACCACGCCCCGCACCCCGCCATGAGCCACGCCGTGGGGGAACTCCTCGACGGGGAGGCGTCCAGTACCGCCTTCCGGGCCGCCGTACTGGCCACCATGGCCCGATACTGCCGTGGCGGCCGGGTCGATGTCGCCGACCACCGGGAAGTGCGGTCGTACGACGTCGACATCGACTCCTCCCTCAGCGCGCTGCTGAGGCTGGCCGCGACCCCTGGCGAGCCCGTCCCGGGGACGGCGGAGGCGTCGGTCGCGCTGCTTCCCGTCGATACCGTCCCGGTGGCGGACGCGGCGATCCGCGTGCACACCGACGGGCGGCAGTACGTGACGACCTCGCCCGCACGGCTGCACGGCCAGGTCGCGGTACGGCACTTCTCCCGGGCCGTCCGGACCTTCCTCGACGTGTTCGCGGCGGCCGACGGCGAGACCCTGTCCCGGCTGCCTGTGGCGGCCGTCGGCATTCTCCCCGCGGACGACACCGGGGCCGAACTCGCGCTCGGCCGGGGCGAGTTCCTGCCCCAGGCGGAGGAACAGGTCCACCGCACGGTCGTCCGGCTGGCCGCCGAGGTTCCGGACCGGTCGGCCATCGAAGACGAGGACACCCGCTTGACCTATCGCGAGCTGGCGATCGCCGTGCTGGCGACCCGGGACCGGATGCGGGCGGCCGGGCTCGTCGGCCGGGGCACGGTCGCCGTGGCCATGGAACGCGGTGCCGGCAGTGCGGTGGCCCAGCTCGCGGCGTTCGCCTCGGAGTGCCGCGTCGTGCTGGTCGACCCGGCGCTCCCGGCCGCCCGGATCGCGTACATGCTCCGCGACTCGGGGGCCGGGCTGGTGGCGGTGGCCTCCGACGACGACGGCGTGGCGAGGACGGCGGCGTCCCTGGGCATCGCGGCCCTCACCCCGTCGCTCACCCCTGCCGTCCCCGACGCGGACCGGTCCGCCGCCGACCTCCGGGAGGCCGCGGTGTCCCTGCCCGGACTCCCCGAGGACGCGGTCAGCCATATCGCCTACACCTCGGGCTCGACCGGTGCGCCCAAGGCGGTGCAACTACGGCACGGCCCGATGCGGAACACCGCGGCGGCGCTCGGTGACGCCTGCGGGCTCTCGTCGAGCAGCCGCGGCTCCTGGTTCTGCCCGCCGGGTGTGGGCATGGTCGAGGTCGACATGTTCCCCGTACTCGCCGCCGGCGGCACGGTCGTGGTCGCACCCCCGTCGGTCAGCGCCGATCCGACGGCCGTGCGGCAGTGGTTGATCGACCGGGGCATCACACACACGCTGCAGACCACGGCCGTCGCCGAGCAGCTGCTCGCGATGGAGTGGCCCGCGGCCCCGGCCCTGGTCTCGATGCGGGTCGCCGGCGAGAAGCAGCGGGTGTGGCCGGCCCCGGACTGCCCGTTCCAGGTGCTCAACGTCTACGGTTCGACCGAGGCGAACGTGGTCGCCGTCTGCGATCTCACCCAGCTGGTGCGGTCGGGAGCCGGCCGGTCCGACCTCTCGCCGCCCATCGGCCGCTCCGTGAGGAACGTCAACATGTACATCCTCGACGAGGAGCTGCGTCCGATGCCCAGGCACTCGGTGGGCGAACTCTGCGTCTCGGGGCGGAGCCTGTCGCGCGGTTACCTCCACCAGGACGCGGCCAACGCCGAACGGTTCCTGCCGAACCCGATACCGGAGGACGGCTTCCCGGTGCTGTACCGCAGCGGGGACCTCGCGTGGATGGACAGTACCGGGCTCGTCAATGTCATCGGCCGCCTGGACGACGAGGTGAAGGTCGCGGGGTATCGCGTCCACCCCGGCGCAGTGGAGGGGCAGTTGTCCACCCTCCCGGGGGTCGCCGCCTGCGCCGTCGTCGCCGGGGCCCGCGGCGACGGCGGGTCCTACCTGATCGCCTATGTGGAAAGAACGTCGGACCCCCGCGGGTCCTCCCTCACCGGTCCGGGCGTCCGCGAGGAGCTGGAGCGGCTGCTCCCCGCGTACATGATCCCCTCCGCCGTGCGGTTCCTCAGCCTCCCGCTGACCCGCAACGGCAAGATAGACCGGGCCGCGCTCCGCGACATGGACACCGGACGCGGCGGGCTGGACACCGGGTACCGGGCACCTTCGTCGGACGTCGAGCGCCTGCTCGTCCAGCTCTTCACGGAGGTCCTGGGCCGGAGCCTGGTCGGAGCGGACGACCACTTCTTCGAGCTGGGTGGCAGCTCGCTGAGCGCCGCGGCACTCATCCGAAAGGCCACCGACGCGCTGGGAGCGGAGCTCACCATGGTGGACCTCATGGAGGCCCCGACGGCCGCGCGGCTGGCGCGCCGCGTCCCGGCGGGGTAGAGGTGCTCCCGGCGGGAGCCACCGGCTCGGGCTCCATCGGCCGCGATCGACGCGGAACGGGGAGGCATGGGGAAGAAGCGGCTTCTCCCCCGCGCGCTCACCGCGTTCCGCGGGTCAACGGCCGATGGGAACCCGGAGCCGGACCCGGTGTCGCTGGACGAGCGGGTGAGCGGCCATGAGCTGCCGCCGATCGTCTGATCTTCCGGGCGGGGTGGCCCGGCCGCCGCACAGCGGGCCGGCCGGCCCACCACATCCACATCGCTTCCGGAGGCCGGAAGCCGGGGTTACGCGAGCCCCGCCACGAGGTCCGCGACCGACTTGCGGCGGCCCGTGTAGAACGGAACCTCTTCCCGGACGTGCATCCGGGCCTTGGAGCCGCGCAGATGGCGCATCAGGTCGACGATCCGGTACAGCTCGTCGGCCTCGAAGGCCAGCACCCACTCGTAGTCGCCGAGCGAGAACGAGGCGACCGTGTTGGCGCGCACGTCGGGGTAGCCGCGGGCCATCTTCCCGTGGTCGGCGAGCATCGTACGACGCTCCTCGTCGGGCAGCAGGTACCAGTCGTAGGACCGTACGAAGGGGTAGACGCTGACATAGTCGCGGGGCGTCTCGTCCGCCAGGAAGGCCGGGACGTGCGACTTGTTGAACTCGGCGGGGCGGTGCAGCGCCATGTTCGACCAGACCGGCTCCAGCCGCCGTCCGAACCGGGTGCGGCGGAAGCGGTTGTACGCGTCCTGGAGTTCGTCCGAGGTCTCCGCGTGCCACCAGATCATGACATCGGCGTCCGCGCGCAGCCCGGACACGTCGTAGGTACCGCGCACGGTGACGTCCTTGGCGCCGAGCTGGTCGAACAGCTCCTGGACCTCGTCCGCGTAACCGGTCCGGTCCTCGGGCAGCACGTCGCGCAACTTGAAGACGGACCACAGCGTGTAGCGGATGACCTCGTTGAGGTCCTTGGCCTTCTTGCCCGCGTTCGGGGTCTTCTCTGGTGCAGCAGTCATGGATCTATTCTCCCGCGCCCCGTCCCGTGCCCCGCGCCAGGGTCGACGTGGCGATGATCTCGTCGGCGGCGCGCCGGGCGGACGCGACGCACGCGGGGATGCCGACGCCGTCGTACGCCGCGCCGCACAGCCGCAGCCCAGACAGCTTGGCGACGGCCTCGCGGATCCGGGCCGTTCTGGCCTGATGGCCGACGGGGTACTGCGGCAGACCGCCGATCCAGCGGGTCACTTCGGTGGCCACCGGCTTCGCCGTGAGCCCGGCCGCGTCGCCGAGGTCGCGCAGCGAGACACCCACGAGATCGGCGTCCTCGCGGTCCAGTTGCTCCTCCTCGCCGTACCGTCCGATAGAGGTGCGCAGGACGAAGAGGCCGGGCGCGGCGTCCGCGACCCACTTCCACTTCCGGGTGGAGAAGGTGGCCGCCTTGATCGTGCGGCCGTCGACGGGCGGGACGAGAAAGCCGCTGCCGGACGGCATCGCACCGAGATCGGCGCGCCGGAACGCCATCGTGACCAGCGCCATCGAGGCGTACTCGACCGCGGCGAGTTCGGCGGCCGCGGCCGGTGACTCGTCGGAGAGCAGCGCCGAGGCGGACCACGCGGGGGTGGCCAGCACCACGCCGTCGGCGTCCAGGGTGCGCCGCTCGGTACGGATCCGCCAGCCGTCGGGGGTACGCCGGAGGCCGAGGACGGCCGTCTCCATGAGGATCTCGCCGCCGCCCGCCCGTACGGCGTCCGCGACGGCGCCCGGCAGTCCGCCCACGCCGCCGGCGATGCCCGCGAACACCGCGCCCGGCGCCCCGCCGTCGCGCTGCCCGGCCGCGGCCGCGGCCTGGACCTCGCGTACGCCCGCCAGCAGCGAGTCATGGGTTCTGGCGATGCCGAAGAGCTGGGGGACGGCCGCCTTCATGGAGATGCGGTACGCGTCGCCCGCGTAGACCCCGCCGAGCAGCGGCTCCACCAGCCGGTCGACGACCTCACGGCCGAGCCGCTCGGCGACGTACTCGCCGACCGCGACATCGTCGCCGACCTCGGTGGGCGGCAGCTCCGGCTCACGGGCGATCCTGGCGAGCCCTTCCTCGGAGAGCAGCCCCGCGAGTGCGGCCGGGTCGCCCGGCACACCCATCACATGGCCCTTGGGCATGGGCCGCAGCTCTCCGCGCGACCATACGGAGGCGGTGGTGGCGGTGGGCGCCTGGAGCAGTTCCCCGAGCCCGACGGCCTCGGCCAGGTCGACGGCCTCGGGCCGGCGCGCGAGCATCGACTCGGCCCCGAGGTCGACGGGCACGCCCTCGATCTCGCCGGTCCGCAGCTTGCCGCCGAGCCGGGCGGTGGCCTCCAGCAGCGTCACCCGCACCCCGGTGCCCAGCAGCCGGTGCGCGGCGGCGAGACCGGCGATACCGCCCCCGATGACCACGACATGCCCGGTGTGCGTGTCCACATGCTGCGCGCTCGACTCCATGCCTCCACTCTCTCAAACCGTCAGGGACGTTCCATAACGAGTCCCGACCGTGACCGCTTCGGGACCGTAAAGGAGCATCCGTGCACGGGCTTCACACGTCGAACCGGCAGCACACACTCTTCAACCGTCCCTGGGGGGCCGACATGCGCGCGATGCCAGCATTCGCGGCAGCACTACTCACCGTCTCGCTCGCTCTCGCCGGATGCAGCGCTTCCGACGGCGGCGAGAACAAGTCGGCGGCGGACAGTGCCGCGAAACCGGTTCAGGAGGGGCGGGCGGACGCGGCGGACGCCCGGCCCGGGGCCGGTGCGCCGGCGCCCGGCGGCGAGGGGGCGGACGCCAAGCAGCGGCCCGCGCCGGCCGGTACGCATGTGATCCGCACCGCCGAACTCACCGTGCGCGTCAAGAACACGGAGAAGGCCCTCGCCACGGCGCGGTCCGCGGCCGTGAACTCCGGCGGTCTCGTCGAGGACGAGTCCACCGAACGGATCGACGGCGACCATGTCGGCTCGCGCATCGTGCTGCGTGTGCCGCGGGACGCGTACGACGACGTCCTGGCCGAACTGGCGGGCACCGGCACGCTGGTGGCGCGCAAGGCCAACGCGAAGGACGTCACCGACCAGGTGGTCGACGTGGACAGCAGGATCGCCTCGCAGCGGGCGAGCGTCGCGCGCGTGCGGGAGTTGATGGACCGGGCGACGAGGCTCAGCGATGTGGTGGCGCTGGAGGGCGAGTTGAGTTCGCGTCAGGCCGACCTGGAGTCGCTGCTCGCGCAGCAGGCGTCGCTCAAGGACCGCACGTCCCTGGCCACCATCACACTGGAACTCACCGAGGCTCCGGTCGCCACGAAGGAGAAGGAGGAGGACGATCCCGGGTTCCTCGACGCGCTGGGCGGCGGCTGGAACGCGCTGACCGTGACGGTGCGGTGGATCGCGGTGGTGATCGGTGCGGTGGCGCCGTTCGCCGCCGTGCTCGCGGTGCTCTACGCGCTGTGGCGGCTGGTACGCGGCCGGCTGCCGCGCAGGCCGGAGCCCGTCCCCCCGCCCTGGCCCAGCCCCGCGCACACGCCCGGGGAAGAGCCCTCGCCCGGCCCCGACAGGCCGGCCGCCAGGAGGACACCCGAGCACTGACCCGGTTCCGTCCGCGTAGCGTTCCCCCTGGAAACACGGGAACGAGAGGGGCGCGCAATGGCGGCGGAGCGCATGGTGGTCATCGGCGGCGACGCGGCGGGCATGTCCGCCGCGTCGCAGGCCCGCAGGCTGAGGGGCCCGGAGGAGCTGGAGATCGTCGCGTTCGAGCGCGGCCACTTCACGTCCTACTCCGCGTGCGGCATTCCGTACTGGGTGGGCGGGGACGTCTCCGGGCCCGACGACCTGATCGCCCGTACGCCCGAGGAGCACCGGGCACGCGCCATCGGTCTGCGGATGCGCACGGAGGCCGTGGAGATCGATGTGGCCGGGCAGCGGGTGCGCGTACGCGATCTCTCCGACGGTACGGAGAGCTGGACCGGCTTCGACAAGCTCGTCGTCGCGACGGGCGCCCGCCCGGTGCGCCCGCCGCTGCCCGGGATCAACGCGCCGGGCGTGCACGGCGTGCAGACCCTCGACGACGGCCGGGCACTGCTGGACGCCCTCGGCGCCACCGAGGGCCGGCACGCGGTCGTCGTCGGCGCGGGCTACATCGGCGTGGAGATGGCGGAGGCGCTGCTGAAGCGCGGCTATCGGGTCACCGTGGTGTACCGCGACGACCAGCCGATGGCGACGCTCGACCCCGACATGGGCCGGCTGGTCCAGGAGGCGATGGCCGGAATGGGCATCACCACGGTGGGCGGCGCGGCGGTCACCTCCATCCGCACCGGCGCGGACGGCCGGGTACGCGCCGTGGTCACCGACGCCGCCGAGTACCCCGCCGATGTCGTCGTGCTCGGCATAGGTGTGGAGCCGGAGACCGCCCTCGCCCGCGCCGCGGGACTTCCCCTCGGGCCGCACGGGGGGCTGCTCACCGATCTGGCGATGCGGGTGCGCGGCCACGAGAACATCTGGGCGGGCGGGGACTGCGTGGAGGTCCTGGACCTGGTCTCGGGCACGACCCGGCACATCCCGCTGGGCACCCACGCGAACAAGCACGGCCAGATCATCGGCGCGAACGCGGGCGGCGGCTACGCGACCTTCCCCGGGGTGGTCGGCACGGCCGTCAGCAAGGTCTGCGACCTGGAGATCGCCAGGACCGGGCTGCGGGAGAAGGACGCCCACCGGGCGGGCCTCCAGTACGTCACCGCGACCATCGAGTCCACCAGCAGCGCCGGTTACTACCCCGGCGCCGCCTTCATGACGGTGAAGATGCTCGCGGAGCGCCGTACGGGCCGCCTGCTGGGCACGCAGATCGTCGGCCGCGAGGGCGCGGCGAAGCGGGTGGACATCGCGGCGGTGGCGCTGACGGCCGGGATGACGGTGGAGGCGATGACCACCCTGGACCTGGGCTACGCCCCGCCGTTCTCCCCGGTCTGGGACCCGGTGCTGGTCGCCGCGCGCAAGGCGACGACGACGGTACGGAAGGCGGGGGTCTAGCTCAGCGGGCGGTCTGGGTGTGGACGTACTCCACGAGCCGGGTCAGGGCGTCCGGGTCCATGCTCGGGAGCACCCCGTGGCCCAGATTGAAGACATGGCCCTCCAGACCGGCCGCCGCGTCCAGCACCTCGCGGGTCTTGGTCTCCACCGCCGCCGTCGGGGCGAAGAGCACGGCCGGGTCGAGGTTGCCCTGGAGCGCCTTGCCGGGGCCGACGCGGCGGGCCGCCTCGTCCAGCGGGACGCGCCAGTCGACGCCGACGACATCCGCGCCGGCCTCGCCCATCGGACCGAGCAGCTCGCCCGTACCGACCCCGAAGTGGATGCGCGGGACGCCGTACGGGGCGACGGCGTCGAAGACCTTCGCCGAGGCGGGCAGCACGGAACGGCGGTAGTCGGCGGGGGCCAGGGCGCCCACCCAGGAGTCGAAGAGCTGCACGGCGCTGGCGCCCGCCTCGATCTGCACCCTGAGGAAGGCGGAGGTGATGTCCGCGAGCCGGTCGAGCAGATCGGCCCACAGCTCCGGGTCGCCGTACATCATCGCCTTGGTGTGCTCGTGGTTGCGGGACGGGCCGCCCTCCACGAGATAGCTGGCGAGCGTGAACGGCGCGCCGGCGAAGCCGATGAGCGGGGTGGTGCCCAGTTCGCCGGTGAGCATCCCGATCGCCTCGGTGACGTACGAGACGTCGTCCGGCGTGAGATCGCGCAGCCGGGCGAGATCGGCGCGGGTCCTGATCGGCTCGGCGACGACGGGGCCGATCCCGGGCTTGATGTCGAGGTCGAGACCGATGGCCTTGAGGGGGACGACGATGTCGCTGAAGTAGATCGCGGCGTCGACCTTGTGGCGCCGTACCGGCTGGAGGGTGATCTCGGTGACCAGCTCGGGCCGCATGCAGGACTCCAGCATCGGAATCCCCTCACGCACCTTCAGATACTCCGGCAGCGAGCGCCCCGCCTGCCGCATGAACCAGACCGGTGTGTGCGGCACCGGTTCGCGCCTGCACGCCTTCATAAAGGGCGATTCGTACGTCTTCGTCTGCTGGCCCGAGGGGCGGTCAATGGCGCTCACGACCAGAATCTTCGCATGTACGGGGAAGCCGCTGCCCCGGCCCGGGTGTCCTTCCCTGCGCGAGACGCGCGTTCCGCCTACTCTTCCCCGCATGGCTGCGGCTCAGGGACAGTTTTCCGATCATTCCAACGGCACCGAGGGAACGGGGGGCACGGAGGGGGATTCCGGTCCCGCCGCGTTCCGTTCGGCGGTCGAGGCACTGCGAACGGCGCGGCTGCGTCCCGAGATCGAGGTCGACCCGACACCGCCGCCCAAGCGGCTGGCTCCGCACGCGTACGCCCTGGAGGCGGCGGTCGTCGACGGCGACGACGATCTGGCGGACGGCCGGCTCATCCTGCTCCACGACCCGGCGGGGCACGACGCCTGGCAGGGCGCCTTCCGGCTGGTGACGCTCGTACGGGCGGAGCTGGAGCCGGAGATGGCGGCCGACCCGTTGCTGCCCGAGGTGTGCTGGTCGTGGCTGACCGGCGCGCTGGAGGCGCGCGGGCTGTCGTACGGGGAGGCCAGCGGCACCGTCACACGCGCCGGGTCGCACTACTTCGGCGGCCTCGCCGAGCGCCGGCCCGCCACGCAGATCGAGATCCGCGCGTCCTGGACGCCGCGCGAGGGCCGGGGCGGGGTGCCCGACGCGGCGGCGCATCTGGCGGGCTGGTGCGATCTGCTGTGCCAGATCGCGGGGCTGCCGCCCGCCACGACGGGACCGGTCGCGGGCGCGGCGGACCAGGGCGCCGGCGCGGGTGTGGTCTCGCTGCCCCAGCGGCGCGGACCGCAGGTGTCCTGACAGCCCTCTCCCCTCGGTTCCTTCCGGTCCCGCCGTCGCCCGGGAGCCGGTGATACCGCCGATGCCGCCCGATACCGACGGCCACGACGACGCCGACGGCCCCTCACCGCGCTGCCGCGGGTGGGGCCAGTCGTAGGATGATCGATCACTCGTCCGAATTGCCCGAATTGTTACTCACCAAATCGTGATCATTCTCTAAAGGCGGGCGGGATTGCTGCCGAAGAGGTCAATGACCCTTCAAGCACGGATCGCCCCGGCTTCATCCCCAGAGCCGGCCCCGTCCCGCACCTTCCCAGGAGGCCTGGTGTCCGTTCTCCTAGAGCAGCCCGCAAGCCTGGTCGCCTACCGCCCGAACAAGCCGACGGCCATGGTCGTCGTGGCCGACCCACGCGTCCGCTCCACCGTCACCCGCCACCTGTGGGCCCTTGGAGTACGTGACGTCATCGAGGCGTCGTCCATCGCGGAGGCCCGCCCCCGCGTCGGCAACCCACGCGACATCTGCGTTGCCGACGTCCACCTGCCCGACGGTTCCGGGCTGACCCTGCTGTCCGAGACCCGAGCCGCGGGCTGGCCCAACGGCCTCGCCCTCTCCGCCGCCGATGACATCGGCGCGGTGCGCAACGCCCTCGCGGGCGGCGTCAAGGGCTATGTCGTCACCGGTACCCGTACGAACATCGGCCACCCGGGCCGGCCCGGCGCCGCCCCCATCGGCGCCGGACAGCGGATGCACCGCCGTCCGCCGGGCGCCCCGAGCCACCCGGGCGGTTACCGGGAGCTCTCCGGCCGTGAGGTCGAGGTGCTCCGGCTGGTCGCCGAAGGCCAGTCCAACAAGGCCATCGGCGTCTCGATGGGCCTGTCCGCACTCACCGTCAAGAGTCATCTCGCCCGGATCGCGCGCAAGCTCGGCACGGGCGACCGGGCGGGGATGGTCGCCGTGGCCCTCCGTACCGGAATCATCCACTGACCACTTCTCGCCCCCACCGCCCGTCGACGGAACGTTCCGTCGACGGGCGCCTTCCGTTCACGGATACCCTTGACAGGTGACCGACGCCCAAGAGACCGCAGCAGAGCCAGCACTGCGAACCACCGGGGGCCAGCGGCGGCAGCCGCTCATGTCGCTGCCCCCGGACGACGTCGACTCGGCGCCGATTCCCTTGCTGGAGCCCCGCGAGGGCATTCCGCCGGTGGTCGCCACCGATGAGGCGCTCGCCGAGGTGATCGCGGCCTTCGCCGCGGGCACCGGCCCCGTGGCCGTCGACGCCGAGCGGGCGTCCGGTTACCGGTACGGCCAGCGCGCCTATCTCGTCCAGCTGCGCCGCGAGGGCGCGGGCACGGCGCTGATCGACCCCGTCGGCTGCCCCGATCTCTCCGGTCTCGGCGAGGCGCTCGCCGGGACCGAGTGGATCCTGCACGCGGCGACCCAGGATCTCCCCTGTCTGCGCGAAATAGGCATGATGCCCACCCGGCTGTTCGACACGGAACTGGCAGGCCGGCTGGCGGGCTTCCCCCGGGTCGGCCTCGGCGCGATGGTCGAGAACGTCCTCGGCTACGCCCTGGAGAAGGGCCACTCCGCCGTCGACTGGTCGACCCGTCCGCTCCCCGAGCCGTGGCTCCGCTACGCCGCGCTCGATGTGGAGCTGCTCGTCGATCTGCGGGACGCGCTGGAGAAGGAGCTGGACCGCCAGTCCAAGCTGGACTGGGCGCACCAGGAGTTCGACGCGATCGCCTCGGCCCCGCCGGCGCCCCCGCGCAAGGACCCGTGGCGCCGTACGTCGGGGATGCACAAGGTGCGCCGCCGCCGTCAGATGGCGGTCGTACGGGACCTGTGGACCACCCGCGACCGGGTCGCGCAGCGGCGCGACGTCTCCCCCGGCAAGGTGCTGAGCGACGCCGCGATCATCGAGGCGGCGCTGGCGCTGCCGGTGAACGTGCACGCGCTGACCGCGCTGCCCGGCTTCGGCCACCGGATGGGACGCCGGCAGCTGGAGCAGTGGCAGGCCGCGGTCGACCGGGCCAGGGCGCTGCCCGACACGGAGCTGCCGCAGCCGGGGCAGCAGGTGGCGGGACCGCCGCCGCCGCGCTCCTGGGCGGACAAGGACCCGGAGGCGGCGGCGCGGCTGTCGGCGGCCCGCGCGGCGGTCTCGGAGCTGGCCGAGCGGCTGACCATGCCGCAGGAGAACCTGATCACGCCGGACACGGTGCGCCGGGTCTGCTGGGAGCCGCCGCACGAGCCGACGGTGGAGAAGGTGGCGGAGGCACTCGCCGGCCACGGGGCGCGGCCCTGGCAGGTCGAACAGGTGGCGCCGCTGCTGACGCGCGCGCTGTCGGTGCCGGACCGACCCGCCGCGTCGTCCTGACCCGTCGTGTCGTAGCTGACGGAGCGCCCCGCCTCCCGGGCGGGCCGCCTCCCGGCGGAGGTGTGGGCGGGCGACCGGCCGGTGGTCTGCGGCGCTTCAAGACGCCCGGGGTGCGCACGACCGCCGGCGAGTGAGCCGAAGGGCGCGCCGCTGTCGTAAGGGCGAGCGCGCGGAGGTTCCCGAGGTACGAGGGAATCGAGCACGGTCGACCGTCGACGTCGGCTTGCAGCGCCCCGGAGGCGAACCGAGCCTTCCAAAAAGCCGAGGGGGACTGGGCAGCATGGTTACCCACAAGTAGCATAGAAGTGGAAGCGCGTCCCAAGCGCGCCCCGCAGTGCCACCCCGCACCCTGGAGGAGAGCCATCGTGCCTCGTACCGTCAGGGATGTCGTCTTCGTCGACGGCGTCCGCACCCCGTTCGGCAAGGCGGGCCCGAAGGGCATGTACCACGAGACCCGTGCCGACGATCTCGTCGTGAAGGCGATCCGGGAGCTGCTGCGCCGCAACCCGGACCTCGACCCGGCCCGGATCGACGAGGTCGCCATCGCCGCCACCACCCAGATCGGTGACCAGGGCCTCACGCTCGGCCGCACCGCGGGGATCCTCGCCGGGCTGCCGCAGTCCGTGCCCGGCTACTCGATCGACCGGATGTGCGCGGGCGCGCTGACTGCGGTGACCAGCACCGCGGGCTCCATCGCCTTCGGCGCGTACGACATCGTCGTGGCCGGCGGTGTCGAGCACATGGGGCGCCACCCCATGGGCGAGGGCGTCGACCCGAACCCGCGCTTCGTGTCCGAGAAGCTCGTGGACGACTCCGCGCTCTTCATGGGGATGACCGCCGAGAATCTGCACGACCGCTTCCCGCAGCTGACCAAGGCGCGTGCCGACGAGTACGCGGTGCGCTCGCAGGAGAAGGCCGCCAAGGCGTACGCCAACGGCACGATCCAGCAGGATCTGGTGCCGATCTCCATCCGCCGCACCTCCCCCGAGGGGGGCGAGACCGGCTGGGGGCTGGCGACCGCCGACGAGCCGATGCGGCCGGGGACGACGCTGGAGATGCTGGCCGGGCTGAAGACCCCGTTCCGGCCGCACGGCCGGGTCACCGCGGGCAACGCCGCCGGGCTCAACGACGGCGCCACGGCCTCGCTGATCGCCGCCGAGGACTTCGCGCGCGAGCAGGGCCTTCCGGTCAAAATGCGGCTCGTCTCGTACGCGTTCGCGGGTGTCGAGCCCGAGGTCATGGGGTACGGCCCGATCCCGTCGACGGAGAAGGCGCTCGCCAAGGCCGGGCTGTCGATCTCCGACATCGGTCTGTTCGAGATCAACGAGGCCTTCGCCGTACAGGTGCTGGCCTTCCTGGACCACTACGGCATCGCGGACGACGACGAGCGCGTCAACCAGTACGGCGGCGCCATCGCGTTCGGCCACCCGCTGGCCTCCTCCGGTGTCCGGCTGATGACGCAGCTGGCGCGGCAGTTCGAGGCGCACCCGCACGTCCGCTACGGGCTGACCACCATGTGCGTCGGCTTCGGCATGGGCGCGTCGGTCATCTGGGAGAACCCGCACTTCGACGGAGGCACCAAGTGAGCACCAGCACCGCCGAACTCCTGAAGGGCGCGGCCGAACTGTTCCCCGGCGAGGTCGTCACACAGGCGCACGTACGCCATCTCGACCTGCCCGCGGGCGCCGGGCGCTTCGCGCTCATCACGCTGGACAACGGCCTGGACCACACCAAGCCGACCACCTTCGGGCCGCAGTCGCTGGCGAACCTCAACGCCGCGATCGACCAGGTCGAGAAGGAGGCGGCCGAGGGCACGATCGTCGGCGTCGGGATCACCGGCAAGCCGTTCATCTTCGCGGTCGGCGCCGACCTCAAGGGCGTGGAGCTGCTGGGGCGCCACGAGGACGCGCTGGCCATCGGCAAGGGCGGCCACGACGTCTTCAAGCGGATCGCCGCGCTGGCCGTGCCGACCTTCGCGTACTACAACGGCGCGGCCATGGGCGGCGGTGTCGAGGTCGGTCTGCACTGCCAGTACCGCACCGTCTCGGCCGCGCTGCCCGCGTTCTCGCTGCCGGAGGTCTTCCTCGGTCTCGTGCCCGGCTGGGGCGGCTGCACGCTGCTGCCGAACCTGATCGGCGCGGACCGCGCGGTCTCGGTCGTCATCGAGAACTCGCTCAACCAGAACAAGCAGCTCAAGGGCGGCCAGGTGTACGACCTGGGTATCGCGGACGCGCTCTTCGAGGGCGCGGACTTCCTGGAGCAGTCGCTGATCTGGACCGCGTCCGTACTGAAGGGCGAACTGACCGTCGTACGCCCCGAGGTGGACCGCGGCGAGGCGTGGGACCGCGCGGTGGAGCGCGGCCGGCAGATCGCCGACTCCAAGGTGCACGGCGCGGCCCCGGCCGCCTACCGCGCGCTGGACATCATCGCCGCCGCCAAGGACGGCGACCTCCAGGCCGGCTTCGACGCCGAGGACCGGGCCCTCGCGGACCTGATCATGGGCGGCGAACTGCGTTCCGGTATCTACGCGTTCAATCTGGTGCAGCGGCGCGCCAAGCGGCCCGCCGGGGCTCCCGACAAGTCGCTGGCGCGGCCGGTCACCAAGGTCGGCGTCGTCGGCGCGGGGCTGATGGCCTCTCAGCTGGCGCTGCTCTTCCTGCGCCGCCTCGAAGTCCCGGTCGTGCTGACGGACATCGACCAGGAGCGGGTCGACAAGGGCGTCGGTTATGTCCACGGCGAGATCGACAAGCTGCTGCTGAAGTCCCGTATCAACCAGGACAAGGCGAACCGGCTCAAGGGCCTGGTCTCGGGTGTGCTGGACAAGGCCGAGGGCTTCTCGGACGCGGACTTCATCATCGAGGCCGTCTTCGAGGAGATGGGCGTCAAGCAGAAGGTGTTCGCGGAGGTCGAGGCGGTGGCCCCGGCGCACGCGATCCTCGCCACCAACACCTCGTCGCTGTCGGTCTCCGAGATGGCGTCGAAGCTGAGGAACCCCGAGCGGGTCGTCGGCTTCCACTTCTTCAACCCGGTCGCGATCCTCCCGCTGCTGGAGATCGTGCGCGGGGAGCGGACCGACGACGCGTCGCTCGCCACCGCGTTCGGGGTGGCGAAGAAGCTGAGGAAGAGCGCGGTGCTGGTGAAGGACGCCCCGGCGTTCGTCGTCAACCGCATCCTCACCCGCTTCATGGGCGAGATCCAGAACGTGATCGACGAGGGCACTCCGGTCGCGGTGGCGGAGCGCGCGGTCGAGCCGCTGGGGCTGCCGATGTCCCCGCTGGTGCTGCTCGAACTGGTCGGCCCCGCCATCGGTCTGCATGTCTCGGAGACCCTGCACGGCGCGTTCCCCGACCGCTTCACGGTCTCCGGGAACCTCGCGGCGGTCGTCAAGGCGGGCAAGCGCGGCTTCTACGTCCACGACTCGGGCAAGCCGGAGCTGGACCCGGAGGTGGCCGCGCTCCTCAAGCAGGGTGACGTCGTCCTCACCGAGGAGCAGACGCGCGACCGGGTGCTGGACGCGGTGGCCCAGGAGATCGGTCTGATGCTGGACGAGGGCGTCGTGGCCGAGGCGCAGGACATCGACCTCTGTCTGCTCACGGGCGCGGGCTGGCCCTTCCACCTGGGCGGCATCACCCCGTACCTGGACCGGGAAGGCGTCTCGGAGCGGGTGAACGGCAAGCGGTTCCTCGCGCCGGGCGTGGCGAGCGTCCCGGCGTAGACGCGTAGCTCAGGCGCTCACGGGCGTACGGCGACCGGGCCGGTACGGAAGGGGACTTCCGTACCGGCCCGGTCCGTGGTGACGTCCGCGGGTGCCGGTGCGGGGCGTGGCTCCGCGCGCCGTGCGACTGCGCACGCGGTACGGGCATGGTTCGTGCGCCGTGCGGGGCGTGGCTCCGTATGCCGCTCAGATCCGGGTCCAGGCCTCCAGCGCCAGGCCCGGTTCCGCCTTCTGACGGGCCGTCCGCAGGGTGCCGTCCTCGCCGATCACCGCCAGGATCACCCGACCGCGGCCGTCCAGCGCCAGCGCGGGCGCGCCGGCGCAGCGCTCCCCTGTCGGGGTCCAGTGGAGGCCCGCCGTCTCGTTCTCCGTCGGATAGGCGGCGATGTGCGGGCGGCCGTCGGTGCCGCGCTGGGCCAGGATCGTGCAGTCGTGGCCGTCCACGGGCGTACGCAGCAGGGCGAGCGGGCCGGTGCCGGGACCGCCCAGCCGGGCGGGTTCCATGCCGGGGCGCCAGGCGCGTACGGTGCCGTCGCCCGCGTCGCGCCAGAAGTGGGTGAGCCGTTCGCCGCCGGTGCGGCAGGCCGTGATCGTGCCGGGGGCGACCGCGGCCTCCGGTTCGTCCTCGGCGCGCTCCAGCGTGGCGTCGGGTTTCGGGCGCAGCCAGCGCACCACGGTGTCCCCGGCCGGGACGAGGACATCGATCAGTCCGTGGTCGGTGACGGCGGCGGCGCTCTCGCCGGTCAGCGTCGTGCCCTCGGCGTTGGCGCCGCCCCAGGGCTGCCAACGGCCGGTGGGCGACTGGTGCTTGGCCGAGAGTCCGCCGTTCGCGTTGCGGAGGAAGAGATGCACTGAGCCGGTGGTGTCCAGGACCGCGGACGGCAGGCCGATGTCCACGGCCTTCTCACGGTCCTTCCCGTGCGGGTTGCCCAGCGACTGCCAGTCCCTGAGCGGGCGGCCCGTCTGGTACTGGACGGCGTGGACGAGATCGGTGTCGGCGGGCCCGTCGGCGCGCGGACGTTTCCGTACCCCCACCAGATGGACGAAGCCCTCGGCGCTGCGCGCGACCGACAGATACGGCAGCAGGCCCGGGGCGGCCAGCTGCTCGGGCCCCGACCAGCCGGGGCCGCCCGGCCGGGTCTCCGTCCAGCGGAGCACGCCGTCGGCGGCCGGCGCGTACGCGGTGAGCCTGCCGTCCTTGCCGCGCAGCAGCCAGCCGGTGGTCGCGGGGACGCCGTCGTCCATGAGGGGCGCGGGCGGCGTACGGCGTGGCTCCGCACCCCGGTCGGGGGCCAGGCTCGCGCTGTCCCCCGACCGCTTCGACGTCCGTCCGGACCGCGGTGTCATGGCCCACTGCCACCTTCCCGAGCGCGGAAAACCCAGAGCCCGATAGTACTCAGGGGCGGCGGCGCGGGCTCCGGGAGGCCGTGGCGGCCGGCGCTGTGCGAGGCTGCGGATGTGCTGATGCGGTTGATCGTCGACGCGGCGAATGTGGTCGGTTCCGTCCCCGACGGGTGGTGGCGGGACCGGCGCGGTGCCACGGAGCGGCTGCGCGACTCGCTGGTGCCGTACGCCGCGGAGGGCGCGGCCGGGCGTCCGGGGCCGGTCGAGGTCGTGCTCGTCGTGGAGGGCGCCGCGCGGGGCGTGGAGTCCGTCCCGGGGGTACGGGTGGAGGCGGCGGGCGGTGGCGGGGACGATCTGATCGTGGAGCTGGCCGCGCGGGCGGCGGCGGACGGCGCGGACTGTGTGGTGGTCACGGCCGACCGTGAACTGCGCCGGCGGGTGGCGGAGCACGGGGCGGAGTGCGCCGGGCCGAGGACCGTACGCCGTACGCCGGAGCCCCGGCCGGCCCGGCGCCGGCCGTCGGAGGTCCGGCCCCGGGAGGCTCAGCGGCCGGACGCGGGCCCGGACCAGGCGGGGGACCGGACCGCGGACCGGAGCACGGACGGGCCTTCGGACGGACCGCCCGGCGGGCTGTCCGACGGGCTCCCGGACAGGCCCGCGGACGGGCCCTCGGGCGGTTCGCCCGGCGAGGGTACGTAGAGCACCGCTCCGTCGACCGTCCCCGGCAGCGGCTCGTAGCCCCGGGCGAGCAGCCCGCGCAGGGTGGGCAGCCGGTCGGGGGCGAAGGGCTTGCCTCGTGAGTCGTCGACGACCAGGGCGGGCGGGCGCGCGCGCAGTTCACCGACGAGTACCGGCCACGTGCCCGCCATCGCGTACTTCTCGCCGACCCGGGGGCCGTCCCTGCCGCCGCTGTAGTTGGTCAGCAGACCGGCCGTCAGATAGCGGCTGGCCGGGGCGCGGTCGGCGAGCCAGTAGATCTCCGGGTGTATCCCCCACACGAGGACCCGGTCCGCGGGGGCTGTACGGGCCCGTACGGCCTCCGCGAGGCGCTGGGCGTGGGCGAGTTCCGGCCGGGGCGCGAGGATGCCCCAGGTGAGGAACAGCGCGCACGCGCAGGCCGAGGTGAGCAGCGCGGAGGCGAGCCGGTCGCGGGGCAGCGGGCGCAGCGCGGCGGTCGCCAGGAGCACCAGCGGCGGCATGAGTTGCAGGAAGTAGTGGCCGAAGAAGTGGAAGCCGAGCAGGACGGCGGCGGACGAGGACGCGAGCCATACCCAGAGGTCGGCGCCCGGTCCGCCGGTGCCGCCTCGGGTGCGCAGGGCGCGGACGACGGGCGGCAGCAGTCCCGCGCAGGCGAGGCAGAGCAGGGCGGTGTTCGCCAGGGCCCGGGAGAGCACGTGGAGTTCGGAGCCGGTGAGGGTGGCGTACGCGCCCGATCCGGTCACCGCCCAGAAGAGGAAGCCGGACGGTGAGGTGAGCAGGGCCACGGCGAGTACGGGCAGCACGAGCCCGGCGGAGAGCCGCCCGATGGCGGCTCTGACGAGAGGGGCGGGCGTGGTGCGCGAGTCGTGCCAGAGCAGCCACAGGACCGGGGCGAGGACGGCGCCGCCGGTCTGTTTGGTCAGCAGCGCCCCGGCGACGGCGAGCCCGGCGGCGCCCCAGCGGCCCCGGCCCGCCCACCGGACCGCCGCGACGGTGAACGGCAGCATGAAGACCTCGAAGGTGGCCGCCTGGGCGTCCTCGGGGTTGAGCCCGATGGAGACCAGCGGGTAGAGGACCCCGGCGGTACGGCCGGCCCGGTCGCCCCAGCGCTCCCGGGCGATGGCGGCGAGCAGCGCCGCCGTGGTCAGTTGGGCGAGCACGGCGAACGCCTTCACCGCGTACAGGGATTCGTCGCCGAAGAGCGCGAAGGCCGATTCGTAGAGCCAGGGCAGCAGCGGCGGCTTCCGGTCGACGACGGTGTCGTACAGCGCTCCCCCGGCCGCCAGTATCCGTGCCTGGACGGCGAGATAGCCCTCGTCGGGGCTCCACAGCGGCGGGCGGAAGGAGGGCAGCCGGGTGACGAGTGTCAGCAGCGCGAGCACGGGGAGCAGCCGGCGCCAGTAGCCGGTGGCGGGGCGGACCGGCCGGGCGGGGGCCGGTGCGGGGTGCGGGGCGGAACGCCGCGGGGGCGTGACGTACCGGAGGGCGGGCGGCTCGACGACCATGCGCGGCACAGTAACCGGCCCCGTGGCCCGTGCCGGAGCAGGACATACGGGGCCGGGCCGCGTGGCGGACGTCCCCGTGGGGTGACGGACCGTCAGCCGTCCTTGCCGAGGCGGCTGTGCGCGCGTCCGTACACGGCGTACACGACGACGCCGATGACCATCCAGGCGCCGAAGCGGAGCCAGGTCTCCGCGGGCAGGTTGAGCATCAGCCAGAGGGAGGCGAGCACGGACGCGATCGGCAGATACGGCACCAGCGGGGTGCGGAACGAGCGCGGCAGGTCGGGGCGCTTCCGGCGCAGGATGATGACGCCGAGCGCCACCACGACGAAGGCGAACAGCGTGCCGATGTTGACCAGTTCCGCCAGTTCCTCGATGGAGGTGAAGCCGGCGACGATCGCGACGATCAGCCCGAGCAGGACGGTGGAGCGGTACGGCGTGCCGAACCGGTGGTGGACACGGGAGAAGGTACGCGGCAGCAGTCCGTCGCGGCTCATCGCGAAGAACACCCGGGTCTGGCCGAGCAGCAGGATCATGCAGACCGAGGTGAGTCCGACGGCCGCGCCGAAACTGATCACCCCGGCCCAGAAGGGATGGCCGACGGACTTGAAGGCGTCGGCGAGCGGGGCGTCCACCGTCAGCCGGCTGTAATGCTGCATTCCGGTGACGACGAGCGAGACGGCGACATAGAGCACGGTGCAGATGAAGAGGGAGCCGAGGATGCCGCGGGGGACGTCGCGCTGCGGGTTGACGGTCTCCTCGGCGGCGGTGGCGACGATGTCGAAGCCGATGAAGGCGAAGAAGACGACGGCCGCGGCGGTGAAGATGCCCAGGACGCCGAAGTTGGTGGGGGTGTAACCGGCCATCAGCTGGATGAGCGGGGCCCGGAGCCCGCCGCCGCCGGCGGCCGCCTCGGACGGCGGGATGAACGGCTGGTAGTTGGCGCCGTTGACGAAGAACGCTCCGACGATGATCACGAGCAGGACGACGGTGACCTTGACGCCGACGATGACGCTGGTGACGCGCGAGGAGAGCTTGACGCCGACGACGAGGACGCAGGTCAGGGCGAGGACGAGGAGGAACGCGAGCAGATCGAAGCCGAACTTCCCGTGCTGTGTGCCGGAGAGGAAGTCCGGCAGACTCGCCCCCGCGTTGCCCAGCAGCGAGCGCACATAGCCGGACCAGCCGACCGCGACGACCGCGCAGCCCAGCGCCAGTTCCAGGACGAGGTCCCAGCCGATGATCCAGGCCGGCAGTTCGCCGAGCGAGGCGTACGAGAAGGTGTACGCGGATCCGGCGACCGGCACCGTGGAGGCGAACTCGGCGTAGCAGAGGGCGGCCAGCGCGCAGACGACCCCGGCGACGACGAACGCGATGGCGGTGGCGGGCCCGGCCGTCTGCCTGGCCACGACACCGGTCAGGACGAAGATGCCGGTGCCGATGATCACACCGACGCCGAAGACCGTCAGATCGAGCGCGGAGAGGGACTTTCTGAGCGCGAACTCGGGGTCCTCGGTGTCGCGGATCGACTGCTCGATGTCCTTGGTGCGGAAGACGCCGTTTCCGGCTGGTCCCGAGTCCTGCTGCGTACTCACCGGCGTACCTCCGTGTGCGCGTTCATCCGGCCATGATCGAGAGACGCACTCCCGTCAAGCACCCGATATAGGCGGATTTCACACGGATGGGCCGATTGGACCACCCTTACAGGGCGGCCCCATCGGCCCATCACCACGTCGGCGCATCGCCGCGCCGGTACGTCCGTACCTCGGCGTCAGCGCGCGGGCACGCGAGTACGTCGGCGCGTCACGGGGACGGCGCTTCAGTCGCGGGCGGCCTCGGTGGGCGAGTCCACCAGCCGGCCGTCCAGCCTCGCGACCAGACCGGTGACCTGGCGCGCGATGTCCGGTGCGGTCAGTCCGATCTCGGCCATGACCTCCTTGCGGGAGGCGTGGTCGAGGAAGCGCGGCGGAATGCCGAAGTCCCGCAGCGGTACGTCGACCCCGGCGTCGCGCAGCGCCTGGGCGACCGCCGAGCCGACGCCGCCGACCCGGCTGTTGTCCTCGACGGTGACGACCACGCGGTGCTGCTCGGCGAGCGGCGCGAGCGCCTCGTCGACCGGCTTGACCCAGCGCGGGTCGACAACCGTGGCCGAGATGCCCTGTTTGTCGAGAAGGTCGGCGATGTCCAGGCACATCGGGGCGAGCGCGCCGATGGAGACCAGCAGGACGTCCGCCGCACCCTCATCGGTTCTGCGCAGCACGTCCATGCCGCCGACCCGGCCGACGGCGGCGACCGCGGGGCCGACCGCGCCCTTGGAGTAGCGGACCACGGTCGGCGCGTTCTCCACCGCGACGGCCTCGCGCAGCTGGGCGCGGACCTGGTCGGCGTCGCGCGGGGCGGCGATGCGCAGCCCCGGCACGCACTGGAGCATCGACATGTCCCACATGCCGTTGTGCGAGGCGCCGTCGGTGCCGGTGATCCCGGCCCGGTCCAGGACGAACGTCACTCCGCAGCGGTGCAGGGCGACATCCATCAGCAGCTGGTCGAAGGCGCGGTTGAGGAAGGTCGCGTAGAGCGCGAACACCGGGTGCACCCCGCCGGTGGCGAGGCCCGCGGCGGAGACCGCGCCGTGCTGCTCCGCGATCCCGACGTCGTACACCCGGTCGGGGAAGGCCTTCGCGAACTTCTCCAGCCCGACCGGCTGGAGCATGGCCGCCGTGATGGCGACGATGTCCTCGCGCTCGTGCCCGAGCTTGACCATCTCCTCACCGAACACCGAGGTCCAGTCCATGCCGCCGGCGGCGATGGGCAGTCCGGTGTCGGGGTGGATGGGACCGATGCCGTGGAAGTGGTCGGCCTCGTCCTGCTCGGCGGGCTTGTAGCCGCGGCCCTTCTCGGTGATGCAGTGCACGATGACCGGGCCGCCGAAGCGCTTGGCGCGCAGCAGCGCGGACTCCAGGGCCTCGATGTCATGGCCGTCGATCGGGCCCACGTACTTCAGGCCGAGGTCCTCGAACATGCCCTGCGGGGCGATGAAGTCCTTCAGGCCCTTCTTGGCGCCGTGCAGGGTGTCGTAGAGGGGCCTGCCCACGACCGGCGTGCGGTCCAGGATCTCCTTGCCGCGGGCCAGGAAGCGCTCGTAGCCGTCGGTGGTGCGCAGGGTCGCGAGATGGTTCGCGAGACCGCCGATGGTCGGCGCGTACGAACGCTCGTTGTCGTTGACGACGATGACGAGCGGACGGTCCTTGGCGGCGGCGATGTTGTTCAGCGCCTCCCAGGCCATACCACCGGTCAGCGCGCCGTCACCGATCACCGCGACCACATGGTCGTCCTTCTTCAGGACCTCGTTGGCCTTCGCGAGGCCGTCGGCCCAGCCCAGCACGGTGGAGGCGTGGGAGTTCTCGATGATGTCGTGGTCGGACTCGGCGCGGGACGGATAGCCGGAGAGTCCGTTCCTGCTCCTGAGCTTCGAGAAGTCCTGACGGCCGGTGAGCAGTTTGTGGACGTACGACTGGTGCCCCGTGTCGAAGAGGACCTTGTCCTTGGGGGAGTCGTACACACGGTGCAGGGCGATGGTCAGCTCGACGACACCGAGGTTGGGACCGAGGTGGCCACCGGTCTTGGAGACCGCGTCCACGAGGAAGGACCGGATCTCTCCGGCCAGCTGCTCCAGCTGCTCCGGGCCGAGCCGGTCCAGATCGCGCGGTCCCCTGATGCGGGTCAGCAACGCCACCCGTGCCTCCTAAGCGAATGAGCTGTCGAGCATGCCGATCTGGCGAGTCTAATCTTCCACTCGCGCGAGTGGTCGGCGGGCGGTGCTTCCCACGTCACCCGATCGACGGTACGTACGTCATATCGACCGCCCCGGGACCACGGCTGTGCACCGCCCCGGAGCACAGCCGTGCCCGGCACCCTCGTGAGGGTGCCGGGCACGGCGCGCGGGACCGCGGTCAGGCGCGACCCGCGGTCTTCTGGGTCTTGCGGGTGACGGAGTCGATGACGACGGTGGCCAGCAGCACACCACCGGTGATCATGTACTGGATCGGGGTGGCGATGCCCTCCAGCGCCAGTCCGTACTGGATCGAGGTGATGACCATGACACCGAGCAGCGCGTTCCAGGTGCGGCCCCGGCCGCCGAAGAGGCTGGTGCCGCCGATGACGGCCGCCGCGATCGCGTTCATCAGCAGGTCGCCGGTGCCGGCGCCCTGGTTGGCCGCGGCGATCTTGGAGGCGATGAAGAGACCGCCGATGGCCGCGAACGTACCGGCGATCGAGTAGACCGAGACCCGGATCAGGGTGACGTTGATACCGGCGCGGCGGGACGCCTCGACGCTGCCGCCGAGCGCGAAGACCTTGCGGCCGTACGTGGTGCGGCGCAGCACGAAGTCCGTCGCCACCAGGATCAGCAGGAAGATGACCGGCGCGAGGGGCAGCCCCTTGTACTGGTTGAACATGAACGCCGCGGCGAAGGCGACGACCGCGAGCACCGCCGTGCGCAGCGCCGTCTCGCTGACCGGCCGGGACGGGACCCCGGCGGCCTCACGGCGGCGGTTCTCCAGGAAGGACGTCAGGAAGAACGCCACGACCGCGACGAGGGCGAGACCGTAGGCGGCCGCGACATCGGTGAAGTAGTAGGTGGTGAGCTTGGCGACCAGGCCCTCGGAGTTCAGGTTGATGGTGCCGTTGTCGCCCAGGATCTGCAGCATGAAGCCGAGCCAGAACAGCAGGCCGGCCAGCGTGACGGCGAACGCGGGCGCGCCCACGCGGGCGAAGAAGAACCCGTGGATCGCGCCGATGACCGCGCCGCTGACGATGGCGACGACCAGGGCCAGCCACTCGTTCAGCCCGTGGGTGACGCTCAGTACGGCGACGATCGCGCCGGACACGCCGCTGACCGAGCCGACCGAGAGGTCGATCTCGCCGAGCAGCAGGACGAAGACGATACCGACGGCGATCATGCCGGTGCCGACCATGGCCACGGAGATGTTGCTGAGGTTCTCCGCGGACAGGAAGTTCGAGTTCAGGCTCTGGAAGACGACGCAGATGATGAGCAGACCGATGACCACCGGGATCGAGCCCAGATCACCGGCGCGTATCTTGCGCTTGAACTCGGAGAGATAGCCCGCGAATCCCTGCTCGCGCACCAGCAGCCGGGGGTCCACCGCGGTGACCGCGCCCTCCGCCGCGGCGGGGGCGTCGACCGGGGCCGGGATCTGCTCTCCCGGGGTCTTCTCAAGAGACGTGGAGGTGTTGTCCGTACTCACTTCTGAACCTCCACGGTGCGCGACGCGCGGCGGGTCACGGCATTGTCCGTGGCGCCGGTGATGGCGGCGATGATCTCTTCCTGAGAGGTGGACGCGACGTCGAAGACGCCGTTGTTGCTGCCCAGCCTGAGCACGGCCACCTTGTCGGCGACGGCCTTGACGTCGGCCATGTTGTGGCTGATGAGGAGGACGGCGAGACCGCGCTCCCGGAGCCGCTCGACGAGGTCGAGCACCTGGGCGGTCTGCTCGACGCCGAGGGCCGCCGTCGGCTCGTCGAGGATGACGAGCTTGGGGTCGCCGAGCATCGACCGGGCGATCGCCACGGTCTGCCGCTGGCCGCCGGAGAGCGAGGCGATCGGGATACGGACACTGGGTATCCGGATCGACAGCGTGGTGAGCAGTTCGCGCGAGCGGCGCTCCATCTCGACCTCGTTGAGGACGCCCCAGCTGCGGAGCTCCCGGCCGAGGTAGAGATTGCCGACGACGTCGATGTTGTCGCAGAGCGCCAGGTCCTGGTAGACGGTCGCGATGCCCAGGTTCTGGGCGTCGTGCGGCCGGCCGATCGAGACGGGGCTGCCTTCCCACTCGATGACGCCGTCATCGATGGGGTGTACGCCGGCGATGGTCTTCACCAGCGTTGATTTCCCGGCGCCGTTGTCGCCCACGAGGGCGACCACCTCACCGGAGTGGACCTCAAGCTCTACGTCGGTGAGCGCCTGGACGGCACCGAATCGCTTGGAGACCCCTCGCAACGCCAGCACGGGCGTAGCGGTCACGTGAACCATCTCCTTCGCCGCCTGACCGGCGGGGATGCCGCGCCGGGGGGAGGCGCGGAGGTCGAGCAGAAGAGACAAGCAAGGGGGCCGGCCGCGCGGGACCGGTCATGGACGTCGCGCGGCACGGCACGCGGAACGCGCCGGAGGCCGGAGTGGTTCCGTCCGGCACCCCGCCCCAGCCGCGGGGCATTGACGGTCGGGGTGCCGGACAGGCTTTCACCGGGTGAGGTCACCGGACGGTCCCGGAACGGGCTACTTCAGGCCGATCGCGTCGCAGGCGGCCTTGTACTTGCCGGTGCAGATCTCACCGGCCGTGTAGATGCCCTCCTTGATGACCGTGTCGCTGATGTTGTCCTTCGTCAGCGAGACGACCGGGACGAGCACGGACGGGACACCCTTGGTGGTCGGGCTGTCCACGGTCTGCTTCGCGATGGAGTCGAGCTTCTCGCCCTTGGCGAGCGCGACGGCCATCTCGGCGGCCACGGCCGCCTCCTGCGGGTAGGACTTGTAGACGCTCATGAACTGCTCGCCCGTGACGATGCGCTGCACACCGGCGAGTTCGGCGTCCTGGCCGGTGACCGGCGGGAGCTTGCTGAACCCGGCGCCCTTGAGCGCGGTGATGATGCCGCCCGCCATGCTGTCATTGGCGGAGTAGACGCCGATGATCTTGTCCTTGCCCAGCGCGGAGATGGCGCCCTCCATGTTGGCGTTGGCGTTCTCCGGCTTCCACTCCTTGGTGTCGTACTCCTTGCCGATGTTCACCTTGCCGTCGAGCTCGGAGTGCGCGCCCTTCTTGAACAGGGCGGCGTTCGGGTCGGTGACGGCACCGTTCATCATCACGATCTGACCCGACTTGGCCTTGGAGCCCAGCGCTTCGAGGAGCGCCTTGCCCTGGACCCGGCCGACCTCTTCGTTGTCGAAGGAGGTGTACGCGTCGATCGGCCCCTCGGCGAGACGGTCGTACGCCACGACCGGTATGCCCGATTCCTTGGCCTTCTTCACCGAGCTGGCGATGGCCTTGGAGTCGACCGCGTCCACGACCAGCACATCGACCTTGTTGGTGACCATGGTGTCGACCTGCTGGTTCTGCAGCGTCGCGTCCTGCTTGGCGTTGGCGTAGACGACCTTGCCCGTGCCGTCGGTCAGCTCGCTGACCTTCTTCTCGATCAGCGGCTTGTCGAACTTCTCGTACCGCGCCGTCTGGTTCTCCGGCAGCAGCAGGCCGACCGTGATCGGGCCCTTCTTGTCCGACGTGGACGCTTCGGCCTTGTCTCCGGACTCCTTCGCGCTGCCACAGGCGGCGAGGGAGACGGCCATAGCGGTAGCGGCGGTGGCCACGGCAGCACGACGCATCTTCGCGTTCACTTCAAAAACCTCCCTGACGAGGCCGCGTCGTTGCGGCCGAGGTGGCAGGAAGTCAACTCCGGCGCGGAGCCAGCGTCAAGGAGTAAATCCTTAACGAGATGACAACGGTGCCATTCGTTATCTAAGTGAAGACAGGCGCCCCTGCCGGAAGGGCGCTCTCCAGAAGGGGCGAATCGCCCATCTCGCTCAGGACGAGGGCGAGTGCGCCGAGCACCTCGGCCCGGCCGCCGAGCGCCCCGGGGAGCACCGACAACTGCCGTGCGGCGCTGGGGATCGCGTACCGGGAGACGGACTCGCGGATGGGCCCGAGCACCAGCTCACCAGCCTCCGCCAGATCCCCGCCGAGCACCACCCGGCTGGGGTTCAGGAGATTGCACAGATTGGCCACGCCGCTGCCGATGTGCCGGCCGACGTCGGCGATCACCCGGCGGCAGCCCGGATCGCCCTCCCTGGCGAGCTGGACGACACGCTCCAGGGTGAGGTCCGCGCCGTGGCTGGGCTGGAGCAGCGGCAGCACGTAGCGGGCCGCCGTGAAGGTCTCCAGGCAGCCGCGGTTGCCGCAGCGGCAGACGGGGCCCGACTCGTCGAGCGTGATGTGCCCGATCTCACCGGCCGTACCACCGGGACCGCGGTAGATCTGGCCGGCTATCACCAGCCCGGCGCCGACCCCGCTGGCGACCTTGATGTACGCGAGGTCCTTCACTCCGCGGCCGCTCCCCCAGACCAGCTCGCCGAGGGCGCCGAGGTTGGCGTCGTTGTCGACGTACACCGGTACGCCGAGCCGCCCCGCCAGCTCGTCGCTGGGGTTGATGCCGGTCCAGCCGGGGAGGATCGAGGTGGAGCCGAGCGTGCCCGACTCGACGTCTATCGGCCCGGGGACGCCGAGGCCGACTCCGATCACCTTCTGACGGCTGACGCCGGTGGTGACGATCAGCCGCTCGACGAGTTCCTCGGCCCGGCCGAAGCCCTGGGCGGACGAGGCGTCCACGTCGAGGGGCTCCGACTCCTCCGCGAGCACCTGGTGGGCGAGGTTGCCGATCGCCACGCGCAGATGCGTATGGCCGAAATCCACCCCGATGACCGTGCCCGCGTCCCCGCTGAGCGAGACGCTGCGGGCCCGGCGGCCCCCTGCCGAGGTGGGCGTGACCTGGACCGTCCCGCCGTCTTTCAGCTCACGGACGATATTGGAGACCGTGGCCGCCGACAGTCCCGTGCTTCTGGCGATCTCCGCCTGGGTGAGCGAACCGGCCATACGCACCGCGCGTACGACCCGTTCGAGGTTGGCCCGGTGCAGAGACGACTGCGACCCCGGAGTCTCCACGACTCATCCACTCCTGCCCTTGGCAGGCGGCACGACCACCGCCCCCGGCCGGGGCCGCGCCAATGAGACCCCGACGTATCTCCAACTTGTGAACCCTAAGCTCAGCCCTCGGGGCGCCTCCCCGTCAAGACCTTGAGCAATGGGAACACGCCGAACCGCCCGCCGACCGGGGTCGGCGGGCGGTTCGTCCGGATCTCGCTCCCGGAACGAGCGGCTACTTGAGCGCTCCGGCCGTCAGGCCGGCCACCACCTGGCGCTGGAAGATGATGTACGCGGCGAGCACGGGCAGCATCGCCATCACCAGGCCGGCGAAGAGACCGGACCAGTCCCCCTTGTACCCCTGGCTGACGGCGAGCTGCACCAGCCCCTGGGAGAGGACCTTGTTGTCGGGGTCGGTGTTGAGCACCGTGGGCAGCAGGTACTGGTTCCACTGCCCGAGGAAGTTGAAGATCCCGACGCTGATCAGACCCGGCTTGGCCATCGGCAGCATCACCTGGAAGAAGGTCCGGGTGTGCGAGGCCCCGTCGATGATCGCCGCTTCCGCCACCGAGGTCGGCAGCGTTCTGAAGAACGAGGTCAGGAAGAAGACCGTGAACGGCAGCGAGTAGGCGATGTAGACCAGGATCAGACCGTGGATCGTGTTCAGCAGGCCCATGTTGTTCATTACATAGAACAACGGGACCAGCGCGAGGATGATCGGGAAGCTCATCCCGCCGATGAACAAGTAATAGATGAACCGGTTCCCCGGGAACTCGAAGCGGGCCAGTACGTACGCGGCCATCGAGCCGAGCAGCAGCGTGCCGGCCAGTGAACCAGCCACCACCAGGACGGTGTTGAGGAAGTAGTCGCTCATGTGCGCCTGGGTCCAGGCGCGCGACCAGTTCTCGAAGCGCAGCGTGTCCGGCAGCGACCACGGCGAGGTGAAGATCGACTTGTCGTCCTTGAAGGACGTCATGACCGCCCACAGCAGCGGCATCGCGACCAGGAAGGCCCAGATGACGAGCACGCCGTGGGAGAAGACGTTGAGGACGCCGCCGGTCTTCGACTCCTTGTCGGGCGGGGCGGCCGCCTTGGTCACGGCGGGCCTGGTCCGTACGGCGTCGGCCGGCGGAGGCGTGTCGGCGGGGGGAGGCGTCTCAGTGGTCTTCATCAGAACTCCAGCCGCTCACGTCGACCCAGCCGCATCACGATGGCGGCGAAGGCCAGCGTGACGATGAGGAGGGCGACACCGATCGTGGTCGCATAGGCCGCCTGACCGTCACGGAACGCCTTCTGGTAGACGAGCAACGTCAGCACATTGGTGGAATCGGCGGGACCGCCCGGCCCCACGGTCATGATCTGGACCACCGCGAAGGACTCCGCGCCCAGGGCGAGGATGCCCATATAGACCCAGCCGGACTGCACGGTGTCCCACAGCAGCGGCAGGGTGATCCGGAAGAAGGTGGTGAAGCGGCTCGCGCCGTCCAGCAGCGCCGCCTCGTAGAAGTCCTTCGGGATGGAGGCCATGCCCGCGGAGAAGAGGACCACGAAGAAGCCGGTCGTACTCCACACCAGGACGGCCATCACACACCACAGCGCGAGCTTCGGATCGCCGAGCCACTCCGGCTTCACGCTGTCCAGACCGACCGCGCCGAGCGCGGAGTTGATGGCACCGCTGTTCGGGTTGTACGCGAACTGGAAGAGCAGGGCGACGATCGCGATCGAGAGCACTTGCGGGAAGAAGTAGACGATCTTGTAGAACGAGGATCCGCGGACCCCCGAGATGGCCGCCCCCTTCCGGCTGCGCCCGCCGACATTCAGCATGAACGCGAAGAACAGCGCGAGGCCGAGGACCACCACGGGCAGCAGGAGCGCGAAGGTCAGACTGTGCTGGAGGGAACTCCAGAAAGTGTCGTCGTCGAGCATCCGGATGTAGTTGTCGAAGCCCACCATCGCGAAGTCGGGGCTGAGACCGGTCCAGTCCGTGAACGAGTAATAGATGGACTGGATGAATGGCCATACGACAAAGAGCGCGTATATCGCCAGGGGGAATACCAGAAACCCCACAATGAACCGGTATTTGCCGTGCTGCATATCTCCCGACCCCGAATCTCCGGCGGGTATCGCCGTGCTGCCGTGGGGGGCCCGTGCGCCGGGCCGGAACCGGAAGCCCCGGCGGGGCCTCCGGTCACTTCCACTCCTACTGGTGCTTGTAGTGCTTGATGGAGGTGTCCTTGGCGGCCGCGTCGGCGTACTCCTGGCACTTCTTGATGGCCTCGGCGGGGGTCAGACGTCCGGCCATCATCTCGCCGAGCGCGCCCACACCGATCTTTTCCTTCTGGAGGGCCACGTACCAGTCCTGGAGCCGCGGGTTGAGCACATTGGCGCCGGCCTTGGCCAGCGCGTCCACCCCGGACTGCAGGGCGGTGGAGAGGGTGAGTCCGTCGGTGCCGCCGTTGAAGGAGCTCAGCGACTTCACCTTGGACGTGAAGTTCTTCGACGACGCCTCGCTCAGCATGATGCGCAGCTGCTCCATGCCGCCGTCGGGGTTCTTGGCGTTCGCCGGTACGACGAAGGGCTCGCCGCCGGACGCCCAGAGCGTGCCGAACGGGAGCTTGTCCGAGCTGTCCAGGCTGGACGGCGCGGCCACCTTCATCTGGAAGTCCTTCGGCGTCGTCTTCGCCGCCTCGTTCTCCACCCAGGAGCCGTTCGGGATGAACAGGGCCTTGCCCTCGGTCCAGGCGGTCTGCGACTGGATGTGGTCGAGACCCGGGGTGCCCTGGAGTATGTAGCCCTTCTTGAACAGCTCGAAGTACGCCTCGAAGGCGGACTTCACGGCCGGGTGCTTCCAGGCGTTGGGCTCCAGGTTGTCAATGGCGTCGAGGACCTCGCGGCCACCGATCTTGCCGATGAACGGGTAGAGCGAGAAGGGCACGTAGTACGGGTACTTGCCGGCGTACGTCCAGCCCGCGATGCCCTTCTTCTTGGCCTTCGCACAGAGGGCCAGCATCGCGTCCCAGTCCTCCGGGTACTCCGCGTCGAGCTTGTCCAGCGCGGTCTGCGAGTACCACACGCCGTAGACGGTGTAGGCGTAGTAGAGGATCCACACCGGGTCGCCGTCGAACTGGCCCATCTCCACGACGCCGGGACGCAGCGTGTCGCGGACCTTCTTGGCCGGGTCGTCGACGGAGGGGGCGTCCAGCAGCGGGGTGAGGTCGGCGAGCTGCTTCTTGCCGACGAGAACGCCCATGTCCATCTGCTCGGCGCCCGAGTTGTCGATCAGGTCGGGCGGGGTGCCGCCGTTGAAGCGCGGCTGGAGCTCGGACTGGATCTTCTGGGTCGGGGTGAACTTCACCTCCGCGTCGGGGAACGCCTTCTCGTACTGCTTGACGGCGTCCGTCGCGTACTCCGTACCGAATCCGCCGTCGAACAGGACGAAGTCGAGAGGCGCGCTCGCGTTCACGCCGAGCGGGTTCTTGTCGGTCGCCTTGCCCTTCTCGACCTTCTTGTCGCTCCCGCTGTCGCTGCTGGCGCACGAGGCCAGGAAGCTCATCGTCGGGACGGTGATCAGACCGATCGCGGCGGACCGCTTGATCACATCGCGACGGCCGAGGCCCTCGCTGTTCTGAGCGGAGGTGGATCCCATGCTCAAGTCCTCGCCTTCTCCAGGACTCAGGCGGTGTACCGGTCGCCCGTCCTTCTCTTCTGAGGCGAAGGGCCCCGCCACCGCGGTCAAATGTAGCTGGGTCGTGCGGAATTGCTGCGCCCGATCGTGCCCGATCGTGCTCGATCGCATCGCTTGGGGGGACGCCGACAGGTATAGTCCACTTCCCGCCGACGGGGCAAGATCGAAAGCAGGTTTGGACGGCAGTCTTTCCCGAGTTGAGACCTCGTGGATATCTGAGCCGGGTGTGTACTCATTCGACCACCTCGGTCTCTCCAGAATGAGCCATTCCGAACACGCCATCCCTGCAACACCCTTGACACCACACGACACTTGGCCCCTACTGGACCCTGCGCTCCCGTTTGACAACGTTGTCCAACTTGGTACGCAGGACGAAAGGCTCGGTATGCGGCAGAGAACCGGACCCCGGCGCAGACAATGGCATACGGCCGCCCTGGTGGCGGCCGCCTCGCTGCTCGTCGTAACAGCACAGTCGGCGGCTATAGCACAACCCGTTCAACCGAAGTCGGCGGAAAAGGAATTCGCCTCCTCCTTCGAAACGGACGATCCCCAGCCGGAATGGCGCAACACCGTCGAAGTGGGACCCGATGGAGAGAAACGGGCATCCGGCGTCGACGGCGGCTTCACCAACGGAATTCCGGGCAATGTCACGGACCGGGTCGTGGAGCTGCGGGCCAGCGGCGAGAACACGGGCGGCGGTGAGACCAAGGAGAACCTCGTCGACGTCCAGCCGGCCACGAAGTGGCTGGCGTTCGAGCCCACCGCCTGGATCGAGTTCGGTCTCGACGAACCGGTCAAGGTCGTCACGTACGCGCTGACCTCCGCGAACGACCATGCCGAGCGCGACCCCAAGGACTGGACGCTCCAGGGCTCCGCCGACGGCAAGGAGTGGAAGGAGCTGGACTCCCGGAAGGGGGAGACCTTCACGGAGCGGTTCCGGACCAAGTCCTACGACGTCGCTGTCGAGGCCCCGGCCGCCTACCGCCACTTCCGGCTGGACATCACCGCGAACAACGGCGCCTCGGACGCGACCCAGCTGGCCGACGTGCAGTTCTCCGACGGGGACACGAGCACGCCCGCGCCGCAGGACATGCGCACGCAGGTGGACCGCGGCCCCTCCGGCTCCCCCACCGCCAAGGCCGGCGCCGGATTCACCGGCACACGTGCGCTGAAGTACGCCGGTACGCACCAGCCGGAAGGGCGGGCGTACTCGTACAACAAGGTCTTCGACGTCCACACGGCCGTGCGGCGCGACACCGCGCTCTCGTACCGGATCTATCCCTCCCTCCCGGAGACCGATCTGAACTATCCGGCCACGAACGTCTCGGTCGATCTCGCCTTCACGGACGGGACCTATCTGAGTGATCTGAAGGCGACCGACGCGCACGGCGGGCTGCTGACCCCGCAGGGCCAGGGCGACGCCAAGCGGCTCTACGTCAACCAGTGGAACCAGGTGGACGCCCGGATCGGCGCCGTGGCGGCCGGCAAGACCGTCGACCGGATCCTGGTGGCGTACGACTCCCGCACCGGCCCCGCGAAGTTCCAGGGCTGGATCGACGACATCAGCCTCGCGCCCAAGCCCGCCGAGAAGCGGCTCGCGCGTCTGTCGGACTACGCCTCCACCACCCGCGGCACCAACTCCAGCGGCTCCTTCTCGCGCGGCAACACCTTCCCCGCGACCGCCGTGCCGAACGGCTTCAACTTCTGGACGCCGGTGACCAACGCCGGGTCCACCAGCTGGCTCTACGAGTACAGCCGCGCCAACAACGCCGACAACCTGCCGACCGTGCAGGCCTTCAGCGCCAGCCATGAGCCGAGCCCCTGGATGGGCGACCGGCAGACGTTCCAGCTGATGCCGTCGGTGGCCGCCGAGACGCCCGAGGCGTCCCGTACGGCGCGTGCGCTGCCCTTCCGGCACGAGAACGAGACCGCGAAGCCGCACTACTACGGCGTGACGTTCGAGAACGGTCTCAAGACCGAGATGACGCCGACCGATCACGCGGCGATGATGCGGTTCACCTATCCCGGTGACAACGCCAGCGTGGTGTTCGACAACATCTCCAACGCGGGCGGACTCACGCTCGATCCGGCGACCCGTTCCTTCTCCGGCTTCTCCGATGTCAAGAGCGGACTGTCGACCGGCGCGACACGGCTTTTCGTATACGGCGTCTTCGACGCGCCCGTCACCGCGAGCGGCAAGCTTTCCGGTGGCGGCGGCGCCGATGTCACCGGCTATCTGCGCTTCGACGCCGGCAAGGACCGTACGGTCACCCTGCGCCTGGCGACCTCGCTGATCAGCCTCGACCAGGCCAAGAAGAACCTCGCCGACGAGATCCCCGCCCCCACCCGCTTCGAGCGGGTCAAGGACCGGGCGCAGAGCGCCTGGGACGCCATCCTGGGCCGGGTGGAGGTGGAGGGCGCGGACCACGACCAGCTGACGACGCTTTACTCCAGCCTCTACCGGCTGTATCTGTATCCCAACTCCGGCTTCGAGAACACCGGGACGAAGTCGCGCCCGAAGCAGCAGTACGCCAGCCCGTTCTCCCCGCAGACCGGGCCCGACACCCCGACGCACACCGGCGCGAAGATCGTCGACGGCGAGGTGTACGTCAACAACGGCTTCTGGGACACGTACCGCACGACCTGGCCCGCGTACTCCCTCCTCACCCCGAAGAAGGCGGGCGAACTGGTCGACGGCTTCGTCCAGCAGTACAAGGACGGCGGCTGGATCTCCCGCTGGTCCTCCCCCGGCTACGCGGATCTGATGACCGGCACCAGCTCGGACGTGGCCTTCGCCGACGCCTACGTCAAGGGGGTCGACTTCGACGCGGAGGCGGCGTACGAGGCGGCGCTGAAGAACGCGACGGTGGTACCGCCCAGTTCGGGTGTGGGCCGCAAGGGCATGGAGACGTCGCCGTTCCTCCGCTACGCCTCCACGCAGACCCATGAGGGTCTGTCCTGGTCACTGGAGGGCTACCTCAACGACTACGGCCTGTCGAAGATGGGCGAGGCGCTCTACAAGAAGACGAGGAAGGAGCGCTACAAGGAGGAGTCCGAGTACTTCCGCAACCGCGCCCAGAACTATGTCTCGCTCTTCGACTCGAAGGCCGGCTTCTTCCAGGGCCGCGACCTCAAGGGCGACTGGCGGGTCCCCTCGGACGCGTTCGACCCGCGGGTATGGGGCTACGACTACACCGAGACGAACGCGTGGGGCTACGCCTTCACGGCGGTCCAGGACAGCCGCGGGCTCGCCAACCTCTACGGCGGACGCCCCGGTCTCGGGGACAAGCTGGACACCTACTTCTCGACCCCCGAGACCGCCGGCCCCGAGTTCGTCGGCTCGTACGGCGGCGTCATCCACGAGATGACGGAGGCGCGTGACGTACGGATGGGCATGTACGGCCACTCCAACCAGGTCGCCCACCACGCCGCGTACATGTACAACGCGGCCTCGCAGCCCTGGAAGACCCAGGAGAAGGTGCGCGAGGTCCTGGGGCGGCTGTACGTCGGCAGCGAGATCGGCCAGGGCTACCACGGCGACGAGGACAACGGCGAGCAGTCGGGGTGGTACCTCTTCTCCGCGCTCGGCTTCTACCCTCTGGTGATGGGCAGCGGGGAGTACGCGGTCGGCTCGCCGCTCTTCACCAAGGCGACCCTCCGTCTGGACAACGGCCGCACGCTGGTCGTCAAGGCGCCGAAGAACAGCGACAAGAACATCTACGTCCAGGGGCTGAAGGTCAACGGCAAGTCCTGGAACTCCACGGCGCTCCCGCACGATCTGCTGGCGCGCGGCGGGCAGCTGGAGTTCGCGATGGGCCCGAAGCCGTCGTCCTGGGGCACGGGCAAGAACGCGGCGCCTGTCTCGATCCAGCAGGACGACAAGGCCCCGTCACCGCGCACGGACGCCCTGACCGCGTCGGGCCCGCTCTCCGACAACTCCTCGGGCACCTCGGCGCCGGTCGAGTCCGTGGAGCTGCCGGTGGCGTCGGCGACGAAGGCGGTCCAGTACACGCTGACGTCATCCACGGCCGCGAAGGCCCCGGCCGGCTGGACCCTCCAGGGCTCGGCGGACGGCACGACCTGGCGGACGCTGGACACGAGGACGGCGCAGTCCTTCGCCTGGGACCGGCAGACCCGGATCTTCACGGTCGCCAAGCCGGGCACGTACGCGAAGTACCGCCTGGTGAGCGACGCTCCGTCGACCCTGGCGGAGGTGGAACTGCTCCGCTAGCGCAATGAGCGGAGCGGCCGGGACGGGACACCTGCCGACGCGGGTGCCCCGTCCCGGCACGCCGGGACCCACTCGGACCGGCCCCCGACACGGCCCCAGCCCCTGAGTCCCGCCTGGCCGGCGACGCCCCGCGGGCGGACGGCGCTGCTTTCGCAACACGCCCTAACACCCCACCCGACGCCCGATCCGCTCCCGCACGGCGGCCGCGCGGGGGTCGTCGTAACGACCCTCTCGCCTGCTCGGACGGGAGGGACGGCACGTGGAGATCACGCGTCGGTGATATCCGTCTTGGCGGCGCTGAGCATGCTTCCGGGGATGACGACCAGCCGTTCGTCCGCGGCGAGAGTGACGCCCTCCGGCAGTCGCGGACCGTAACGGGATGTGAGGTCCCGGCCGATCACCGCGATATCACCGTTGTCCAGCTGCCAGATGTCCGGGCACGCGTCGCGGCCATCGGAATGGCCCAGTTCCTCGGCCGACTTTCCGAGTCGCCGCTCGAATGACGCGGACGGATCCGCCTCCCAGGCACGTGTCATGACCTGCCTCCACTCGGGTTGATTGAGTGCGCAACTGCCAGGCAGTTTAGTGGGGGCGGGTTCGCGCCATCCAATGCCGTGAGGGCTGTGCCCCGTACGCGTACGTACGGGGCACAGCCCTCAACTGGCCGTGGTAAAGCCCTACTTGCGGATCAGGCTGCGCAGCACGTACTGCATGATGCCGCCGTTGCGGTAGTAGTCCGCCTCACCCGGGGTGTCGATACGGACGACCGCGTCGAACTCGACGCCCGTGTCCGTCGTCACCTTGACCGTGCGCGGGGTGGTGCCGTTGTTCAGCTCCGTCACGCCCGTGAAGGAAAAGGTTTCCTCACCGGTCAGGCCCAGGGCCTGCGCCGAGGCGCCCTCCGGGTACTGGAGCGGCAGCACGCCCATGCCGATCAGGTTCGAGCGGTGGATGCGCTCGTACGACTCGGCGATGACGGCCTTCACGCCGAGCAGCGCGGTGCCCTTGGCGGCCCAGTCGCGGGACGAGCCCGAGCCGTACTCCTTGCCCGCCAGGACGACCAGCGGGGTGCCGGCTGCCTGGTAGTTCTGGGAGGCGTCGTAGATGAAGGAGACCGGGGCGCCCTCGACGGTGAAGTCGCGGGTGAAGCCGCCCTCCGTGCCCGGGGCGATCTGGTTGCGCAGCCGGATGTTGGCGAACGTGCCGCGGATCATGACCTCGTGGTTGCCGCGGCGGGAACCGTACGAGTTGAAGTCGCGCCGCTCGACGCCGTGCTCCGTGAGGTACGTGCCGGCCGGGGTGTCGGCCTTGATCGCACCGGCCGGGGAGATGTGGTCGGTGGTGACCGAGTCGCCGAGCTTCGCCAGTACGCGGGCACCGGTGATGTCCTCGACCGGCGAGGTCTCCATCGTCATGCCCTCGAAGTACGGGGGCTTGCGGACGTAGGTGGACTGCGGGTCCCACTCGAAGGTGTTGCCGGTCGGGATCGGCAGCGCCTGCCACTGCGCGTCGCCCGCGAAGACGTCCGCGTAGGACTTGTTGAACATGTCCTCGCCGATGGCGTTGGCCACGACGTCGTTGACCTCGGCCTCGGTCGGCCAGATGTCTTCGAGGTAGACGGGCTTGCCGTCCTGGTCGATGCCCAGGGCGTCCTTGGTGATGTCCACCTTCATGGAGCCGGCCAGGGCGTACGCGACGACCAGCGGCGGCGACGCCAGGTAGTTCATCTTGACGTCCGGGTTGATCCGGCCCTCGAAGTTGCGGTTGCCGGAGAGCACCGAGGTGACCGCGAGGTCGTGCTCGTTGACGGCCTTGGAGACCTCCTCGGGCAGCGGGCCCGAGTTGCCGATGCAGGTGGTGCAGCCGTAACCGACGAGGTTGAAGCCGACCTTGTCGAGGTACGGGGTGAGGCCCGCCTTGTCGAAGTAGTCGGTGACGACCTTCGAGCCAGGGGCGAGCGTGGTCTTGACCCACGGCTTGCGGGTCAGGCCCTTCTCGACCGCCTTCTTGGCCACGAGCGCGGCGGCGACCATGACGTACGGGTTCGAGGTGTTGGTGCAGGAGGTGATCGCGGCGACGGTGACGGCGCCGTGGTCGATCTCGTACGTCGTACCGTCGGGGGCCGTGACCAGGGTCGGCCGGGTCGGCACGCCGTTGGCGGAGGCCGGGGCGTCGGAGGCCGGGAAGGACTCCTTGCCCGCCTCCTCGTCCTCGGAGACGTAGTTGCGTACGTCCTCCGCGAACTTCTGCTTGGCCTCGGCCAGGATGATGCGGTCCTGGGGGCGCTTCGGGCCCGCGATGGACGGGACGACCGTCGCGAGGTCCAGCTCCAGCTTCTCGGAGAAGTCGGGCTCGGCGGCCGGGTCGAGCCAGAGGCCCTGCTCCTTGGCGTACGCCTCGACCAGGGCGACCTGCTGGTCGCTGCGGCCCGTCAGGCGCAGGTACTTCAGCGTCTCGTCGTCGATCGGGAAGATCGCGGCGGTCGAGCCGAACTCCGGGGACATGTTGCCGATGGTGGCGCGGTTCGCGAGGGAGGTCGCGGCGACGCCCTCACCGTAGAACTCGACGAACTTGCCGACGACGCCATGCTTGCGCAGCATCTCGGTGATCGTCAGGACCAGGTCGGTGGCGGTGGTGCCGGCCGGCAGCTCACCGGTCAGCTTGAAGCCGACGACGCGCGGGATGAGCATGGAGACGGGCTGGCCGAGCATCGCGGCCTCGGCCTCGATGCCGCCGACGCCCCAGCCCAGCACACCGAGGCCGTTGACCATGGTGGTGTGCGAGTCGGTACCGACGAGGGTGTCGGGGTACGCCTGGCCGCCCCGGACCATGACCGTACGGGCCAGGTGCTCGATGTTGACCTGGTGGACGATGCCGGTGCCCGGCGGGACGACCTTGAACTCGTCGAAGGCGGTCTGGCCCCAGCGCAGGAACTGGTAGCGCTCCTTGTTGCGGCCGTACTCCAGCTCCACGTTCTGCGCGAAGGACTCCGGCGTGCCGAACTTGTCGGCGATGACGGAGTGGTCGATGACCAGCTCGGCCGGGGCCAGCGGGTTGATCTTCGCCGGGTCGCCGCCGAGTTCCTTCACGGCCTCACGCATGGTGGCGAGGTCCACGACACACGGCACACCGGTGAAGTCCTGCATGATCACACGGGCCGGGGTGAACTGGATCTCCTGGCTCGGCTGCGCCTGGGAGTCCCAGGAGCCGATGGAGCGGATGTGGTCGGCGGTGATGTTCGCGCCGTCCTCGGTGCGGAGCAGATTCTCCAGCAGCACCTTCAGGCTGTAAGGGAGGCGTGCGGAGCCCTCGACCTTGTCCAGCCTGAAGATCTCGTACGACTCGTCGCCCACCTGCAGTGTGCTGCGGGCGTCGAAGCTGTTCGCCGACACGACAGTCTCCTTCATCAATGTGCGCGTACTACCGTCATGCTGCCGCCACGACTCCTCGCCGATCCGCTAAGGTAAGGCTTAGTTAGGTCACCCTTACCGGCTGGCGGCCGCGGTACGCCTTCGGCAGATATCTCGATGTCGAGATAACTCTAGTACATGACCGCCGCGCGGTCATGCGCGGGTACGGTGTCCTGTCTCACCGAAGGCTGAGTGGATCTCATTGAAGTCTGAGCGCTCACGTCAGGCAGCTGAGCCGAGACACGCTAGCTGGAACCTGGTCTTGATTGTTGGCACCGAGTCTTGATGGCCGATGCCGAGACCTCGCCTTGTGAGCCGCTAGGTGGGCGTTACAGCCAGTTGAGCGCTGACGCAGGTTGAGGCGGCAAGAGACTGTCGGTAGCTGGTGGCAAGATCGCCGATATGAGTTTCGTACGAACTACTCCACCGCGGCCTGTCGAGGTGACAGCGGTCTTCCCCGAGCTGGCTCCGTTGGCACGTACTGCGGTGCGGCTGCATCCGCGTCCGGGGGCGCCTTCGGTCAGAGACAGCTCGGTCGGTGGGCCGTTGCTGTGGTCGGCAGGGGAGCCGTGGCCGCACTGTGAAGACGCGCATTTGCACGTGGACAGTGGATTCCGCCAGTCGCCGACCGAAGTGCGGCTCGAGAGGCTCTTGCAGTTCCGGTGGCGCCCTGACGTCCAGCCCACGCTCACGCCCGAGGAGGAAGTACTCAAGGAGAGCAATGCCGCGTGGCTCGCCAAACGGCTCGACGCCGGCCCTCCCGGGCCCGCCGAATGCCCGGTCCCGATGTTGCCCGTGGCCCAGCTGTTCCTGCGTGACATACCCCTGTTGCGGCCGCCCGGGCAGGCCGATCTGCTCCAGATTCTCTGGTGCCCGTACGAGCACGATCCGTATTACAAGCCGTCGACCGCACTGTTCTGGCGGTCGGCTGCGGAGGTCGGCGATGTCCTAGCCACACCACCGGAACCGTACGAGGCGGACTATCCGGGTTATGTACCGGAGCCGTGCGTGCTGGCGCCGGAAGCGATCACTGAGTACCCCAACAGCCTGGATCTGAGCTCGGATCTGCAGCTGGCGCTGGATGACTGGAGCAGGTGGCAGGCAGCCGGTGCCGGAGTGGACAGCTCCTACGCGGAGTATCCGCGGGAGTTCTATTCCATTCATCTGGGCAACGCACCCGGCTGGAAGGTCGGTGGTTGGCCGCCGTGGGGCCGCACCGACCCGAGCCCCCGGTACTGCGCTGTGTGCGAGGTACAGATGGTCCCGCTGCTGACGATCGCTTCCTGGGAGTGGGACGGCGATGAAGGCCGCACCTGGGTGCCGCAGGAAGACCAGACCGTCGCCCTCGCCTCTCACTACGCGGGCCAGAACCCCTCGCAGCCGACGAGGGTAGAAGTAGGCAGCACGGACAACATGCAGATCTACGTCTGCCCGGCCTCCCCCGAGCATCCGCACACCGACCTGATCCAATGAGCTGTCCAGCTTGCTGCACACCCTCACGTAGCCGGTGACAGAAGGGCTGCCGAGTCGGAACTGGTTCCAACATGAATGGCAGTCCACTGCAGGTTGCAAGAAGCGTGACCCGATGGTTCCAACAAGCGTGTCCCGCAAGGTCAGGATCTTCAGGCCACGACACAACGTTGGTTCCAACTATCTTGTCCGGGCTCAGCAGCGGAGGGCGCGGGGGACCGTTTGGGCCGCCGACGACGTGCCTTGCGGCGCTTGGAGGCCATGATCTGCAGGTTGGCGACGGACACTGACACGTTGTGGGTGTCCATGAGCTCGACCCAGATCTCCTTGGCACTCATCCCCTTGTCGATCATTGAGGTGATGAGGGCCTGGTCCTGTGCTTCGAGGGCGGTGCGCCGTCGGCGTGTGCTGCGAGCTGGGAAGATCGCGTAGTTCAGGACGCGGCGGACCAGCCAGCGTGGGACTGCCCAGGTCTCCGAGAGGGCCCGGATCGACATGGTTCCGTCCAGCGCGTCGTGCTGGATCAGCACCGTCATGTCGACGCCATGCCGACGGAGTGCCTTGTGCTGGTGGAGATGGAGAGCGCGGGCAGTCGGCTTGGAACGGCCTCGGGGCGAGCTGGCATCGGAGAGGGCATGCTGCAGAGCCTCGGCTGAGCGTCCTGACACTGCCGAGAGCCGTTCGATCTGGGGCTTCCCGGCCCAGAACGGTGGTCCGCAGACGAATCCATGCAGGTAGCTGGGCTTGAGATGGTTGGCTCGCGCCAGTCGACGAATGTAGGAGTCGGTGGTCTCGCCAACGCGAGGCCGGGCATTGACGGGCAGCTGTGCGATGCGCTCGGAAAGTTCAGAGGTCATCGGCCGCGCTTCGACGATGGGGTGAACCCACTCTGGGCGGAGTGGTCCAGCGGGACCGCTTCCAGCGACTTCTTCGTGATCTTCTCGGTGCCTGTGAGGATCGCGTCGATGGCTGCGCCGCGGATGGCGTGCGACAGTGCCCCGATCATGCCGCCCGTGCGGTCGTGCAGGTAGCGGTCGAGCTCGACCAGTGCTCCCGGCCGGTGACGGCGGAGGCGGAGGGTGCTCTCCAGCGTCGCGACCAGGCCCTGCCATTCGGCTCCGTAGGGGAACGCGTGGGTGGGCACCAGTGTGAACCGTCCGGCGATCTGTGCCCCACGCGTTCCGGACAGAAGGTTGCTGTGCTCGATGTTGATGCCTGCATAGACGAAGGTCGCGGGGATGCGTTCGGAGAAGTACTTGAGGGTGTCGGAGACCTCGGCGCCGATGCGACTGGTCAGCGAGATGTTGTGCAGTTCATCGACCAGGATCAGGCCGGTGTGGCTGTCGGTGCAGACGCCGACGACGGCCTCGATCAGGTCGGTGATGTTCGAGCGGCGGTGGACGGGAAGACCGAGGAAGCGGGCGAACTCAACTGCGACCATGCGAGCGGTCGCGGCTGGCGGGACGGTGATGTAGACGACCGGGATGCGGCCCGTGGCATGTGGATGTCGTGCTCGGTCCAGGAGCTCGTGGGCTCGCCCGAGTTGAGTGATCGCAATCGTCTTGCCGGTGCCGGCGGGCCCGGAGACGATCAGTCCGCGTCGAGCGCTGATCGCGTGCCGGTTCAGCAGCACCAGGCGCCGCCCGCAGGTCACCGTGCGGCGGACCACTGAGGTGGCGACGACGAGCAACCGCGCATGGTGATCAATCCGGACCTCATGGTCAAGGCTTCGCTCATGATCCGAGAGCCCGGCGTACCCATCCGCGGCCAACAGCTCTGGAGGAGCGGGAGGTTCGGCCGTGAAGCGATGCCAGCCCTCACGGGTGGTCAGGTGGAGGCCCGCCTCATCGTCCGTGGTCTCCAGGGCGGTGCCGGCGGTGGCATTGAAGTTGGTCACTTTCGCCTCCAAGGGTCTTCCAGGGGTTCGAACAAGCCCAGGGGGATCACTTCGGCGAGCGACTCGTCCTCCGTGGGCGGGGGAACCGACTCGGCGGATGACGGCTGTGCTCGGGTGACGTCGGAGGAGGAACCCGCAGCCCGGGTTCGGGCCGTGACCCGCTTGTCCCGAGCGGTGCGTCTGGGCTTGGCCGTCGCTCCAGGGCCGGCGTGTGCCCTGGCCAAGAGGTCGGAGACAGCGTCTGCAATCTCAGCTTCGGTGCCCTCGGGCAGTCCGCGCGCGGCGTGATCCCAAGCCATCTCCCCGAACGGAACGGGGACGCGGCGCAGATGTTTCCAGGCTGCTTGCATCCACTCGCCGTCTCCGAAGTGGTTGCGTACCCAGATCCGAGACACGTCGTAGGGGTCGTGGTGGATCTCCCAAAGACCCTTCTTCGCCCGCACTCCGGAGTCCTGCCGCCGAAACGGTGTCAGCTCAGGGCCGTCGTAGGTGCGGCGCTTGATCTTGATGCCGTAGTCGTTGACCGCGCGCCAGACGGCTGGCAGCAACTCGCTGTAGTCGTCGCCGCTGAGCGCGACCGGGACGTAGCCGCAGGCCTCGACGAGAGCCGCGTATCTCTCGTTCGGTGTGAACGACCTCCCTGGATGGGAGGGGTCCCGAAGCCCATCGTGGCGGCGATTTTGCCACCGGGCGACGAGCCCCGTCCAGCAGCTCCTGCAGTTCCAGCAGTGACCACAGCGGTTGCCGGTCCAGCCGCCGCCCACGACGATCCGTGTTGCGGCCGGTGAACCCTGACAGGAACTGAACGAACAGGGTGCCCACCGAGCTCAGCATCTTCTCGATGTGCCCCTTTTCGAAGGGCGAGCCCTTGTGAGCAGGCTGAACGTCGATCTCCAGGAACCGGCAGGAGGCAAGGAAGTTGTGGCGTGAGGGCAGCTCGACCGCTTGCGCTTCTTCGCGGGACTTGAGGATCTCGCCGGTCCGCCAGAGCAGGAACGCGCCGTTGCGAGTGGAGGCGTCCACGGCCTCGCTGATCGCTTGCTGCATCGCCGCGACCACCTCGGCGTCCACAGTCCCGTACTTGGGTGTCTTCCGTGCCGCCCGCCGGTCTGCCAGCCCGAGGACACCGCCGGTCTCGTAACTGCGACGCTGACTGCCGACCGTGCTCGCGCTCACCTTGTGCCCGGCTGCGGACAGCTCGGCAGCCTTGGCTCGCTCCCGAGCAGTGAGCGAGAGGGCCAGCGCGTACTCCGGTTTCGGTTCCGTGCCCGGTGCTGCGTCGGGCGGCAGCCCATGCAGGACCTCCAGGACGTGGGCCTCCCACCACAAGGCCTTCTCCAAGACCGCCGACGGCAACGTCTCCAGCAGCGACGCCGAGGGCAGCGGCATCCGGCCAGGACCACCGGACACCTCGAAGTCGTCGGCTGCGAACAGATCAGCAGGGGGAACCGCTCGCGGCTCTTTGCCGAGGTCCGAGACGGTGATCGAGCGGGCGGAGACAGCCAGGATGACCCGTACCTGTCCGTCGAAGCGGATCCGTTCGCCCACCACGAGGGCTCGGGGGCGGACCAGGCGACCCATCATCGTCCCTTCGCGATGTGCACGGTGCTGTCCGGGCCCAGCAGCTGGGATACGACATCCGCCTCCAGCACCTGGGACCACAACAGGTGGAACACGACGGGCAGAACCCTGAGCGGATCACCAGCCTCAATGGCCCCTGCCATCAGTCCAGTTGGCTCACTGAAGACACGGACCAGCTCATCGACGACGTCCTGCCGGCGGCAGCGGGGCCTTCGATATCGGGCCAGCCATCACATGTTCGCCATCAGTACTGGGTCCGGAACCCCAACGCGTACGAACTCCCACCCCACCGCCTGGCAGGCCCGCTCCGTTGCCTCGAAGGCCGTGGCGGCAGCCTCATCCACCTGGTCATCGGCACGGACGTCAACGACCCGACATCGGCCATCCGCCAGGCGCACGAAGTAGTCCGGAGCGTGCCGACGCTTCCGTGAATCGGCGTGCCAGTGGAGCCAGAAGGGCTGAGAGGCGATCCCCGTCACATCCGTGCTGGCGTCGAGGAGGATCAGCTGATCCCGCTCCAGCCACGACTCGTACCCGACGTGGCCACCGGTTGTTGCTGTCCAGTGCCATCCCGCGAAACTTCTCCCACCCTTGAACCAGTGGAACGGGCGCACCGGCTCGACGTGCTCGAAGCACGTGTTCCAACTGGCTCGCAACGGTCGCCGAACCTCCCCGCCGCCCTCGTAAAAGCGCAGGTCAAAGGTGTCAAGCGCCGACTGTACGTACTGTGTTCGCGATCTCTGCCGTCATGTGCCCCTGCCGCCCCTGGCTGCCTCGTGAAGATCAGACTCTCCAGGGCTGACGGAAAAGCTGCAGGTCAGACGGTGAAATCCCCCGCGCGTATGAATGACCACTCAAACTTGGGTGAGACGAACCCGTGAGTCACCAGGCTTCGGTGAGATCGCTCAGCCTTCGGTGAGACAGGACATACGGCGCGGCTCCGCTCCCGTGGCTGGGGCCCGTGTCCGCTCTCCTCCGATCAGCGGCGTTTGACGGCGACCCCGGTCGTTCCGGCTTCCGGCCGGCGAACCCGGGGGGTGTCGCAGGGGCAGGGCGAGCGCGTCGGACACCACATGCGCCACCACCTCGGGCATCAGCTCAGCCGGACGGCGTGACCGGGGACCACACGCCGAACCACTGTTCCGCGCCCCACTCCTCGAACCGTTGCGCCTCGGTGAACCCCAGCTTCGCCGCGAGGCGCGTCGAGCGGGCGTTGGCGGTCTGGGTGCAGAGCACCAGCGGCTCGCCTGGAAACGCGGCGGCGAACCAGTCGAGTGCCGCCGCGCACGCCTCGGCGGCGTATCCGCGCCCCCATGCCTCCGGCAGGAACATGTAGCCGAGCTCGGCCTCTCCGGCGTCCGGACGGACGTGACCCGGGCGGTCCGCGTCGCGCCGGTCGAGCGTGATCGTGCCGATCATCGCTCCGTCGAGATCGATCACGAAAAGGCCGGGGCGCCGCCCGGGCACCTCGGGCACCGCGCGTTCCAGCTCATCACGCGGTCGGGGGCCGCCGAGGTGGACGCGCACCTCCGGCGAGGCGAACAGCTCGATGAACGCCGCGCGGTCCCGGGCCTCGGACTCGCGGAGCACGAGCCGTTCGGTCCGTATCGGGGCGGGTGGCCAGACGACGGGGCGGAGTTCGGTCATGCCGGGGAACCCACCGGCACGTTGTACGACATCAGGGCGGCCTGCCGCGGCCGGCCGGCCGGGGCCGCGGGTACGCGCAGTTCGGTGATCGCGCAGTTGCGCATCGCCGGGAACACGCGCCGGTACTCGCTCCCGGGGATGCCCAGCAGCCGGCACAGGACCAGCCGGAACAGCGTGTTGTGCGCGACCGTCAGCACGCGCTCCCCCCGGCGGGTGTCCGCGAGGCGGAGCAGGGCCTCGGCGCCGCGGGCCGCCGCGGCCGTCGGGTCCTCCCCGTCCGGCAGGGGGTGGGCGGCCGGGTCACGGCGGAACGCCGCCACCTCGCGGGGATGGGTCGCTTCGAGTTCGGCGATGGTCCGGCCCTCGGCGATCCCGAAGTCGACTTCGAGCAGGTCCGGTTCGACGACGGCCTCCAGCCCCGTCATCCGGGCCGCGGGCTCCGCCGTGCGCCGGGCGCGGGAGAGGGGAGAGGTCACGATCGCGTCGAGTCCGGCGCCCGCGGCCCACACACCGAGCGCCTCGGCCTGCACCAGGCCGCGCGGGGTCAGATCGATGTCGCTGATTCCGGTGTAGCGGTTCTCGTCATGCCAGACGGTCTCGCCGTGGCGGGCGAGGAAAAGAGTGGTGCTGGTCGTCATCCGTGCTCCCGTGCGTAGGCGGCCGCGTCCGGGGGCAGCCAGCCGCGCTCTTCGAGGGCGTCGACCAGGGTCACGAAGGGCCCGTCGAACCGCCGGCCGGCCTCCGGTCGCGGTTCCAGAATCGTACGGATGCGCACCATGCGGCGGGCCGCGTCGTCGCCCGTCACCGCGTGGGCGGCGAGCACCGCCATGCCGAGGGCGGAGTCGGCCTGTTCGGGGAGGGCGGCGGGCCGGCCCAGGACGTCCGCGCGCAGCTGGTTCCAGTAGCCGCTGCGGGTGGCGCCGCCGGTGAAGGTGACCGGTCCGTCGATCGGGGCGCCCAGGAAGCGTACGTACGCCAGACAGAGCCGCTCGGCGAGCGCGACGCCCTGGAGCAGCGCCGCGTAGTGATCGGCGTCGTCGGAGGGGCGGCCGAGCGTGAACGCCTCGGCGTCCGCGGCCAGGAACGGGAAGCGTTCGCCGCGGGAGACCAGGGGGTACGCGACGACGCTCGCCGGCTCCCGGTCCGCGGCGAGGCGGTCGAGGCGTGCGAGATCGGCTCCGGGGAACGCGTGGGTCAGGGCGCCCGCCCCGACGCTGGAGGCCCCGCCGGGGAGCCAGTGCCCGTCCGGGGAGCGGTGGTTGTAGAGGACACCGGCGGGGTCGCGGAGCGGGGTGGCGGTGACGCCCTTGAGGACGAGTGTGGTGCCCAGGACTGTGTTCCACCGGCCCACCTCCCAGGCGCCCGAGCCGAGTTGGGCCGCGCAGCCGTCCGTCATGCCCGCGATGACCGGGGTGCCCTCGGCCAGGCCCGTGTCGGCCGCCGCCTCGGCGCACACCGTACCGAGCTGGGTGCCGGGGGCCACCACGGCGGGGAAGTCGAGTCCTGACAGGCCGAGCCGGTCGTGGACGGCGGTGGGCCAGGAGCGGGTGTGGAGGTCGTAGCCGGTCTTGAGGGCGTGGCTGGAGTCGGTCGCCACGGGCCGCCCGACCAGGCGTGCGGTGATGAAGTCCGGCTGGTGGCAGACGCGGGCGCCCCGGAGGGTGCCGCTGTCGCCGGAACCCTTCGCGCCGCCGCCCGCGCGCGCGCCCGGGCCGGCGCCGGTGAGCCAGAGCAGTTTGGCCAGCGCCCAGCTCGGCTGGATACGGAGCCCGAGCGCGTCCCACACCTCGGCGCCGGTCTCCTGCGCGTACCGCGCCTCCGCTCCGGCCCGGCCGTCGTCGTACATCAGCGCGGGGGTCAGGGGCACCCCGCGCGCGTCGGTCAGCAGGACGGTGCCCGACGTACCGCACACCGCGACCCCCCGTACGCGCGCACGCCCTCGCGTGGAAGCGGTGGAAGCGGAAGTGGACGCGGACAGGGCGGTCAGCGTCCGGCGGATGGCGTCACCCGCGGCCCGCCACCAGTCGGCGGGCAGTTGTTCATGGCGGTCCCCCTCGCGGTGACCGGTGAGCGGGGCGGCGCCGCGGCCGAGTACCCGCCCGTCGTCGGTGACAGCCAGAGCGCGTACGCTCTGCGTCCCCAGGTCGACTCCCAGCCACACGTCCTGGTGGCGTACGCCCTGGTGGCGTGGGTCCGTCACAGGTTCCCGCCTTCTCGTCTTCTCGTCTTCTCGTCGTCGTCCGGAGTTCCCGCGGATGTTGATCTCACGATGCATTTCACACCCTGGATGCGGATTTCATGGAGGGCTTCGGCGCGGCTTCACGGACCCGGACTCCGCGTCCCACCTGGTAAGGAACGGACTGACGCGGCGTCGGACGGGTTGACCAGGCCATCGACCGTGGTGAAGACTGCCGAACGGTACCTCAACAATCTATGTTATAACCTCAGGGCTTCATGTTATTCATGAGGTGAACAGGACCGAGGAATGTCACAGGACAAGAGCCAGCGGGGTCCCATAGAGCGCCGCCGGGAGATTTCCGATCATGTGCTGACCGAGGGCTCGGCATCGGCGTCGGACCTGGCGGAGCGGTTCGGCGTGAGCGTGATGACGATCTACCGCGATATCGACGAGCTGGAGAGCGAGGGCGTCCTGCGGAAATTCCGCGGGGGTGTCACCGCGCAGCCCTCCGGGGTGTTCGAGAGCAATGTCGCCTACCGCAAGAAGTCCATGCGGCCGGAGAAGGAAGCGCTCGCCGCGAAGGCCGCGACGCTGATCGACCCCGGTATGTCGGTGATGATCGACGACTCGACCACCGTGCTGGAACTGGCCCGGCTCCTGCCCCGTATCGAACCGCTGACCGTCGTCACCAACTTCCGCGAAGCGCTGAATCTGCTCGCCGGTGAACGCGGCATCCATCTGATGGCCCTGGGCGGCGACTACGACCCCCTGCACGACTCCTTCCTCGGGGTGCCCTGTGTGGAGGCCGTCGAGGCGCTGCGTGTCGACATGTGCTTCGTCTCCACCTCGTCCGTCTTCGGCGACTTCGCCTTCCATCAGGAACAGCGCATCGTGGCCGTCAAGCGCGCGATGCTCAAGGCCGCGGGCCGCAATGTGCTGATGATCGACCACTCCAAACTCGGCCGCACCGCGCTGCACCGGCTGACCCCGCTCTCGACGTTCGACCTGATACTGGTCGACGACCGCACCCCGCCCGAGGTGCTGCGCTCCCTCGACGAGAGCGGTGTCCACTACGAGGTCGCCGAGACCTGACCCTGTTCCCCTCTCCGTCCTGCCCAGGCCCCTCCCCGTGTTGCCCCGGCCCCCTCGTCCCGTCCCCGCCCCCTCGTCCCGCCCCGGGCCCCGGGGACCGGCCCCCGGTCCTCCGGCCCCCGTCCAGCCCCGATCGTCAAGGAGACCTCAACGATGAGAATCCTCGCCGCCGGCGACCACTTCGTCGCCCCCGATCTGTTCACCCGGGAGCTGACGGCCGAGATCGGCACGGACCACACCATCGGCCAACTGCGCCTCCCCTGGCCGCTGACGCCATTCGGGCCGGTCTCCGAGGTCGACGAGGCGTCCGGTGACGAGGACACCCTCCTCACCGCGCTGCGCGGGGCGCGGGTGTGCGTCACGCAGATGGCTCCGGTGACCCGCAAGGTGCTCGACGGCTCGCCCGATCTGCGGCTGGTCGTCGTCGGCAGGGGCGGTCCGGTCAACGTCAACCTCGACGCGGCGAAGGAGCGCGGCGTCCAGGTGTGCAACACCCCCGGCCGCAACGCGGCGGCCACGGCCGAGTACACCGTCGGGCTGCTGCTGGCCGCGATGCGCCGGATCCCGGAGACCTCGGCGGCGCTCGCGGCGGGCCGCTGGGCGGGCGAGTTCTACACGTACGACAACTGCGGTCCCGGTCTGGACGGGGCGACCGTCGGGCTGATCGGCTGCGGCGCGGTCGGCAGCCGGGTGGCCCGCGCGCTGACCGCCCTCGGCGCGCGGGTCTGTCTCTACGATCCCTACGCCGACCCGGACACGCTGCGCGCGTTCGGCACGCCCGTCACCGACCTGGACGAACTGCTGCGCCGCTCCGATGTCGTGTCGCTTCACGCGCGGCTCACGCCCGAGACGCGCGGGCTGCTCGGCGCCCGCGAACTCGCCCTGCTGCCCGAGGGCGCGGTGGTGGTCAACTGCGCGCGTGGCGCGCTCCTGGACGAGGACGCGCTCTGCGACGCCCTGGAGTCGGGCCGGCTCGCGGCGGCGGGGCTGGATGTGTTCGCCGTGGAGCCGCCGCCCGCGGACTCCCGGCTGCGTACCGCTCCCCGTCTGGTCATGACGCCCCATCTGGCCGGGGCCAACGTCTCCGTGGCGCACAACGCGGCGCGTATCGCCGCGGCGGAAGTGGGCCGGTTCCTGCGCGGCGAACCGCTCGCCCATCGTGTGATCTGACCTCGCGCCATGTGGCGGTACGCCACCTGGCGTCACCTGAACGTACACATGCCGTGGTGTGACGCCTTGTGAACGCTCGTCACGCTCGCCGTATCGACCGGAGGAGACAGGGTGTTCGTCGGACTGGACATGGGAACCTCGATCGTCAAAGCCGCGGCCTTCGCCGAGGACGGCACGGCACTGCGGGTGGAATCGAAGCCGATCTCGCTCGGCGGCCGGGGGGACGGTGTCGAGCAGGACGTCGAAGAGGTGGTCCTCGCCGCCACCGACGTCCTCGGCGCGGTGACCGGCGGACACGCGCCCGCCCTGGTCGCGATCACCGGTCAGGGCGACGGCCTGTGGCTGGTCGACGCCGAGGGGCGCGCCGTACGCCCCGCGCTGTCGTGGATGGACGGCAGGGCCGGTGGTCTCGTCGCCGGGTGGATGGACGACGGCACCGCGGAACAGATGTACCGGCGAACGGGGAACGTGCTCTTCCCCGGCTCCCCCGGGCCTCTGCTGGCGTGGCTCGACCGTAACGAGCCGGCGTCCCTGGACGCCGCCACAACCGCCGCGTGCTGCAAGGACGTCGTCCATCTGCGTCTCACCGGCGAGCGCGCCACCGATCTCTCGGACGCGTCCGTTCCGTTCCTCGATCCGCGCACCAGGACCTACTCGTCCGAGGCGCTCGCGGCCCTCGGGGTGGAGCACCGCGCGGGGCTGCTGCCGCCCATCGCGGAGACCCTGCCGTACGGGGAGGCCCATGGCCGCAGCACGGGCCTGTCGCGCGGTACCCCCGTCACCTCCGGTCCCTATGACCTTCCCGCGAGCGCGATCGGCGCGGGTGTGACCGAGCCCGGCGACGGGCTCCTGATCGTCGGTACCACCCTCGCGTGCCAAGTCGTGGTCGAGCGGGTCGCGTTCGACGACGACCCCGTCGGCTTCCATCTCGCGCTGGCCCGGCCCGACCGCCATATGCGGGCGCTGCCCGCGATGACCGGTACGGTCGCGCTCGACTGGGTGCTCGATCTCACCGGCACCACCCACGACCAGGTCTCCGGCATCCTGGACGCGACCCCGCGCGGCGCCCGGGGGGTCGCCGCGCTGCCTTATCTGTCACCGTCGGGCGAACGCGCGCCGTTCGTCGACCCCACCGCGCGCGCGGAGTTCACCGGTCTCGATCTGCGGGTCTCGCGCGAGGATCTGGTGCGGGGCATGTGCGAGGCGATCGCGTTCGCGGCCCGGCACTGCCTGGAGGCCGCGGGGCTCACCGGGGAGCTGGCCGTGTGCGGGGGCGGTACGCGCAGCCTCGCCTGGCTGCGGCTGTTCGCGGATGTCCTCGGCCGCCCGCTGCGGGTCGCGCGGGGGCCGGAACCAGGTGCGCGCGGCGCCGTGCTGGCCGCGGTCGAAGCCCGGGGAGCGGAGCTGGGACAGCACCTGGACATCGCGGCGTGGACCGCGCCCGACGCCGTCGTGGACCCGGATCCTGCGGGCGTCGCGTTCTACGAACAGGCCTATACCGACTATCTGTTCAGGGTCGGAAGCGCGCGTACCCGGTGGCGTGGGCCGGTCGCCGCCCGCTGAAGCGGCGGCCGGCCCACGCGGTCGTTCACGGGGGCGACGGGGGGATGGGACAGACGTTCACGGGGTGGGGCGGTCGTTCACGGGGTGGGTCCCGGTGGGCCGGTGATCAGCCGGACGGGGCCCATCAGGCCGGTGACACGCTGCCCGGGGAAGACGAAGTGGGTCGGGCTCGTGGCGTCCAGGTACGGGGCGAGCGTGCCGAACACGGTGATCTCGACCGTACGGTCCCCTGGGCCGGCCAGTCCCGTCAGATCGAAGACGTACGGAGAGCACACCCGCACCCCGGCGGTGACGCCGTCGACCCGGACCTCCGCCGTGCCGCGCACCCGCCCCAGATCGAGCGAGACCTGACCGGTACGGGTACGGGTACGGGTACCCGTACCGGCGTCGGCATCGGCATCGGCGGGCAGGGTCATCACGCGGCTGTAGCGGACACCGCCGCTGTACTCGGCGAGGCCGCGTGCCTCCCAGTCCCCGGTACGGATCCGCCCGGGGCCGACCTCGCACCGTACCGGGCCCGCCAGCGCGGCGCCGCCCTGGTGGCCGGGGCGGGTCTCCACCCGGAGCGTGGCCGTCCGGGTCCCCGAGGGGCCGTCGGCCGATAGATCGACGGTCACGGTATGGGCGCCGGCCACACCGCCGCTGTCAGGTCCGGTGCCTGCCAGGGAGGTCACGGTGTGTTCGCGACCGTCGATGAACACGGTCGTGGCGCCCTGCGTGTCGACCGTCAACCGGCGTGTTCCCGGCGGCAGTTCACACCGGAACCACTCCACCTCCGGCCGTGCTCCGGGAACGGCGAAGCCGACCGGTACGACCGTGCCGTCGTCGGCGTCCGGGTCCAGCCAGGCGGCGCCGGGGAGCGGATGCGGCCGACGGCGCAGATACAGCGCGGCCGGATCCCCCACCTGCTCCCGGCGCACCACGACCGGCAGGTGTTCGCCGGCGCGCTCGGCCCGCCATGTGCCGTCGCTGTGCACGGTCGTCACACACCGGCCATGGGGGTCGTAGAGGGCCGCGTCCACCAAGACGGCGGGGTCCGCACCGTCATCCGTCTCCACCACGAGCTGGTTGACGCCGATCCGCAGGGCCGACGCGATGTCATGCCGTCGTACGCGCGGCACGGTGTGTTCGGCGTACGGGTCGAACCCGCCCTGTATGCCGACCACATGACCGTTGACGCGCAGTACGCAGCGCCCCCGGGCCGCGATCTGGACGATCGCCCGGCCGGGAAGGTCCGTCACGGTCAGGCTCGTCGCCACCGAGGCACGGCCACCGGGAGCGAGGATCCACTCGGGCCGGCGGTAGCGTTCCGGGTCGCGTACGAGCGCCACGTGTGCGCGCAGATCGACGTCCTGGTCGGGTGTCAGATCCAGTTCGAGGAGATGGCTGCCGGGCGCGAGCCGTACCGGCCCCATGGCGAGATGGCCGCCGTCGTCCAGCGCGACGGGGACGCCGCCGAGCCGTACCGTCTTCGCCGCCGCGGCACCGATCGCCAGCTGTCCGTCAAAGGGGGCGTCCAGGAGCAGTTCGGTCCGGACGCGTGCCACCGTCCCCGCGTGGGTCGGGCCGATCCGTACGAACTCCTCGGGCACATGCCCCTTGGGTCCGAGGACGTCACGGTGGACCGGGTCCTTGTGGATGCCCCGGGTGTCGGACCATTCGAGCACCGACCCGCCGTCGCCACTGCCGTCGCCGTCTCTGTCACTGTCACTGTCACTGTCACTGTCGAGCAGGAGCGCGTGGGGCCCGAAGGTGGCGTGTGCCCGCGGCCGGGCCGGATCGCCCGCGCGTCCCCGCCGGAACGTACGGCACTCGACGACCACGGGACCGCCGACTCCTCCGGACGGGCCCGTCGCGGGCCGCGCGAAGTCGCCCCAGGTGTTGTCCATGGTCGGGACCAGCGTCATGTCCCACTCCGCGTCCGGCGGGACCTCGACCGCCGTCCGTGCCGCACCCGCCGCCCGTGCCGCCGCACCCGCCGTACGGGCCGCGCCCGCCGCGCGCGCCGCCGTCCGCGCCGGAAAGACCAGGACCACCGCGGGCCCTCGGTCGAACGGCACCTCGGCCTCCACGGCCCGTTCATCGTCCTCGACGGCCCGAACGGGTACGGTACGCGGCTCACCACCGAAGGGATCGAGCAGTACGGCCGGCCCCTCCACATCCCGGACCCGCACCTGTGCGTGGCGCACATAGCGCTCGGGGTCGAAGTCGTAACGGGCGTCGATCCAGCCCTGCGCGGCGCCCCGTTCGTCAGGAGCGGCGACCGCCGCGCGGGTCGCACGAGGCGCGTCGAACGAGGCGGCGGTCAGGAACACCACCGTCGCGTCGTCCACCCGGCGCGCGAGCGCGGGAACCGACGCCCGTACGACCGGTTCCGTCCCGGCCCGCACCGGGCCCTGTCCCGGGTCCCGTTCCCGCCGCAGCGCCTCGCCCAGCTCCTCCGCCGTGGGGACGAGGACGGCTCGGCCGTCGGCGAAGCACGCGCGCAACTCGTCCCGTACCTTGTCGGGCCCCTCGGCCCCGTCCCGGCCGATGACCTGCTCGGGGAGCACGCCGATCGCGATCAGCTCCCCTCCCCCCGAGGCGAATTCGATGAGCCGCAGCGCGGTGTCCTCTTCGAGCGCCGTGCACGCGGGCAGCACGACCGTCGCGTAGCTCTCGCCCGCCACGCACAGCCGCGCCCCCTCTCCCCCGTCCCTGACCAGGGCGCGGACGAGGGAGTCGTCGTCGATCACATCGGCGTCCAGACCCAGCCGGTCGGCCACCCCCGGCCGGGTCCTGAACCAGGTCATGTCCCCGACGAGTTCGAGATAGACCGCCTGGGCCCGGCGCGCGTCGGCGGAGACGCCGTCGAGTGCGGCGCCGGTCTGGGCGGTGGTCGTGGGCAGCAGGATCGCGGTGTCGCACAGATGGCTGCCGAGGCTGAGGATCGCGCACAGCCGGGTGACGGCGTCGGCGAAGACGCGATGGTGCGTCCAGTACGGCTGACGCCAGTCGGTGCCCGGCGGCGCCCACTCCCACCAGCCGCCCTTGGTCGTGTAGTAGACGGCGTGCGGGTTGTAGAGGGTCGCGCCGGCGCGCAGCCACGGCAGGAGCCAGTCGTAGGTCTCCTCCAGCGTGCCGCCCCAGCCGGTGGAGTGGAATGCCTCGATCCAGGTACGGGGCCTGCCGTACAGATGGGCGAGGGAGGAGTGGATCCGGGCGTCCCCGTGGTGGTCGGAGCCGGGCGCGGAGAACCAGCGGTGGGTACGGGCGTAGTCGGCGTACAGCTCGACACCGGCGACGGGGTGCCCGGCGCGGGCCGGGTCCTGCTGGTCGCAGCCGACGACCAGCCCGTGCCGTTCGTGCCAGGCGGCGAGCGGGCGGAAGAAGGCCGCTTCGGCGAGTTCGGCGCGGGTCAGATGGTAGTCGTGGCGGACCCGGTGGACGTCGGGGCGGTGCGCGCCGTCCTCGTACAGGGCGTCCAGGTGCGGTACGAGGTCGTAGCCGCGCAGCCGCCGGAAGGTGTCGGCGAACTCCGCCGACCAGGTGGGCAGGGAGGGCAGTTCGTCCTGGAACGAGCCGACGACGACGGTCCCGAGGCGGTCGCCGAGCCGCCGCTCGAACTCGCCGTGCACCCCGGCCAGCAGCGCCGCGCAGGCGTCCGTGCCGAGGTAGTCGAAGCCGAGGGCGGTGTGGTGATGGAGCGTCAGCCGCCACCGCCCGGGGCCGGGCGCCCGTACGATCGCGGACCGACCGTCCGCGACGAGCGGGAGAGGGATCGCGGGACCGGTGGGAGATCCGTCGCCGTCGACCGGTTCCGCGTGGCCGGCCAGCGGCAGCGCGTGGCGGGGGCAGCGCAGTTCGCCGGGGCCGTCGACCATCGCGCGTACGCGGTCGAGCCGGCGGCCCGCGTACCCGGGCCGCTCATCGACCAGACGTGCCTGGAGGTCGGCTCCGGAGAATCCGAGCTGATCGTAGAACCAGAGTCCGATGCCCAGGTCGCGCGCGTCGTCGCAGACGCCTTCGAGCAGCGCCCACCAGGCGTCGGAGAGGAACGGCGGGTCGTCGGCGTCGGCGCCGAACAGCGGTCCTGACGGGGCGAGGTTGAGCAGGACGAGGTTGAACACCCCGCCCTCCGCGAAGCGTTCGAGCTGGTCGCGCAGGCGCGCGCGGTCGAGCCGTTCCCCGCTCCACCACCAGATGGCGGTGGGCGAGAACGCGCGCGGCGGTTCGGTCAGGACCTCCGCGATGCTCGTGGGGAGGGAGGGTCCTACGTACGTCATGAAGTGTTCCTCAGCCTTGGTTCTCGGCCTTTGTACTCAGCCTTGGTTCTCAGCCTTGGTTCTCGGCCTTGGTTCTCGGCCTTTGTTCTCGGCCTTCAGCCCTTGAGCCCGCCCTCGAAGCCCTTGATCACATATCTCTGGAGCAGCAGGAAGACCACGAGGATGGGCAGGGCGGCCAGCGCCAGACCGGCGAAGACGAGGCCGTAGTCGGAGACGTACTGGCCCACGAACGAGAACACGCCCACGGGCACGGTCTCCTTGCCGGATCCGCCGAGGTACAGCAGCGGGGTGAAGAAGTCGTTCCAGATGAAGACCGCGTTCAGGATGATCACGGTGCCGGTGATCGGCCGCAGCAGGGGGAAGACGATACGGGTGAACGCCTGGCGGTGGTCGCAGCCGTCGATGAGCGCGGCCTGCGCGTAGTCCTGGGGCAGGGCGCGGATGAACCCCGTGTAGAGGAAGACCGTGAACGGCAGCTGGATGCCCGTGTAGAAGAGGACCATGCCGTGGTACGTGCCGAGCCAGCCGAGGTCGTCGACGAGTTTGTACAGCGGGATCATGCCGAGCTGGAAGGGCAGCACGATGCCCAGCAGGAAGAGGACGTACAGCCCGTAGCCGAGTCCGCGAGCGCACCGCGCGAGGTAGTAGGCGCCGGTGGAGCCGAGGACGATCAGCAACAGCAGGCTGCTGACGGTGATGATCGTGCTGTTGAGCAGGGCGGGTCCGAGGGAGGCGGAGGACCACGCGTTGCCGAAGTTGGCGAAGGTGGGCGGCGCGGGTGGGGACAGGGGCGAGTCCGCGATCTGCGCCGGGTCCTTCATCGCCAGCGTGACGAGCGCGTACACCGGGAACAGGAACACCACCGCGACGGCGGCCATGACCAGTTCCAGGATGTAACCGCCGTACCGGGGGCGGCGCTTGCCGGATGTGCTGCGGGCGGTCGTGGTGGCGGTGGCGGTGGCGCTCACGCGGTGACCTCCCGGGCGCGCAGATAGCGGAGCTGGACGAGGGAGACGGCGGCGACGAACAGCGCGAGGACGAGCGCGACGGCGGTGCTGTAGCCGAACTTCCCGAAGACGAAGGCCTCTTTGTACAGCACGGTCGAGAGCGTCTCGCTCGATGTGCCGGGGCCGCCGTTGGTGGCCGCGTAGACCTGGTCGAAGAGCTTGAGCCCGCCGATGGTCGACAGCATGAGGTTGATGGTCAGCGCCGGGGCCAGCAGCGGCCAGGTGACATAGCGGAAACGCTGCCAGGTGCCCGCGCCGTCGATGCGGGCGGCCTCGTGGAGTTCGGCGGGCACACCCTGGAGGCCGGCGAGGAAGATGACCATCGAGTATCCGGCGTACTGCCAGACGACCATGGCGGCGACGGACCAGAGGGCGAGCGAGGGGTTGCCGAGCCAGTCCTGACGCAGCCCGCCGAGGCCGAGGGCGCCGAGGATGCCGTTCAGCCCGGCGCCGTTGTCCGGGTTGTAGACGTATTTCCACAGGAAGGCGACCATGACGGGGCTGACGACGGCGGGGGCGAAGAAGATCACCCGTAGCAGCGAGCGGGACCTGATGTTGGCGTTCACACCGAGCGCGAGCAGCAGGCCGATGCCGTTCTGGACGATGACCACCGCGAGGGTGAGCAGCAGGGTGTTGCTGACGGATTCCAGGGCGCGGTCGTCGTCCAGCAGGGCACGGAAGTTGTCCAGGCCGACGAAGGCGAAGTCGCCGATGCCGGACCAGTCGGTGAAGGCGTACACCACTCCGGCGAGGCTCGGGTAGAGGACGACGACGGCGTACACGAGGAGTGCGGGGACGACGAAGGCCCAGGGCGGGACGGTGGCGTCGCGATGGCGCCCGGTCCGTCCCGCCGGCGCGGGCGCGCCGCTCTTCTCGGGCACCGCTCCGGCCGCCGCGCTCGGCTTCTCGGGGCCGGACGTGGCCGTGTCGGGAAGGGAGTTCACGATTTCTTCCCGTACGCCTGGTCCATCTTCCTCAGCGCGCCGGCGACGTCCGTCTTTCCGGCGAGGAGTTCCTGTACGGCGGCGAAGTGGGCGGGCTGGACCTCGGCGTTGGGCCAGCTCTGGTCCATGAAGGGAACGGCGCGGTTGGCGTCGATGATGGGGAGGAAGTCGGCCAGGGCGGGGTCGATCTCGGTGGTGGCGTCGCGGGTGAAGGGGATCGCGGAGACGGCGGTCGCCCAGCGGTTGATGTTCTGCTGCTCTCCGAGGAATTCGATGAACGCCTTGGCCTCGGCCGGGTTCTTGGCGTGGGCGGCGACACCGAGGCCGACGACGATGCCCGCCGGGATCCACAGCTCGGCGGCGTTGTCCCCGCCGGGGAAGGGGAACATGCCCAGGTCGTCGGGGGTGGGCGTGGCCTGCCGGAAGTTGGCGAGCACCGCCGAGACCTGGACGGCCATGGCCGCCTTCCCGCTTGCGACCATCGAGGTCTGCTGTTCGTAGGTGGTGCCGTTGGGGTTGTCGTTGAAGAAGCCCTTGCGCTGGAGTTCCTGGTACTTGCCCAGCGCGTCGGTCCATCCCGAGCCGGCGAAGGTGGCGCGGCCGGCCGCCATGTCGGTGTTGAAGCCGGGGGTCTTGGCGTAGACGGCGTTGGGGACCAGCGCGTAGCTGATCAGCTGGGTGACCCACGGCGTCTGGGCGCCGAGCGCGATCGGCACTATCCCCTTCGCCTTGAGTCCGGCGCAGGCGTCGAGCAGTTCGCTCCAGGTCTTCGGCGGCTGGACGCCCGCCGTGGCGAAGGCCTTCTTGTTGTAGATGGCGCCGATGACGCTGCTGCCCGCCGAGTAGAGATAGGTCTTGCCGTCGTGGCGGTAGGCGGGGTCGAAGTTCTTGGGGATGCTCCGGGTCCACTTCTGGCCGCCGAGGTCGGTGAGCAGTCCGGCCTTGGCCAGTTCGACCATGGACATCGCGCTGCCGCTGCCCGGGTACAGCACGTGCACGTCGGGGGCGTTGCCGCCGGCGAGCTGGGTGCGTACGACCGTCTGCACCTGGTCGGTGGGGGCGAAGGAGGTGGAGAAGGCGGTGTCGGGGTGGCTCTTGCGGTAGAGCGCGAGCAGTTCCTCGATGGGCTTTTGCTGGTCGGCGACGCCGACGACACGCACCTTGTCCGAGCCGCCGGAGCCGGAGCACGCGGTCAGCAGCGGGGGGAGCGCGGCCAGGGCGGCGACCCCGCCGCCGGCGCGGAGGAACCCCCGGCGGCTGACCGTGCCCGGGACAGGCGCTGGCAGGCTGCGGGAACCCGTGGTCATGGTGTGTCCTCCTCGTGGGATCCGGCGACCGACGCCGCCGGGCTTGGAGCACGTCGGGGCGCGGTGCTCGCGACGGGAGCCGTGGGGTACCCGCCCGTGGGGCGCGAGGGGTACGGGGGACGCGAGGGGTACGACGCGGTGAAGCGGTAGACGCCCGAGCCGACGCGGTAGACGGAGTGTCCGGAGGCGGAGGCGGGGCTGGCGCCGTCGGAGACGCTGGCGGGGAGGGTCGCGAGGAGTGTGAGGTGTTCGCCGTCCACCGGGACCGCGCCCGATTCACGGACGGAGCCGTGGTCGTCGGTCGGTACGTGCACCTCGGCGCTCGCGCCCGGCGGGACCTGGACACGCAGACCGATGGTGTCGTCGTGGCGTTCCCAGCGCACCGCGACGGTGCCCCTGGCCGATTCGTAGCCGGCGCTCGCGTGGCTCAGTTCGCCGGGCCGTGGCCGGATCAGCAGCCGCCGGTACCCGGTGGAGTCCGGGCTCTGGTCGAGTCCGGCGACGCCCCGGTAGAGCCACTCACCGATCGAGCCGAGCGCGTAGTGGTTGAAGGAGTTCATCGAGGGGGCGCGGAACCCCGTATCGGGTGTCCAGCCGTCCCAGCGTTCCCAGATGGTGGTGGCGCCATGGCGCAGCGGGAACAGCCACGAGGGCACGTCGGTACGGCGCAGCAGGGCGTGTGCCAGGTCGGCGCGCCCGTACGCGTCCAGGACGGGGGCGGCGAGCGCGACACCGAGGAAGCCGGTCTGGAGCGCGGGCCCGGCCGTCTCGATGAGTTCGGCGAGCCGCTGGGCGGCGGGGCCGGTCGCGTCCTCGGGCAGCAGGCCGAAGGCGAGGGCGACCAGATAGCCGGTCTGGGTGTCGCCCGCGATCCGTACGGTGGTGTCGCCTTCCGCGTTCTTGTCGGTCGTCACGAACCGTTCGGTGAAGGCGGTACGGATGTCCTGGGCCAGCCGGTGGTGGTCGCGCGCCACCTCCGGGAGTCCCAGTACCCCGGCGGCGCTCGCGGTGAGGTGGGTGCTGTGCGCGAAGTAGGCGGTGGCGATGACCTCGCGCGGGGTCGGAACTCCGGGGGCGAGCCAGTCGGAGAAGTGCGGCCCGACATGCCGGCGCCAGATCAGGTCCGGGTTGTGCCGGTGGATCAGGTCGATCCAGGCGCGCATGGCGGGCAGCGCGCGGGACAGGAAGCGCGGATCGTCGTAGGTGCGGTACAGATGCCAGGGGATGATCACCCCGGCGTCGCCCCAGCCGGGGGCGCCCTCGTCGGCGACGCCGGTGAGGCGCGGCGCCACATTGGTGAAGCCGCCCTCGGGGGTGCGCGCGTCCTCGATGTCGCGCAGCCACTTGGTGAAGAACGCGGCGACATCGGCGTTGAGCGCGGCGGTCGGCAGGAAGACCTGTGCGTCGGCGAGCCAGCCGAGCCGTTCGTCGCGCTGCGGGCAGTCCGTGGGCACACTGACGAAGTTCGAGCGCTGTCCCCAGACCACACAGTCGTGAAGCCGGCGGATTTCGGGGTCGGAGCAGTCGAACGCGCCGGACCATGGTGTGTCGCTGTGCAGCGCCACGGCGACGACATCGGAGTCGTACAGCCGGGGGACACCGCTGATCTCCACGAAACGGAACCCGTGGTACGTGAAGCGCGGTTCGAAGACGAGGTGTTCACGGCCGTCACCGATCAGTACGTCGGTGGCGGCGGCGGTGCGCAGGTTCGCGGTGTAGAGGCGGCCCGTCTCGTCCAGCGCCTCGGCGTGGCGTAAGACCACCCGCGCGCCGGGGGCGAGTCCGGCGACGCGGAGGCGTACCCGGCCGGCGAGGTTCTGGCCGAAGTCGACGATATGGGTGTCGTGATGACTGCCGTGAGGAGTGTCGTGATGGCCGTCGCGGGGGGTGTCGTCGTGTCCGCCGTCGCCCATGACGCCGTCGTCGTGGGCGAGGCGGGAGATGGAGCGGGGGCGCAGGGCGGTGGTGGCCCGTACCGGTTCGTCGACGGACGCGACGAGCAGGCCGCTGTCGGTGTCCGTGATCAGCGCCGGTGACCACTCCGTGTCGTCGAAGCCGGGCAGATCCCAGCCGTCGGCCGCGTGCCGCAGATCGTGGCACTCGCCCATGAGCAGGTCGGCGTGGCGGATCTCGCCGGTGCGGGTACGCCAGGTGTCGTCGGTGACGACCGTGGTGGTACGGCCGTCGGCGTGGTCGATATGAAGCTCCGCCAGGAACTGCGGGAACGCGCCGTAGTGGGCGCCCGCCCTGCGGGGCTCGAAGCCGACGAAGCCGCTCCACCAGCCGTCGGCGACGGTCGCGGCGAGGACGTTCTCGCCGTCGCGGACCAGGTCGGTCACGTCGTACGTCTGGTACTGGACGCGGCGGGTGTAGTCGGTCCAGCCGGGCGCGAGTTCCGCGTCGCCGACCCGGGTGCCGTTGAGGCGGACCTCGTACAGGCCGCGTGCGCTGACATAGAGCCGGGCGCGGAGGGCGGCGGGGCCGGTGAAGGCGCGCCGGAGCAGGGGGCAGGGGGCCAGACCGTGGTCGTCCAGGGCGCGTTCGCCCTCGGTCGGCGCGTCCATGACCGGGATCGGGCGGGGATCATGGCCGATCCATGAGGCGCGCCACTCGTCCGCGCCGCGGAACGCGGTCTCGAACCACGACGTCTCCTCGACGGGAGCGCCCGGCCCCCTCCCGTCCGGCCCCCTTCTGCCCGGACCGCCGGCTGCCGGACCGCCGGCTGCCGGACCGGTCGCAGCCGGACCGGTCGCGGCCGGACCGGTCGCGTCCGGACCAGTCGCGGCCGGCCAGACGGCGACCCGCCAGTGGTAGCGCGTACGGGACTTCAGCGCGGGTCCGGTGTAGACGGCCCCGATCGCGTCCGGGTCCTCGACCCGGCCGGTGTCCCACAGGGGCTGACCGCCCTCGTCCAAGTCCTCGGCCCGGTCGGCGACCCGCACGCGGTACGCGAGGGGCGCGTCGCCCCGGTGCGCGGAGGCGAGCCGCCAGGAGAGCAGGGGCGCGGCCTCGTCGATGCCGAGCGGGGTGGCGCGGTGGTCGCATCGCAGGGCGTAGGGCCGCAGGGACACGAGCACGTCCTTCCTTCGCGCCGGGGGCGGCGCGTCGACGTCGACTGTTCGTCAGTTCGTCCGCTCGTCGTCACGTGTACGGCGTGAAGACGACCATCTTCGAATGTGAAATCTAACGTGAATTCTGTGGCGTGGAGACTATGAGCCCCTCGCAAGAGGTGTCAAGAGTGTTACCGAGGTGCGCATTAGCCATCTCATGCCGCAATCGATCTTCGCTCGGGAGGCCCTTACAGTCGCCTACGACAAGCGCTGTAGCCCTACAGCGGGGGCTCTTGTACCCCGTTATTCTCATGTGATATTCACCGTGTGATTACAACATGAACGGACGTTAAATCAAGCGTCGATACCCCTTCGAGTACCTCGGCTCGGGCGGGGATCCCGCACGACGGAACGGACCAGCATCCATGCCACTGAACAGTGGGATCGACAGATCCAGAGGGTTGGGGCGACGCGCGATGCTCGGCGCCTCGGGAACGCTCGCGTTGGCGTTCGCCGCCGGCACCCTGTCGGGCGGCCGGGCCGGAGCCGCCGAGCGGTTCACTGAGGACCCCTTCACCCTGGGGGTCGCGTCCGGCGACCCCTGGCCGGACGGATTCGTCCTGTGGACCCGCCTCGCGCCTCACCCCCTCGCCCCCGATGGCAACGGCGGCATGCCGCCCCACGCGGTCACGGTCCTCTGGGAGGTCGCCGAGGACGAACGCTTCCGGCGTGTCGTACGCCGGGGCAGGACCAAGGCGGTGGCGGAGCTCGCCCACTCGGTCCATGTCGAACTGACGGGCCTTCAGTCCGGCCGGCAGTACTACTACCGCTTCAGCGCCGGCGGTGTGATCAGCCCCGTCGGCCGCACCCGTACCGCGCCCTCGCCGCACAGCCGGCCCAAGGAGCTGAACTTCGCCTTCGTCTCCTGCCAGGCGTGGTTCGAGGGCTTCTACACCGCCTATCGCCATCTCGCGCAGGAGGACGTCGACCTCATCCTGCATCTCGGCGACTACATCTACGAGAACCCCATCGACGCGATGGGCGGCGTACGCCAGGTCCCCGTCGCCGCCGAGCTGCGCCCCGAGCCGATGGACCTCGCCCAGTACCGGAACCGGCACGCGCTGCACCGCTTCGACCAGGACCTGATCGCCGCTCACCAGGCCCACCCGTTCGCCGTCGTCTGGGACGACCACGAGGTGGAGGACAACTGGGCGGGCGACATCTCCAAGCTCGACAACGAGCCGGACCAGGACCCGGCGGTGTTCCGGCAGCGCGCCGCCGCCGCGTTCCAGGCGTACTACGAGCATCTGCCGCTGCGCCTGCCCAACAAGCCGAGGGGCTTCGAGGCCCGGCTGTACCGCAAGCTGGGCTACGGGCGGATGGCCTCGTTCCATATCCTTGACACCCGGCTGTTCCGCGATGACCAGCCCTGCGGTGACGGCACGAAGAGCGGCTGCGACGAGCGCCTCGAACCCGACCGCAGCATTCTCGGCGCCGAGCAGGAGAGCTGGCTCTACAACAGCCTCGGCCGCTCGGGAACGACCTGGAACTTCATCCCCCAGCAGATCCCCATGAACCAGGTCGACACCGATCCCGGCGCCGGCCAGGCGTTCGTGATGGACTTCTGGGACGGATACGCGGCCTCGCGGCAGCGGCTGTTCGACGAGATCGCCGCGCGCCGGGTGAGCAACCCCGTGGTGCTCACCGGCGATATGCACCGCCATCTCGCCGCCAACCTCAAGCGGGACTTCGACGACCCGGACTCCCCCACGGTCGGCGTCGAATTCGTCGGCACCTCCATCTCCACCAAGATGGACGGCATGGACCTGGACCCCTCGGGGGCGAGCCTGCTCGCGGCCAACTCGCACATCGAGTTCACCAACTACCAGCGCGGCTATGTCCGCTGCACGGCCACGCGGGAGTCGTGCCGCGCCGACTTCAAGGTGCTCCCCTACGTCACCCGGCCCGGCGCGCCCGTGTCGACCCGGATCTCCTATCTCACCGAGGCCGGGCGGCCGGGGCTCCAGCGCGCCTGACGGTACGTCAGCCGTCTGACCCGTACGGCGGCGCTGCGGTTGCCGGGGCGGCCCCCGGCTCCCACGATCGGAGCGTGGGTGGCCGCCCTCGGCCCGTCCCGCGGAGATCCGCCCGGGTGGTCGTCACCCGGGCAGCTCACCCCCGCAGAGCGCTTATCTCACACCTGAGATAATCTGCCTCTATGGCAGACGACTACCTCGTACGCATCGGCAAGCTCATCCGTGACGCACGTCAGCATCGTGGCTGGACACAGAGTCAGCTCGCCGAGGCCCTGGCCACCAGCCAGAGCGCCGTGAACCGCATCGAGCGCGGTAACCAGAACATCAGCCTTGAGATGATCGCGCGCATCGGTGAGGCGCTCGACAGTGAGATCGTGTCCCTCGGCTACGCCGGGCCCATGCATCTGCGGGTGGTCGGCGGACGCCGGCTCTCCGGCTCCATCGACGTCAAGACGAGCAAGAACGCGTGCGTGGCACTGCTCTGCGGTTCGCTGCTCAACAAGGGGCGCACGGTGCTGCGCCGGGTCGCGCGCATCGAGGAGGTCTTCCGGCTCCTGGAGGTGCTCAACTCCATCGGCGTACGCACCCGCTGGATCAACGACGGCGTGGACCTGGAGATCTCGCCCCCCGCCGAGCTGGACATGGAGGCGATCGACGCGGAGGCGGCCCGCCGTACCCGCTCCATCATCATGTTCCTCGGCCCGCTGCTGCACCGGATGGACACCTTCCGGCTGCCGTACGCGGGCGGCTGCGACCTCGGGACGCGCACGATCGAGCCGCACATGATCGCGCTGCGCCGGTTCGGTCTGGACATCGCCGCGACCGAGGGCCTCTACCACGCCCAGGTGGACCACTCGATCTCGCCGGACCGCCCGATCGTCCTGACCGAGCGCGGGGACACCGTCACCGAGAACGCGCTGCTGGCCGCCGCACGCCACGACGGCACGACCGTCATCCGCAACGCCTCGTCCAACTACATGGTCCAGGACCTGTGCTTCTTCCTCGAAGCGCTGGGCGTCCGGGTCGACGGCATCGGCTCGACCACCCTGACCGTGCACGGTGTGCCGTCCATCGACGTGGACGTCGACTACTCCCCCTCCGAGGACCCGGTCGAGGCGATGAGCCTGATCGCCGCCGCCGTGGTCACCGAGTCCAAGCTGACGATCCGCCGGGTCCCGATCGAGTTCCTGGAGATCGAGCTGGCGGTGCTGGAGGAGATGGGACTCGACCACGACCGCACCACCGAGTACTCCGCCGACAACGGGCGTACCCGGCTGGTGGACCTGACCGTACGGCCGTCCAAGCTGGAAGCGCCGATCGACAAGATCCACCCGATGCCGTTCCCGGGGCTGAACATCGACAATGTGCCGTTCTTCGCGGCCATCGCGGCGGTGGCCCAGGGCCAGACCCTGATCCACGACTGGGTCTACGACAACCGCGCCATCTACCTCACGGACCTCAACCGCCTCGGCGGCCGGCTCCAGCTCCTCGACCCCCACCGCGTCCTGGTCGAGGGCCCGACCCGCTGGCGCGCGGCCGAGATGATGTGCCCGCCGGCCCTGCGGCCCGCCGTGGTCGTCCTGCTGGCGATGATGGCGGCGGAGGGCACGTCCGTACTCCGCAATGTGTATGTCATCAACCGCGGTTATGAGGATCTGGCGGAGCGACTGAATTCCGTGGGCGCGCAGATCGAGATCTTCCGCGACATTTAATCGGAATGCGCGGACTCATGAGGACCCCGCCGGCCCCGGAATCATCTCCGGCCCGGCGGGGTTTCTCGCATTGGTGCGGAATCGCTGCCGCTATCCCTTATCGGACCAGGCCGGTGGGCTGAGCGGCACCCACGACCTTGCCGAGGGCGTAGGCACCCGTGACGAGAGCCGCGCCTCCGGCGAAGGCGAGGGCCGGCGTGGCCAGAATCGGCGACGCCTCGTGCGCCAGCCAGCCGGGGGTCTCCTCGGTGAGCCCGCCGAGGCTCTCCATCTGCGCGTTGAACTTGTCTTCGATCATGTGTCCCTCCCCATGAGGAATGTGCGGTGGACATGCGGAAGGCGGCCGGGGAAAGGGATGGATGCGCAGCCCTTTACGACCCGGACTCACCTGGGGAGAGATACAAGCATCTATTCGAACTGGGCGAGTATGACGCGGATCACACTGCAAATGGAGCGGGGAATTCCAACGCTATTCCAGCACCATGACATTTATCAGCTATATCCATGACATCCGTCAGACGATGCCATGAGAAACCTCATCGCCGTACCACCGGTCACACGGTGATGCCGTATACACGCATCCCCTTGCCAGTGTGACCGAGGTCACACCCCTGCGGGCGGGGCGGCACGCGCGACGCCGCGCCCGGGGAAGGACGTTCATCCCCCGGGCGCGGCCGACTACGGGTCACACAGCTGGGCGCACTACTTCAGCAGGTACGCCTTCACGATGGTCGTCTCGTAGGTGTTGCCGTTCTTGTCGGTGAGCTTCGCCTTGAAGGAGACCGACGTGGCCGTCTTCGGGTGGCTCAGCGACAGGCTCTTCGCGCCGTCCTTGCCGGTGGTCACCGGGGCCTTGGCCCACGTGGTCCCGCCGTCGTAGGAGACCTGCACGGACAGGGACTTGAAGCCCTTGCCCGTGGCCGGGCCCTGAAGAGTCAGCGGAACGGTCAGCTTCTTGCCCGCCGCCGCGGCGCTGCCCAGGTCCAGCTTCGGGGCGAAGCGGACGGTGGAGAGCGGAAGGTTGACGATGGTGTCATCGGCGGGCTTCTTCGAGGCGAACGTCCACGCCGCGGTGACACGGGTGCTGACACCGGCGACCTTGGTGGAGCGCGACGCGTCCGTGCTGATGCGGTACGCCGCCGACTTCGCGGGCAGACCGGCGATGAACTGGCAGAGACCGTCCTTCTCGTCGAGGACCTTCTTGCCGTCGACGGTGATCAGCGTGCGCTGCTTGGAGACCTCCGACAGGCCGAAGTGACCGGCTCCGTCGGTGAACTCCGGGATGCAGACGGCCAGTTCCTCACCCAGGCGCTGCGCGGTGTTGTTCGCGTCCACCTTCGGGCTGAAGACACCGACGTTGTACGTCTTGTCGTAGGTCTTCTTCGCCTGGTACGTGCGGGGCGGGTCGGACTGGAGATACACGCCGCCCTCCTCGCCCGTGCCGTCCTGGCCGATGTTGAACTCCCACTGGAAGCCCTGGGGGGCGGTGACGTACGTCTTCGCCGTGGCGGGGAGGGCGAACGGCTGGGTGACCGTGCCGACCCCGAACCAGCCGTCCTTGCTCCAGAACGGGTTGACCGTGCCCTTGCGGCCCTTGGCCGAGGCGCCGGTCTTGATGTTCACCAGGGCCAGTTCGCTCTTGGTCGCGGTGTGGGTGAAGCCGGTGAACAGCGAACCGGTGCGGTTGTAGAGCAGGTTGTAGCTGGTGGCGCCCTTCTGCCAGGTGCCGCCCAGCTGGTTGCTGAACTCCTTGGCGGGCAGCGCGGCGCCGAGCTGCGCGGTACGGAAGCCCTTGAACGAGGGCAGGAACCACGTGCTGCCGAAGGCGTTGTCCCCCGAGTCGAGGGCGTAGTTGAGATACGTGTCGAGCTGCTCGGCGGAGTCCGGCGCCGTGATCGAGACCGGCTTCGCCTTGCGGGCGTCGAAGGTGACCGTGGAGTTCTTGGTGACGGAGAACTTCGGCTGCACCATCAGCGCGATGTCCGGAGGCGTGTCGCCGCCCTTGGGGGTCTGCACCGGTGCGTCGAGCGCGTACACGCCCTTGGGAACCCGGATCCTGGCGATGCCGTCGCCGTCGGTGTCGTACGGGTTCTCCCAGAAGTCGCCGCCGAGGCCGTAGACGGTGGTCTCGGCCTGGGCGGGCTTGCCCTTGGTGTCGATGAACTTCATCGTCAGGTCGTACGACTCGACCTCGCGGGTCACGGCGAACGACGTACGGGCCTGCTGGCCGCCCTCGGCCGCCTTGGCGGTGAGCACGCCGGAGAACGTGCCGTCCAGCGTGCCGACGCGGGTGTCCGCGGTGAGCGCGACGTTCGCGGTGCCACCGGCGGGCACGGTGACCCGGTTCGCGCCGAGCGCGAAGAAGCCGGCCGGGGCGGGCTTGCCCTTGGGGCCGACCGTCTCCACCGACAGGTCGAGGGTGACCGGCTTCGTTCCGCTGTTGCGGTAGGTGACCGACTTGGTCACCGGCTTGTCGTCGGTGTGCGGCCACTGCTGGACACCGAAGCCCAGGGAGGTCTGCTCGCTCACCACCGTCTGGGTGATCGCCCTGGCCACATCGGCGCGCCCGGTGCCCTGCTGATGGACCGTCAGTCCGGTGCCGGGCTTGGCGGAGGCGGTCAGCGTCTGCTTGATCCGCTGACCGGTCCAGTCCGGGTGCTGCTGGGCGAGGAGCGCGGCGGCGCCCGCGACGTGCGGGGTCGCCATCGAGGTGCCCGACATCGACACATAGCCGTCGGCGGCCGGGTCACCGATCTGTCCCTGCGCCGCCTTCGCCGCGACGATGTCCACCCCGGGCGCGGTGATGTCCGGCTTCAGCGAGCCGTCGGCCGTCGGGCCCACGCTGGAGAAGTCGGCGATCTTGTCGGCGCGGTCGACCGCGCCGACGGTGAGCGCGGAGGCCGCGCTGCCGGGCGAACCGATCGTCTCGGCGCCGGGGCCGTCGTTGCCCGCCGCGATGACGAACAGGATGCCCTTCTCGGCGGAGAGCTTGTCGACCGCCGCCTCCAGCGGGTCGGTCTCCGCGGTGTCCCCGCCGCCGAGGCTGAGGTTGGCCACCTTCGCACCCTGGTCGGCGGCCCACTGCATGCCCGCGATGATGCCGGAGTCCTCGCCGAAGCCGGAATCGTCCAGCACCTTGCCGTCGAGGATTTTCGCGCCGGGGGCGACACCCTTGTACTTACCGCCGGACTTGGCACCGGAGCCCGCGGCGGTGGACGCGACATGCGTGCCGTGGCCGAAGTGGTCGACGGTGTTGCCCGAGCCGGAGAAGTCCTTCTGGGCCAGCTCCACGCCCTTGAGGTCGGCATGCGTCTCGTCCACGCCGGTGTCCAGGACGGCGATCTTCACGCCCTTGCCGTCGTACCCGGCCTTCCAGGCGGCCGGCGCGCCGATCTGCGGAACGCTCTTGTCCAGGCTCGCCCGGCGCTTGCCGTCCAGCCATACGCGCTCGATGCCCGGCGCGACCCCGCGCTCCGCGCTCCGCCGCTCGCCGGGCGCGGTGAGGGCCTGCCACACCTCGGCCGTACCGGTCTTGGGCGCGGTCACGGCCTCGCCCTTGACGGCGGGCAGGGCCCGGCGCACCGAGACGTCCGCGGCCGAGATGGCCGACTTCGCCCGCGCCTTGTCCCCGGCGGCAGCGGCGTACGACACGATCAGCGGGAGCGTCGCGCGGTGCGCGTCGTCGTAGCGGTCCTCGATCAGCCGGGTGACGTTGAACAGCCGCCGGTCCAGCTTGCCCTGGGCCACCAGCCGGGACGCGTCGGACGGCAGCACGTACGTGGCGCCCGCGATCCGGTTGACGGTTATTCGGACGTTTTCGCGGCCCTTGGCCGGCTCCACCCGCGCCACCCGGCCCTTGGCGTCCACATGGACGCGGTCACCGGTGATCAGCGTGACGACGGACGACTCGCCCTTCGCCTGCCGCGCCTTCGCGGCGAACGCCTCCGCGCCGTCGCCGGCCGGAGCGGCGCCGGGCGCGGCCCCCGTGGCGACGCCCGTCGTCAGGCCCGCGGTGAGCAGCGCCGCCACCATGGCCGCGCCCGCCCTGCTGCTGTTTCTGAGCAACTCTCCCCCAAAGGTGAGGTGTTGTGTCGAAGAACCCCCGAAGCGACGCGCACCGGGAGCGTGCTGATCAACCGGACCCGCGTCGGCACGGAAGACGGAAGTCCACGCCGTGGGGTTCATTCGCACCATGGTCGAATTGACGCCACTTTCGACGGCGGCGATCAGCCACGCCCGGTGTGGGTGGGCCCTCAACTGGGCCCGGGGGCCCTGCGCTTGGGCCCGGACCCATCCATAAGCTGCGGAGACTCCGGGGGAAACAGAAGACGACGTGGGCGAGGAGAACCGATGAAGGGTGCCGGAAGGTTGCGCAGATGGCATGCGCATGACCACATACTCGGCCCCCCGCCACGGCGCGACCGGGGGCAGAGCGGGGCCGAGTACGCCGCGATGGTCGGGGTCGTGTCCCTGGTCGTGGCGGCGATCGTCGGTCTGAGCGTGCCCACCGACGAGGCCACCGGGCTGAAGAGCGCGGTGTGCCGGATACTCCACCCGCTGAGCGGCGCCGAAGCCTGCTCCTCCGGCGACTACACGGGCGGCGGGGACGGTGACGGGGGCGACGGAGGCGGCGGCCCCGGCGATCCCTTCGTACCCAACGGCGACCCGTTCGAGCCGGCGAAGTGCCTGCTCTCCCAGGACCAGACCAAGACCACCGTCGTCATCCAGATCCTCTTCATCAAGATCAGCAGCTCGGAGACGGTCAAGCTCCAGCAGTGGTCGGACGGCACCGTCACCCTGGAGCGCGTGACCGAGAGCGGAGGCGGCGTCACCGCGAGCATCTCCGCCGGCATCCCCGGCCTGAAGGACTGGGGCGGCAGCGCCTCGCTGAGCGGCAGCTATGTGAAGGGCAGCGGCAGCGGCGGGCAGTGGCTCTTCAACGGGAACAAGAGCGGCGACCCCCAGGCCGACCTGGCGGCCAATCTTGAGGACGCCCAGCAGTTCACCGAGTACCTCAAGGCGCAGGGCGAGTGCAACAGCAGGCCCGCCGGTCCGCGCTCCTCCGAGCTGGGGATGATCTGCGGCTACCACGCGGGCAAGAAGAAGCCCGACCTCGAACCGGAGAAGGCGCCCGACGTCGACATCACCAAGACCTCCACCGAGGCATCCGGCGGTGTGAGCTTCGGCAAGACCTTCAAGAGCAACGGCAAGAGCGGCAAGGACACCAAGGGCGGTAAGGACGGCAAGGGCGCCGACGGCCCCAAGGACCTCGGCAACATCTCCTTCGAGGGACTCTCCGGCGCGATGACCGAGGACGTGGTCGTCATGCGCGCCAAGACCGGACCGGACGCCGGGAAGATCACCTTCGTCTACACCTTCTCCGTCAGCGGCACCGCGGGCGGCGTCGCCCAGGCCAAGGGCAGCAGGATGCAGCAGGTCGCCGTCACCTACGACGCCGCGGCCTACGACCAGGAGGAGAAGGACGGCAAACCGCACCACCCGCAGAAACTGACGATCACCACCAGCCAGGAATCCGGCGACGGCCCCGGCATCCAGACCGGAGCGGGCGCCAACGCCGGACCCGTGACCATCGACGTCGGAGGCGGCGGCGGAACCGTCAACTCACAGATCCACACCGAATCCGCCGAGGTCACCCTCGACAACGACACCGACAGCACCGCCGTCGAGGACTGGCTGCGCGGCCGCGGCGACGCGCCCGCCAGCAACCCACTGCCCACCCCCTCCGACGCCGCCGAAGCTCTGGACGACGACGCCGGCCCCATCGAACGACTCCTCCACGACAAGGGCAAGCTCACCCGGCTCGACTACAACGCCAACACCGACTGGTGGAACGCCTCCCTCGGCATCGGATTCGGCATCTCCGCCGGACAGGTCAGCCTCGGCTTCAAACTCTTCGGCATCGACATCACCCACGAGGAGAAGAACCAGACGATCACCGGCGATCCGACCTACGCCACCGGTCCGCAGAGCGGCGGCGCCCGGCCGTGGGTGGAGTGGAAGAACTGCACGCGGACCAAGCCGATCCCGACCTGACGGGTGAGTGGCCCGACGCGGTGAACGACCCGAGCGGTGAGTGCCCCGGTCGGTGAGTGACCCCGGTCGGTGAGTGACCCCGGTCGGCGAGTGACCCCGGTCGGCGAGTGACCCCGGTCGGCGAGTGACCCGAGAGGGCTGTTCGTGGGGAACCGTTAGTCCCACGGACAGCCCTTCGCGGGGCTCGCGAAGACCGGCCGGAGGGCCCGCGAGTGGCGGGGCGGCTCGCGCCAACGGCCGCGCCGGTCGGGGCAGTACACCGATTCCGTCCAGGTCGGGGCAGTACGGCGATACCGTCCAGGTCAGGGCAGTACGGCGATACCGTCCAGCTCGACCAGCGCCTGTTCGTCCCAGAGCCGTACGACCCCGATCACCGCCATCGCGGGATAGTCACGCCCGGCGAGCCGGCGCCAGATCAGGCCGAGTTCGGCCGCATGGGCCCGGTAGTCCGCGACATCGGTCGCGTACACGGTCACCCGCGCGAGATCCGCCGGGCCGCCGCCCGCCGCCGCGAGCGCGGTGAGGAGATTGCCGAGCGCGGTCTCGAACTGGGCGGGCAAGGTCTCCCCCACGACGGCGCCCGCCCCGTCGAGCGCGGTCTGTCCGGCCAGCAGGACCAGCCGCCCGCCGGTGGCGGTGACAGCGTGCGAGAAGCCGGTGGCGGGCGAGAGCCCGGCGGGGTTGAGGCGCTCCAGACTCATCGGACCCGCTCCTTCTCTCCGTGCGAGGAACCGTACAACTCCCTTGCGATGATGGTGCGCTGGACCTCCGTGGCGCCCTCGTAGATCCGCGGCGCCCGGACCTCGCGGTAGAGATGCTCCAGCGGATGGCCGCGCTGGAGGGCGCGGGCGCCGTGCAGCTGGACGGCGGCGTCGACGACATACTGCGCGGTCTCGGTGGCGAACAGCTTCGCCATGGCCGAGCGCCGCGGCACGTCGGGGGCGCCCGTGTCGTACGCCGTGGCCGCCGCGTACACCAGCAGCCGCGCCGCCTCGGTACGGGTCGCCATCTCGGCGATCTGGTGTGCCACCGACTGGAGCCGGCTGAGCGGGCCGCCGAACGCCCGGCGTTCCGCCGTGTGTTCCAGGGCCGCGTCCAGCGCGGCCTGGGCCATGCCGACGGCGAAGGCGCCGACGCTGGGGCGGAACAGGTTGAGGGTGGTCATGGCCACCCGGAAGCCGTGGTCCACCTCGCCGAGGACGTCGTCGCCGGTCACGGGTACGGAGTCGAAGGCGAGGGCGCCGATGGGGTGCGGCGAGAGCATCTCGATCGGCGTGCCGGTGAGCCCGGGACGGTCGGCGGGGACGAGGAAGGCCGTGACCCCGCGGGCGCCGGTGCCCCCACCGCTCCCGTCTCCCCCGTCCGTGCGGGCGAAGACGGTGTAGAAGTCGGCGTCGGGGGCGTTCGAGATCCAGCGTTTCTCGCCGGTCAGCAGCCAGCCGTCGCCGTCCGGCACGGCCCGCAGGGCGAGCGCGGCGGCATCGGATCCGGCACCCGGCTCACTGAGCGCGAAGGCCGCCACGGCGCGCCCCGCGCGCACTTCGGGCAGCCACCGCGCGCGCTGCCCGCCGGTACCCGCCAGGACGAGCGGGTACGCGCCGAGGCCCTGGAGCGCGAGCGCGGTCTCGGCTTCCGTACAGCCCTGGGCGAGGGACTCGCGCAGCAGACACAGGTCGAGCGCCCCGGCCCCGAACAGCCGCTCCAGCAGGCCGAGTTCGCCGAGGGCGGCGATCAACGGACGGTTCACCGCGCCGGGTTCGCCCCGGTCGGCGATCGGGCGCAGCCGTTCCACGGCGAGGGTGCGCAGCCGCGCGCACCAGTCGGTCTGTACCGGATCGAGCGAGAATACGGGCATCCGGGCCCCCACTTCCAGCGCGTCTATCGCGGACCGTTGACTGTCGTCATCTTCACGATACGCTCGATGGGCGAGCCCACCCCAGCACCCGACCCACCCCAGCACCCCGATGGACGACCCCACCACCGCAAGGGGGCGCACCATGGAGCTGACACCGTCGGCCCACCGGGACACCTTCGCGCGCGACCATCTGCCGCCCGCGGACCAGTGGCCCCGGCTCCTTCCCCTCCCGTACGCGCCGGACTCCCCCGGCGGTCCCGGCTCCCCCGACAACCCCGGCTCCCCCGGCAGCCCCGGCCGGCTGAACTGCGCGGCCGAGCTGCTGGACCGTACGGTCGAGCGCTTCGGCGCGGACCGGCCCGCCTTCCGGGGCCCCGGCGGAGAGGTCTGGACGTACGGCGAGTTACGCGGGCGCGTCGACCGGATCGCCCATGTCCTCACCACCGATCTGGGCGTGGTACCGGGAAACCGGGTGCTGTTGCGCGGACCGACCACGCCCTGGCTGGCGGCCTGCTGGCTGGCGGTGCTGAAGGCGGGCGCGGTGGCCGTCACCGTACTGGCCCAGCAGCGGGCGGCGGAGCTGGCCACCATGGGCGAGATCGCGCGGATCGGCCATGCCCTGTGCGACAGCAGGTCGGTAAACGAACTGGTCCGCGCGGGGATACCGGGGCTGCGGATCACGACCTATGGAGGGGACACACCAGACGATCTGCTGCGGCTGGCGGACGACAAGCCGACGCGATACACGGCCGTGGAGACGGCGGCGGACGATGTGGCGCTGATCGCCTTCACATCGGGGACCACGGGCCGGCCCAAGGGGTGCATGCACTTCCACCGTGACGTTCTCGCCATTGCCGACACCTTCTCGCGACAGGTGCTGCGCCCCGGGCCCGACGATCTCTTCGCGGGCAGCCCGCCGCTCGGGTTCACCTTCGGTCTCGGCGGTCTGGTGATCTTCCCGATGCGCGCCGGAGCCTGCGCGCTGCTGCTCGAACAGGCCCGGCCCGTCCAGCTGTTGGCAGCGGTCGCCCGGCACCGGGTGTCCGTCCTGTTCACCGCGCCGACCGCCTACCGCCTGATGCTGGACGAGCTGGCCGCGCGCCCGTACGACATCTCCTCCCTGCGCCGGTGTGTCTCGGCGGGTGAGAATCTGCCGGCCGCCACCTGGCAGGCATGGCGGGAGCGCACCGGGCTGCGGGTCATCAACGGCATCGGGGCGACCGAGCTGCTCCATATCTTCATCTCCGCGGCGGACGAGGAGATCCGGCCGGGCACCACCGGGGTTCCGGTGCCGGGGTGGGAGGCGCGCGTCGTGGACCGCTCGGGCGCGCCGGTGCCCGACGGGGAACCGGGACTGCTGGCCGTCCGCGGCCCGGTGGGCTGCCGGTATCTGGCGGATCCACGCCAGCGGGAGTATGTCCGGGGCGGCTGGAATCTGACCGGTGACACCTATGTACGGGAGCCCGACGGCTACTTCCGCTATGTGGCCCGCGCCGACGACATGATCATCTCGGCGGGGTACAACATCGCGGGCCCGCAGGTCGAGGACGCGCTGCTGGCCCATCCCGATGTGGTCGAGGCGGCGGTGGTGGGCCTGCCCGACGAGCTGCGCGGCCAGGTCGTCACCGCGTATGTCGTGGTACGGGACGGGGTGGAGCGCGGCGAGGGGACGGCGGCGGCGCTGCGGGAGTTCGTCCGGGCGCGGCTCGTGCCGTACAAATGCCCGCGCACGGTGGTGTTCCTGGACGCGCTCCCCCGTACCCCCACCGGCAAACTCCAGCGCTTCCGGCTGCGGGTTCCGGGCCCGGGACCGGCACCCGACGGAGCCGGGGCCCTCCCCGAGAGGCTCTAAAGTGATCAGGTGGCCGAGCAGCACACCCCCCGATCCCTGATCGTCACTCTGTACGGCGCGTACGGCCGCACACCGGACGACTCCCCCCTCGCCGTGGCGGAGCTGATCCGTCTGCTGGGCGCCCTCGGTGTGGACGCGCCGTCCGTGCGCTCCTCGGTCTCCCGGCTCAAACGCCGTGGCCTGCTGGTCCCCGAACGTACGGCGCGGGGCACGGCCGGCTACGCGCTGTCGGCCGAGGCGCGCCAGTTGCTCGACGACGGGGACCGCAGGATCTACGCCGGGCCCGCGCCCGAGTTCTCCGACGGCTGGGTCCTCGCCGTCTTCACCGTCCCGGAGTCCGAGCGCCACAAGCGCCATCTGCTGCGTTCCCGGCTGGCCCGGCTCGGCTTCGGAACGGCGGCGCCCGGCGTCTGGATCGCGCCCGGCCGGCTCTACGAGGAGACCCGGCACACGCTGCGGCGGCTGCGGCTGGACTCGTATGTCGATCTGTTCAGCGGGCAGCACCTCGGCTTCGAGGCGACGTCCGACGCGGTGGCCCGCTGGTGGGATCTGGACGCGATCGCCACCCAGCACGAGGAGTTCCTCGACGCGCATGAGCCGGTGCTGCACGCCTGGGAGGACCGGCTCCCGGGCGCGGGCTCCGGCACGAGCGGAAGCGCGGGCGGCTCCGGCGCGGGCACAGACGCGGGCGCGGGCTACGGCGCGGGCTACGGCGCGGCCGAGGACGCGTATCGCGACTATCTGCTGGCCCTGGACTCCTGGCGGCAGCTGCCGTACGCCGATCCCGGTCTGCCCGCGGGACTGCTCCCGGAGAACTGGCCGGGAGCGCGGTCCGCGGAGGTCTTCGCCCGCCTGCACCACCGGCTGCGGGACACGGGTCTGGCGTTCGTGGAGCGGCCCGTCACCGAAGAGTGAGACGCGGCTTCGGATCGTCGGTGCGGCCCGCGGGGGGCGTGCGGCTGCCCGCGCGGTACGGCAGCGGCCAGGGCGCGGCCGGGCCCTCGTACCCCTGGGCCGCGGCGGCGTGCAGCGTCCACTGCGGATCGTGGAGATGGGGCCGGGCCAGCGCGCACAGGTCGGTACGGCCCGCGAGCAGCAGGGAGTTGACATCGTCCCAGGAGGAGATGGCCCCCACTGCGATGACCGGCACGGACAGGGTGTTGCGGATCAGATCGGCGAACGGGGTCTGGTACGAGCGGCCGAACTCGGGCCGTTCGTCGGCGACGACCTGTCCGGTGGAGACATCGATCGCGTCGGCGCCGTGCGCGACGAAGGCACGGGCGATCTCGACGGCGTCCTCGGGGGTGGTACCGCCGGGCGCCCAGTCGGTGGCGGAGATCCGGACCGTCATGGGCCGGTCGTCGGGCCAGTCCGCGCGGACGGCGTCGAAGACTTCGAGCGGGAAGCGCAGCCGGGCGGTGAGCGAGCCGCCGTAGGCGTCGGTACGCCGGTTGGTCAGCGGGGAGAGGAAGCCGGAGAGCAAGTAGCCGTGGGCGCAGTGCAGTTCCAGCAGATCGAAGCCGCTGCGCTGGGCCCGCCGGGCGGCGGCCGTGAACTGTTCCCGGATCGTGTCGAGTTGACGGCGGTCGAGCTGGTGCGGGACCTCGCTGACACCGGGGCGGTAGGGCAGCGGTGAGGCGGCGACGAGCGGCCAGCCGCCCACGGGCAGCGGCTCGTCCATGCCCTCCCACATCACGCGGGTGGCGCCCTTGCGCCCCGCGTGTCCGAGCTGGACGCCGATGGCCGTGCCAGGTGACCGCGTGTGCACGAACTCGGTGACCCGGCGCCAGCCGTCGCCCTGTTCGCGGTTGTAGAGCCCGGCGCAGCCCGGGGTGATGCGCCCCTCCGGGCTGACACACACCATCTCGGTCATGACGAGGCCCGCGCCGCCCAGGGCGCGGGCGCCGAGATGGACGAGATGGAAGTCGCCGGGGACGCCGTCCACGGCGGAGTACATGTCCATCGGCGAGACGACGACGCGGTTGCGCAGGGTCAGCCCGCGCAGCCGGAAGGGCGTGAACATCGGCGGGGTGCCGGGCGGGCAGCCGAAGTCCCGCTCCACCGCCCGGGTGAAGCGAGCGTCGCGCAGCCGCAGATTGTCATGGGTGACCCGGCGGCTCCGGGTGAGCAGCCCGAAGGCGAACTGGCGCGGCGGCTGGTCCGTGTAGGTGGCCAGTCCCTCGAACCAGCGCAGGCTGGCGGCGGCGGCACGCTGGGTGGACTCGACGACCGGGCGGCGCTCGTTCTCGTACGCGGCGAGCGCGTCCGGCAGCTCCGCGCGCTCCTCGATACAGGCGGCGAGCGCGAGGGCGTCCTCGACGGCGAGCTTGGTGCCGGAGCCGATGGAGAAGTGCGCGGTGTGGGCCGCGTCGCCGATCAGGACCGTATTGCCGTGGCTCCAGCGGCCGTTGACCACGGTGCGGAACGCGCTCCATGACGAGGCGTTGGCGCGCAGCGGACGTCCGCCGAGCGCGTCGGCGAAGATCTTGGCGCAGCGTTCCGCCGACCGCCGCTCGTCGAGGCCCTCGAATCCGGCCGCCCGCCAGACCTCGTCACGCATCTCGACGATGACCGTGCTCCGCGCGCCGGCGGCGCCCTTCGCGTAGGGATAACCATGGAGCTGCATCACGCCGTGCTCGGTCTCGGCGATCTCGAACCGGAACGCGTCGAGGGCGAAGTCGGCGGCGAGCCAGATGTAGCGGCAGCGATGGGTGGTGATGGTGGGGGCGAAGACCTCGGCGTGTGTCCCGCGGGTGAGGCTGTGGACGCCGTCCGCCGCGATCACCAGGTCGTACGCGATGGCGAGTGCGGCGGCGGGCGGGGCCTCGGTGCGGAACCGCAGCCGTACGCCGAGGGACGCGCAGCGCTCGTGCAGGATCTCCAGCAGCCTGCGCCGGCCGAGCGCCGCGAAGCCGTGGCCGCCGGAGGTGAGCGTACGGCCCCGGTGCACGATGTCGATGGTGTCCCAGCGTACGAACTCGGCCTGGAGCGCCCGGTGGACGACGGGATCCGCGTGCTCGATACCGCCGAGTGTCTCGTCGGAGAGCACGACGCCGAAGCCGAAGGTGTCGTCGGCCGCGTTGCGTTCCCAGACGGTGATCTCACGGGCCGGGTCGAGCCGCTTGAGCAGGGCGGCGGCGTAGAGCCCGCCGGGTCCGCCGCCGATGACGGCGACGCGCGGGACGCGTGCCATCAGCTGCCCTGCCACTTCGGGGGCCGCTTCTCGGTGAAGGCGGCGTGGAACTCCCGGTAGTCGGCGCCGTTCATCAGCAACGCCTGGGTGGCGGCGTCCAGTTCCACGGCGGCGGCGAGCGGCATGTCCAGCTCGGCGGTGAGCAGGGCCTTGGTCTGCGCGTACGCGAGCGCCGGGCCTTCCGCGAGCCGTCGGGCCAGCGCGGCGGCGCGCGCGTCGGCCAGACCGTCGCCGGTGAGTTCGCTGATCAGCCCGATACGTTCGGCCTCGGCCGCGGCCACCGGCTCGCCGAGCATCAGCAGCCGGGTGGCGTGCCCGAGCCCGACCACGCGGGGCAGGAGATAGGCAGCGCCCATGTCGCCCCCGGACAGGCCGACCCGGGTGAAGAGGAAGGCGAAGCGCGCGGAGGGGTCGGCGATCCGGAAGTCCGCGGCGAGCGCGAGGACGGCGCCGGCGCCGGCGGCGACCCCGTGCACGGCGGCGATCACCGGGAAGGGGCACTCCCGGATCGCCCGGACCACCTGGCCGGTCATCCGGTTGAAGTCGAGGAGCCGGGCCGTGTCCAGGGCGAGGGTGGCGCCGATGATCTCGTCGACGTCGCCGCCGGAGCAGAAGCCGCGGCCCTCGCCCGCGAGCACGAGGGCGCGTACGGAGCGTTCCCGGGACAGTTCGGCGAGCAGATCGCGCAGATCGGCGTAGGCGCCGAAGGTGAGCGCGTTGAGTTTCGCGGGGCGGGCGAGGGTGACGGTCGCGACGCCGACGTCCCGGTCCCGGGTCAGTCGCAGATGGCGCCACTCCTCGGTGCGGGACGCGGAGCCGGTGAACGGGCTCATGGAGTACGGCCTCCTTCGGCGGCGTTCAGCGCACGAAGCAGTATCACTCGAATATGACCGCCGTCACAAGTACGCGATACGCCCGTGACAGGCTCGCGATGCGTCCGCGTCCCTTCCGTGACAATTCCGCGAGATACCGCCCGTAAGCCGCTAAAGGTCCCGGCGAGCAAGGGCCATTGGTCCCGTGCCCGGCGGGCAGGCGCCTCTTGTTAACCCGCTCACGCTCCGTATGGTTGAACGTGATAGCAATTACCCCCGCACCCCCCGGCCGTACTTGCGCGTTGATCGGACCGCCCGCCATGCCAGAAGCCGCAGACTCCCCCTGGAGAGTCACGCTGCCCCACAGTGTCGAAGCCGTGCCGATCGCGCGCGCCCTCGTCCGTGACGCTCTGGCACATCTGGAGGAGCGGACGCACAGCGACACGGCGGAGCTGCTCACCGCGGAGCTCGTCGCCAACGCCATCCAGCACACCCTGGGGAGCGAGCCCATCGAGCTGGTCGTGGCACTGCTGCCGACCGGCTGCCAGGTCGAGGTGCACGACTGCGACCCGGCCCCGCCGGGCAATCTGTCGCACCCGGGAACGATGCCGGACCCGTGGCAGGAGGGCGGCCGCGGGCTCCTGCTGATCAGTACGCTCAGCTCGGCCTGCGGCCACCGCACCACGGATCAGGGCAAGGCGGTCTGGTTCACGCTTCCGGCGGTCTGAGCCGCGCCCCGGGTCCTTGGCCGGGTCCTTGGTCCGCGCCGTGTCCCGGCCGCCCCGGGTCCTGACCGCCCGGGTCCCGGCCGCACTACAGAGCCGCGCCGCTCCCGGAGAGCGTCGCCACCAGCACGGCCTTGATGGTATGCATCCTGTTCTCGGCCTCGTCGAAGACGACCGAGTGCTTCGACTCGAAGACCTCGTCGGTGACTTCCAGCTCCGTCAGCCCGTGCCGCTCATGGATCTCCCGGCCCACCGCCGTGCCCAGGTCGTGGAAGGCCGGAAGGCAGTGCAGGAACCGCACGTCGGGATTGCCCGTCGCGCGCAGCACGTCCATCGTCACGGTGTACGGGCCGAGCGCCTCGATCCGTTCGTCCCAGACCTCCTTGGCCTCCCCCATCGACACCCAGACATCGGTGGCGACGAAGTCCGCGCCCGCCACACCCTCGGCGATCTCCTCGGTGAGGGTGAGCCGGGCGCCGCTGTCCGCTGCGGCCTCGCGGGCCAGGGCGAGGATGTCGTCCGACGGCCAGTAGGCGCGCGGCGCGACGATCCGTACGTCCATGCCGAGCAGGGCGCCGGTGACCAGATACGAGTTGCCCATGTTGAAGCGGGCGTCCCCGAGGTAGGCGAAGGCGATCTCCGTCAGCGGCTTGTCGGTGTGCTCGGTCATTGTCAGCACGTCGGCGAGCATCTGAGTGGGGTGCCACGCGTCGGTGAGGCCGTTGAAGACGGGCACGCCGGCGTACGCGGCCAGTTCCTCGACGGTCTCCTGCGCGTCCCCGCGGAACTCGATGCCGTCGAACATCCGCCCGAGCACCCGGGCGGTGTCCTTGGCCGACTCCTTCTTCCCGATATGGGAGCCGGCCGGGTCGATATAGGTCGTGGAGGCGCCCTGGTCCGCCGCCGCCACCTCGAAGGCGCAGCGGGTGCGGGTGGAGGACTTCTCGAAGATCAGGGCGATGTTCCTGCCGCGCAGCCGCTGGACCTCGGTGCCCGCCTTCTTCGCCGCCTTGAGTTCCGCGGCCAGATCGATCAGGCCGCGGAACTCCTCGGCCGTGAAGTCCAGCTCCTTGAGGAAGTGGCGGCCTTCGAGGTGTATCGCCATGATGGCTGCTCCTGGGGCGCGAGTCGCGAGGTGCGGGGAAGATACCGGACACTGAAACTATATACGACGACCTGCATCGCTATACAGGTCGCCCGCGCGCCACAGCCGCCTCCGCCCACATCCCCGTCCGCTCAGACCTGCGCCCGCCCCGCCCACATCCGCGCCCGCATCCGCGCCCCGCGCCCCGCACCCCGCACCCCGCACCCCGCACCCCGCACCCCGCACCTACACGGCGTCACGCTCCACCGGGCAGCTCATACAGCGCGGCCCGCCCCGGCCCCGGCCCAGCTCGCTGCCCGGGATCTCGATCACCTCGATGCCCTGTTTCCGCAGATGCGTGTTGGTGGTGACGTTGCGCTCGTAGGCGACGACGACGCCGGGCTCGACCGCGAGCACATTGCAGCCGTCGTCCCACTGCTCGCGCGCCGCCGAGTGCACGTCCTGGGTGGCGGTCAGCACCCGGATGTCCGCCAGGCCCAGAGCCGCCGCGATGGCACGGTGCATATGCTCCGGCGGATGGTCGGTGACCTTCAGCTCCCTGCCGTCGCCGCCCGGTTCGATGGTGTACGAGCGGAGCATGCCGAGGCCCGCGTACTGCGTGAAGGTATCGGCGTCGACCATCGTCATCACGGTGTCGAGGTGCATGAACGCCCGCCGCTTGGGCATGTCGAGCGCCACGATCGTGGTGGCGGAACCGGCCGCGAAGAGCCCGCGCGCCAGCATCTCGACCGCCTGCGGGGTGGTGCGCTCGCTCATCCCGATCAGCACGGCCCCCTTGCCGATGACCAGCACGTCCCCGCCCTCGATAGTGGACGGGTAGTCGTCCTGACCCTCCGACCAGTGGTGGAAGGCCCCGGCGGCGGGCCCGGTGAAGAGGGGATGGTGCTTGTAGATCGCCTCGAAGTGCACGGTCTCGCGCTGCCGGGCGGGCCAGCGCATCGCGTTGATGCTCACGCCGTCATAGATCCAGGCCGAGGTGTCCCTGGTGAAGAGATGGTTCGGCAGCGGGTCGAGCAGGAAGTCGTCCAGCTCCATCGCGTGGAAGCGGACGGACACCGGCTCCGCGTGCCGCTCCAGGTACTCCCGCTTGGTCATCCCGCCGACCAGCGCCTCGACCAGCCGGTCCGTGGGCAGTCCGTCGAAGACCGCCCGCAGACGGCCGGTGGCGAGCGGACCGTACTCCTTCTCGTCGAAGACCCGGTCCAGGACGAGCCGCCGGGCCGCCGGGAGGTCCAGGGACTCCCGCAGCAGATCACCGAAGAGATGCACTTGGACGCCCCGGTCGCGCAGGAGCGCGGCGAACGCGTCGTGCTCCTCCTGGGCGCGGCGTACCCAGAGCACATCGTCGAAGAGCAGTGTGTCCTTGTTGCCGGGCGTGAGGCGTTTGAGCTCCAGATCCGGGCGGTGCAGTATGACGCGGCGCAGCCGCCCGGTCTCGGAGTCGACATGGAATCCCATGTCTCCCATCCTCACCGTGTGGAGCACGGTTCACGCGGCGAACGGTCGAGGTCCTGTCCTTGTCCTGTCCCGGGGAGACGGGAAGAGGGAGCGAGGGTGGCCGGGACCCGGTCCGCCGTCAGAGCCGGGGGTCGACCGGTTCCGACTCCAGGGCCAGGACCGCGAAGACCGCCTCGTGGACCCGCCACAGCGGTTCGCCGTCCGCCAGCCGGTCCAGGGCCTCCAGGCCGAGGGCGTACTCCCGCAGCGCCAGCGAACGCTTGTGGCCGAGGGAGCGGTCGCGCAGCCGCCGCAGATTGTCCGGACGGGTGTACTCGGGCCCGTAGACGATCCGCAGATACTCCCGGCCGCGTACCTTCACGCCCGGCTGCACCAGCCGGTCCTTGCCGTCCCGTACGAGCGCCTGGAGCGGCTTGACGACCATGCCCTCGCCGCCGCGCTCCGTCATCTCCAGCCACCAGTCGACACCACCGCGCACCGATTCCTCGTCGCCCGTGTCCACGATCAGCCGCCGGGTGACCTGGAGCAGCCCGGTCGGGTCGTGCTCGACCAGCCGGTCCAGCCAGGCCAGCTGCTGGTCGTGCGGGACGCCGGCGAGGCCCCGGCCCTGGACGGCGAGCAGCTGGAACGGCGCCAGGCGCACGCCTTCCAGTCCCTCCGTCGGCCAGCAGTAGCGCCGGTACGCCTCGGTGAATGCGGCCGCGTCCGTCGCGCGTTCACGCTGTGTGGCCAGCAGTCCCGCGACCTCGACGCCCCGGGACGCGGCGGCTTCGAGCGCTTTCGTGACGGCGGGGAAGGCCGCCCCGGCGGCGGCGCCCACCGCGGCGTACTGGGTGCGCAGCAGGCCGGTGGCCTTCAGCGACCAGGGCATCAGCTCGGCGTCCAGCAGCACCCACTCGGTGTCGAGTTCCCGCCACAGCCCGGCGGCGGTGACGGCGGCGCGCAGCCGGTCGAGGATCTCCTCGGTGACGGCCTCGTCGTCGAAGAAGGGCCTGCCGGTACGGGTGTGCAGCGCGCCGGTCGGCCCGGCCACGCCGAAGCGTTCGAGTCATCGGTCTTGCCCGCAATGACATCGTCGGCCTTCTTGTCGGCCAACTTCCGGATCAGGGTTTCCCGGGATCGGGTCTTGAATTCGCCGCCCTGCCGCAGGTTGGCCAGGATCTCCGCCGGGTCTCCCCCGGCCTCGATGTCGGCAACGGCCTGGTCAATGTCCTGGTCATGCTTGGCTTCTTCCTTCTTCCAAAGCCGCTTGACCAGACTGCCGATTACCTCGGGGTCCTGCTTGTCCTCCGACACCATCTCTGTCAGCAGCGCCAACCGCATCGCAACGTGGATGCCCTGGCCAGAGTTGAAGGTGTCCCGGACGATCCCGCCAACGAACGATGCCGACGCGTTGTTGCCCCGACCAGGGTCGTCGCCCGACTTGGCCGCCGAGTTCAGCCACGATTCCGCGTGGCCCATGAGCTGAGGTCGAGCACGGGGCCGCTGGTGCCCTCGGCCTTGATGGGCTTGTCGGCCGCCGACCGCTTCCGGTTGACCAGGCTGCCCAGGTTCAGCGCAAGGTCGTGCGCCCAGCCATCGAGCGGTTCCCGCTTGAGCAGGTCGCCGGACTCCACGCGGTACACGTCGATGGTCTTCGACCCGGGCACCATCACGTAGTGACCGGCTCCGCGCTTGAAGTCCACGAACGGCCCAAGCTCGTCGGCGTAGGCCGACGTGTCGTCGATCTCCTCGGGCAGCTCGTAGACGTGCTGGAGGCCGCCGCGTCCGGTCCGGATCGTCAGCGACGCCGACAGCTCGCTGTGCGCTGCCTCCAGTTCGGCCACGGTGTCGGCACCGGTCTTGCCGTCGTTGGTGTCGACGTCCACGACGCCGAGGCCGTCAAGCCGCCACCCGAAGTTGATCCGGCCGCCGGTCTTGTCGAACCACTCCACCAGCGTGGCCGGGTCCGTGGTCGCGTTCATCAGCCCGTTCGGAGCCAGGTCATAGATCGGGTGCTTGCCGGGGCTCAGGCAATCCGCCTTGCGGCAAGTGCACAGGTTGCCGCCGTTCACAACATGGCAAGGCAAGGTCGGGTGTCCGGCCATGGCCAGCTTGATGGCGTTCGCCAGCACGCCCCGGGTGTCGTCGTAGGTACCGCTGGACGGTACTTGCGGGGCGTCCAAGTCCTGGGATTTCCTGGAGGTGAGACGGGAAATCTCGTGACGACCCTCGGCCTGGTCCGCCGGGGGTCGCTCCATGTCGGTGGTCATTCAGCCTCACCGCCGGTGCCCTGGTCCTTTGGCTGGCGGGAACCGAAGAGCAACCTCAAGAGCCGCTTACGCTCCGCTTCGGTCATCTTGCGGGCGTCCTTAGCGATGTCCATCAGGCCGACACCGCCTCGGAGTCGGTGCGGGTCATGAAATCGTCCATGGACGCGCCGAGGGCGTCAGCGATGGCGGCCAGCGTGACGAGCGACGGGGAGAAGTGGCCGTTCTCGTAGCCGCTGACGTTGGTGTTGGTCCGGCCGATCTCACGGGCGAGCCGCCGTTGGCCGATGCCCCGCTCAGTGCGGATGCGTCGCAACGCGGCAGGGTTGAACTCGAAGGCAGACACGGGGGTTCCTCCTCAGGAACGGTTCGCACCTCGGTGGGCGACAGGTAAGGCCCCGCCCTGTCGGCGGTCCGAACCCCGCAAGCTGCCGCGTCTGTCGCGACCTTGCCCCGGCTGTCCCCCCGCTCCCCGGTGTCAATCACCCGCTGAAGCGGGGGCCGGACGGCTACGAGCCTGCTGTGGTACCAGGACACCATGCAGTTTCTGCCGCGCACAAGCACTGTCGGGCTTGCGGTCGTGACAAGCCCCCCGATGCTGTCGGCGGCCTCCCGGGCACTAACGACCGGTGATCGATCTCAACACGGGAGGTGACGGCCGGCGCATACCTGGGGTCTCAACATGACGCCCGGCGTCCGGCGGCCTGGCCTGCGAGGGCGGGCACACCTAGCGGCGGCCTCCCGTGGGGTCTCCGGCGGCCTCTCGTACCCGCCCGGGGCGTCCGGCCGTGGATCCCAGCACGAGGCCCCCGGAGATACCGTCCCGGACCGTATGCTCTTCGACCATGGAAATCACGCCCGTGATAGCCACGCTCACCGCAGCGGGCTTCGGGTCTCTCATGACGTTGCTGGTCGCCGTGGTGGTTCAGAAGAAGACCCTGAAGCGCGAACGGGAACACAAGCTGTGGGAACGTCAGGTCGCGGTCATTGAGGAGTCCCTCAAGTACGAGAGGGGGATAGTCCAGAAGCGGCGGGGGGCGATGAGCAACCCGGAGGGTGACCTGTTCCTGGCCTTGAACGACGTGTTCAAGGAGACGGACATGTCGAAGATCAGCGCCAACCTTGAGCTTTACGGGTCCCCGGAGATGAGGGCAGCGCATGACGCAACGTTCGTGGCCTTTCGGGATTGGTTCGGGGCGTTCATCCAGTGGCAGCAACACAACAAGCGAACGGGACCTCCCCACGAGGAGGCAGTGCGCGCCGAGGCCGTCCGCGAGACGACCAAGCGTTGGCCGGAGGTCGAGAAGCTCTCGGCTAAGGCCGACGAGGCGTACGACGAATTGGTGAAGGTCATGCAGGGGACAGCGCTCTTTAAGCCGATCGTCAGCCGCGTGACCCCGCCGAACCCGGAACTCCCCCGGTAGGTCAACGGGGGTTCAGCTCGCGCCGCGCCGCGTTGATGATGTTCTGGGCGTCGGCGCCGTACACGGCCGACTCGCGCAGGGTGGCCCAGACCTTCGAGTACAAGGCGATGTTGTCGGCGTCATCCAACCACATCTCGGCGTGCCAGTCCTCGGCGACCACCAGGCGGTCATCAAGGACCCAGAAGCCGTTGGCGGGCACGATCTTGACGGAGGACGTGAACGGAATGACGCCCAGCTCGACCGTGTCCATCCCGATCATTCCGGTGAGACGGTCGAGCTGGGCGACCAGAACCGAGGGCGGGCAGATCAGCGACCGCAACGCGGCTTCCCACATCAGGACGTGCAGCTTGCGGCGGGGTCGATACAGCCACTCTTGCCGCTGCGCCCGGGAACGCACGGCGGCCTCAACGTCGCTGGCTCCGCCCAGCAGCTCGGAATAGCGCTGGACGACGTGGCGCGCGTACTCGGGGGTCTGCAACAGACCCGGGATCACGGACTCTTCCCAGATCCACATTTCCGAGGTGCGGTCGATCTCCGCGCTCAAGCCCTCGTGCAGCGGCTTGAAGCCGTTCGCCAGCGCGCGACGCCATGACCTGATCTGGGACTCGAACCCCGCCAGCCGGGCGGCAAGCTCGGCGTACACGCCCGGCTGGCCGGTCGCGTCGGCCCACGCCCTCAGGTCCTCGGGGGTGGCGGTCTGTCTGCCGTTTTCCAGCTTGCTGACCTTGGAGCCCTGCCAGCCGAGCCGCTGGGCGAGCTGCTGACCGGTGAGCCGACCACCCGGGCAGGTGAACCGAAGTTCGCGCAGTCGCGCGCCCAGGGCCACCCTGGCTTGCTGATAGTCGGTGCTCACCGGTCACGCGTCATTCGGTCGCGGCGAACTGGTCGAACGGCACAGCGTGGTGCATCGCCGCGTCACGCACGATGGCGTACCGCACGACCTCGGCCGGTTCGGTGATCAGCTCAATGCTCGTGATGTTGTCGGCGTCGTCGAAGTGGAGCACGGCGACGATCCGAGAGTCGAAGATCCAGAAGTCTTCGGCGGGCAGGTCGGTAGCGTCCTCGCGCCACAGGTAACGGATGTCCTCGCCGACCGCCGCGTTGTGCCGTGCGTAGTCGAGCAAGAACCGCTGCTCGGTGGTCATGGGTCGGTCGGCGACTCGCACCCGGCCGACGCGCTTGCCTGCCTCGGTCTGGGCCTTGATGTTGACGAACCAGGGCTCGTTGGGATCGCAGGGCGCGGAGCCGGTGGCCAAGAACTCCTGAAAGTCGGGGTCCTCGCGGTCGGACGCGTAACCGCGTCGGGTCTCCAGCCGCCAGGCGGTGTGCTTGAAGGTCTCGAAGAGACGCCGGAAGGTGGCCCGGTCAACAAGCTCCGGCACCCGCTCCATCTCCTTCGGCCCCCAGTTCACGAGCAGTTCGCGCGGCACGACCACCGCCGCGTCGTCCGGCCCGAAGTGCTGGAGCTGCGCGAGGTCTTCGGGATCGGTGACGGGCGTGCCTTGAACGATGACCTCGCCAGTTCCCTCGTCCGTGTGCAGGGCGGGGCAGCCGTCGACCTTGCTGTCTGTGCCGGTGAAGCGAAGCTGACGAGCCATGGACGCTCTCCCTCCAAGTGGTTGATCCACTCAGCATGGACGGGGCTCCACCTCGGCACTACGGGATGAGGCAGGGCACAGGAGAAAACACCAGCAATCTCGGTGAGACGTCGAGCAAACACGAGAAAACAGCGTACCGCCCACCAAACGCCCACTTCTAGCGTCCCGTTCATGGCAACGAAGAAACCGGACGTCGACCCGTACGCGGCTGCCGAGTCCCTGAGAGCAGCACTGACCGAGGTCGGGATCGTCCTGCCCTCTCTGCGGGTCGACCCCGCATCTCCGCAACTGCGGCTTGTTGAGCTGGGACGGGTGCATGCCGATGTGGCCGATCGCCTGGCACGAGCGCTTCAGCGAGGGGGTCCCGAGTGACGACACACGAGAAGCCGCCGACGATGCTCGCGCACGGCGAGCTGCCGTACCCGGCGGGAACGCTCGTCGAGGACACGATCTCTGAGCGAACCGGCCACCTGGTCGGCGTGATTGAGGAGCGGCTCAAGGAGTCGGGCAGGCTCGTCAGCCAACAGGCGTTCATGCGGCCGGAGGGTGGCGGCATCGAGTGGGACGCGCCCCTGGACCGAGTCCGCCCTGTCGACAACTAGAGCGCAGCCAATCGCCTGAGCCCCACCCCAACTCGACGGGGGTGGGGCTCAGTTGTGTTTCCCGACTTCGCTTTAAGGCCGTGATATCTTGCTTGGTGAGTAGTAGTCGCACGCAATGTGCGGCGAAGCACACTCAGGAAGAAGCTGACTGGTACACCTCACGGCAACCGTGACGTGTAACCCGCACGGCGTGAGTCAGTTACCTAGGGCTTGTCGGCCCAGAAGTCTTGAATGTTCACTCTGGTGGGCAACTGCCTGCCAGCACCGAGAACATTTGCGCACACGTCGGCGCGGGTGTCTCGGTCCGAACCGTAGGGTTCGGATCGAGGCTGCCTGCGCACCCGATCCGACCCATGACAGGGAAGGTCAGGATCGGTGGACGGCGCAGCCATCCTCTTCATTCTCGCCATCGCTGGCGTGGCTTCGATCTGCCTCTTCGCCATGAAGGGGCTGCTCGACCAGCTTCCGGACGTGATCGACTCCGCCGGGAAAGCACGCGACGCGTGGCACCGCTTCAAGAAGCCCGAAGTGCCGCCCCGGGCGGACGACGAGGAGCCGCCTGCCGCCGCGTAGGCCCGTCGTGGGGTCTCCGTCGCTCTCCCTGGACATAGAGACGCCCCGCCGGTACTCGCGTCTCTGTGCGGCGGGCGGGCCGTCCGTGGGCTTCTATGCGGGAACCATGCTCCGGAACGGAATGATGCCCCGGGAAACGGCTGTGACCATGCCCATCACCCGGCGCAGCACGCCGGGGCTGTCGGGGCCGCGGTCGACGAGGTCCCCGACGAAGACAGCCGTGCGTCCCCCGGGGTGCGCGCCGTCCTCGTAGCCGAGCTTGCCGAGCAGGGTCTCCAGCTCGGAGCGGCAGCCGTGGATGTCTCCGATGATGTCGAAGGGGCCGGTGAGATGGGCGAGGTCGTTGTAGCGGCGTTCGCGAACGATCTCGGCGCTCTCCACTTCCCGCTCGCCGCGCAGGACATGCACCGTGCGGAACCCCTCGCGCTCCAGACCGCGCAGCGAGCGGCGCAGTTCGCCGCGGTGCCGCTTGATCACATGGCGCGGCATCCCGGCCCGGTCGGGGCGGCCGGCGTTGCGCGCGGCACACACCTCCTCGGGCAGGTCGAGGACGATCGCGACGGGCAGTACGTCATGCTCGCGGGCGAGCCGCACCAGCCCCTTGCGGCTCTCCGGCCGGACGTTGGTGGCGTCCACGACGGTGAGCCGGCCGGCCGCGAGGCGCTTGCCGACGATGTAGTGGAGTACGTCGAAGGCGTCGCCGGAGGCGCGCTGGTCGTTCTCGTCGTCCGCGACCAGACCGCGGCAGAAGTCGGAGGAGACGACCTCCGTGGGCTTGAACCGGCTCCGGGCGAAGGTGGACTTGCCGGAGCCGGTGGCGCCGATCAGCACCACGAGGGAGAGATCGGGCACCGGCAGGGGACGCCGCGCGGCGTCGGTGGCGCTGGGAGCGGTGGTGCTGGTCATGCGGCCTTCTCCTCCTTCCGCGCTGTCCGCGTGGCCTGCGTGGTCACCGGGGCCCGCGCTGTCCGCGTGGTCTGCGCTGTCTGCGCGTTTCGCGGGTCGGTGACGGTGAACACCGCCATCTGCGTGGGCGGGCCCACCTCGGGGTCGTCCGGGCCGACGGGTCGGTACGTCACCTCGTATCCATGGCGCCGCCCCACCTCCTCGGCCCACTCGCGGAACTCCGCGCGGGTCCACTCGAAGCGGTGGTCGCCGTGGCGTACGTGACCGGCGGGAAGCGTCTCCCAGCGCACGTTGTACTCGACGTTCGGTGTGGTCACGACGACGGTCCCGGGCCGGGCCGAGCCGAAGACCGCGTACTCCAGGGCGGGCAGCCGGGGCGGATCGAGATGCTCGATGACCTCGCTCAGCACGGCGGCGTCGTATCCCTTCAGCCGCTTGTCGGTGTATGTGAGCGCGCCCTGTGTGAGCGTGACGCGCTCGGCCTGGCGCTCGCTCATCCGGTCCAGCTTGAGCCGGCGCGAGGCGATGGTGAGCGCCCGTACGGACACGTCGACGCCGACGACCCGCCCGAAGCGCGTGTCCTTCAGCAGCGCCTGCATCAACTGGCCCTGGCCACAGCCCAGGTCGAGCACCGAACTGGCGCCCGCGTCGCGCAGCGCGGTGAGGATCGCCTCGCGCCTCTGCGATGCGAGCGAGACCTCCTCCGGCAGCGCGCCCTCGGTGCCTCCGCCGTTCCCGGTGCCTTCGCCGACCTCGGCACTGTCAGCGTCCTCGGCGGGGGTCTCCTCCACCGCGTTGTCGATCGCCTCGACCTCGATGTCATCGGCCTCCGCGAGCCTGACCAGCTCAAGGCGGGCCATGGCCTGCCGGGTCAGCCCCCAGCGGCGGGCCAGATAGCGGCTGGTGATCAGCCGCTGTTCGGGGTGTTCGGCCAGCCAGCCCTCGCCCGCCCGCAGCAGCTTGTCCACCTCGTCGGGCGCGACCCAGTAGTGCTTGGCGTCGTCGAGCACCGGCAGCAGGACGTAGAGCTGGCGCAGCGCGTCGGCAAGGCGCGGCTCGCCCTCCAGCACGAGCCGCACGTAACGCGAGTCGCCCCACTGCGGGAAGCGCTCGTCCAGCGGCACCGGCTCCGCCCGTACCGAGGCCCAGCCCAGCGGTTCGAAGAGCGCCCGTACCAGCTCGGCGCCGCCGCGCGCGGGCACCGCCGGTATCTCGATCCGCAGCGGCAGCGGGCTCGCGGCCCGCTCGGGGAGCGCCGCGCAGACGCCACGCAGGGCGCTCTTGAAGACGGTGCTCAGCGCGACCGCGAGCAGCGAGGACGCGGCGTAGGGGCGGTCGTTGACATACTGCGCGAGGGCCGCGTCGGGGGCGCCGCCCCGGCCCTTCCCCTTGCCCCGTCGCACCAGCGCCACCGGATCGATCTCCAGCAGCACGGCCGCCGTGCAGCGTTCGGTGGACGCCTCGGGATAGAGCACATGGGCGGTGCCATGCGACGTGGAGAACGTCCGCGCGCGGTCGGGATGCTTGTGCAGCAGGAATCCGAGATCGGTCGCGGGACGCTCCGGGGTGCCGGTCGTACTGATCGTCAGGAACACCCGTACGAGTATTGCCCGCCGGGTCCGCCACGACCAGGGGTTTTCCCGATGGCTCCGTCGGCTCCGCGCCCGCCGACGTCATCGGCCGCACGCCGTCGAGGGCCGTTCAGCGGCCGGTCAGCGCGGCCAGCTCCGCGATCCGCTCCGGCCCGACCCGGCAGCAGCCGCCGACCAGTCGCGCCCCCGCCTCCTGCCAGGACCGCACCCTGGACGGATCGAAGGTGGCGTCCCCGCGCCAGCTCCGCGTCCTCGCGTCCCAGCCCTCCCCGCTGTTCGGATAGACGACGACCGGCTTGCCCGTCACCGAGGCGGCCAGCTCGACCGCGCGATCGGTGTCCCCCGGCTCGCAGCAGTTGATCCCCACGGCGATCACCTGGTCGTCGCCCGCCGCCAGGGCGAAGGCGTCGGCGAGCGGCTGTCCTGCCCGGGTGTGCCCGCCCTCGATCGAGTACGAGAGCCAGACCGGCACCCCGCAGCCGGCGGCGGCCCGCAGCAGCGCCTCCGCCTCGTCGGTGTCCGGGACGGTCTCCAGCGCGAGCACGTCGGGACCGGCCGAGGCGAGAGTCTCGATCCTCGGCCGGTGGAACCGCTCCAGCTCCCGCACCGACAGTCCGTACCGGCCCCGGTACTCACTGCCGTCGGCGAGCATCGCGCCGTACGGGCCGACCGAGGCCGCCACCCACACCTCGTCCGGTCCCGCCGCGCCCGCCCGGCGCGCCAGCTCCACACTGCGGACCAGCAGCGCGCGGGCCGTGCCGGGCGCCACCCCGCGCCGCGCGAACCCCTCGTACGTCGCCTGATAGCTGGAGGTGATCAGCACCCGCGCGCCCGCCCGCACATACGCCGCGTGGGCCGCCTCGATCTGCTCGGGGCTGTCGACGAGAAGCCGCGCCGACCAGAGGTCGTCGGACAGATCGCAGCCCTGCGCGGCGAGCTGGTTGGAGAGGCCGCCGTCGAGAACGACGGTCCCTCCGGCGAGGGCGGCGGCGAGTGTGCGGGTGGGTTTCACGATCGCTCCAGTACGCGGTACGGCGGGAACGAGCCCCCGCTACGGCGAGGACGAGCCCCGGTCCGGCTCGGCCCCGGCCCAGTCCGGCCCAGTCCGGCCCAGCTCGGGTCGGGCCCGGCCCGGCCAGGGCGGGTTTCGCGACATGCCCTAGCTCAGCTGCGACTGGACCTGTGAGGAGATCAGCTCCAGATGGTCCAGATCGTCCAGATCCATCACCTGGAGATAGATCCGCGACGAGCCGACGGCGCCATAACGGCCGATCTTGTCGACCACCTCGTCGGGCGAGCCCGCGAGCCCGTTCACCTTCAGCTCCGCCACCTCCCGTCCGAGGGAAGCGGCCCGGCGGGCCACCTCCGCGTCGTCCTTGCCGACGCACACGATCAGCGCGTTCGAGTACACCAGATCGTCCGCGTCGCGGCCCACGGCCTCGGCGGCGGCCCGCACCCGGGCGAACTGCCGCTCGGTGTCCTCGATGGAGGCGAACGGGAGGTTGAACTCGTCCGCGTACTGGGCGGTCAGCCGCGGTGTGCGCTTCGCGCCGTGGCCGCCGATCAGGATCGGTACCTTGCTCTGCGCCGGCTTGGGCAGCGCGGGCGAGTCGGTCAGCTGGTAGTGCGCGCCGTCATAGGAGAAGGTCCGGCCGGTCTCCGTGGCCCAGAGACCGGTCACGATCGCCAGCTGCTCCTCCAGCCGGGCGAACTTCTCCTTGGGGAACGGAATCCCGTACGCCTTGTGCTCCTCCTCGAACCAGCCCGCGCCCAGGCCCAGCTCGACCCGGCCGCCGGACATCTGGTCCACCTGCGCGACCTGGATGGCCAGCACGCCCGGCAGCCGGAATGTACCGGCCGTCATCAGCGTGCCGAGACGGATCCGCTTGGTCTCCCTGGCCAGCCCCGCCAGGGTGATCCACGCGTCCGTCGGCCCGGGGAGCCCGTCGGCGGACCCCATCTTCAAATAGTGGTCGGACCGGAAGAAGGCGTCAAAGCCCAGGTCCTCGGCGGCCCTGGCCACGGTCAGCAGTGTCTCGTAGCTCGCCCCTTGCTGGGGCTCGGTGAAGATTCGAAGATCCATGCCCTCCATCCTGCACCTTCGGGCAGGGCTCCCCTCGGCCGTCCCCGCCGATCCTGCTCTCCCGTTCCCGATCTCTCTCCCGCTCGCGACCCTTCTCCCGCTCCCGCTCCCGCTCCCTCTGCCGCTGCCACTCCAGCCCCAGCTGCCGCTCCTCGCGCTGGCGCGCCCACTCCCGCTCCCGCGCGCGGTCCCGCGCCACGAGCAGGCGCAGCATCACGCCCACCCGGTCGTTGGACTCGTCGGCCGCGTCGATCGCGTCGATGCACTGCCAGTACAGCCCCTCCTCGTCCGTGGCACACGCCACCGCCACCAGCGCGATCCCGACCTCCCCCAGCAGCGCGCCGAGTCCGGTCAGGGCCGCCCGGATGTCGGCCACCCCGGAGAGCTGTCCGGCCCGTATCCGGCCGACGCGCGGCCTCGGACGGTCCGGTAAACCGTCCGGCGGCCAGTCGACCGGTCCGTACGGCCCCGCCAGTCCCTTCGGTCCGTACGGTCCCCCTGGCCCGTCCGGCCCATCCGGCATATCCGATACATCTGGTACGTCCGCGAATCCGCAGTCGGGCCCGCCCCCTTCGGCCAGCTCCCGCGCCTCGCTCTTCAGCTCCTTCGGTCCGTTCAGCGCCAACTGGACGCCGATCGCGCGGGCGAGGCTCTGCGCCTGCCACGCCTCGGCGATGACATCCCACTCGTCCGTGCTCCCGGCCAGGGCATGCCGGCTCACTCCGATGAGCCGTTCCGCATCCATCCGCAGCCCCCGTTCGTACGACAATCCTGCCCACGCAACTCCACTACCCAGAGTGAGGGATTGGCGACGGAAAGGCCAGAGCAATGGGGAAATCTCTGGACAGCAGGCTCGTTGTGCATAACTTGCCCACTCCGTAGAGTGACGATCAGGGCGAATCGCGGGCATCTGTCGGTCGCTTGGGCGGGAAGCGGACCTCATTCCGGTCCATCTTGTCGGCGAGTGCCACGAGCGGGTCGATCCCCAGCACCTCGCAGAACTGGAGCAGATAGGCGAGCACATCCGCGACCTCGTCCGAGACCCGGTGGGCCGCTTCCGGGTCCTCCATCACCCGCGCCGACTGCTCGGGCGTCAACCACTGGAAGATCTCCAGCAGTTCCGACGCCTCGACGCTCAGCGCCGCCACCAGATTCTTGGGGGTGTGGTACTGCTCCCAGTCGCGCGCCGCCGCGAACCGCGCCAGTCTGCGCTGCATCCCCGCTACATCGAGTTCCGTCACGGGTCCAGGTCTACCACCGTCACCCCGGCGGCCCCCCGCGCGCAGGAGGCGTCACCGACCGCCCCGACCAGGCCGATCCGCCCCTCCGCGCAGACCGCCGAGGCCAGCGAGAGCAGTTCGCCCGCCTGCCGCCGGTCCAGGCTCCGGTCGAATCCGTCCGCGAGGACGGTGAGCGACCGCAGCGCCAGGGGCACTTCGGAGGCCTGGTCCACGGCCAGCACGCCCGGACCGGTGAGCAGCACGAGCGCGAGTGCCAGATATCTCAGCTCGCCCTCGCCGAGCCGGCCGACGGGAGTGGCCGCCCTGGCACCGGAGGCGTCCCGGGCGAGCAGCGCCCGTACCGTACCGTCGGCGAGCCGCTCGACGGCGAGTTCGGTCACCGGCCCCGCGCAGCCGGCCCGCGCCGCCGCGGCCAGCCGGGCGCGCCTGCGGGCGCAGCCGTCGCGCGAGCGGTCCAGCGTCCGGTCGAGGACCGCAGCCAGATTCTCGCAGCCACGGCGCAGCCGCCCCATTCCGGCGGCCACCGGATGCCGCATGAGCTGGGGCTGCGGGTCGCAGACGAAGACGGACCGCAGGGCCAGCACGGTCTGTTCCGCGGCGGCGAGCACCAGCGACTCGCCCGCCGTGCGGCCTCCCACCCGCAACGGGAGCAGCGCCGTGCCCAGCCGGTCGTCGGGCAGCGGGGCCCGGGTCACCGGCACGGCGCCGGCCGTGTGCCAGGCCGCCTGGACCGTGGGCCGCCCCGGGTCGCGCAGCGCCGTGGTGAGCAGGGTCTGTCCGCGGCCGGTCAGCCGTTCGCCGACGATACGGAGTTCGGGCTCGGCCTGGACGGCAAGATCGAGCCGTACGGGACCGACCGGGCCGTCGACGGTGCAGCCGATCCGGAAGCCGCGCCGCCCCTGGGCGTCGGGCGCGGCCCGTTCCGGAACGCAGGCGACCGGATCCGGGAAGACCTCGGCGAGGGGGACACCGGCGCCGAGCCTGGCGAGCGCCTCGTAGGCCCGCAGGGCCGTGGACTTCCCGCTGCCGCTCGCTCCGGCGAACAGCGTCATGGGGCCCAGGGGAAAAGCCGCTCCGCGGTGCGAGGTGAAGGCGGAGAGCCGCAGTTCGGTGATGGTGGGACGCGCGCGGGTTGCTTCCATGGCCGGACCGTATGCGGCCCAAAACCTGCCGAACCGTTACGCCTCGGCCACCTTCCTACGATCGGGGGACGACGTCCGCCGCGATCCCCTCGACCTCCGTGCCGACGGGGGCCAGCAGGAAGACGTTCTTGTCGACCCGGTGCATCCCGCTGCCGAGCCCGAAGACGACTCCGCTGCTGAAGTCCAGGATGCGTTTGGCCACATCGGGCTCCGCACCGGTCAGATCCAGCAGTACCGGAATCCGCGCGATCAGATGGTCGGCGACCTCCCGCGCGTCCCCGAACACCTGCACCCGCAGCACGATGAAACGCCGGTTCTCCGCCGTGACGTCCTCGGGGACGGTGCGGTGATCGACCCGTGAGGGCCATTCGTCGCGGCCACGCAGCGGAACGACCTGGGCCAGGCCCTCCCACTGCTCATCGGTGGCGTCGTATCCGCCGTACCTGCCGTAGCGGCTCATCGGACCACCCCGCCCGTGCACTGTGTCTGCATCCGGCCATCCTCCCGCGCCTCACCCGTTCGGCCCAACAGCGACACGGCCGGACAGCGACACGGTCCGACAGCGACACGGTCCGGAAGGACCGGCTTCGCCGCCCGTGACCGGAAACCGCCGCCGAAGTACCGCCGGAACGCCGCCGAGCACCCCCGAACCGCCGCCGGAGCGCCGCCGAGCACCCTCGAACCGTCGCCCACGTATCGCCGGAACACCGAAAGAGCGCCGCCGGAGCCGCCGACGGGACCCCGCCCCCACGACGGCGAGTCCGCCTCACCGGGGTCCCATCCTCACACCGCGCACCCAGTGCATCAACGGGGCGTCACGGACTCCCTCTTCACCTCCAGGCCCGCCGGCGCCTCGATGTGCGCCGTACCGTCGGCCGCCACCGAGATGTCCAGGCGCCCGCCCGCGACATCGAGACCCTCGACCTTCAGCGGCCGGTAGGCCTCGGCGAACGCGGGCGCGACGGTCAGGGTGCCGCCGGGGACATCGGCCGAGAGCCCCAGCGCGGACTGGAGGACCATGACGGACGAGGCGGCCGCCCACGCCTGCGGCCGGCAGGACGCCGGGTAGGGCGAGGGCACCGAGTCGGTCGCCGAGCCATGACCGGCGAACAGCTCGGGCAGCCGCGCGTCGAAGCCCGCGGAAGCGGTCAGCAGCCCCGCGGCGAGCCCCGCCGCGGCGTCCGGGAACCCGGCCCTGGTCAGCCCGTGCACCGCGATCGCGGTGTCGTGCGGCCAGATGGAACCGATGTGGTAGCCGTACGGGTTGAAGCCCACGGAGTCGCTGCTCAGGGTGCGCAGCCCATGGCCCGAGTCGAGGTCGGGCGCGCTGAGCCGGGCGGCCAGCAGGGCGCTCTCCTCGTGGTTGAGCAGGCCCGTGCCCAGCAGATGACCGAAGCCCGAGGTGACCGAGTCCACCGGCCGCTTGTCCCGGTCGAGGGCGACGGCCGGGTAGGCACCGCGCTCGTCCTCCACCCAGAAGTGGCTGCGGAACCGGTCGGACAGCCGCTCGGCCCACTCCTCCCACTGGTCGGCGCCGGGCCGGCCGAAGGCGCGCAGCAGCGCGGCGCCGCCGCGGGCCGCCTCGTAGGCGTACGCCTGGACCTCGCACAGCGCGATCGGAGAGGTGGCGAGGCGTCCGTCGCGGTGCCGGATGGAGTCGCCGGAGTCCTTCCAGCCCTGGTTGGCCAGACCGCGTCCGGTGTGGTCGATGTACTTCAGGAAGCCGTCGCCGTCGGCGTCGCCGTGGTCACGCATCCAGGCGAGGGCGGCCTCGGCGTGCGGCAGCAGCTGTTCGACCTGCTCGGGGGCGAGTCCCCAGCGCCAGGAGTCGTGCAGCAGCGTGATCCACAGCGGGGTGGCGTCCACTGTCCCGTAGTAGGACGGCGGCAGCGAGAAGCCCTCGTCGAACTCCTGGCTCCCGCGGCGCACTTCGTGCAGGATCTTGCCGGGCTGCTCCTCCGTGTCCTGGTCCGTCCTGACGCCCTGGCGGCGCGCGAGCGTACGCAGCGTACCGGCGGCGAGTCCGGTGCCCAGCGGCAGCAGCATCCGGGCCGCCCACAGGGAGTCGCGGCCGAAGAGCGTGAGGAACCAGGGGGCGCCGGCGGCCAGGAACTGGTCGGCAGGCGCCTCCGGGTCGGTGAGGCGCAGCCGGTCGAGGTCGGCGGCCGACTGGCTGAGCCAGTGGTCGAAGCGCCGGTCGGCGCTGCGCAGCACCGGGGTGCGCCAGGGGACGCTGTCCGCCGCGGGGGCGGGGAACTGGTCGCCGTCCTCGTGAGCAGCGTCACACCGCAGAACGGCCGTCCAGGCCGCGCCGGGCGCCAGCTCGATGTCGTACTCCAGCCGTCCGGACGCCGGGTCGACGGCGGTGGGCGCCGGGGTGGAGGCGAGGCGTACGGCGAACGCCTCCTTGGACCAGTCGAGTCCGTCGGCGCTGCCGGTCGCGGGAACCGGGTTCTGCGCGTGCCCGGTCTTGACGCGCTCCATCGCGGCGAGGTCGGTGGCGGCGGTGACGATCAGCCGGAGGCGGACGTTCTGCCCTCCCGCGTTGGAGACTTCGAGGGTCTCCTCCAGCCGCCCGGGGGTGACGCGCCGCCTGCGGTGCAGGGTGACCGCCGGGTCCGGGGTCTCCTCGCCGAGGCCGCGCAGTACTCCGCGGAAGGCCGCCCGGTCCGCACCGTCGAAGGCTCCGCGCACCGGCGCGATCGCGATCCCGTCGGCCTCGACCGTCAGCCGGGCCAGCGCTCTGCTGTCGCCGTGGTAGAAGCCTTCGGCGCCGCCGCCGATCTGCCCGTCCGCGTGGGAGATCACGAAGCTGGGCGCGTACAGCGTCACACAGGCGTCGTGCAGGAACGGCTGGAGGCCCTCGGCCGAGGGGACAGCCGCTGCGACGGAGTTCATAGTGTCGTGGGTCTTGACAGTGGTGGACAACAGAGCAGAACCTCTCAGTCATTGGAGCGTTCCAAGAACCCTAACGACGACTTCAGCTCGTTGACAATGGCATTTGAACGCTCCAATCAACTCGTCGTTTCGCACAAACCGTTCCGGAGACCGTCATGCCCCGCTCCCCCAACGCGCCCTCGCCCAAGGCCGGTCCAGTGACCCTGGCCATGGTCGCGCGGCGCGCCGGGGTCTCGCCGCAGACGGTGTCAAATGCCCTGAATTCGCCCGAACTCTTGCGCTCCGAGACGCTGGAGCGGGTCCAGCGCACCATCGACGAGATGGGGTACCGCCCGCACCGCGCGGCGCAGACGCTGCGTACCCGCTCCAGCAAGCTCATCGGCTACGGCATACGTCCCGCGCCGGGGAACTCGGCACCGGTGATGGACCGCTTCCTGCACGCGCTCTCCCAGGCCGCCGACGAGGCGGGCTACCGGATCCTGCTGTTCGCCTCGCCGCCCGGCAACGCCAGTCTGGACGGGCACGAGGAGCTGATCGATCTGCACAGCGTCGACGGGTTCGTGCTCAGCGGCACCGACCGCGGCGACCCCCGTCAGACCTGGCTGGCCAAGCGCGGCATACCGTTCGTGGGCTTCGGACGGATGTGGTCGGGCCGGCAGATAGGCGACTGGGCGGATGTCGACGGCGCCTCGGGCACGGACGCCGCGGTCGAACATCTGGTGGCCCTGGGGCATCGCAGGATCGCGTTCCTCGGCTGGCCACGCGGCTCCGGAGTCGGTGACGACCGGGCCGAGGGCTGGCAGCGCGCCATGCGCCGGCACGGTCTGCCGGTACGGGGCCGGCGCGCGCAGAGCCTCGACGACACCTCCTCGGCGCGGGCCGCCGTGGCACCGCTGCTCGACTCGGGTGCGACGGCCGTGATCGCCGCCAGTGACATGCTCGCGATGGGCTGCTACCAGGCGCTGCGCGAACGGAACGCCGCGCCGGGCAAGGACGTCGCCGTCATCGGCTTCGACGACTCCCCCACCGCGGCCCTGCTCTCCCCCGGTCTGTCCACCGTCGCCCAGCCGCTGGAAGCCGCGGGCCACGAGTGCGTACGTCTGCTGCTCGCCCGGATCGCGGAGCCCGGTGCCCCGCCCGAGCGTGTCCTGCTCGAACCGTCCCTTGTCGTCCGCGACAGCACGCCCGCCCCGGGAAGCTGACCGCGCCGCCACCGCCCGGGGCGAAGAACGCTCCCGGGCCCATCCCCGCACAGCACGCCCTTCCCGGGCTACTGAGCCGCACGTTCCATCTCTTCTGGAGGAATTCATGGTCACCCGCACGGCCGCCGCCGCCGCACTCGTCACCTGCGCGGCGCTCCTGGCCGCCACCGGCTGCTCGTCCAACTTCGACAGTGGCAAGGACCAGGCACAGGACAAGGCCGAGAAGCAGAAGCTGACCGTCCTGATCGCCACCTCGGGTGACGCCGAGACCCAGGCGGTGAAGGCCGCGGCCGCCTCGTACGCGAAGAAGTCCGGCAACACGGTGACCGTCGAGGTCGCCAAGGACATGAACCAGCAGCTGGCGCAGGCCTTCGCCGGGCACAAGCCGCCGGACGTCTTCTACGTCAACTCCGACCAGTTCGCGAACTACGCCAAGGGCGGCTCGCTCTACGCGTACGGCGACCAGATATCGGACGCCTCCGACTTCTCCCAGCAGCTGCTCTCGTCCTTCTCGTACGAGGGCAAGCAGGTCTGTCTGCCCAAGGACACCTCCACCCTCGGTCTCGCCATCAACTCCGACCTGTGGAAGAAGGCCGGGCTGACGGAGAAGGACTACCCGAAGACCTGGAAGGAGCTTCGGAGCGTCGCGGACAAGCTCACCGCCAATGGCGTCACCGGCCTGGTGACCAGCGACGAGTACCAGCGCCTCGGGGTCTTCATGAAGCAGGCCGGCGGCTGGCTCACCGACGCGGACCAGAAGAAGATGACGGCCGACGCCCCGGAGAACGCCGAGGGTCTCGCCTTCGTCCAGTCGATGCTGAAGTCGGGCTCGATGAAGTTCGCCAAGCAGGTGGACACCAGCTGGGGCGGCGAGGCGCTCGGCAAGGGCAAGGCCGCGATGACCATCGAGGGCAACTGGCTCGACGGCGGTATGAAGCTCGACTACCCGGACGTGAAGTACGCCGTCGCCCCGCTGCCCGCGGGTCCGAAGGGCGAGGGCACGCTCGCCTTCAGCACCTGCTGGGGCATCGCCGCCGACAGCACCCACCAGGCCGCGAGCGTCGACCTCGTCAAGCACCTGAGCTCGGCCGACCAGCAGCTCGCCTTCGCCGACGCGTTCGGTGTCATGCCGTCGCGGACGAGCGCGCTCACCACGTACGCCGAGAAGACGCCGCAGGCCAAGGCATGGGTGGACGGCAGCGCGTACGCGCAGGGCCCGGTCACGATCGCCGGCTTCGACAAGGTGCTGAGCCAGTTCAACACCGACCTCCAGTCGCTGCGCACCGCCGACCCGAAGAAGATCCTCGCCGACCTCCAGCGCAACGGCGAACAGGCGATCGCGAAGGGCAACTGAGCCCCATGCCCCTCCGTACTGTGCGCGCGGACCGCGCACACCGATCGACCGGCACGCCGGGCGAACCTGACACGCCCGGCGTGACCGGTACGACCGCGACGGCCCGTGCCCGCGCCCCGCGCGCGGGCCGTCGCGGGGACCAGCGCCGGGAAGGCACCTGGGGCTGGCTGTTCGTCAGCCCCATGGTGCTGGTCCTCGGGCTCTTCCTGGTCCTGCCCATCCTCATGGCGCTGTGGGTGAGCCTGCTGAACTGGGACGGGCAGTCCAACCCGTTCAGCGGTGAGGCCGACTTCGTGGGCCTGGACAACTACCGGACGCTGTTCACGCAGGACGGTCTCGACCGCACCCTCTTCGCGACCGCCCTGCGCAACAACGCCTATTACGTCCTGCTGACCGTGCCCCTGCAGACCGGGCTGGCGCTGGGCCTGGCCCTGATCGTCAACCAGAAGCTGCTGCGGGCGCGCGGCGCGCTGCGTACGACCTTCTTCTTCCCGTCGGTCACCAGCTCCATCGCCGTCTCCACGGTCTTCCTCTTCCTCTTCCAGGGCAGCGGGGCCGTCAACTCCCTGCTGTCGTGGATCGGGGTGAAGGGACCGAACTGGTTCGCGGACCCGCGCGGGGTGCTCTCCCTGATCCTGGGCGGCCTCGGGATCGTCGATCCCGAACGGCCCGCCGGGATGCTGGCGGACCACTCCTTCATGGGGCTCTCGTGGTTCGAGTGGCTGTCCGGCCCCTCGATCGCGATGTGCACGATCATCCTGCTGGCCGTCTGGACGACCTCGGGCACCTTCATGCTGATCTTCCTCGCGGCGCTCCAGGACATCCCCCGGGAGCTGGAGGAGTCGGCCGCCCTGGAAGGGGTCAACCGCCGTCAGCTGCTGCGGTACGTGACGCTTCCCGCGCTGCGTCCCGTGCTGTTCCTGGTGCTCACCCTGGGGCTGATCTCCACCTGGCAGGTCTTCGACCAGGTGTATGTGATGGGCCAGGGCGCCCCGGGCAACACGACGCTCACACCCGCGTTCCTGTCGTACTCCGCGGGCTTCGACAACGCGGACTTCGGGCAGGGCTCGGCGATCGCGTTCGTGCTGCTCGCCCTGATCCTCTGTCTGACCGCGTTCCAGCGCTGGGCCCTGCGGGAGCGCGGCGCACGTAAGGGGAGGAAGCGATGAGCGCCGGTGGTACGGCCGTACGCGACCGGGTCGAGCGGGCCCGGCTCCGGCGCGCCGCCCGCGACCCGGCCCGCCCGCCGGTGCTGGGACGGTTCCCGGTCCCGCTGCGGGTGCTGGGGTACGCCCTGGTGGTGGGGGTGGCGCTGCTCTATCTGCTGCCGTTCCTGCTCCAGTTGGTGACCGGTTTCAAGACGGACCCGGACGCGGCGGCGCATCCGCTCTCCCTGCTGCCGGCCACTCCGACGACGGCGGCCTATCAGCGGCTGTTCGGGCTGAGCGAGTCGGCGGACGGTGTGCCGTTCCTGCGCTGGCTCTCCAACTCGGCGCTGGTCGCGGTGATCGTGACCGCGGGCCGGGTGCTGTTCGACTCGATGGCCGGGTACGCGCTGGCGCGGCTGCGCTTCCGGGGCCGCTCGGTGCTGTTCGGCTTCGTGCTCGCCGTGATGGCGGTGCCCGGAGTGGCTCTGCTCATCCCGAAGTTCCTGGTGCTCAACACCTTCGGGATCTTCGACACGTACACCGGCATGATCCTGCCGCTGCTGGTGGACGCGGCGGGCATCTTCATCATGAAGCAGTTCTTCGAATCGGTGCCGCGCGAGGTCGAGGAGGCCGCGCGGGTCGACGGTGCGGGGGTGTTCCGGATCTTCTGGTCCGTCGTCCTGCCGATGGCCAGGCCCGCGCTGATCACGCTGACGATCCTGTCGTTCCAGGGATCGTGGAACGAGTTCACGCACTTCCTGGTCGCCACCCAGTCCGGCCAGTACGAGACGCTCACCACGGGTCTGGCCCGCTTCGTCTCGGGCGGTCTCGGCGGGGGCACGCAGTATCCGCTGAAGCTGGCGGCGGCGCTGCTCTCCACCCTGCCGGTGGCCGCGCTGTTCTTCTGCTTCCAGCGCTACTTCGTCAACGGCGCCAATTCGGGCGCGGTCAAGGAGTAGCGGTACGCGGGAACACGGCCGGAGCCGGGCTCCGGCACCGCCCCGTCGCCGGGTAGGGCGACGGGGCGGTCGCGTACTGCGCCGAAGAGGTGAAACAACCCCGGACTGTCGGCGATGTCCCACAATTCGGCGGCGCCCGCGTCGCGAATGTGTCGGTGACAGAGCGCGTACCCGCGGTGGTGCGGGCGCCGAGGAAAGAGGGGGCGTGATGGGCGCGGAGCACATCGACACCCGGCCGCTGGAACCCGCGGCGCGGGACGACATCATGGCGCTGCAGACGGCGGCGTCGCTGGAGAACCTCGCGGTGAGCGTCTACCGGACCGCCGCCGCGCTGCCGTTCGTCAAGGACGGCGACGCGACGCTCCAGGAGTTCATCGCCACCACCACCCAGCACCACGAGGAACACGCCAAGGCGTTCAACACGGCCGCCGTCCAGGCGGGCGGGCAGCCGCAGACCGGGACCGACCCGAAGTACGCGGCCGTCGTCGAGCGGGAGCTGCCGGCCGCCAGGACCCCCGAGGACGTGGTCGCGCTCGCCCTCACGCTGGAGGACGTGGCCGCGCAGACGTACACGAAGAACGTGAGCGGGGCCGGTACGGCGCGACTTCGCCGGCTCTTCGCCTCCGTCGCCCCGGTCGAGGCCCAGCACCGCGCCACGCTGCTGGTCTTTCAGTCACTGCTCGGCTCCGGCGACAGCGATCTGATCGGGATTCCGACGGACGCCGCCGCGCTGCCCGCCGCCGTCGGGACGGCCGGATTCCCGCACACCTTCTACCCGACCGGCAACGCCTCGCCTGACTCCGAAGGGGCCGTGCGGTGAACGCCGCGCCCGAAGGGGCCCGCCGGGAACCGCCCCCCGCCGGTCCCGCCGGTGAGACCGGGGCGCGCGGCCCCGGCCGCCGCGGGTTCCTGCTGGGCGCGGGAGGCGCGGGGGCCACACTCCTGCTGGCGGCCTGCTCCGGCGAGAAGGACGTGTCCTCGCGGTCGCCCGTCGACCAGGCCAGCGTGGTCGCGCACCGGGTCACCTACCCCGGCGACCTGCGGACGGCCGCGCTGGCGGTCGCGCTGGAGAACCAGGCCGTGGGCGTCTACACGTCGGCGCTCGACGCGGTCAGGGCGGGCAGGCTCGGGACCGTACCGCACGCGCTGACGAGCTTCCTCACCCGGGCGAAGGCGCAGCACACCGACCACGCCAGGGCGTGGAACGCCGTACTGACCCGCGCCGGCAAGCCCGCCCTCACGGATGTGCCGCTCTCCGACCAGAAGGAGATCACCGCCACGCTGGCCGGGGCCACCAGCGCGGCCGACGCGGCCACGCTCGCGTTGCAGCTGGAGGAACAGGCCGCGCAGACCTATCTGATGGCCACCTACAGCGTGCACCGCACCTCGGAGATCGACACCGCGGCCGCGATCGCGCCCGTCGAGGCGATGCACGCCTCGATCCTGCGCTTCATCCTGGGGCAGTACCCGGTGCCGGACGCGTTCCTGCCCGTCGACCGGGCGGCCAGAACGAGTCTGCTGACGGTGTGAGCCGGGCCGGGGCTCAGGTCCTGTCGGTGGGTGCGCGTGCCCCGGCGGCGGGCGTGCCCCTGCTCCGGTGCGAGACTCGCTGAGGGCTGTCCCGCCGTTCCCGGCGCCCGCCGGGGATGACGGGACAGCCCTCAGGCCCGTCGTACCGCTCCGGAATCGAGACACCGCCTTGCCGTTCGCCCCCGCCGCCCGTCTGTCCCTGGCTCCGCTGCTCGCGCCGGCACTGGCACTGGCACTGGCGCTCTCCGGATGCGCCGCCTCCGACTCGGCGGACGGCTCCGGCGCCGCTCCCCGGAAAACCGAGGCATCCGCCACCACCGGTCACCCGGTACGCCCGCCCCGGGCGCACGACCCCTTCGACTACCAGCTCGGCGGCGCGTACGACCCGCCCGAGGGGGTTCGTACGGTCATCAGGGACCGTACGGCGGCCCCGGATCCGGACCCCGGCGTCTACAACGTCTGCTACGTCAACGCGTACCAGACCCAGCCGGACGCCGTGGCGTGGTGGCGGAAGAACCATCCCGACCTGCTGCTACGCGACGCGGACGGCGCGATCGTCGTCGACGAGGACTGGCAGGAACCGCTGCTGGACATCTCCACCGACGACCGCCGCGACCGGCTGGCCGGCATCGTCGGCGGCTGGATCGACGGCTGCGCCGACCGGGGATTCGACGCCGTCGAGGCCGACAACCTGGACTCGTACCTGCGCTCGGACGGCCTGCTCGACCGGGCGCAGGCCGCCGCCTTCGCGCGGCTGCTGGCCGGGCGCGCCCACCGGGCGGGGCTGGCGATCGGCCAGAAGAACGCGGCGGAGATGACCGGGGTCCGGGACGGGATCGGCTTCGACTTCGCGGTCGCCGAGGAGTGCGCGCGGTACGAGGAGTGCGACGTGTACGCGGACGCCTACGACGACAGGGTGCTGGTGATCGAGTACCGGCGGGCGGACCTCACCGTCGCGTGCCGGGAGTGGGGCGACCGGCTGTCGGTCGTGCTGCGGGACCGGGACGTCGTACCGGCCGGAGAGCCCGGCCATGTCAACGCCCGCTGCTGACGGGCGCCTTGCCCGGGACACCACGCCCCCTTGCCCCGTCAGGCGTCGCGCCCCCGCTCCCGTCGCCGGGCCAGCAGTTCCTGGCGGCGCGCCTCCTCCTCGTTGAAGAGTGCCGCCAGCCGTCGCGTGTCCTCGTCGAGTTCGATGGGGGCGTCCTGGTCGTCGTCCTCGGAGATCAGCCCCTCCGCGAGGGCCCGCTGGTGCTGCACCATCACGGGAGGCTGCGGGTCGGGGTCGGAGGGGCGCGGGCCCTCGGGGCCGTCCGGCCCGATGCGGACCAGGCGTTCGATCCGTACCACCCTGAACCGCCGTCCCTCCACCTCCACTTCGTTGCCGCGCTCCGCGTCGAGCCGGTCGGCCGCGGCCACGTACGGTGCGCGACGGTCCGGTTCGAGGTCGAGCTGCCACGGGATCATGACGCGCAGCGCGACGGCGAGGGTGTCCCGCGCGCCCTGCGGTGTGGTGCACGTCCCGGTGGAGTCGGGCCGCCAGCGCCCGGACTCCTTCTCCGCCGTCATGAAGGTCGCCGGAAGGAGGACCCCTCCGGGGTGCGTCCGCGCCGCGATCCGGGAATCGTCGCGGATCTCGTCGGGTACGGTGCCCGACTTGCGTACCAGCGAGAGCAGTTCGACCTTGAGGATGCCCTCGGACATACCGGTGGCGATGACGGGGTCGAAGACGAACCCGGCGGTGGGATCCGGGGCCTTGTGCGACTCTCCGGACTCCATGGGGTCGGGATCGGTCGGGCGCGGCGGCTCCGGTCCGTCGGGTCCGGAGCGTACGTAGCACTCCGCGCGGGCGACCCGGTAACGGACACCGAGGACGGTCAGCTCGTCGAGCGTCTCCCACTCCATCCGCTCGGCGGCCCGCATGCACTCCTCGTAACCGGCACGGTCACCGGACTTCTCGCACTCCTCGGCGCGTCTGCGGAACTGCGAGCCCATGGTGTCGCGGCCGTCCTGCGGGGCCAGCCCCGAGAACGACGAGACCAGCTCCCAGCCGCCCGCCTCACGTTCGCGCACCACTCCGAAGAGCGGCCCGCCCGCCGAGAGGATGTCCGGATAGCTCTCCCGCGCCCGCCATGCCTCCACATCGGCCACCGCCTCGACCGGCCCCTCCGGTCCTGACACCCGGATCGTCCGGTACGCGGGCACGTTCTCACCAAGCTCAGCCATGCCCACGAGCATGCCCGCACGGCCGGGGCGCACGGGGCGATTCCATGGAAAGAACCACCGACCGCGTGACACGGTGCCGTACCCGTACATGCGTACGCCCATCCGGGCGGGTGGGGAGACGAACCCGCGTACGGGTCATCTCGGCCGGCGAAGGCGCCAGGGGAGTCTGAGTCCGCGGCGGGCGGCCCACCGCGGCAGCGCGGGGCCGGAGAACCGGCCGCCGTACGGTCGTGTGCCGCCGGTGTCCGCGCCGACGTCGCCGTCCGGTGCCGTGCCCGAGTCCACCGGAGGGCGCAGGCCCTCCTTGTCGTAGCGGGTCGCGGCGATCGTCGCCACGAGCTGCTCCTCGGTGAAGGTCTCGGAGCCCCGTACATGCGGGACGAAACCGACGAGGACACCGTCCTCCACCACCTCGGCCCGCAGCCCGAGCACCCCGTCGATGTCCCAGATCGCCTCGCCGCCCTCGGCGAGCACGATCTGCACCCCGCACTGGTAGACCCCCAGGTGCGCCAGATGGGCCATCACACCCCGGGCCCGCAGCGACGACACGAGACGGCCGGCACGATCCTCATCCATCCGATGGCCATCTCCCTGTGCGGCAGCTTCTGGACGGATATGTCCTCTGGCACTCATGGTAGGCCGATTTCCGGGGAGGGCGACTTCCTGTTCGGCCCTGCCCCGCCGGACCGCACGGCGACCGACGGGTCCGGCGGTCAGCGCGAGTACTGCGGCGGTACGCGCCCGGAGGCCCAGCCGGAGACCTCCGGCTCGTCCAGCGAGCGGACCCAGAGGTCCACCAGCGCGACGGTCCGCGCGTCGGGCCAGGGGCCCACGCCCATGATGCGCATCCCGGCCTGGTCCGCGGCCTGGATACCACAGTGGGAGTCCTCGATGGCCAGGGTGTCGGCCGGGTCGGCGCCGCAGAGCCTGGCCGCGGTGAGATAGACGTCCGGATGCGGCTTGGGCCGCATCTCGTCCTCGGGCACCACGATGTGCCCGAAGAGGTCGAGCAGGCCCGCGGTGTCGAGGCAGGACTCCACGACCTCCCGCGGGCAGTTGCTGGCGACGGCGAGCGGCGCGAACTGCGCCGCCATTTCCACGAGTTGGCGTGCGCCGGGCATGGTCATGGGGTTGTCGGCGACCCGGGCGCCGAAGTGCGCGAGCAGCCGGTGGGTCATCTCCTCGCCGAGGTCCGGGCGGCCTGCCTCGTCCGCCATCAGGCGCCCGCATTCGCTGTAGTGGAGCCCTTTGGCCCGCTCCGCGAAACCGGGAGCGGGGGTGAATCCGTACTCGCGCAACGCCAGAATGCGCGCGTCCTGCCAGTGGCATTCGGTGTCCATGAGAGTGCCGTCGCAGTCGAAGACGATGGCTGAGGGAGTCCAGGAAAGGATGCGTTGAGCTGTCATCCGCGTGCTTCCGTTCAGGAGTGCCCTAAAAGCGGCAGCGCTGGCCGCCGCAACGGTGCGAAACACCGCGGGCGTGTTGGTCACCCGTTGTCGGACGGGTGCGATCCCTGGCGGGCGCGGCCTTATGGAGAAGGCCAGTTCCGGCGACCGCCAGGAACATAACGATCGCTACGCTAGAGAGGACTACTCTCGGCAGTCAAGCGATTGCATTTAGTGTCTAAATCTGTTTATTGGTAGCGGAGGACGCCAAAGGCCTTCTGTTCGCCGTCCTGGAGAAAGCGGAAGACGCAGGTCGCGTGGTGCGGCACGCACAGAACGCGGGCGGCCGGGCTGTATTCGATGAAGCGCGCCGTTTTCAGCCGACCGGCGGTAGGCCGCAGCAGCCTTCCGCCGCTTTCGAAGGCCGCCGCCTGCCGGGCCGCCTCCAGCACGACCATGCCCGGAACATGATCCGACGCGTGGTCGAAGAAGAAGGGATGCCGCATATCCGCGGGGTCCACCAGCAGGGTGGCGCCCTCGGCCCCGATCACGACATCGTGCGCACCGGTCACCCCCAGCCGCCGGGCATCCGGGCGGGCCGGGGCGTCCACGCGCCCGGCGGACGGAGCGGCGGCCCCCGCGCGGCCCGCCCGCACGGTGTTGTACTGCTCGGGTTCGAGGAACCGCGCACCGCCGCCGGCCAGCGCGAAGAGCGCCCCGTCGGCCAGATAGGAGACCTGGAGACGCAGCCCGGTCGCGGACCCGTCCGGCGCGCGGCGCACATGGGCGACCCGCACCCGGCAGGTGACGCGGGTGGCGCCGGAGACCGCCCGCGGCTCGGACACGGGGTCGAGGTCGAAGAACAGATCGGTGATGATCAGACTCGCGGCGGGTGAGACCCCGAAATACCGCAGCGGAATGTAGATCCCGAGCTGACGCAGTGTCTCGACGATCATCAACGGGCTGTGCAGATCGGCGCCGTCGCGCGGAAACGTCGGATGGGAGCGGGGCCAGCAGGCGGCGGCTTCGAAATCGCCGCTTTCGGTCTGACGTACGTCGGTGAGGAGCACCTCCGCCACGGAGACGCGATGCACCATCTCGCGGTCGACGGTGCGCGACCAGGACAGCGGCCGGACTTCCCCGACGATGTCACCAACCGATGTATTCATGCGATAAGAACATCGCAATTCTCGGGTACGCGCACCCCAGCCCGCCCCCGCCACACGCCGTCACGCCCCGCACGAAAAGCCGCTACATTGCGTGCTGTCATTTATCGGAACGGGAATCCGGGGTACACGTGCAGGTTCGGGCGGAGCAGGTTCGGGCGAAAGCGACGCGCAGGTTTCTCCTGGAGGCCGCGGCACATTTGTTCGATGAGCGCGGCTATGCCGGTACCAGCATCAGCGATATCAGCGCGCGGTCAGGCCGCACCAGCGGGGCGATCTACTTCCACTACGCCAGCAAGGAGAATCTGGCCCTGGCCATTGTGGAGGAGCATTTCGCCACCTGGCCCGAGCTGATCGGCCGTTACAAGGCCGCCGACCGCCCCGCGCTGGAAAGGCTGGTCGCCCTGAGTTTCGATGTGGCCAGAGCTTTTCGCGACGATGTCGTCATCCGCGCCGGTTCCCGGCTGTGGGCGGAACGCGCCGCCATCGACGTCACGTTGCCCCGGCCGTTCGTCGGCTGGCTGGAGACGGTCACCGCGCTGCTCGAAGAGGCCCGCGCCGAGGGAGCGCTCGCCAAGGGCGTCTGTCCCGAAGTGGCCGCGCATGGACTGGTCTGCGCCTTCTTCGGGCTGCATACGGTCTCCGACGCCCTGGAGGGACGGCGGCAGATCGAGGAGGGGCTGTCGGATCTCTGGCGGCTGCTCCTGACCGCGCTTCAGACGGACCCCGACCCGGCGCTGCTGCTCGCACGGGTACGCGAGCGGGAGCGCGCGGAAGGAACGGCGGACGAGCGCCGGGCGCGGTTCGGGGACCGCGTACTCACCAAGAGCGGCTGAGCGCCCGGCCGCGCGTGTTCTCAACCAGGGCCCCTGCCCGTCGAGTTGGGACGCCGCCCGGCTCCCCTCGGGCGCGCGGTTCCCTTCGGACGCCCAGTTCTCCTCGGGGCGCCCAGTTCTCCCGGGCGCTCAGTTCTCCTCGAAGTAGGCGTCCAGGACGGCGTCGAGCTCTTCCGTCCACTGCTTGAGCCGGTTCCTGGTGTCGGCCTCGACCTCCGCGTCGAACCAGCGGCGCTCCGACACGTGCACCGTGACCGTGAACCGGCGCCCGAACCGCGGGGTCTTGATCTCGACCGCGCCGATCTCGTCCCACCAGAAGTCGGCCTCCTGGTCGTCCAGCCGGAACCGGACGCCCTCACGGTTCGCGGTGATCGAGCCGCGGCGGTCGGCGGCCTCGAAGACGGGGCCGTCCTCGGCGGGTGCGTCCTCGGCGGGTGCGTCCTTGGCGGGTGCGTCCTTGGCGGGTGCGTCCTTGGCGGGGCCGTCGCCGGAGGAAGCGCCGTCGGAGGCATCGCCGTCGGAGGAGGCGTCCTGTGAGGGGGCGTTCCCCTCCTCGGAGGCCTCCTTCGCCGCTTCGGCCGTGCCAGTGGCACCGTCCGCGTCGAGGGCGGGCTCATCGGGAACGGCCTCCGCGAGGGCGTCCGAGGGGGCGGCGCCTTCGGGCGCGCTCGCCTCGGTCTCCGCCTGCTCCGAGTCCGTCTCCGCTGTCCCGGCGGGGCGGGGGACCATGAGGCCGGGAACGTACGCCGGGTCTTTCCCCACGGCACGCTCGGGCCAGATATTCGAGTCTATGCGCTGCTCCACGTCCGGAAGTATGGACGAGAATCCTGTGCGAGCCCAGCCCGGCTCGCGTCCGGCCGCCCGTACGCGGCATCTGGCCGCTCGTACATACGCGCCTCGCTCGAACAGCAACTCCCCCCATCACATACTCTGTTACCGCTCGCGCCCACCTGGATCGCTCGAAACGGATACCCCGGCGCCGCGAGCCCCTTCACCGGTTCCTTTCCCCGCCTCCACGCCATGGGAGCGTTCAATGACGGCCCAGCTGCCCAAGCCGCAGATCGACACGAGCAAGCCCCATCCCGCCCGTGTCTACGACTTCCTCCTCGGTGGCAAGGACAACTACGCCACCGACCAGGCGGTGGGGGCACAGCTGCCCGCCGAGGCGAGGGCCGCCGCGCGGCAGAACCGTGCCTTCATGCGCCGCGCGACCGCCTGGCTGGCGCTCAGCGGGATCGACCAGTTCCTCGACATCGGCACCGGTATCCCGACCAAGCCGAACCTGCACCAGATCGTCCAGGAGATCAATCCGAAGGCGCGGGTCGTCTACACCGACAACGATCCCATCGTCCTGCGGCACGCCGAGGCCCTGCTGGTCAGTGCGCCGGAAGGCGCCACCGACTACATCCAGGCGGATGTCCGCGAGCCGCGGGCGATCCTGGAGCACGCCCAGGGGTTCCTGGATTTCAGCCGCCCGATCGCGCTCTCCCTCATCGCCCTCATGCACTTCATCCCGGAGGACGAGAAGCCGTACGACATCGTCGGCACGCTGGTGGAGGCCCTGCCCAGCGGCAGCTATCTGGTGCTCTCGCACGCCGCGTCCGATCTCTATCCGGAGCTGGTGGAACAGGTGGTCGCGCAGTACAAGCGGGGCGGCATCACGCTGGGCTTCCGTACCCGCGCGGGGGTGGCGCGGTTCTTCGAGGGCATGGACCTCGCGGAGCCGGGACTGGTCACGGCTCCTCACTGGTACAAGGGCACGGCCGCGCCGACGGAAGAGGAGAGCGGCGGGTACGACAGCGGCATCTACGCCGGAGTCGCCCGCGTACGCTGACCTGCCCGTCGGTCCATCGCTCCATCGGTCCATGGCTCCGTCGTCGCGTCGTCGCGTCGTCGCGTCGCTCCGTCGTCGCGTCGGGATCGGCTCGTTTTGCCCGGGAGGGCGTGGTCCGGGGACACTGCGTGGTGCCGCAGATCCCCCCACACCCCGAAGGCAGCCTGACCGCTCATGCACGACCAGACCCCGCCCGACACCTCGGCCCGTACCGACCCGGACCGGACGGCTACGGATTCGGATACGGGCACAGCCACGGCCACGGCCGCGGCGGCCGCTCGGACACCGCTCGCCGGCGGGCTCAAGCAGCGCCATCTGACCATGCTCGGCCTCGGCGGGGTCATCGGCGCCGGGCTCTTCGTCGGCTCGGGGGCCGGGATCGCGATGGCCGGGCCCGGGATCGTCGTCTCGTATCTGATCGCGGGCGCGCTCGCGATGTGTGTGATGCGGATGCTGGGCGAGATGTCGGCCGCGATGCCGTCGTCGGGCTCGTTCTCCGTGTACGCCGAGCGGGCGCTCGGCCGGTGGGCGGGGTTCAGCGCGGGCTGGCTGTACTGGTTCCTGCTGGTCGTCGTCCTCGCGGTGGAGGCGACGGGCGCGGCGCGGATCGCGAACGGCTGGCTGCCCTCGGTGCCGCAGTGGGCGTGGGTGCTGGTCTTCATGGTGTTCTTCACCGGCACGAACCTCGCCGCCGTGAAGAACTTCGGCGAGTTCGAGTTCTGGTTCGCCGCCCTGAAGGTGTTCGCGATCGTCGCGTTCCTGGTGCTCGGACTGCTGGCGGTCTTCGGCCTGCTGCCCGACACCGACCCCGTCGGCTTCACCCACCTCGCGGGACAGGACGGCTTCCTGCCCGGCGGCTGGCAGGGCGTCATCTCCGGTGTGCTCGCCGTCGTCTTCGCCTTCGGCGGCCTGGAGGTGGTCACGATCGCGGCGGCGGAGTCCGACGACCCGGTGCGCTCGGTGTCCCGGGCGGTGCGCAGCGCGGTGTTCCGGATCCTGTTCTTCTACGTCGGTTCGATGCTGGTCATCGTGACGGTGCTGCCCTGGACGGCGCAGCGGGCCGGGCTGAGTCCGTATGTCACCGTCCTCGACGCCATCGGCATCCCGTCCGCCGCGCAGATCATGAACATCGTGGTGTTCGTGGCCCTGCTGTCGGCGCTCAACGCCAACCTCTACGGATCGTCCCGGATGGTCTTCTCGCTGGCCGAACGGGGCGAGGCGCCGCGGTCCCTGCTGACGGTGAGCGGCGGCGGTGTGCCCCGGCGGGCGGTCCTCGCGTCCGTGGCGTTCGGCTTCGTGTCGGTGCTGCTCAATCTCCGCTGGCCCGACTCGGTCTTCCTGTACATGCTCAACGCGGTCGGCGCGGTGCTCCTCTTCGTCTGGGCCTTGATCGCCGTGTCGCAGCTGCGGCTGCGGCGCCGTATCGAGCGGGAGGCACCGGAGCGGCTGGTGCTGAGGATGTGGCTCTTCCCGGGGCTGACATGGGCCACGCTCGCCGCGATGGCGGTCGTCTTCGGTCTGATGCTGACGAATGACGCGGCGCGCCCGCAGCTGCTGTGGTCCCTGGGCGCGGCGGCGCTGGTGCTGGCGGCGGCTGGGGTACGGGAGCTGCGCGCGCGGCGCGCCTGGCCGGGGAGCGGCGGGGACACGGGACACGGGACGGGGACACGCGCGAACGCCGGCAGGCCGGACAGGCCCTGAGGGCTGTCCGGCCTGCCGCGACGGGCGTGAGGGCCTGTCAGTAGGGGCCGTTCACGTTGTCGATCGAGCCGTAGCGGTCGGCCGCGTAGTTGCTCGCGGCGGTGATGTTGGCGACCGGGTCGTAGCTGTCCGTCGACGTACCGGGCACGTGGTAGGCCTGGAACGTCGGGTCGATGACCTGCAGGAGGCCCTTGGACGGGGTGCCGGCGGCGGCGTTCGAGTCCCAGTTGTTGATGGCGGACGGGTTGCCCGAGGACTCGCGCATGATGTTGCGGTAGATGCCGTCGTAGGAGCCGGGGATGCCGTGCTGCGCCATGACGTCCAGCGACTCCCGGATCCAGCCGTCCAGGTCGTCGGTGTACGTCGTCGCGGCCGTCTGGGTGGCGGCGCCCGTATCGGCTGCGGCGCTCGCGTCGGTGGTGGCGCTCTCGTCGGCCGTTGAGTCGGCGGTGGAGTCGGCAGGGGCCTCCGACGCGGAGTCCGCCGCGAGCGTCAGCGTGAGACCGGGGTGGATCAGCGACGGGTTGCCGCCGATGACGTCACGGTTGTCCTCATAGAGCTTCTGCCAGCCGCCGCTGATCGAGTACGTGTCCGCGATCCTGGACAGCGAGTCCCCCCAGACCACGGAGTAGGTCGCCGGGACGTCCGTCTGAACGGCGGCGGCCGGAGCCATGGACACCTTGGCGTCGGCGGTGGCGGCGGTGTGCGCCGGGGCCGCTTCCGCGGTGGTCGCGGCCAGCAGGGGGAAGGCGAGTACGGCACCGCCCGTGCCCGCGGTGACGAGGCCTCTGGCGACGGGGTTGTTCTTGGGACGACGGTGCTTAGCCTTTGAGGCCATGACGAATTCCTCTCCTCCGCCTGCGAGGTGAGCTGTCGGGTTCGAGCTGGAGATGCCCGGCCGCACTGTGAATGCGGCTTCACCCCAAGCCGGCCCGTAGTACGGATCGGCGACTTACCTGGGTCCCCCGCTCCTGCCGTACGTGGGTGGGTGTGGGTTTCCGGACGGCGGCAGGATTCGGCGTTCCATCCGGAGTGACGAGAACGTAAGCGAGGACGCCCGGACGAAACAAGCCCTGAATTCACAACGGAATCCAATTCACGATTCCAACCCGGAAAGATCTCGTTACCCACCCGATACCGGGGCTCTCAACTCGCCTTCTCCGTGGACGAAATGAACGAGGAGGCGGCGCTCGCAACCCGGCACTTACGTGACACACATCACGCCCATGACGGAAATGTCCAGCTCACGGGGGTTCCAAGGGAGTGGAAAGTCACATGAACGCTACATAAATGGACTTCGGGGAGAACGGAGATAAATCGCCCATAAAGGAGCGATCCGGCCTGGTCGGTCCGGCCTCGACAGTCCCACCCATGACTGGAAATTCGGGCGTCCCACCGGGCGCCGAATCGCGCTTGATCACGTAATTCGGAAGCCGCCGGGGACGGCCCCTCGCGGACCCCGGCGGACCCCGGCGGATCCCGGGCGAGCCGCTTCTCACGGCAATTGCACCGCTCAACGCCATTGAATTGGCGGAGCCGTGCGCGTTTCTGACCTTCTGTCGTTTCCGAACACGGTCGTGCCACGCGTCAGTTCCGTGGCAGCCTTTCACCGAAGAGTGGATCGAAATCGGCGACCACCCTTCAGCAAAAGGCAGTTCGCGGCCGAAGGGGGAGCGTGGCCGGTCCCACGCTCCCCCTTCGGCCGCCTGCGCGCACCGCGCGCGCGTCCGGCGCTATATGCCCAACTCGGCGAGCCGGCGCGCCGGTTCGTTGCGCCGCCAGGCGATGACCAGGAAGGCGATCAGCCCGAGGACGGGCAGGGCGCAGACGCTCCAGCTCAGCGACAGGGGCGGGCCCGGCTGGTCGAGGACGGTCAGGTGCTTGAGGGTCCCCGTGCCATGACCCTCGGGGCCGTCGATGGCGAAGGTGAGCGCCACGTCGCCCGGGTCGGGGAAGGACTTGATGTCCAGACCCCAGACATCGAGTTTGCGGGGGTGGCGTGCCAGCGGCGTGACGCGGTCATCGGAGTCGAGGCCGGTGGCGTCACGGGTGAGCGTGCCGGATTTGCCCGCTATCCCCCCTTCGGGGGCGAAGGTGAAGTCCAGCGACTGCATGGCACGCAGCGGCCAGGTGGAGAACCCGACGGTCAGGCTGTACGGGCCCGCCTGTACGCGTTCCGTGTGCACGATCCCGACCGGCTCGTAGGCGGCGGCAGGCGCGGCCGACGCGAAGAGCAGGGCCGCCACCGCGGACAGCGCGAGGACCAGGGAGCGTACGCGGCGGGCCGGGGGCCGGCGAGCGGTGGTGCGTGAGGACGGCGCCGGGGCGGGGCCGGTGAGAGGGCTGTGCACGGATCAGTTGCCTTCCGGGCTGGAGGTCGGGGTATTGGCGCGCAGGATGACGGCGAAGCGCGCGCCGAGGAAGCCGGCGAGGGCGCCGAAGGCCAGGCCCACGACGGCGGCGGTCAGCAGACCGGCGGCGTCGGGAGTGCCGGAATCACCGAGCAGGGACTTCTGGAGGAGCACCGAGACGCTGATCACCAGTCCGCCGGACGCGCCCAGGAGCTGGGGCAGCCACCGATTCGACCAGCCACGCGTCGAGCCCAGCCACAGCAGTGTTTCGATGACCGCCGCCGCCAGGAGCATGAACATGGGGATGCTCGCGGGCAGTTCCGGGGCCTTGTCGCCGAGGTTGTCGCGCAGCGGCAGGCCCTGCGAGGCGGCGTAGACGTGGGAGGCCCACGGGGAGAACCACCACAGGAAGCCCTGGATGGCGGCGAGGGTGCCGCTGATGGCGAGGACGGCTCCCCTGCCGAGGGTGAGCCCTCCCATGATGACCAGGAGGACGGCGAAGAAGACGGTGCCCGCGACGACCGGTTCGAAGGGCAGGGGCAGGGCGGCGAAGGCGTTGGTGGTGATGGGGCTGAACGTCATCAGGACAGGGATGCTGACGATCAGTCCGACCCGGCCCCAGCGTTCCGCGCGGGCCGCGGCGAAGACGATGACGCTGCCGACCATCGTGAGCGAGACCGAGATGAACAGCCCGACGTGCGGTGGTGAGTCGAGTACGGCGTCGAATCCGTACAGCGAGTGCCACCACAGATCCAGCAGCCCGTAGAGCAGGAAGAGCGCACCGCCCGTCCCGGCGACCAGATAGCCCAGGGGCGCCGTGAAGGTCCCGCCGAACACCCGGACGGGGCTGCCGCCGACGGCTCGCTCGGCCGGCCGTCCCGCGCGCTGCGCGGCGGTGGCCCGCACCACCATGACCAGGCTGGTGAGACCGGCGACAGCGCTGCCGGAGTACAGCAGGAGATGGGAGAGGGTGAAGAAGGTGTCCGGGCCGATGTCGACGTGCCATTGGACGTCCCAGCTGATGCCGATCAGTGACACCAGCGTGCCGGCCAGTACGAGGTAGGCGCCGAGGACGCCCGGCTGCCCGTACGTCCGGACGAGGCCCGCGCGGCGTGGCCGGGCCAGGTCGTGGGGAACGGTTGCGGAGAGGGGGTTCATCGCGGCTTCTTTCCGGTGGGGGGGGTGGGTCGTCGGTCGCGTACGGGGGTAACGGGGCCGCTCAGCCGGTGACGGTGAGGGGGAAGACCAGGCGCTCCCGGCGTCCGTCGCCTTCGATGCCGATCAGGAGTTCCCAGCGGCCGGGCATCATCAGATGGACGCCGGAGACGCGGTAGCCGCCTCTCCCGTCCGGGGTCGCGGTGGCCGCGGGGGTCGCGTGTCCCGCGGTGGGCAGGACGGCCTGCGCCGTGACGACCGTCGCCGGGCCGGTGGCCGCGGTGTTCCGACGAGGCGTCAGGCGGACGTCGACGGTGGCTGTACCGGTACGGGGAGGGGAGACGGTGAGGGTCACCACCTCCCGGGCGGTGCCGCCGGTCAGGGTCGTATCGGTGGCGCGGCCCGGCAGGATCGACCCGATCGCCAGTACGGACGCCACGACGGCGGCCAGGGCGGCCGCGCCGAGCAGCCCCCGGCGGACCGGCGGCGCGAGAGGTCCGGTCATGGCGTGCCCCCTGAGGGTGAGGCGACCTGGAGCAGATAGGGGACGGTCAGGATGGTGTTGTCCCGCTCCGCCTGGATCCAGACGCGGTAGTGGCCGGGGGCCGGGAAGGTGTGGACGAACGTGGCGTCCGGGCCGTAGGCGGCGACGGTCTCGTCGGCCGGGCTGTCGCCGTTGAGAGGCATGAGGCCGCTCATCGATCGCGTATCCGAGGAACCTCCCGGCGTCCGGTCCGGGCGCGTGCCGCTCATGCCCGCCATGTCATGCCCGGAGTGTGCCGCATGTTCGGAATGCTCCGATTCAGGAGACATGCCGCCCATGGAGTGGGCATGGGCCCAGACCTCGGCGCCGTGGGCCGCTTCTCCCAGTCCGGTGGTGCGGGTCGCGTCCGCCCGGGACAGCGGTCCGACGACGATCATGTGCCCGACCATGCCGAGCCAGGGCTGCAAGGTCGCCGTGTCCCCGAAGCGGGCGGTCAGCACACTGGGCCTGCCCGCGGTCAGTGACGGCGCGGTGAGCCGTACCGGTACGCCCCCGACGGTCCGCGTGGTGCCGGGACCCGACGGCGGCTCCGGGGCGGGTGTGGCGCCGGGGGAGGTGGCCCGTACGGCGCCGCCCGGCGCGGGGCCCGGGGGCTTCTCCGCCTCGAACCCGGTGGCGGAGCGAATCTGCTGTACGCCCCCTCCCCGCCGGGCGAACTCGGCGGACACCGCGTAGTGACCTGCCATGGGCAGCCGCAGCCGTACCTCGAAGGCACCGGGTCCCGTCCTGATGGGGTGCAGATGCCGGAGCTCACCGGACGGCCCGATCACCAGCAGATGCACCAGCGCCCCGTCGTGGACGACGAGATCGTCCGCGGGCAGGCCGGTGGAGCCGTCGTACAGGGAGAAGCGCAGGTCCGCGGCGTCCCCGGCGCCGGCGGTCACGGGCCGCAGGACGAAGGAGGCCGGTGGACGTGAGTAGTCGCCCGTCAGCGGTCTGACGACGGAGTAGGGGCGGGCGACGCCGTCGATGGTGGGATCCACCTGCTGCCCCTGCTCGGGCGGCAGGGGCAGGGAGGCGGAGAGCAGCGCTCCGGTGACCGCCGTGGCGAGCGCGGCGACCGCCCCGCCCGCGGGCACCGTCACCCACCAGCCCCGGCGGGCACGGACCGCGACGACGAGCGTGATCAGGATGAGGACCCCCGCCGTGACGAAGCCCGCGTACACGGTGAGTTCGGGCGGGGAGGCGGTCTGCGCGGGGACGACGAAGGGGATCCTCGCCGTACGCCGGCCGTCGTCGACCGACAGCTCCCACGGCCCGGCTCCGTCGACACGCAGAACGGCGGAGTACGAGCCCGGGGTGGCGCCCAGGGTGACGGAGGCCGTGCTGGTGGCGGTGCCGGAGGTGGCCGCCGCCGAGGCGTTCGTGGAGACGCCTGTCGGGGCGGCCGCGAGCCGGAGCCGTCCTGCGGGCGTGCCCGTGTGGGTGAGCACATCCACATGGAGCGGTCCGGGGACACCGGTGACGCGGCGCAGCGTGACCGTCAGCTCGCGGTCGCCGAGCGTCTGGGCGACCTGAAGGTCCCCGCCGCCCGATCCGCCGTCCGCCCCGGCGGGGGGACTCGCCGCGAACAGCAGACCCACGGCGCACAGCAGCACGGCCACCAGCGCGCACGGGCGGCGTTTGAGTACGTTGTCGTTCATCCCGGCAGAGATTAGGAACCCCGCCGGACGCCGTCGTCACGGAGACAGGGGACCCCGGGTCCCCCGTGCGGGGGACCCGCCGGTACGCACGGCCCGGCATCATCGGGGCAGGCGGCACCACCACGCGGTACGGGCAGCCACGCGGTACGGACGGCACAGGCGGCAGGCTGCCCGGCGCGACACGGAATCGAGACGGCGTATGAGGAACCTTCGGCGCGATACGGCGCCGCGGCCCGCGCGGAGGAGGGTGCGCGGTCTGGGCGGCGCGCTGCTCGCGGGCGCCCGCGACATCAGCGGACCCCTGACCCGTCAGTCCCTGCTGGTCGCCGTGGTCTGCGTGGTGGTGGACTCCCTGTCGTTCCGGTTCGAGGGCTTCCACTCCTACCCCGGCCTCTGGAAGTGGCTCGTCCTGGCGGCGATCGTGCTCGTGGACGCGGCGCTGGCCACCTCGGCCCGGAGGTCGGGGGTGGTGGCGCTCGCCCAGGCGGCCCTGCTGGTGACCTGCGCGGCCTTCCTCCCCGACGGCCGGCCCCTGCCCGATCTCAACGACGCGGGCCTCCTCATCTCGGCGTACCGCGCGGGCGCCTGGCTGACACTGCGCCCGGCCGCCGTATCGCTGGCCGGTCTGGCAACCGGAATCGTCGCGTCGAATCTGATCGCCGGCGCGGGGCTCGCCCAGATCCATCTGCTCCTCATCCAGGCGATGCAGAACGCCCTGCTGCCCTGGCTGGTGGGCCGCTACACCACCACACGCCGGGCGTATATCGCCGAGCTGGAGCAGCGTTCGGAGCGCGAGCGGAACCACGCCAGGCAGGCGCTGACCGAGGCGATCGCGGAGGAGCGCAGCGCCATCGCCCGCGATCTGCACGATGTGATCGCCCACCATGTCAGCGCGATCGGTGTGCACGCGGGCGCCGCCCGCCTGGGGCTCACCGCCTCCCCCGACACCACGGCGCTCGCCGGCTCGCTGACCGCCGTCGAGAAGTCAAGCCGCGCCGCCATGCTCGATCTGCGGCGGCTCCTGGACTTCCTGCACGGCAACCACGCCCGGGGTGCGCGCCAGCCCGGTCTGGACAACATCGACGAGCTCCTGCGCGCCGTGGACGCCGCGGGGCTGACGGCGCGTCTCACCACGCGCGGCACCCCTCCCGTACTCCCGGAGTCCCTGGACATCGCCGTATACCGGATCGTGCAGGAGCTGCTCACCAATGCCCTGCGGCACGGGGACGGCAGCCGGGTGGAGATGGAGCTGGCCTACACGGACACCTCGCTCACCGTGACCGCCGCCAACCCCCTCCCCCGCCCCCTCCGGCCGCGCCGCCCGCCCGACTCCGCGCAGCGCGGACTGGCCGGGATACGCGGCCGGGCCGCTCTGTTCAACGGGTCGGCCACCTACGGCCCGACGCCCGACGGCACCGCCTGGACCACCGCGGTGGCCTTCCCCCTGGACCGCTCATGAGCCCCCGGGACCCGGCCATGAAGGTGCGCATCCTGCTCTCGGACGACCACGCCATGTTCCGTTCCGGGCTGCGCGCCGTCCTGGAGACGCAGCCCGATCTTGAGTGTGTCGCGGAGGTCGCCGACGGCGGCACGGCGGTGAGCGAGGTCATCAGGCTCCGCCCCGACGTGGCCATCCTCGACATCCGGATGCCGCGCCTGGACGGGCTGCGGGCCACCGAAAGCATCCTGGCCCGCCCGGACAACACCACCAAAGTGATCGTTCTGACCACCTACGACGACGACGCGTACGTCTACCAGGCCCTGCGGGCCGGAGCCAGCGGCTTCCTCCTCAAGAGCCTGCCGCCGGAAGAGCTCATCGCGGCGGTACGCGTCGCGGCCCGGGGGGACGCTCTCATCGACCCGTCGGTGACCCGGCGCCTGATCGGCCGTTTCACCGGCAGCATCGCGCCGCCCCCGGCCCCGCCAGAACTCGACCAGCTCACCGCCCGTGAGTACGAGGTGCTGCTCCAGCTGGCCGCCGCGCACAGCAACGCAGAGATCGCCGCCCGGCTGGGCATCGGCGATGAAACGGTCAAGACCCATGTCTCCCGGATCCTCACCAAGCTCGGTCTGCGCGACCGCGTCCACGCGGTGGTCTACGCCCATCTCCACGGCCTCGCCCGACGTCCGGGCTGACGGGCCGTCGGCCGGTGTCTTCGGCCGGCGGGCGGGGGCTTCGGCCCGGCGGGCGGGGGCTTCGGCCCGGCGGGCGGGGCGCGCGGCTCAGTCCGCTTCCGTGATGTCCTCGCGCCGCGCCGCCGTGAAGCCGAGGAGTTCGCGGCTGCGGGTGGTGTCGAACAGCGACGCGTGCCCGTCGAGGGCGCCCCGGATCTCGCTGGTGGGGTGGTACGTCTCCAGCAGCTCGCGGGTGGGCTCCAGGGCCGCGCTGTCGGGCGCGGCCACGTTGACGACATGGTGGCCCGTGAGGTCGGCCGTCAGGGCGGCCCGTACGGCTCGGGCGGCGTCAGGGGTGTGCAGCCAGCCCCACAGCTCACGGCGATTGGACGCGGGGTCGCCGTGCACCTCGGCCAGCCGTTCCCGCAGCCGGTCGCCCGCCCCGACGAACGGGAACCGCAGCATGACCGTGGCCGTGCCGTAGCGCCGGGTCGTGAACTCCGCCGCCTTCTCCGACATGACCTTGGACAGCCCGTAGGAGTCGACGGTGAGGTCCGGGTGGTCCTCGTCGACGGGGACGTACACCGGGTGCAGATCCCGGTCGGCCCACGCGATGCCGACGGCCGACGCGCTGGAGGCGCCGACCACGCGCGGCACCCCGAGCCGGCCCGCCTCCTGGAACACCAGGTAGGCGGCGAGCACGTTGGCGCGCAGTGTCTCCTCCTCCGACACGATGCCGGGCGCCGGGTACGCCGCGAGATGGACGACCCCGGCGAACGTCCCGTCCTCCCCCGCCGCCTCCCGGGCGGCGGCGAAGCTCGCCGTGACGGTCTTCGCCTCGCCGAGGTCGCCGGTGATGAACCGGACACAGCCGTCGTCGCCGTCGCCCCGCTCCAGGTCGGCGCCCACGACGCGGAAGCCCGCGCCGAGGAGGTCGGCCACGACGGCGCGGCCGATCCCGCCGGCCGCCCCGGTCACCAGTACCGTCCGGCCGCTCTTCCGTACCGTCCGCCCGCTCATCCCTTGACCGCTCCCATCAGTCCGTTGACGAAGTAACGCTGGGCGCACAGGAACAGGACGATCACCGGGACCACCATGATCAGAGCCGCCGCCATCAGTGAGTTGTACTGCACGACGCTCTGCGACTGCATCGCCTGGAGCGCGATCGGCAGTGTGTACGTGTGCGGGTCGTTCAGTGAGATCCGGGTGAGCTGATACTCGTTCCAGGTCGGGATCGCCGTGAGCAGCGCGATGGTGATGACGGCGGGCCTGGCCAGCGGCAGATAGATCCGGCTGAAGATCCGCAGCTCCCCCGCGCCGTCCATGCGCGCCGCCTCGCGCAGCTCCCCCGGCACCGATCTGAACGCGTTGGTCAGCATCAGGATCGCCAGCGGGGCGCTGCCGTTGACGAACGGCAGGATCAGGCCCCAGTGGGTGCCGAGGATGTCGAGCTTGCTCTCCAGCAGCACGATCGGCAGCAGCGTCACCACTCCGGGCACGAAGAGCAGCACCAGGAACAGCCGGTACAGCCACTTCTTGCCGGGGAACGCCAGCACGGAGAAGGCGTACGAGGCGGCCGAGTAGACCACCACGACCAGCACGGTCGTCAGGACGGTGACCTTGACGCTGTTGAGGAAGTAGTCGAAGAAGTCGAGCTTGTTCCAGGTGTCGGCGAAGGTGCGGAGGGTCGGGTCGTGCGGTATGAGATGACCGCCCTCCTGCACCTCCTTGTTGGTCTTGAAGGCCGCCGAGACCATCCACAGGAAGGGATAGACGCTGACCGCCGCGTAGGCGGCGAGCACGATCCCGACGACCGCGCGGACGGCGGTCCTGCCGACGGGCCTGCGTCCGCCGGTCCGCGGCACGGTCCGGTCCTGGACACGGATGCCCGCCCGCCGCGGTGGGGAAAGCGTTTCGCCGCTCATCCCATCCTCCTCATCACCCGCTGGTTGATGAAGGCGACGACGAGGGCCGCCAGGAACAGGAGCCAGCCCAGGGCGCTGGCGAGACCCAGCGTCGGGGACAGCTCGGAGAGGAAGGCGAGCCGGTAGGTCTCAAGACCCAGGACGCTCGTGGAGTCGCCCGGACCGCCGTTCGTCATGATCAGGAAGGACTGGAAGCCCTGGAGGGAGTCGCGCACGTTGAGCAGGAGCACGACGACGGTGATGGGCTTCATGAGCGGCCAGACGACGGTCGTGGTGGAGCGCAGCCAGCCGGCGCCGTCGATCTGCGCGGCCTCCAGCAGGGAGCTGTCCAGCGACTGGAGTCCGGTCAGATACAGCAGCATCGCGACCGGCACGGCCGACCAGACCATGACGACGATCATCGTGGCCAGCGCGGTGTCCGGGTTGCCGAGCCAGCCCTGCGGCTGCTGGAGCGAGCCGAGGCCGACGGTCTTGAGGAGCAGGTTGACGGCGCCGTTGGGCTCCAGGATGTAGTTCCAGGCGAAGTAGACGGCGATGCCGGTCGTCACGTACGGCACGAAGTAGACGGAGCGCAGGACGCCCTGGAAGCGCTTGACCTGGTTCAGCACGAGGGCCAGCGGGAAGGCGACGAGCACGGTGAGCAGGGGGACCGCGATGACGACCCACAGGGTGTTGACCGCGGCCTTCTTCACGATCGGCCAGTACGTCGGGCTGCCGCCGAGCAGATCCGTGTAGTTCCGGAAGCCGCGCCAGTTCCACTCGGGCCAGAAGCCGTTCCACTGGGCGAAGCTCAGCGAGAAGCCGTAGACGATGGTGTAGACGCCCATGACGGCGAACAGGAGGATCGCGGGAGCGACGAAGAGGTAGCCCCAGGCGGCCTGCTTGCGCTTCTCGCGCAGTGCGCCGAAGAGTCCGCGGCGGGGTGCGCCGCCGCCCCGCTCCCCGGCGGACGAGGGACCCGCGCCTTTCCCGGTGCCGGTGCCGGCGACCGTCGCCGTACCGGTTCCGGCCGTCATTTGTTCTGCTCCGCCCAGTAGGACTTCAGCATGGAACTCATCTGGGCACCCGTACTTTCCGCGCTGCGTGACTTCAGCGGGGTGAACTGGGCCAGTACGGCTCCGACCTTTCCGGGGTCGTACAGGCTGGGACGGTAGGCGGTATAGCCCGCGTTGTAGGAATTCTTGCCGGAGCCGAAGGCCGCTTCCATGGAATTCAGGACGGGACCGAGCGCCTCGCTCTGGCTCTTGTCGAGATCATTGGGCGGCACGTCGAGTGCCTGCTTTCCGAAGTCGGCGGCGACATCGTCCCTGGAGAGGAACTTCAGCCATTGCAGCGCCTCGTCCTTCTTGTCCGATTTCCGGGTGATGGAGAGGCCCGTGAGCGAGAAGGGCGAGAGCTGGAGGCCGGGGATGGCGGCGTCCTTCGGCGGCGGCACGGGAAATGTCATGAGGTTGTCCGCGTCGTAGCCGTTCTCGGCGAGAAACGCCAGCGTGTAGGTGCCGCCGATGTCGAAGGACGCCTTGCCCTGGGCGAAGGCGAGATCCGCCTCGTCGATCCCTTTGGACTGGGTGCCCGGCATCCAGTACGGGGTCACCTCGTTGTAGGTGTTCAGCACCTTCTGGCCGTTGGGCGACGACCAGCCCTGGGAGGCGTCGGGGCCGAAGAGCGCCTCGAACTTCTCCTTCCCGAGCAGGCCGAACGCCATCGGCTGCATCAGCCATTCCAGAGCCGTGGAGGGCTGCTTCACACCGACGGTCACCCCGCCGTTGTCCGGGTACGCCTTCTTCACCTTGTCGAGGGCGTCGATGAATTCCTCCCAGGTGGCCGGCGCCCGGGTGACCCCGGCCTTCGCCGCGCGGCTCTTGTTCATATAGACGACGCCCTGGGTGCCGACGGTCAGCGGCACACTGAATCGCTGCCCCAGTCGCACGCCCTGGGTCTTGGAACCCTCGGTGAGCGACGCCTTGTAGACGTCGGGGGTGACCGTGCCGTCCTTGAGGACCTGGGGGAGGTACTGGTCCAGCCATTTCCGGTCGACGTCCTTGGAGAGGTCTTCCAGCAGGCCCGCCCCGCCGAACGCGAGGTCATCGCCATTGGCGTGCACTTCGAGCACATCGGGCAGGTCGTTGGTACGGGCCGCGGCCTGAACCTTGGTCAGAAAGGCGTCATCCGGCGTCACCGCCTGAATATTCACCTTTGTTCCGGTCTCGGCGGTGAACTTTTCCGCGGCCGCCTGCAAAGCGGCCACATGGGACTGTTTGAAGGTCCACATGGTGAGTTCATCGCGTCCGGCACCGTTCCCGCCGTTCGAACCGCAACCCGCGATCAGCACGCCCATGGCGGCGACCGAAGCGAGTATCGAGGTACGACGCGCGGCTGGGAGAAGTCGTATCACGTTCCCAGCGCCTTTCTTCGGGGCTGTCCGTCCAGCTCCTCTATGACGCAGCGAATCTAAATCGACTTGATGTACGGTGTCAACAGTTGTAACACCGGGAAAACACGGACGTGCCATCACCTCGGAGGGGACCCATGACGGCAGCGACAACACGGGATACGACAGAGAGCGCGGAGCGGGCGGAGACGGCGGAGGTGCTGGCCCCGGCCCCCTGGACACGGTCCGGCTCCCCGCGGGGCTCCTCGGAGGGCTCCGGTGCCTCGCGGGGCTCCGATTCCCTGCGGGTGACGGCGGTCCGCACCTTCCTGTGCGCCCCGCAGGGCTGTCCCTATGTGATCGTGCGCGTGGAGACGAACCAGCCCGGCCTGTACGGACTCGGCTGCGCCAGCGACCCGCAGCGCACCCTGGCGATCCGTTCGGTCGTCGACGACTACTTCGGTCCGATGCTGCTGGGCCGCGACCCCCACGACATCGAGGACCTGCACCGGCTGCTGCTCAACAGCGGCTACTGGCGGGGCGGTTCGATCGCCCAGAACGCCCTGGCCGGCGTCGATGTGGCGCTCTGGGACATCAAGGGGAAGGCGGCGGGGCTGCCGCTGCACCAGTTGCTGGGCGGCCGGGCCCGGGAGGCCGCCGAGGCGTACACGCACGTGGACGGCGAGGAGGCGGGCGAGATCGCCGAGCGGGTGCTCGCCGCCGCCGAGCGCGGCTACCGCCATGTCCGCGTCCAGGTCGCGGTCCCCGGCACGGACACCTACGGCACGGCCCCGCGCGACGAGGCCGAGGCCCGCCGGCGCCGGCTGCGCGCGGGGAGCTGGGACTCCCTGAGCTATCTGCGCCATGTCCCGCCGGTGCTGCGCGACATCCGGGAGCGGGTCGGCACGGGCGTGGAGCTGCTGCACGACGCACACGAGCGGCTGACGCCCTCGCAGGCCCGTGAGCTGGTGCACGAGGTGGAGGACGCCCGGCTGTTCTTCCTGGAGGACGCCCTCGCCCCCGAGGACGCGGCCCACTTCGGTCAGCTCCGCCGGGCCGGCTCGGTCCCGCTCGCGGTGGGAGAGCTGTACCACGACATCACGATGTACCTGCCGCTGCTGGAACAGCGGGTCATCGACTTCGCCCGGATCCGTATCCCCACCCTGGGCGGCCTGACGCCCACCCGCAAACTCGTCGCGGCCTGCGAGCTGTTCGGGGTGCGGACGGCGCCGCACGGTCCCGGCGACGTCAGCCCCGTCGGCATGGCCGCCAACCTGGCCCTGGACATCAGCTCGCCCGCGTTCGGCGTCCAGGAGGCGGCCGCCTTCAAGGAAGCCACCCTGGAGGTCTTCCCCGGCGCGCCCGTGCCGCACGAGGGGCGTCTGTACCCCTCCGAACAGCCGGGCCTGGGAGTCGACTTCGACGAGTCGGCCGTACGCAGGTACCCGGTGACCGAGCCTCTGGAGCACGACCGCTGGGCGCTGCTGCGCAACACGGACGGAAGCGTGCAGCGGCCCTGACCATCGCCGTTCGCGGCCCTGACCGGCTCCGTACGCGCGTGAGGCCCCGCCGGCCGGCGGGGCCTCACGCGTACCCGTATCCGTACCCTCGTCCGCGGCTCGCTCCCGGCCCGCGGCTCACCCCAGCAGCAGGGATTTCGGCTGCGCGGAGAGCGTCCGGTCCAGGACCAGCGACGCCGCTCCCACGGCCGCGACGTTCTCGCCGACGGCGGTGGTGATGACCAGCGTGGGATGGATCGGCTTGACGAACGGCGACTGCGCGACCATCGGCTCGATGAGGGCGAGGAGCCGGTCGGCGAGGAGGTGCCATATCGGGCCGCCGAAGACGATGGTGTCCACGTCCAGGAGCGTGGCGGCCGCGCAGACCCCCCGGCCGATCCGGACCCCCCAGCGGTCGATGATGCTGCCGGCCCGCTCCTCCCCCCGCTCGGCGAGGACGGCCAGCTGCTCCAGGCCGCGCTGGGCGTCCCCGGGATCCATGGGCGTGAACTCCCCGCCGAGCACACCGAGCGCGATGGCCTCGTCGACCAGGACCCGGGTCGAGCAGGCCGCGCCGAGACCGCCGACCTCGCCGACGTTGCCGGAGACGCCGCGCAGCACGGTGTCGTCGACGACCAGCCCCATGCCGGAGCCTGTGCCGAGGTAGAAGAAGAGGAAGTTACGGCTTTCGGTCGCCGCCCCGGACCAGCGCTCGGCGACGACGGCCGCGATCACGTCCTTGTCCAGCAGGGCGGGGTAGCCGGTCGCCTCGCTGAGCTGGTCGCGCAGCGGAACGCTGCCCCAGCCGGGCAGCTCGGGCGGGTCCACGACCAGCCCGGCCGCCGCGTCGATCGGTCCCGGCGCGGCGATGCCCAGGCCCAGTACGCGTTCCCTGTCCACCCCCGACCCGTCCACGAGCGCGGTCACGGAGGCGGCGATGCCCGCCACGACCTGATCGGTGTCGCCGCCGCGCGGGGTCCGTTCGCTGCGCTGGGCGACGACCGTACCGAGCAGGTCGAGCAGTACGTACGTGATGACGGCCGGGTCGAGATGCACGCCCACGGCGTAGCGGGCCCCGGGGGCGATCTGGAGGAGCGTCCGGGGTTTGCCGCTGCCGGTGCTCTGCTTGCCGGACTCGCGGGCCACGCCCTGGTCGAGCAGTCTGCGGGTGATGTTGGAGACGGTCTGCGCCGACAGCCCGGTGGCCTGGGCGAGTTCGACCCTGCTCAGGCCCGCGGAGTGGCGCCGGATCGCGTCCAGGACGACGGATTCGTTGAAGTCGCCCATGCGCGGCAGGTTGGTGCCGCGTCTGATCGACGCCTTCCCGGCGCTCGCCTTCTTGCTCGTCAAAGTCCGTCTCCCGGCCCCGGAAAGGGACGGCGGCCAGATGCCGCCGTTCCCTGGGTGCGTCAAATCGATGGAATAGTACCGGCTGGGGCGTGGAGCGTGTCCGCAAAGCCCGCTTGTGCCGGTATCAGCCCAACTGCTCGATGAGGATGAGCGACCAGGGGCTGACGGCCGTGTCGAGCCGCAGCACCCCGTCCTCGCCGGCGGCGACGGTCCGTACCTCGGTGGCACGGGCCAGCCGGTCGAGGTGGGCGAGCTGCTCGCGGGTGGGCGCGGCCGGTGAGCCGAGGGCCCGCCAGGCCCCGATGGCGTCACCGTGCGCGGCGTCCAGCACCTCGACCCGGAAAGGGGCGCCGGCCGCGAGCGCGCCGATCTCCAGCGCCAGCCGCCTGGGCCGCCCCTTGGCCTGCGTGACCTCGGCCACGGACCGGTCGTCGAAGGACGCGGGCACGGACTTGGGCTCCTCCTCCGGATAGTGGTGGACGAGCGCGGTGATCCGGCCGGTGGCGGCCGAGCGGGTCACGACATGGTCCTCGCCGCGCTCGATCAGCTCGTCGCCGAGCGCGTGCAGCATGCGGTACGCGTGGAAGGTCGGCTTGGGGATACCGGGCAGTGTGATCATGCCGAAGCCGCCGTGGAACAGCTCGTCGCCCGCCCCGCCCTCCTCGAAGACGTCCGTGAACGTCCAGTACGCGAGCGAGTCGACCGTACCGATCGAGTGCAGGATCGAGCGCGTGACGTAGGTGGCGGCGGGCAGCGTGTCATGGGTGTGGTCGCGCGGCGAGGAGGACGAGGACCACTCGGTGAGATGGATCTCGGCGTCCGGGTACGGGCTCTTGGCGATCAGCTCGCGCAGCAGGGCCAGGTCGACCGGGGTGGCGTCCTTGCCGCGGGTGAGCTTCTCGCCCTGGCCGTGCTCGTCCAGCGCCCAGTCCGTGGGATACGGGTGGGTGGAGACGAAGTCGACGGGCAGCCCTTCCGCGACGCAGTAGTCCAGGAAGGCCGCCAGCCACACGGGACGCCATTCCAGCTCGTCGATGTCGTCGCGGCCCGCGACGATGCGCCGGGAGACATCCTCGGACTCACCGCCGAAGCGCTCGTCGGGTACGAAGTTGGAGGTGGCGGGGCCGCCGACGCGCAGCCGCTCGTCCACGTTCTTCACCGCGCCCGCGGTGACCTTGTACAGCTCGAAGTACTCGGAGCGGGTGCCGTGGAAGAAGCCCCGGAGGTTGGCCTCGTTCCACACCTCGAAGTACCAGCCGCGCACTTCCTCGATCCCGTACCGGGTGATCCAGTGGCGGGTGAGGGAGTCGATCAGCGCGGCCCATTTGTCGAGGTCGACGGGCGGGGCGCCGTGCGCTCCCCACCAGAAGACGGTGTTGGTCTCCCGGGCGAGGGCGCGCGGGCTGAAGCCGAACTCCACGAACGGCCTGACCCCGAGGTCGAGGAGGAAGTCGAAGAGCGCGTCGACGTACTGGAAGTTGTGGACCGCGGTGCCGTCCTCACGCTCCGTGTACACGAACATGTCGTCGTGGAAGAGCCCGTGGAAGCGGATGTACTCGAAGCCGCACGCCTCGTGGGCCTCGCGGAGCTGGCGCTGCCAGTCGGCGCGCAGCCCCTCGTTGGCGCGCCCGGCGCCGACGACGCGGCTCCAGAAGTGCGGCAGCGGGGTCGCGGGGGCGTTCGCGAGGGCACTGACCGTGATGTCGCCCGACATGGTGGTTCCTTCCGTCCCGGTACGGCAGGCAGTGGTGCTGATGCTGATGCTGTGCGATAGACCATAAATCAAAATGATTGATATATCTAATCCCGGGCGACGGACCGACCACCGCCCCTTCCCCTGCCGTCGTGGCCATCGCCGCCGATACGTTGGACTCCATGTACGCAACGCGAGTCTCCCGCCGCGTGAACGCACCGCGCGCGGCCGTCTACCGGGCACTTCTCGACGCGGACGCGATCGCGCGATGGCGCGTGCCCGACGGTATGACCAGCCAGGTGCACGCGTTCGATCCCCGCGAAGGCGGGACCTTCCGCGTCTCCCTCACCTACGACGACCCGAACGCCACCGGCAAGTCGGCCGCACACACCGACACGTACCACGGCCAGTTCGTACGGCTCGTGCCGGACGAGCAGGTGACCGAGGTGTTCGCGTTCGAGACGGCGGACCCCGGCATGAGCGGCACGATCACGATGACGACCACACTCACCGACGCGGACGGCGCGACGGATGTCCTGATCGTGCACGAGGGAATGCCCGACGACGTGCCCGCCGCCGACAACGAACTGGGCACCCGCATGGCCTTGGCGAACCTCGCCCGGCTGGTCGAGGCCGACGGTGGACCGGACGGCGGGAGCGAGAAGCCCGTACAGCCGCACGGGCGATGAGGCGCGCGGCACCGGGCCGGGCGAGGCCGGGCCGCCTCCGTGTCCCTCCTCCGGCACCCCCGCCACCGGCAGTCACGTCACTTCGACTATGAGTTGAACGATGTGACCTGCCTCACGATGCACCCCCGTGGGGTCAACGGTAGCTTGACCCCGCGGACTTCAGCGGAATTCCCGCCGCGAATCGACGAGAGGTCGACCTTGCTGCCGTCGATGGACGCCGGCCCCGGGCACACGGACTTAGGGCGTGTTGCGAAGGTCCCGCCTGGTCCGCGACGCCCCGCGGGCGGACGGCGCTACTTTCGCAACACGCCCTAGGAGAGACATGTCCCCACTGCTGACTCCCGAGTCACTGGACGGAGCACTGAGCACGGGCGGCTGGGTACGGCCGGGCGGCGGGGCGGCCCCCGTCGTCGAGCCGGCCACGGGCCGCCCGCTGGCCCGTGTCGGGCTCGCCGCCCCCGCCGACGTACGGCGCGCCGCGGCCCTGGCCGAGGCGGCGCAACCGCGCTGGGCGAAGACAGCACACCAGGAGCGGATCGCGGTGCTGCGCCGCGCCGCGGAACTGCTGCTCGCGCACCGGCAGGAGTTCGTGGAGTGGCTGATCCGTGAGAGCGGCTCGATACGGGCGAAGGCGGAGCACGAGATCGCTTCGGTGCACGACGAACTGCTGGTCGCCGCGGGCTTGCCGGGCCAGCCGTACGGTCATCTCATGCCACCGGTGCCGGGCCGGCGCAGTACGGCGATCCGGGTGCCGGTTGGCGTCGTGGGCGTGATCAGCCCGTGGAACGTACCGCTCGTCCTGTCCATGCGGGCCGTCGCACCCGCCCTCGCGCTCGGCAACGCGGTCGTGCTGAAGCCCGACGCACGGACCGCGGTCTGCGGCGGGCAGCTGGTGGCGCGGCTCTTCGAGGATGCCGGACTGCCGGAGGGCGTGCTCCACGTACTGCCGGGTGGTGCCGCTGCCGGGGAAGCCCTGGTCGACGCCCGGGAGGTATCGCTCATCGCGTTCACCGGCTCGACCCGTGTGGGCCGGGCCATCGGCGAGCGCGCCGGACGTGCGCTGAAACGGACCTCGCTGGAACTCGGCGGCAACAACGCCCTGATCGTCCTGGCGGACGCCGATATCGAGGCCGCCGCGGGGATCGGCGCGTTCAGCTCGTTCTTCCACCAGGGTCAGATATGCATGTCGGCCGGCCGCCACATCGTGGTCGATTCGGTCGCGGACGCCTATGTGGAACGGCTGACCGCGCTGGCGGACGAGCTTCCGGTGGGAGACCCCTGGCAGGAGGACGCCCGGATCGGTCCCCTCATCGACGCCGGGCAGCTCAAGCGCGTCGACGGGATCGTCGGGGAGTCGGTGGCGGCCGGTGCGCGCCTGCGGACCGGTGGAACGTACCGGGAGTTGTTCTATCGGCCTACGGTGCTCGACGGCGTCACCCCGGAGATGCCCGCGTTCCGCGAGGAGATATTCGGTCCGGTCGCACCGGTCGTCCGGGTCCGGGACGAGGGGGAAGCGCTCGCCGTCGCCAACCGCACCGAATACGGCTTGGTGGCGTCGGTGCTGACCGGCAGCCCGGAGCGGGGCGAGGCCCTGGCCGGTCAGCTGCGCGTCGGAATGGCCCATATCAACGATCCGACCATCGAGGACGACGCGTACGTTCCGTTCGGCGGACTGGGAGCCTCCGGCAATGGCAGCCGGCACGGCGCCCTCAACCACTGGGAGGAATTCACCGAATGGCGGTGGGTGACCATCCGTGACCGGGCCGCGGCGCCTCCGTTCTGAGGCGTCAGAGGGCCTCTGAAGCGTCAGCGGTCAGAGGGGAGAGAGGCTTCAGAGGGGAGAGAGGCGTTGACCGACAAGGCCGCGTTGCCGAAAGCGTTCCGGCGGGTCTGGGCCGCGTCGGGCGTATCCGCTTTCGGCGACGGCGTCTACATGTCCGCACTGCCGCTGCTGGCCGCGAGCGTGACCCGCGATCCCGTCGTGATCTCCGTGGTCGCCGCGGCGTCCCGGCTGCCGTGGCTGTTGTTCGGGCTGGTCGGCGGCGCGCTCGTGGACCGCTGGGACCGCCGGCGCACCATGTGGATATGCGACGCGGCCCGCGCCGCACTGCTCATCGCGGCGGTGGCCGCCGTCGCCGCCGGGTTCATCGGCATCCCGCTGTTGATCGCCATCGCGTTCGCGCTGTGCATCGGTCAGATTCTGTTCGACACCGCCGCCTCCGCCTATCTGCCCGAACTCCTCGCACGCGACCCCGCGCGGTTGCGGAAGGCCAACGCACGCCTGCTCGGCACCCAGACCAGTGCGAACGGCTTCCTCGGCCCGCCGGCCGGTGCCGCCCTGTTCTCCCTCGGCCGCGCCGTCCCGTTTCTCGCCGACGCGCTGTCGTTCGTGTTCAGCGCCCTGGTGATCCGTTCGCTGCCCGTGACCCCGAGGAAACCCCCCGCGCCCAGGGGTCCGCTGCTCGTCGACGCGCGGGCCGGCGCCGCCTATCTGTTCCGCCACCCCGTACTGCTCGGGCTGTCGCTGCGCCCTGCTCTCGGCAACCTCGCCTTCAGCGCGGGCACCGCTGTCTTCGTCCTGTTCGCTCAGGAGAAGCTGCGCCTCGGCCCCGGGGGATACGGGCTCCTGCTCGCCACCGAGGCAGTCGGAGGACTGGCGGGTGCCGCGATGGCCGGCTGGCTCCGCGACCGGCTCGGCACCGGAGGAGCGCTGACTCTGGGAGCCGGCCTCCTGGTCGGTGCGCAACTCGCGATCGGCTTTTCCAGCAGCCCCGCACCGGCGGGTGCCGCGATGATCGTTCGCGCCGCCGCGTTCGGCGTCTCGATGGTGCTGGGGCCGTCGGTCCGCCAGGCGATCGTCCCCGAGGAACTCATGGGCCGTGTCTCCGCCGCCGCTCGCCTGATGGCGGTGAGCGCCACCCCGCTGGGCGCACTGCTCGGCGGCTATCTGGCGACCGTGGCCGGCCTGCGCGCGCCGTATCTGATGGGTGCGATGTTCCTTGCCGTCGCCACGCTGGCCACCGTGCCCATGACCACGAACCGCAAGATCGAGGCGGCGTTGGCCGAGGCCGCGGCTTCCACGCGGCCGACCGGGAAGGAAGCCACGGCGTCACCCCCTGTGTGACGCCATGCCAACCTCTTCCGGCGGACGCGTCAGACGTTCCGGCCCCGAATGCGCTCACGCAGCACATACTTCTGCACTTTGCCCGCCGGATTGCGGGGCAGTGCGTCGACGATCTCCACCCGCTCCGGCCAGTACTGCTTCGTCACCCGCTCACCATCCAGATGGGCCCGGACCCCTTCGAGATCCAGCACCTCTCCGGGATACAGCACCGCGAACAGGCAGGCGCGTTCCCCGAGTCTCGGATCGGGCATTCCGACGATGACGGCTTCCCGGACGGACGGATGGGCGTTCACCAGCTGTTCGATGGCCCCGGCCGGTATCTTCTCCCCACCGCGGTTGATCACATCCTTGACGCGACCGGTGATACGCACATATCCGGAGGACTCCAGCACGGCGAGGTCACCCGTCCGGTACCAGCCGTCGCCGGTGAATACCTCGGCCGTCAGATCGTCCCGGCCCAGATATCCCTCGAAGACAGAGGGTCCCGTCATTTCGAGATTGCCCTCCCTTCCGGTTTCCAGCACGGCGCCCGAGTCGTCCGTCACCCTGAGCCGCACCCCGTCCAGCGGACGCCCGTCCGTGGCCGCGACCATCGCCGGATCGTCCTCGGGTGCGGACAGCGTGGCCATGCAGGTTTCCGTACTCCCCCAGGCCGCGCACACCCGCAGTTCCAGAGAGCCGCGGGCGCGCGCGGCCAGCGCGCGTGGCACCGACGCGCCCGTCACCACGAAAGTGCGCAGCGACCGCGGCGCCTCCGCGCCGGCGTCGACCGCGTCGACCATGTCGAGCAGGAAGGGCGTCGACCCCTGCATGAACGTGCCGCCCCAGTCCCGGAACGCCCGCAGCGCCCGCTGCGCCTCCCAGACCGGTTGGAGGATCTGCACGGTGCCGAGCAGCATGGACAGCCACATCCCGTAGAGGAATCCGCTGTGGTGCGCCATGGGCGCGGCGATGTGCACCCGGTCGAGAGCCGTCAGGCCGAGCCTGTCGCCGGTGAGCTCCGCGGCCCGGTTGAGCGTGTCCATCCGGTGGGGGACGCCCTTGGGCTCCCCCGTGGTGCCGGAGGTGAAGAGCAGGTGCGCGACATCGTGCGGAGAATGCCCGGCCGGACCTACCGGCTCACCCGCGGGCCCGGCCTCGGCCACACACGCGCCGAGCTCGTGGACCGCGAGGTGCGCCTCGTCCCGCTCGGCGTCGGTGAGCCGGTCCACGGGCGAGTGCCCCCGCGCCACCAGGAGGTGTTCCAGCGCCGCGACCGGCCCGCCCCTGGTCATGGCGGCCACTTCTCTCGCATGGGCGCGGTTGCGGAACATCTCCGGCACGACCAGGACGCGTGCCCCGGAACGCCGCAGGACGTGGGCGAGTTCGTTCTCACGGAGGCTGGGGAGCACAGGGCAGACCACCGCTCCGATGCGCAGGAGCGCCAGTGAGACCGTGACGAAGTCCGCGGAGTTCGGCAGTTGGACGACCACGGCCTCGCCCGGCCGTACGCCGAGTCCGGCCAGAACCGATGCCGTACGGTCGGCGCGGTCCACAAGCTCCCGCCAGGAGAGCGCCACGTCACCGCCGGCCTCGCGCAGTTCGACGAGGGCGGGCCCGTCGGGCCGGACGCTCGCCCTCTCCCACACGATGTCGGTGAGCAAGCGCTGGGCCACACCATCGTGACGGCTCACAGGCTGTCCCCCTGCCCCTGGGTCCCGGCCATTTCCCGGCGGGCCCGGGTCCCGGCTGCTTCCCCGCGGGCCTGTGTGGACCGGCCCTCCACATGCTCCGTGAGCCAGCGCACGATGCGTCGGCCGTAATCCTCTTGCTGGCTGATGGCGCCGTTGTGCATGAAGAGGTGCCGGCCCCCGGGGTAGCGCACGAATTCCACCGTACGGTCTGCACCGCGCAGAGCGGTGAACCACTCCTCGCTCTGGCCGATCGGATTCATGAGGTCGCTCTCACCGTGCATGAGGAGCGTGGGTGCCTCAACGCCTGAGGCGTACGTCAAGGGTGAGCTGGCGGCGTATCGTTCGGGCAGTTCCCGGGGTGTTCCGCCCAGGAGAGCGGGCGTGGTCGTCGCGCCCAGGGAGGACGTCCCGTACAGACTCGTCCAGTTGGACACTCCGGCGACGCTGATGCCCGCGGCGAACCGGTCGGTGCGGGAGGTCAGCCAGTTCGTCATGAAGCCACCATGGCTGTAGCCCATGACAGCCACTTTCCCCTCGTACGCGAGTCCGTCACGGACCATGGAGTCGAGGGCGAACAGGAAGTCCTCCTCCTCGCTGAATCCGAGGCGCCCCACCAGGCTGCGCATGAATTCTTCACCGTAGCCGTCACTGCCGCGCGGATTGAGCAGCAGAATATTCCACCCTCGGTCCACCAGTACCTGTTGATAGAGATAGCGGGGAGAGAAGTTGGGCCGCCAGGCGAAATCGGGCCCACTGTGAATGTCGAAGAGCGTGGGCCCTTCGGTCCCTTCGGCACGCCCTCGGAGCAGATAACCGTGCAATTCGGCACGGCCCGGCGGAGAGAACCGAATGTCCTCGGCCGGCGTGATCGCCGCCCGGTCCGCCCATCGATTGAGGTGGGTGATCCGGCGGAATTCGGTCGTGTCGCCCTTCATCACATAGACATCGCCCGCCGTTTCGGCATCGCTGATCACAAGCGCCAGCGAGGCGGCCTCCGCCGAGGCGCTCAATCCCTGAATGACGGTGGATTTTCCGGTGAACCATGGAGTTACGGGGCCACCCGCGAGAGAAACCGTGTACGCCCACGTACACCCTGCCTCCCGCGCACAGAAAAGGATTTCCCCGGTACCGAGGAATACGGCCGCGGGCGCGGCGCCGCGCGCGGAGGCCACCAGGCGCCGATCGAATCCGGCGAGGATATCGACCGGCTCTTTCGAGCGGCCGTCAAGATGGAACAAGCTGCCGCGCCGGCAGGGGCCCGCCCAGCGTTGCCCCGCGAAGACGACCTGGCCGTCCGGCGTCCAGCCCGTCCAGACGACGGTGCCGCCCCAGTCGCAGACCTGCCGGATATCCCCATCGGCGGTCCGCAGCAGATACACATCGGCGAGAGGCCATGGCACATGGCCGGCCGCCCGGCTGAGGCCGAGGCTGACCGTCCGCCCGTCCGGAGACCAGGCCGGGGCGTAGACATCGAAGTCCCCCCTGGTCAGCTGACGCACCTCACCGGTATCCGGCTTCACCACATGCAAGTGACGGCGCGCAGGAGGAACGAGGCCGACGCCGTCCATCTTGTACCCGAGGTCCTTGATAACCCGGGGACGACTCTTCGCCCGCACGTCGACGCCGGCCTCCCCGGCCTCAGCGTCCTCAGCGGCGGCGACAAAGGCCAGTTCGCCGCCGTCCGGCGACCACATCAGGTGACTGGCGGCCCTGAGGCCCCGGACCAGCGAACGGACCGTGCGCGTAGTGGCGGACCACACCAGCACCGAGGTCCCGGGCTCGCCGTCTTCCTTGCCCAGATGAGCGAGCCATTCCCCATCCGGCGACCAACACGGCGCGTCCGCCCCGCCCCGCGCGACTAATTCGCCCTCGCCCGCCTCGTCCGCGGTGCTCTTCACGATGAGGCTGGACGTCCAGCGGTCTTTCGACTCATCCGCCCCGCGGACCGTGATCGCCACGCTGTCACCACGGGGGCTCAGAGCGACCTGCTCCGCGATACGAAAGCGCGAGGAGTCGGCAATACCCAGCCTCAACCGTTCCTCCACCGACGGCGTTTCTCGCCCGCGCTCAGAGGTAACCGATATATCCATCTCGCTCCAAGAAGTCGTGTTCCGAACACGCACGGCACTTTCGGTCCCGTCCACCCTCAACCCCACCGAAACCACCCAGCCGCACGACTGCCCTCATTCGTCGACCGTTAATCCATCGGGACACCTGGCACACCATTGGCGAGCTCAAGTCCGGACAATTTATTTGTTTACATGTCCATCTTTCGAGCATCGAAGCATACGGGACCGGCCCCCGCAAGCAGTTTGATCACCCATATACGATTGCCGATGCTGTGGCGTGGGTCACGCGATCACGGTCTTGCCCTGGAGAGTGTTCGTGATACCGATCTATGCGCTTCTGAGCAGGGTCACCAGGCACGCAGAGCGTCAATTGGGCGTCACGGCGGAGAAGGTAATCGCGCTCAATGATCCCACCGAGGGTCACCCGCTCCAGTCGGTCCACGAAAGATCGAGAGGTGCCTCGCCACCTATCAGTTCACCGAGATGAGTGCGGGCTGACTTGGTGGGGAGGGCGCGACGGAAGCAGAGGTTGCGGAACATACAGGACGCCGCCCTTGCCCTGAAAGCGTGCGCTGTGAACGTCCTGCGCCAGCTCGCGGATCTGCCGGGCTTCCCGGGCTGGGTTGGCACACGTTCAGCAGCTGCGACACGTCGTAACCTCGCGACCAATGCCCAGTGACCCTAACAGCGTGGTTCGTCGGGATGTCCTATGCAGATGGCGCCTCGCTCATGGAGTGGATGACGTACTCCCCTCCTCCTTCGTTCTGGCCACCGGAAGCACGTACTGACCGGCGAGGCGCGCCAGATGCAACGGAAGGGGCCGGGCGAGCGGCGGGTAGTCGTCGTGGTAGCGCAGTTGGTGCGTGAGCGTCGCCCACTCCGCCGGCCGGTCGGGCAGGTCCCCTTCACGCCCCGAGTCCGCCAGCGCCTTCTCCGACAGGCAGCCGAGCACGGTGATCTGTAGCTGCCCGGGGTTCCAGGCGGTCTTCCCCGGTGCTGTCCGACCCTGTGCCGTGGGCGCCAACTTCATGAGTCCCTTCGGTAGTTTCGCCACCGTGTGCGGGGTCGAGGCCGTACTCGCGAAGACACGGTTCTCCGTCTCCGTCGTCCCCCACACTCCCTCGGCAAAGCCGACCCTGTCCTTGGCGTCGTGCGCGTACCACTCCGCCACTTCCTCACGCGCGTTGGCGTCCCGTACGAGCACCACCCGCAGGTCGTCGCCGTAGAGGGTGTGGCGCTGGGCAGGTTCGGTACCGAAGCCGAGCACGTCGCGGTCCAGTACGCCGTTCCGCAGGCCGGGCCAGCTCTGGCGCAGATTGCCGGCGTCCGCCAGCAGGAGCGTCGGGCGGTCGCGGAGCTGGAAGAGCAGCGCACGGATCTGCCGTTCGGTCTCCCGGTGCCTGTGCTGCTCCACGCCCGGCCGGGCAGCTGGCCGTAGCCCTCCCCGGGAGGCCTCGCCGTCGCCAAGGCCTCCCGTATCAACCTCCTCCCCCGCCACCGGCTCCACTGTCTGGGAGAGCAGAAGCAACAGCTTGGGGTACGGCACCCATTCGGCGCGCTCGGCATCCCACCCCTCGATGACGCCCGGTCCGTCCCCGGGGCGGACCCGCACCGCGACCAGCCTGCGGACGGGGCAGCGCGTGGGCCCCTTCCTGGTGTGGCGTACGAGCCAGAGCGCCGCGTACTGGAGGTCGCCGGGAATTCCTGCTCCTACCCGGTGGGCGGGCGGGCTGATCGCGCCGAGTTGCCGGAAGGCGTCCAGCCAGGTCCACCTGGCTCGGTGCTCCAGGCCCCCTTCGGCGTCGTCGGGCAGGTTGACGAACTGGCTCAGCCGGCCCTGCCGCGCCCAGGCGATGCGTAGCGCGTGCTTGGGGTCGGAGTCAGGGACGGCGGCGAAGCGCTCCTTGCTGGCGATCTCCGTGATCACGACTCCGGCCCCGTCAGGTCGCGGGACCACCCGGTCCGCTACGAGCCGGCAGCGTTCTTCGACGGCTTCGGCCAGCCGGACGACCCTGGGGCGCCTGCGCTCCCGGAGGACCGGCAGGGCGTCGGCCAAGGGTCCTGCGGGCCGGGCTCGTACGCGGATCTCGACCCCCTCGTCGCGCCACCGCCAGGTGTCGTCGTCGGCCGCCCCCACTCTCTCCCCAGGAGGGAAGCCGATGAGCTTCGGCAGTTCCGCGAGCAGTGCGGCACGGGTCTCCGGGGACTGCCAGAAGACGTCGATCTCCAGGGGATGGCCGTTCAGTGCGCGCGCCAGCGCCGCCCGCCGCTGCAAGGCCAGCTGCGCTTCCCGGACGCCCGGGCCACGTCCGGCACCCGAACGGGGCAGCAGCGAGGGGGTGTTACTCCGGGTGACCCGCGTGAGGTCGGGGACCCGGGTCAGCATGGGGCGCAAGCCTTCCTCGACCCAGGCGTCCAGATCCGCCCGCTCCCGTGGCATCAGCCCGGGTCCGACCTTGTGCGGGCCGATCGACGGGTGGTAGACGATGCCGGCGGCCACGTCCCCGGACCCGTTGATCCAACGTTCCGGATGAGTGAAGAGCGCTCCGGGCTGAGGATAGTTGCGTACGATGTCTAGTTCGGGCACGAGCGGCACAGGGCTGTGATGGCGCCAGGCCAGTTCCTTCAGCCGCCAATCGTAGCCAAGAGTGTTCACCATCAGCCGGTGGCCCCGGTCCGGCCCTCCCGGCCACGGCAGCGGAGCATCGAGCAGGACGGTAGTGCCGCCGAGCTGGTGGGGCCGTACGTCCAGCCGAGTGGCCCACCGGCGTACCTGGGTGGACACATGGACGCGGAACCGTGGGGCGAACGGAACGGTGTGGACGGTGATGTTGAGGCAGGCCGAGTAGTACCAGGTCCGCCCGCGGTGCCCGTACCGCTGGGGCGGCCAGGAGACCAGTCGCGCACCGTTGCCCGAGCTCTCGACGCGGAAGTCGAGTGTGGTGCCCCCGGTGTGGAACGTCCGGGCGGCCAGCCGGAAGGCAACCCACTCAGGCAGCAGGCTGTAGAGCCGCGCGGCGGGTTCGGCGGTTCCGCCCGCCGAGGTCACGGTCTCGGCGAGGTCGACCGATTCGGCCTCCCATTGCGGCAGTTGCACGACCTCGGTCGGGTCGTCGGAGCGGAGCCTCTCCTCCAGATCGGCGCCTTCGGCATCGTCCTCCTCCCGGCACATGCCCGCTGCCCAAGTGCCGATCACCGGAGCCAGTACCTCCGGCGGAACGGCTTCCCGCGCGTAGAACCACGGCAGGCGGCCGTCTGTTCCGGCGTTGCGACCGGTCGCGATGACACCGGGGGCCATCGCCTGGAGCAGGGAGTTGAGTCTGCGTACGGGGAGCCGGTCGGGGCGCACGGACCCCTTGTCGGCCGCGGCGTGCATCCTGGTGAGCTCGGTGTGCAACTCCTCACCGAGCCGCAGCACCCTCATCTCCTCCCGCCACGGTCCACGGAGCGGGTCGGGTTCGTAGGCCGCTACGCGAATGGTGTGATACACGAAATTGTCTCCTGGAAGCTGGAGTTCGACGCTTACGGGTAGGCCGGGGCGGGAACAGGGGCGAGCAGTCGAGTGAGCATGCGCCGGAGCGGTTCGTACAGGGCGCGGGCGATGAACTGCTCCTCCGCGCTCTTCGTGCCGCCGTCGAAGTACGGGTTCAGCACGTCGAGCACGCTGTGCAGCAGGCTGGACGCGGGGGTGTCGGTTCGCGGTGGAACGGCTTCGCGGTTCGGGGCGAAGGCGGCGTCGACGAAGACCACCCTGGCCGGTACGCCGCCGCGCACCAGCCGCCCGATCACCTGCCACATCAGGACCAGCATGTCCCAGGTGACTTGCTCCCGCGCCTCGTCGTCGAGGCGGCTCCACGCCATTGAACGGGCGAGTACCTGGTACCAGCGCGAACGGGCGAGGCGGCGGATCTCGTCGGCACCTTCCTCGACGGTGGCCTGTCCCCGTGCCCAGGTATCGAAGTCACCGCCGGTGACGGCGCGGACGATCCAGTCGTTGACGGCGTGGACGGCCAGGGACAGGTCCTCGGGGTGCGGATTGGGCCGTGCCAGAAAATAGACCGTGCCGATGGCCGCCTCGTCTTCGTCGTTGAGGATGTTGTGGCCCCGCTCCACGGCCAACAGGGGTGCCACGAGGATGTCCGCGTCAAGGTCCTTGAGGTGCTCGACGTCGCCCCGGCGCAGTGACCGGGCGCGATAGGCGGACGGCGCCTCATCCTCCGGGGCGATCTCCTCGTCGTCCGAGACCAGGCACAACACGCTGTCGCGCCAACGGGAGTTGAGATTGTGCAGGGTGTCGGCAACGATGCGCGCCTCGGCGTAGCTGCCGACCAGCAGGAGGATGCGGTCACGGCGCCCCGGGCGAAGGTAGAGCAACTCGCGCTCCAAAGGCCCTCCTTCGGGTGCGTCGTACTCCCCCGCGCCGAGGTGGGTGGCAATGCGGCGCAGCTTCTCGGGACGGTCGTCCGGGTGGGTTCCCGACAGGCGCAGCTTCTCGTCGCCGTCGTCGATGAACTCGAAGCGCATCAGGCTCTCGTTCGCGATGCGTTCGGTCACTTCGGCCGGCGGCTCGATGATCACACCGACCGGGACGCAGACGTGGTAGCGGCTGGACGCGCCCGCCCAGCTGCTACCGGACATGAGCAGCAGATGGGCTCCTGGCCTCCCGTCGACGGAAGCGAGGTGGGGCAGGGCGCGCAGCAGCTCACGTCCGACGCCACTGCACCGGAAGAAGGTCAGCTCACCGCTGCGGACTCCGCCCTCGTCCTCGCCCGGAACCCGGAACTGGAAGCCGAGTACGTTGCCCATCGGGGCCTCGGGCACCATCGGGCCGTAGTCGAGCGGCCGACGGTACATCGTGTTGTAGCCCAGGCTGAGGGCGGCCTCGACGCGGGACCACATGGCGTTGATCATCGCGAGCCGGGGTTCCAGGGCACTGAGCAGCAGCGTGAACTCGAAGCGTTCAGCGAGCTTCTGCCGCCACTGCTCGGGGGTCTGGGGCGGTGGCTTGGGCTTCCAACGGCGCCCACGCTTCTTCTGCCGTTCCTCCTCCTCGCGCTGCCACTCGTCGTACACCTCCTTGTACTTCTGCTTCCGGTCAGCCATGTACTGGGGGTCGATGTGGAAGACCTCGTCCATGACCTCGGTCACGTGGCGCCGGGTGTTCTCCGGGTTGCCGGTATGGAGCAGTTCGTTGAGAAGGGCGGTCAGTCGGCTGAAGTCCTCCTCCGTCCTGCGGCGGCGGTCGCCGAAGGGGTTGTCACGGAAGGCATCGAGAAGCTTGCCGAGGGCCTGTCTGGGGGCGTGGTTCCGATGTTCCGGCCCGCTGCCGTCGGGGAGTTCGTAGCGTTCGTCGAGCAGTCCGAGCTGGAGCGTCCAGGCGCTGAAGTAGCCCGTCCGCACCCAGTTGCGCAGCTCGTACCCGGCGACGAGCATCGCGTACAGCCGGTCCGTGGCCGATCCGGCGGTGTTGAGGGCGGCGGCGAAGGTCTCCACCTCCCGTTCGGAAAGCTGGGTGCGCCCGCTCGCCGCGAGTTCCCGGATCTTGTGCCGGCTCAGCTGGTCGATCAGGCCCTTGTCCTCGTCGCTGGCGAGGACGACGGCGGGTGCGAAGGTCTGGTCAAGCTGCATCTGGACGCGGTCGGCCTCGTCGATGATCACGAGATCGCTGCGGCGGCAGGCGAGTTCGAGGTAGCGGATGCGTTCGCCGTTCTGGGAGCGGGGCGGCGAGGCGTCGATCAGTCCGGCCGGCGTGGCCACCCAGATCAGGGCGCCGACCAGGGTGCGGGCTCCGTGGTGCCGGGGGCAGGCGGACCAGAACGGGCAGCTCGTCGTCCTCTTCTGCCATTCGGAAGCCCGTCCACCGCCCTTGTCGCGCCGCGGGTCCGACGGTGGCCGGAGCCGGGAACAGGGTGCCTCACCGAAGGCGAGCGGCTCGGTGGACGAAGTGGCGCCCTGCCGCCTGATGTTGAGCACGCAGGAGGTCCCGAGGTAGGCGAAGGCCGGGTCATCGTGTGCGAGCAGCCGGTGCTCGCCCCGGCCCGCCAGCCGACGGTGCAGCCGCTGGGCGTGCCGCTCCCGGCCGGAGGAGCCGAGCACGGGTGCGGCGGCGCTGTCGGTATAGAGGTTGTAGAGCCGGACGAGCTTCAGCACCTCCGCAACGTCGGTGACCACAATGGTGGTGCGCTTGCCGAGCTTGGCGAGATGGACGGCGATGATGTCGCGCAGCGTGCTCTTGCCCGCGCCGACGATACCGAGCAGGTGCTGAATCCCGTCGACCGTGAACGTGAAGTCCTCATCCTTGGCGGCCTTGTGGAACGTGCCGTTCTCCTTGGTGGACAAGTCGAAGGCCCGCAGCCGCTCCAGCCAGCGCGGCGGCCTTCCCAGGCCGGCGCGGGCGTGCGTGGCGTCCATCTCCGCCGCGGTGCGCTCCAGGCTCTTCCTAGTGAAAACCAGGGGCTCTCCGCCGCCGGCCGGTTCCAGGTCCATGTCGTGGGCGACGAGGGGAGTGTGAGGGACGGGCGGCAGGTCGACGATGGCCAAGGTGCGGCTGACCGGGAAGGCGTGCGGCCCCTGGCCCGCGACCGGCATGCGTCGGCCCGCCAGCGGCGGTGCGGCACGCAGCAGTTGCTCGTAGACGGGAAAGCGGTCTCCGGCGACAGAGAGTTCGCGGCGGGTCGCGGGCGACTCGGTGTCCGATACGTCGTAGCCGCGCACCCTGGGGTCGAACAGTTGGTAGCTCTCCAGCGCCTCGCGCCAGGTACGGCTCCTGCGCAGCGTCCACAGCGAGTACCGTGCGACACGCAGCGTCTGTGCGGTGCCCGGTGGCAGCGGCGCTCCGTACGCCTCGGCGAATCCGTACCCGCTGAACAACACCCAAGCGCTGCCCGCGGGGCTGCCCGGCATCAGCTTCTGCTGGAGGTACAGGCCGAGTTCCACCTGGCAGAGGGCTTCCAGGGCGGGCTTGGGGGCGGACGGCCCCAGGAACGCCTGGAGTGTGCGGAGTACTTCGGTCAGGGGCGGGGTGATGCTACGCATCGTCGTTCTCCTCTTTCCGGGCCCGTCCCAGGTCGGGCACGAGGTCCACGGGTGTGGTGAGCACCAGCCGGTCCCGCAGGAGCGCGGGAAGGGCGTCGGTGAATGCCTCCCGGTAGCCGTCCCGCCCAGCGAGCACGGCGGGAACCACGACGAGCGTGCGGTCCGCGAGGGGTGCGCTGTCGGTGAGATGTACGGCAAGGAGGGCCGGCTGCAGGCGGTCGTACACCTGGATGTCCACGATCTCGGGACCGGTGTCCCTCAGCCGGTAGGCGGACAGAGGCCCCGACAGTGCCTCGTGTTCGATCCCGGCGCGATCCAGTGCGTCCCGGGCGGCCTCTTCGATCCGGTGCGGCAGTGCGAGGAACGTCCGCAGCGAACGCCGCAGGATCCACGTCTGGTCCGGATCGCGAATCAGATCCGGAGGATCGTCGCGCGGGCATTCCTCCCCCTCGCACCAGATGTCCGCGTCGGTGGCGGACGGCCCGGATACCGGCACGGCCCCGTCCCGAGGCAGCGCTGGGAGCCCGCACGAGGGACAGCGCAGGAAGACGCTGTCGACGAGCAGGGATTCGGGCAGCGGCCCGTAGAATTCCTTGACCCGGCTCCAGACTGCCTTGCTCCAGTCGGACCCGAAGCGATCCCGCTGGCGGACCACCGGGTGGCGGGCCAGGAACCTCCGACACTGCCGGTAGCGCTCCCCCGTTCCGTACCGCACTTCCAGGTCACTTAGAAGTGTGCGGGCGTCCGCCGCCACGCCGCCGTCAGGCCCGTGCGAGGCGACTTCGAGGCACGACCGGGTCGGCATCCGGCCGACCGGGTGCACCAGCGTCGCGCCTGGGGTGACCAGGGAGGCGGGAACCGCGAAGAGCGGATCGTCGGCCGGCCTGGCCCGGCACCACTCCCACAGTTCCGGAAGGCTCCTCGGCGGTGTCTCCCCGACGTCGAGACAGTGCATCACCATGCGGTCCAGCGCACGCTGGGCGAGACCGGGATAGGGCAGGGCGAACGAGCGGAGTCCCTGGACCTCGGCGAGGGCCGCCACCATGCAGGCGAGCTCGCGAAAAAGTTCGCTGCCCACGCCCTCGGGCGCCTCCCTGGTATCCGGCCCGCCGGCCCGGCGGGCCGCCCCCGCCCTCATACCGCGGCCTCGGTGGCGGGCGACGCCGAGCACCAGCGGGCCACTTCGCATCGCTCGCAGGAGCGTCCGGGCACGGCCGCGTAGCGGTCGTCACCGTGCCAGTCGGCCACCATTGCCCGCAGGACTTCCTCGGCCGCGGTCCGGTTGGCGGAGGCGAAGGGGTCGATGATCTCCAGATCGGCGCCGCTGGGGCGCAGCACCTCCAGCTCGACCCGGGCACGGGACGGAGCGCCGCCCAGATCTCCGCGGGCGATCAGCACGACCGCCAGGGCCAGTTGGGGGTAGAGCTCCAGGAGGGGACGGTTGGACCGCCGGTCGGTGGCGGAGGTCTTGGTCTCGCGCCATACCCACGAGCCGGCGTCCCGGTAGAGAAGGTCGGGTGCGGCGATCACCACCACGTTGGCGGCGCTGTCGTGCCGCACCACCCGGGGTTCGGTCCGCACGTCCGTCCCGTTCCCGACGCACCGCAGCGGGCAGACCGCGGCATGCCGCCGCAACAGGATTGCGCCGAGCGTGCGTTCGTGGTCGGGCAGGTCGAATCCGTCCGGCACCCACTCCTCGGGGACCTCTACCGTGCACCGTCGAGGCGATCCGTGGCCGTGCCGGTCGGCGAGGTAGGCGTGCAGGGCCCGGCCGCGCTCGGCCGTCACCTCGCGCTCGACGGAGTCCGCCGTGGGCAGGTGCAGCCGGCGCATGTGGTCGCGGGCCGGGCAGGCTCGGTAGTTGCGTCCGTTGGTCACAGACCAGGTGCGGCGGGGCCGGTCCGGCGCCTCGATGCCCAGCAGTCCGGGCGCCACGCGCAGGGCCGGGCAGGCCGACAGGTAGGGGCATCCTCCGCAGGCGGACCCGGGGCGATATTCCCGTCCGTCCAGTACGCCGGCCAGGGCATCGGGGCCGTGCTCCCGGTACAGGGTGAGCGCCTGCGCCCGGCTGCCGGCGAAGAGCTCCCGCGTACGGCCGTCGAACAGCGCGAACTCCACAATCCGCACGTGCTCCGGCGGAGGCCCGGGGGTGCCCTCGGCCAGCACCAAGGCGACAGCGGCGGTGAACCCGTCGGGCGGCAGGTCCCGGTTCAGGCGGTGCACGGGCAGACGGAGTTCACGGTAGGCACCGTCGGCGGAGGCCAGGCAGCGGCCCCACACGGTGAAGCGGTACTCCTGAGCGTTCCGCGGGTCGGGGCCGGACGGCCGGTAGCGGTACGTCCACGGCTCGGGGACCTCGTTCAGGGGGCGTTCCGGGTTGGTGGGGAAGGCCGCTTCGTACCCCTTCACGCCATGGTCCGACCAGGTCCTCAGGCCGTCGTGCAGGGGCGCGGTACGTGTCCGGGGCGGGCTGCCGGAGGGCCGAGAGCGGGTGTCGCAGGCGGCCATGAAGGGGCCGAGAGCGAAGTGCTCCAGCCGCTCGCGGCGGCGCGGAACGGGGTCGGCGGTGTGGTAGCCGCGGGTCTTGAGGGCGTCGGCAGCGGGGCACCGGAATTCTCCTCCCTTGAACATTCCGGCGGATACCGTGATGACTTCGGAGGCGCGGGTCACCCCATCGGGGGGCAGCCATGGCTGTGACATTTCCTGCTCCATTTCTGTACGGAGGAAAAAGGTTGGCCATGAAGGAGATCGAGGAGATCGGCAATGTGGAGAAGCGCTACGAAGTGCTGGACATGGTCGGTGACGGCGGTCAGGGCGACCTTTTCCTCGGCCGTGACCGCGGGAGCGGGGAGAGGGTGGCGCTGAAGCTCCAGAAGGCCCGGGACCTCGGCCCCGAGAGCGATTTCCACTGGGCTGGCAGGAACCTTCTCGAAGAGGGCTCTCGCATGATGATGCTGACGGGAATTCAGGCGATTCCCGAGATCATCTTCACCGGGACGCACCGAGGGCGCCGATGCCTGATCATGGAATTCGTCGAGGGACGCCAACTGCAGAACGTCCTGTTGGCGGCCCGACCCGTCAGACATCCCGGTGCCGTCGCGTCCGTCATCGGCCAACTGTGCGAAATTCTGCGGGAGGTGCACGACCGGAATCTGGTGCACTGTGATCTGAAACCCGAGAACGTCATCGTGCAACCGGACGGCCGTCTTCGTCTCATCGACATGGGCCACGCGATCATGGCGGACGAGCCGACACTCCACGAGCGCGGCACGCGTGGCTGGGCCTCTCCCGAGCAGTCCGACGCGTGCCCCTCAGGTCTGACGCGGCGGGCGGACATTTTCGGGCTCGGCTGCATCTTGCTGGAGATGACCGTCATGCGGCTTCCCTACGGCGGACTGGAGGAGCGGGCGGAACCGGGCGGCCCGGTGCTGCCTGCCGACCTACTCGCCAAGCTCCCCCCGGAGTTCACCTCACTCGCGCTGTGGATGGTCCGGTGGGAGGCGGAGGAGCGCCCGGCGGATGTCAGTGAGGTGTTCGACCGGCTCCGCCCGTACCTGCCCCGGCTGGGCTCGCGGCGGCCGTCGAAGCGGCTGCGCCCCGACCCGACCGAGTACTACCGCACCCATCCGCCCCGGCTATGACGGCGACCCAGCGGTCGCAGGTCGAACGGGTCACCTCAGACCTTCCAGCAGCTCCCGGACCTCGCGTACGCCTTCGCCGCCCATCAGCTCGCGCAGTACGATGACTCTCTCCAACTCCCTTACCGCTTCTTCGGACTTACCGGCGGACAGCAGGACGTCCGCGAAGAGCAGCCGTGCCTTGTCCTCGTTGGGCCAGTTCTCCTGTTCGCGGTAGATGTCGCAGGCCCGCTGGTACAGGGAGACGGCCTCGTCCCGCTCGGAGCGGGCCAGGTTCACCTTGGCGAGGGTGAACAGCACGTCGGCCAGGCCGCTGCGCTCCACCGTGCGCTCCACCACAGCCAGGGCGTCGGCGCACCGGCGAAGCGCCTGCTCGTGATCGCCCCGGTCGTGGTGGAGCGCGCCGAGGGCGTTCAGTGTGGCCGCCTCCCCGACCGCGTCGAAGACCTCCCGGCACAACTCCAGTGCCTGGAACAGCGCTTCCTCGGCCCCTATCCAGTCGCCCTGCTTGCGCAGGGTGATCCCGAGCCGGTGCAACGACCGGGCCAGACTCAGCCGGCCTTCCTCGCTGTGGTCCTCCTTGCTGAGTCGGACGGCCCGGCGCAGGTGGCCAACGGCCGAGTCGTACTTGCCGAGCCGCCACTGTGTCCCTGCCAACATCCGATGGACCATGGCGCAATCGACCGGGGCGGCGGCGGATTCCGCCGCGTCGGCGGCGTATCGGAGGTTCTTCAACGCATCGTCGAGGAGGTGACGGCGCCACTGATAGGTGACCAGAGCCATCGAAAGCAGCCATTTGTAACGTTCGATGCCCTGGCCGATGGCTAATCGGATGCCTCGCTGGACGGCGGGGTACTCCCCGTCCAGGAACGCCATCGCCTGCCCCGGTTCTGCGGGGTCGGTGACCGTGACCCTTTCGGGCTCGCCGATGGGCAGGGTGCGCTCGTGGTCGAGCACCCGGTCACAGGCGCGGACGTTGTGCAACTGATGTTCCAAAACCTGCCGTACGGTCGCCCGCTCGATGTCCGCCGTCTCTCCGTCCGAACCCGGCTGAACGTGCTGGCGGGCGAAGGCCCGCACGAGGTCGTGCAGCCCATAGCGGTCGCCCTGGAGCTCCACAAGATTCGCTGCCACGAGTTCCATCAGCGCCCGGTCGGTGCGCGCTCCTTCGCCCGCCGTCCTCCCGAGATCCATCACCGCCTCCCAGGAGGCGCTCGGCCCGGGGTGGACTGCGAGCTGCCACAGCAGCAGCCTGGCCTCCTCACCCAGCACGCGCACGGAGCAGTTCAGCGCGGCACGGACCGACAGTTCGTGCTCCGGCAGATGCAAGGTGTCCAGCTTCGCCCGCTCCTCCTTCATCTCCTGTACCAGGGCGGGGATGGTGTGCAGCGGACGCGCACCGCCTTCCAGGAGCCGGGCCACCACGGTAAGGGCCAGCGGCAACCGGCCGCAGAGGCGGACCAGATCGCTGAAGGCCTGGGCGTAGTTCGCCCGGTCCTTGGCCGACACCTTCTCCTGGAGCACCTCCAGGGCGTCCGCCTCTTGCAGCGGCTCCATCTTGTGAAACAGCACCCTTCTCTCGGACTGCAGGCGCAAGAGGTCGTTGCGGCTGGTGATGATCACGGCGCAGGTGCCGTCTCCGGGGAGCAGCGGCAGCACCTGCCGAGCGTTGAGCGCGTCGTCGAGGACGATGAGTACCGAGCGGTGGGCGAGTGCCGACCGCAGCGCATTGCTCTTGCTCTCGGGTCCGGTCACTGTGGTGTAGGGCGGCAGCGCGGCCAGGAACCCGTTCAGGATTTCCTCCGGTTCGGCGGGCCGCACGTCTCCGTCGGCAAACCCGTTCAGTCCGCCGTAGAGCACCCCGTCGGGGAACCGCTCCCGCAGTCGAAGGGCGAGGTGGTGGGCCACCGTGCTCTTTCCGACACCCGCCATGCCGCTGATGAGGACCAACGCCAGGTTGCCGTCGTCCTGTTCCGCGCACACGGCCTCGACGAGGCTGCGGATCAGTTGGTCCTGCCCGATCGGCCTGCGTCTGCTGCCGGGCAACTGGTCGGGTACGGGCGGCAGGAGCGTCCCGCCCGGCTGGTGGACGACTCTCCGGACCTGGTCGATGGCGCTCCGCAAGTCGGCGTCCGGCTTTCTGTTGCGCTTCGTCCACGCCTTGATGAGCCGTTCACGTCGGCGCTCCGGCAGGTCGTCGTGGGCGAGCAGGTAGAACCGGAAGACCTCGGGCAGTTCCGGTGCGCGCTCGAACCATTTCTCCGTTTCCTCACGGAGCCATTTCTCCTCCCTGCACCTCCAGGCAGCGTCCAGCCGGGCATACACAGCGGCCATCAACTCGGCTCGCAGCTCATCCCGGAGCCGCCGGAAACCGCTCCCCGTCAACCCGCGTAGCGGTTCTTCGTCCTCCCACTCCTCCAGGGCCGCTCCGAGTTGCTCGAACCGCGCCCGATGGCTCAGCCCCTCGGCTCTCGCCACCCCGTCGCGGAAACGGAGAAGGTCGACGGAGCCATCTGGTACGCGGAGCGTGCAGTAGCCCGACCTGCCGCCATGGGGCACGACCTCCGGGCCCAGTTGCTTCCGCAGGTCGGAGACGGCACGGTCCACCCGGCCGCCGGCGTTCTCGACGCCCTCCCAGAGGACTTCGGCGATTTCCTGCCTGGTGCTTCGGCAGCCCGGTGATGTCACCAGAAGTGCGAACAGCGCGGCCGGCTTCGAGCTTCCGAAGACCCTTCCGCCGCCGTCCCCTTCGGCTTCGACCGGTCCCAGCACGTGCCCCTCCATCGGCCTTCCCTTCTCCGCACCGGAAGCAGTGGCTCGGCCCCTCGACGGCGCCTCCTTCATCTGTGCGCTGCGGTGTGCCGCTTCACACGCACTTGCTTCTTCACGCCCCCAGGTCTCAGTTTTCCCTCAGTTTCCGCTCCGCGGCCTCCTCTCGTCCCCGGGCACGATGGCACCAGCCGCTCGCAGAAGCGCGAGATGGCGGCGTAGTGATCCATTGACCCATCAGGAAGGAACCGCAGGCCCTATGAACAACCGTCAGCGAAACCGTCGGGCGAGCCGTCTGCGCCAGTCCCCGGACTGGCCGCCGAGCCGCCGTCGTCGGGTAGTCGGCCGGACCGAGGGCACCACGCCGGCGACCCCGCGCACCGAGGCGCCGGACGCCTCACGCTCCGAGACCGACTGAGCTCCATAGCTCGTGGGTGCCCGTCCCGGGCGGGCACCCACCCCCACCTCGGCCCCACCCTCCGAACTCCTCCGACCGGCGAGCTCGCGGCCTTTCCGCACCTGTCACCCGCTCGTGGTCGAAGGCGGCGATTCCCGGTCGACAAGACCAACACCGCATACGTACGCATCAAAGTGGGGCCCTTGGGGCTTCTTCCCGTTCTTTCCGCATCTGGGGTGATGTGACCACCCCGCAGCACTTCAGCCCGTCCAGCACCGTGCCACCTTTGGCACTCTCAGCCCAGAGAGAGGATATTTCCTGATGTACCTACCATCCAGCAGTATGTTCGCCTCGGTGAGGCAGCACTTCGACAAACCCCGGGTCGGCGACGCGGTCCTCGTGACCATTCCTACGGACACCGAGGGGGCAGAGCCGGTCCGGCTGACCGCCGCCGAGACGCACGGAGCCTTGTACGGGCCTGACTCCGAACCGCAGTTCGCCGCCGCGGTCTGGAAGGAGGTGCTCCGCACTGCGCTGAGTGACCTCGCTCCACACGGCACGGGGAAACTCCTGGTGATCTGGCTGGCCCTGCCCCGGTTAACCGGGACGGTCCACCGCGTCTGCACACGCCTTCGTGCCGATCGGTCGGACGTGGAGGCCGAGATGGTCCTGGCCCTCCTGGAGGAACTGGCGGCCCCGGACTCCGCGAGCCAGCTCTCCGACTCCTCCCTGATCCACGCGGCGCGCACCAGGGCATGGCGCTTCGCCCGCCACGGCCTGCGGGAGCTCCCCTCCACCGTGGTCGAGCGCATCGCCCAGGACCACGCGCTCACCGCGTCCGACGGGGAGGCGGACGCTCCGGCCAAGGAGGGCCTGGACGTGCGGGTCGACCGTCCGGACGGCCCGGACGGGCTGCGCGCCTCGCTGCGCTTCCGGGTGCGCCCGGAGCATCTGTGCAAGGGCGCCTTCGCCGACACCGACGGCACGCCGGAGGACCGTTCGACGCATCACGGCCCCCGGAAGAAGCGACGGTCCAGGCGCCGGGTGGGCACCCGGCCGGTCCGCCCTGCGGGGAGGCGAGCATGAACCACCCGGCAGAGGGCCCACTCAGTTTCACCGAAATGTTCGAACTGCCCGTCGCAGTGGATCTGCGCACGGCGGCCCGAGCGCTCGGGATCGGCTCGACGACCGCGTACCGGCTGATCCGCAAGGACGAGTTCCCCTGTCCCGTCCTCCGCGTCGGAGGCAGGTACAGGATTCCGACCAACGAACTGATGCGCACCCTGGGGATCGAGGACGGTCCGCTGTACAGCGTGGACCTGAAACCGGACACGGACAACCCGGGGGCAGGTTTCTGACCAGGTAGGAGAGGAGTGCCTCGTGCCCCCACCGTGCGGCCCCGTGGCTGATGCCACGGGGCCGCACAACCCCCCTCCCCCCCCCCCCCCCCCGTTCCCCGGGGTGCGCTACCCGTGCATCTCTCCCACCACCGAGAGTGACATGC